>NZ_JBIUVP010000001.1:378390-961669 GCF_044742985.1 Frigoribacterium sp. NPDC087798 | reverse complement strand
GGGGCGGGGGGCCCCCCCCCCCGGGGGGGGGGGGGGCGGGGGGGGGGGGGGGGGGGGGCCGCCCCCGCGGGGGGGCGGGGGGGGGGGGGGGGGGGGGGGCCCCCCCCCGCGCCTCCTGTACGTGACCGGGCCTCGCCATCGGCGACGCCGCACCCTATGATCTCGACGGGGGCGACGAAGGTCGTGCCGTCGTCCATCAGGGGGTCGTGTGTTCCGTTCCAACCGCCGTGTCTGGTCCGCCGTCGGGGTCGCGTCCATCGTCGCCTCGTTCCTGGTGACCGGCACGACCGTCGCCCGGGCCGACGTGCCCTCGTCACCGAGCCTCCGGCAGCAGGACTCCGCGTCCGACCACGAGTTGGGCTCCACCGCCGCAGAGCAGGGCATCACCCGTGCGCTCGCGGTCTCGCCGCCGTCCGGTCTCCAGGGCTTCGACGTGAGCTCATATCAGCCGGCCCCCGACTTCGCGGCCGCCGCGAGGGCGGGGGCCCGGTTCACCTTCGTCAAGGCCAGCGAGGGAGTGCCCGGCACGTACACGAACGGCGCCCCGACCGGGAGCACGAACCGCTACCGGTCCGCCCAGTTCGCCGGAGCGCGGGCGGCAGGGCTGACGGCCGGGTTCTACCACTACGCGTTGCCCTTCTACTCGTCCGGGGCCGCACAGGGGCAGTTCTTCCTGGACAACTCCACCGCATGGCAGCCCGGCACGTTGCCACCGGTTCTCGACATGGAGGTCTCCACCGCACCCGACCGCCAGGGCGGACGGTGCTGGGGCCTCGAACCGGCCGAGATGGTGACCTGGATACAAGGATGGATCGGCACCGTCGTGGCGCATCAGGGCGTCCAGCCGATCATCTACACGAACCAGGACTTCTGGAGCACCTGCACGGGCGACAGCAGGGCTTTCCCCAAGGATCGCTTGTTCGTGGCGTACTACCCGTCGTCGACGACGAACACGCCCGTGACGCCGCCGACGTCGTCGTTCGCCACGTGGACGTTCTGGCAGTGGTCGCAGGTCGACGCGTCGCCCTTCCCCGGCAACCAGGACGTCTTCCGGGGCTCGGCAGCCGACCTCGCGGCCCTCACCCGGCCCACCGCACCTGCTGTCGGGCGTCTGGCGGGGGCGAACGCCTTCGCGACGGCGGGCTCGATCGCGGCGAGCACCTTCACCCCGTCCGTCACCGTCGACGGCGAGGCGAGGGTGCGGGGATCGGTACCCGTCGTGTACGTGGCCAGTCGGGAGAACTTCCCGGACGCCCTGTCGGCGGGGGCGGCCGCCGGCTACCGGGGCGGGCCCGTGCTGCCCGTCGTCTCGTACGGGATTCCCGACGACACACGGGACGCCCTCGCCGAGCTGAACCCTCGCGAGATCGTGGTGATCGGCGGCAAGGCCGCCGTCAACGACGACGTGGTCGCGCAGCTGAGGTACTACGTCGGTGGGCGGGAGGTCCCACGCCTCTCGGGCGATGATCGGTACGCCACCTCGGCGGCCGTGTCGGCGGCGACGTTCCCGCCCTCGAGGGGTGGGACGGCGTACGTGGCCGCGGGCACGAACTTCCCCGATGCGCTGTCGGGTGGTGCCGTGGCGGCGGGGCCGGACAAGGGGCCGATGCTGCTGACCGCACCGTCCGTCCTGCCCACGGCGATCGAGGGCGAACTCGCGCGGCTGCGTCCCTCTCGCATCGTCGTCCTCGGCGGCGACGTGGCGGTCTCACCCGCGGTGGCTGCCCGTCTCGCGGGGATCGCGCCGGTCGAACGGCTCTCCGGCGCCGACCGGTTCGAGACGTCGGCGCGCATCGCCGAATTCGCCTTCCCCGGCGGCGCTCCCACGGTCTTCCTGGCCAACGCGTTCGCGTTCCCCGATGCGCTGGCAGGAGCGCCGGCCGCGGGGCGGCTCGGGGGACCCGTGCTGCTCACGAGGCCGGAAGCCCTGCCCGC
Source organism: Frigoribacterium sp. NPDC087798 (assembly GCF_044742985.1). NCBI lineage: Bacteria > Bacillati > Actinomycetota > Actinomycetes > Micrococcales > Microbacteriaceae > Frigoribacterium > Frigoribacterium sp. NPDC087798. Next base: position 959,734 of record NZ_JBIUVP010000001.1, on the reverse strand, counting down.
CAGCATCAGCCGACGCCTGGCCGCGTTGCACCCCGAGGGCGTCGTCGTCCTGGGTGGACCCGTGTCGGTCAGTGCCGAGGTCGAGAGAGGTCTCTAGGCGAGGACCCGGTCACCCGTGGCCGTCGGTGGCTCGGCCTAGGCTGACGACATGACCGACGCCGCTGCCGTGAGCACCCGCCCCGAGGGCGTGCTCAGCGGTCGGTACCGGCTGGCCACCCTCGGCATGTGCGCCCTGATCGGCATCGCGGCGTTCGAGTCGCTCGCGGTCACGACGATCATGCCGATCATCAGCCGTGAGCTCGACGGCGAGGCGCTCTACTCGCTCAGCTTCGCGGCCCCCCTGGCGTCCGGCCTGGTCGGCATGGTGGCGGCGGGCAACTGGGCCGACCGCAGCGGGCCGCGCGTCGTGGTCATCGCCTCGATGCTGCTGTTCGCCGTCGGGCTGCTCGTCGTCGGCACCGCGCCCGACATGGTCGTGCTGCTGGTCGGCCGTCTGGTGCAGGGCGTCGGCTCCGGCGCGGTCATCGTCGGCCTCTACGTCATGGTCGCCCGGCTCTACCCGCCGGGCCTGCACCCGTCGATCTTCGCGGGGTTCGCCGCGGCCTGGGTCGTCCCGGGTCTCGTCGGGCCACTCGTCGCGGGCGTCGTGGCCGAGACGGTGGGCTGGCACTGGGTCTTCCTCGGTGCACTCGGCCTCGCCGTGCCCGCGTTCTTCGCCGTCCTGCCGAGCCTGCGTCGCGTCCCTCCGCCCGAGGTGGCGGAGGGTGGGCGGCGCGTGCCCTGGAGCATCGGTCGCATCCTCTGGTCGGTCGGCGCGGCCCTCGGCGTGCTGGCCCTCAACCTGGTCTCCGAGTTCCCGACCTGGCTGACCGTCGTCGTCATCGTGGTGGCGGTGGTCGTGCTCGCCGTGGCGCTCCGGCCCCTGTTGCCGCCGGGCACGCTGCGCGCCGCGCCGGGGCTGCCCACCCTGGTGCTGCTGCGCGGTCTCGTGGGGGCGGCGTTCCTCGGCAGCGAGGTCTACATCCCGTACATGCTCTCGGCCGAATACGACTTCAGCGCCTCGGCCTCCGGCGTGACGCTGACCCTGGGGGCGCTCGGCTGGGCGTTCGCGAGCTGGGTGCAGGGCAGGCTCGGCGACCGGGTGGCCCAGCGCGACGGCATCCGCATCGGCATCGTCCTCGTGCTCCTCGGCGTCGTGGTCGCCGCGCTGACCCCCCTGTTCCACCTGCCCCCGGCCTTCCTCATCGCCACCTGGGCCGTCGCGGGATTCGGCATGGGGTTCATGTACCCGCGCTTCTCGGTGCTCGTCCTCGCGCTGTCGACCGAGTCCGAGCGCGGGTTCAACAGTTCGGCGTTGACCATCGCCGACTCCACCGGTTCGGCCGTCGCGCTGGCCTTGACCGGCGCCGCGTTCGGGGTGCTCGGCGGCGCGTCCAGCCCCCTCGCCTTCGTCGCCTGCTTCGCCGTCGGCACGGGCGTCGCGGTGCTCGCGCTCGCCCTGAGCAGCCGCGCGGTGCCCCGGGGACGGTGACCGCGCCTCCTGCCCGCCGATGGTGCCGCCGCTCCGGCGATGCCGGTGCCGGCGTCGGGCGTCGCGACGGGGCGGTGACCCCCGTCCGGGACGTCGGCGACCTCCGGGGAATGCATAATGGTCTCCGGACGACGATGTGTACGGTCACATCGCCCGGTCACAGAGCGACGGAGCGACGGTGAAGCCTGACATCGACAAGGTTCGTGCTCCCAACATCCGCGACGTGGCCGCTCTCGCAGGGGTCTCGTACCAGACCGTCTCGCGTGTGCTCAACGACAGTCCCAGCATCCGGCCGAGCACGCGGCAGAAGGTGCTCGACGTCATCGACGAGATCGGCTACCGACCGAACCAGGCCGCGCGGGCGCTGGTCACCAGCCGGTCGAAGGCCATCGGCGTGCTCACCCTGCAGAACGTCCACTTCGGTCCGCAGACGATCGTCAACGCCATCGAGGTCGCGGCCCGGACGGCCGGCTACCGGCTGAGCATCGCGAGCACGACGACGGTGTCGGACGACGTCCGGGCGAGCCTGCAGTTGCTCACCAACCAGGCGGTCGAGGCGATCATCGTCATCGCCCCGCAACGCAAGTTCTTCGACGTGATCGACGAGCTCGACCTCGACGTCCCCATCGTCGCGCTCGACTCGACGCAGCGGGCCCGGGCGCACAGCCTCTCGGTCGACCAGTTCGAAGGGGCGCGCCTCGCGACCCGGCACCTGATCGACCTCGGCCACCGGCACATCGTGCACGTCGCCGGACCCCAGGACTGGATCGAGGCCGACGAGCGGATGCAGGGCTTCCTCTTCGAGATGGGCGAGGCCGAGTTGTCCATCGAGCCGCCCATCCTCGGCGACCTGACCGCCGACTTCGGCTACACGGCCGGGCAGGAGCTGCTGCGTCGCCGCGACTTCACCGCCGTGTTCTCGGCCAACGACCTGATGGCCGTGGGGTTGCTGCACGCCTTCCGCGAGGCCGACGTCGACGTACCCCGCGAGGTCAGCGTCGTCGGCTTCGACGACTCGCCGACCGCACCGCACCTGTGGCCGCCGCTCACGACCGTGCGTCAGGACTTCGCCCTGATCGGCCGACGAGCCGTCGAACTCGTCGTGGCCGAGCTCGAGGGCGGCACGGTCGTTGATCGCACCTTGATCCCTCCGGAACTGGTGGTGCGCGGGTCGACCTCGCGCCCCTGGTTCCTCTGACGGCCCGTCACCGCACGGCGGGACGAGCCGTCAGGAGGCGCGGCGCGCGTCGGTCGGCCCGCGTTCGATAACGGATCGGCATCGGCATTTGACAGCACACCCTCTCGGGATTAGCTTTGCTCCAGTCGCAGTGTGAACGGTCACATTCGGCGGGTCCGGCCCCTTCGCCAGGCTCGACGGACGGCCCGGCACGGCGGCGACGAATCACAGGATGCCCGTCGGTGCACATCACCGGCGGACGACGACGAGGTCGAAGGTCGAGGACGACGTGCCCAGTGCCGTGACGCAGAGCGAACAGCTCGCGAGCAGCCACATCCCCGGGGGTGCCCCGCATGGGCGTTGACTCTCCCGTCATCCTCGAGATGCGCTCCATCACGAAGGAGTTCCCGGGCGTCAAGGCGCTCGACGACGTGTCGATGCAGGTCCGCGCCGGTGAGGTGCACGCGATCTGCGGCGAGAACGGCGCCGGCAAGTCGACGCTGATGAAGGTCCTCTCGGGTGTCTACCCGTTCGGCACCTACACGGGCGACATCGTCTACCAGGGTGCCGAGATGCGCTTCCGCGACATCCGCTCGAGCGAGTCGCAGGGCATCGTCATCATCCACCAGGAGCTGGCGCTGATCCCCGAGCTCTCGATCACCGAGAACATCTTCCTCGGCAACGAGCCGACCCGCTTCGGGGCCATCGACTGGCGCGCGGCGAAGACGAAGGCCATCGACCTGCTCGCCCGCGTCGGCCTCAAGGACGACCCCGACACCGCCATCAAGAACCTCGGCGTCGGCAAGCAGCAGCTCGTCGAGATCGCCAAGGCGCTGAACAAGAACGTCAAGCTGCTGATCCTCGACGAGCCGACCGCGGCCCTCAACGAGGCCGACTCGCAGCACCTGCTCGACCTCATCCGCGGCCTCAAGGGTCGGGGCATCTCGTCGATCATGATCAGCCACAAGCTCAACGAGATCGAGGCCATCGCCGACTCCATCACGATCATCCGTGACGGCAAGACCATCGAGACGCTCGACGTGAAAGAGGACGGCGTCAACGAGGACCGCATCATCCGCGGCATGGTCGGCCGCAACCTGGCCAGCCGTTTCCCCGATCGCACCCCGAAGATCGGCGAGGTCTTCTTCGAGGTCAAGGACTGGTGGGTGCGCCACCCGCAGACGGCCGAACGCTTCGTCTGCAAGGGCTCGTCCATCACCGTGCGCAAGGGCGAGATCGTCGGCCTGGCCGGCCTGATGGGCGCCGGTCGCACCGAACTCGCGATGAGCATCTTCGGTCGCTCGTACGGTCAGTTCGTCTCGGGCGAGATCGTCAAGGACGGCCGGAAGATCGAGATCAAGAACGTCTCGGACGCGATCGACAACGGCCTGGCCTACGTCTCCGAAGACCGGAAGGTGCTGGGGCTCAACCTGCTCGACGACATCAAGCGCTCGACGGTCGCGGCCAAGCTCACCAAGATCTCGAAGGCCTCCGTGGTCAACACCTACGAAGAGCACTCGATCGCCGAGGACTACCGGAAGAGCCTGCGCGTCAAGACCCCCACGGTCGACGAAGGGGTCGCCAAGCTGTCCGGCGGCAACCAGCAGAAGGTCGTCCTGGCGAAGTGGATGTTCACCGACCCCGACCTGCTCATCCTCGACGAGCCCACGCGAGGCATCGACGTGGGCGCCAAGTTCGAGATCTACAACATCATCAACCAGCTCGCGGCCCAGGGCAAAGGCGTGATCGTCATCTCGTCCGAACTGCCCGAGTTGCTGGGGCTCTCCGATCGCATCTACACGATCTTCGAGGGTTCCGTCACGAACGAGATCGAGGCCTCCGAGGCCGACGCCGAGACGCTCATGCGAACCATGACCTCGAAGAAGAAGGAGCAAGCCGCATGAGTGGCATCAAAGACCTGAAGAAGGTGTTCGGCGGCAACACGTCGAACGCGCGCCAGTTCGGCATGATCGCGACGCTCGTCGTGGCCATCCTGATCTTCCAGGTGCTGACCGACGGGCTCACCCTGCAGCCCACGAACCTCATCGCCCTGGTCAGCCAGTACTCGTACATCCTGATCCTCGCCATCGGCATGGTGATGGTCATCGTGGCCGGTCACATCGACCTCTCGGTCGGTTCGGTCGCCGCCTTCAGCGGCATCGTCGTCGCCAAGGCGATGGACAGCTGGGGTCTTCCGTGGGGTGCCGCGATCCTGCTCGGCCTCGTGGTCGGCGTGGTCATCGGTGCCTGGCAGGGCTTCTGGGTCGCCTACGTCGGCGTCCCCGCCTTCATCGTGACGCTGGCCGGCATGCTGCTCTTCCGCGGTGCCAACCAGTTCGTCGGCAACGCCGACACCATCCCGGTCCCCGAGGGCTTCACGGTCATCGGCGCGGGTTACCTCCCCGAGTTCGGTCCGAACACCGGCTACAACAACGCGACCCTGCTGCTCGGCCTCGTCATCATCGTCGCCGTGGTCTACAACGAGTTCCGCCTGCGTCGCATCCAGCAGAAGATGGGCTCCGAGCGGGCTCCCCTCTGGGTCAGCGCCGTCAAGCTGGTCGTGCTGGTCGCGATCATCGCCTACGCCGCGACGCTCTTCGCCGGCGGCCGCGTCGGGACGTCGTTCCCGATCTCGGGCATCATCCTCGGCGTGCTCGTCCTGGTCTACGGCTTCGTCACGCAGAACACGATCTTCGGTCGGCACATCTACGCGGTGGGTGGCAACTCGCACGCCGCCGAGCTCTCGGGCGTCAAGGCGAAGCGCATCAACTTCTTCGTCATGATGAACATGTCCGTGCTCGCCGCCCTGGCCGGCATGATCTACGTCGCCCGTGCCGGTGCCTCCGGCCCGCAGGACGGCCTCAACTGGGAGCTCGACGCCATCGCCTCGGTCTTCATCGGTGGCGCCGCCGTCGCCGGCGGCATCGGCACGGTGACCGGCTCGATCGTCGGTGGTTTCGTCATCGCCGTGCTGAACAACGGCCTGCAGCTCATGGGCGTCGGCTCCGACAAGGTGCAGATGATCAAGGGCCTCGTGCTCCTGATCGCGGTCGCGGTCGACGTCTACAACAAGAGCCAGGGTCGTCCGTCCATCACCGGGTTCCTCACCCGGGGCCTGCGTCGCGACAAGAACGGCATCGCGGCCTCCGACCTGCCCCCGGGCGCCCAGAACGGCGTCGGTCGCGACGCCGAGACGACCGAGCCCGCCCTCACCCCGAACGGCGACATCTCGGACGTGCAGCGTCCCAAGGCCACGACGCCCAACTAGACCCACCACCCGCGCGCCCGTCCATCGACGGCCGGGCGCGCCTCCACCGGGAGTCCGCACCGCGGGCGACCACACGGCATCACCCCTCACAACGAGAAAGTAGACACAGCATGCGCAAACTCGCGCTGACGACCTTCGCGGTCGCCGCAGCAACGACGCTGATCCTGAGCGGCTGCTCGAACTCGGCCCGCACCGACGCGGGTTCGGGCGACGCGGCCTCGGGCTTCGAGTCCGGTTCGACCATCGGCGTGGCCCTGCCGGCCAAGACCAGCGAGAACTGGGTCCTCGCCGGCGACCTGTTCACCAAGGACCTCACCGACGCCGGGTTCAAGCCCGACGTGCAGTACGCGGCCGCCAGCGGCACCGTGGCCAACCAGCAGGACGAGATCCAGTCCATGGTCACCAAGGGCGCGAAGGTCATCATCATCGGCGCGGCCGACGGTGGCCAGCTCGGCACCCAGGTCAAGGCCGCCCACGACGCCGGCGCCGTGGTCATCGCCTACGACCGCCTGATCCTCAACACCGAGGACGTCGACTACTACGTCGCGTACGACAACTTCAAGGTCGGCGAGCTCCAGGGCCAGGCCCTGCTCGACGGCATGGCCGCGAAGAAGGCCGACGGCCCCTACAACGTCGAGCTGTTCTCCGGCTCGTCGGACGACGCCAACTCGAAGGTCTTCTTCGACGGCGCGATGAGCGTCCTGCAGCCGAAGATCGACGACGGCACCCTCGTCGTCGCCTCGGGCCAGACCGACATCAAGCAGACGGCGACCGACGGCTGGAAGCCCGAGAACGCCCAGCGTCGCATGGACTCGCTGCTCACCAGCACCTACGGTGACAAGGAGCTCGACGGCGTCCTGAGCCCGAACGACACCCTGGCCCGCGCCATCATCACCTCGGTGAAGCAGGCCGGCAAGGACATCCCGACCGTCACCGGTCAGGACTCCGAGGTCGAGTCGGTCAAGTCGATCATGGCCGGCGAGCAGTACTCGACCATCAACAAGGACACCCGCAACCTCGTGAAGCAGGCCGTCGCGATGGTCAGCTCGCTCAGCAAGGGCGACAAGGCCGAGACGAACGACGACGAGTCGTACGACAACGGCAGCAAGGTCGTCCCGGCCTACCTGCTGCCCCCGCAGATCGTGACCAAGGACAACGCCGCCGAGGCGTACGCCAACGACACGACGCTCGAGCCGCTCACCAAGTAGCACCCCCCGCTGCCCTCGGGCAGCACCGGCACCGGCCGGGCACCCCGCACGGGGTGCCCGGCCGTCGTCGTCGGCGGGCGGTATCGTGCGTCCGTGGACACCGACCGACGAGCGCAGGAGGCGCGGGCCGCGTCCGCGACGCCGGTCACCGTCGAGTCGCTGCTCGCCTCGCCCCGGTCCCGCTACGTCGGCCGCCCCGCCGACGGCCCGGCCCCGGCCCCGACCACGGGCCCCGAGTCGCACGACGCCGTCACCGTGCGCGCCCACCTCGGCATCGTGGGCGACCGCTACTTCAACGCCCCGGCGCACCGCGGTGCCTCGGTCACCCTGTTCGCTGCCGAGCAGCTCGGGCACCTGGCCCGCGAGCTCGGTCTGCCCGAGGGCACGGTGCTCGACGCCGCCCTGACGCGTCGCAACGTGGTCGTGCGCGGCATCGACGTCGACGCGCTCGTGGGTCGCGAGTTCGACCTCGACACGGGCGACGGACCCGTGGCCTTCCGGGCGAACCGGGCGGCGAACCCGTGCGCGTGGATGGACGTGGTGTTCGGTGCGGGGGCCTTCCGCGCGCTCCGGGGCCGCGGGGGAGTCCGATGCGAACCGCTCACGGACGGGGTGCTGCGCGTGGGGCCGGGACTGCTGCGCGCCTCCTAGGCGGCCGGGCGTCGCGCCGACCCGTCGGCACGGGGAGCGCCGCGGGTCAACCCCACCAGGTGGGCAGCATGAGGTTCATGGTGTCGAGCAGGGCGCGTCGGCTCGTCCGCTTGCCGCCGAGCCAGGCTTCGACGGCTCCCACGAGCCCGTGTGCCAGGTGACCGGCGGCGATGTGCACCGCGAGCCCCTCGGGGAGGCTGCCGGCGGGCAGGCCGGCGAGGTGCTGCACGCTCGACTCCTCGAAGTGGCGGGCCAGCGCCTGGTGGATCGACGCGTCGAGCGGGTCGGGCAGGGCGAGACGGTAGATCTCGCGGTACCGCACGACGTGGTCGACGACCTTCTCCATCGCGCGCCGCGTCGCGTCGGGGCCGTCGGCCCGGCCGTCGAGCCGCAGCGCGTGGTCCTCGTCGCGGATCGCGTCGAGCTCGGGGGTGAGCACCGCGGTGAGCAGGCTGCCGGGCGAGGTCGCGTGGCTGTAGAACGTGGCGCGGTTGATCCCCGCGGCCCGGGTGACGTCGGCGACCGAGATGCTCGACACGGGCCGGGTCGAGGCGAGCTCGACGACGGCGGCGTGCAGTGCCTTCGTGGTCTGGACGATGCGCGCGTCGACCATGGACGTTCCTCCTCGGGTGCTCGGACGGGACGATCGCGTCCGAGGCCAGGTCGAGCCTAGACCGGGCCGACGCGCCGACACGTCACGGCGCGAGCCGCCGAGGCGGAAGGGCTGTCGCGCAGGTCCAGGGCAGGGTTAGGCTGAGAACCGACGGGTGTCGTGCAGCGACGCCGTTCCCCTCCCTCCTCCCACCCCCTGCGATCCCGTGGTGGTCGTGCGCGACGGCTCGGTCGCATCGATTCGAGCCGCGAGCCGGCCTCGTCGTCGTGGCCGCGCCTCCTCGCGTGCCCCGATCCGTGACCGCCCCGTGCCCTCCCTCCGTGACCGCCCCTCCGCGACCCCCCAGACAGGACCTGCCTCGTGACCACCGTCGTCCACCCGGGTGACTCCCTGACCCGCCGCCAGCGGCTCGTCTACGTCGTCGTGCTCGGCGCGCTCACCGCGCTCGGGCCGTTCACGATCGACCTCTACCTGCCGGCGTTCCCCGAACTCAGCCGGGACTTCTCCGTCGACAGCGGCGTCATCCAGCTGACGCTGACGGCGACGACGATCGGCTTCGGGGTGGGGCAGCTGCTGGTCGGGCCGTGGAGCGACAAGGTCGGCCGTCGCACGCCGCTGATCGTCGCGACCGCCGTGCACATCCTCGCCAGCATCGGCGCCGCCAGCGCGCCGACCATCGAGCTGCTCGCCGTCTTCCGGGTGCTGCAGGGCATGGGTGCCGCCGCCGGGGGCGTCGTCGCCATGGCGACGGTGCGCGACCTGTTCGGTGGGCTGCCGCTCGTGCGCATGCTGTCGCGTCTCGCCCTGGTGAACGGCCTCGCCCCCATCGTCGCGCCCGTCATCGGCTCGCAGCTGCTGGCCTTCACCAGCTGGCGCGGCATCTTCGTGTTCCTCGTGGCCTACGGCGCGTTCGTGATCATCGCCGCGATCTTCCTGATCGTCGAGACCCTGCCGCCCGCCCGGCGGCACGAGGCCGGGCACACGACGCTCGGACAGCGCTACAAGGTGCTCTTCAGCGACCGGATCTTCGTCGGCGTCGCCCTGATCGGGGCGATGGTCTTCTCGGGCCTGTTCTCGTACCTCTCGGCCTCGTCGTTCCTCTTCCAGGAGGTCTACGGCCTGAACGCCCAGCAGTACGGCTACCTGTTCGCGATCAACTCGCTCGGGATCGTCGCCGGCGTCCAGATCAGCTCGCGGCTGGCCCGGCGGGTCGGGCCGCAGTGGATCCTCGCCTGCTCGACGATCGTCCTGCTGCTCGCCGCCGCGTCGATCGTCGTGCTCGACTCGCTCGGTGCCGGGCTCGTGGGCATCCTCGTGCCGCTGTGGTTCTTCATCGCGGCCTGCGGCTTCTCGTTCCCGCAGGTCCAGGTGCTCGGGCTCGCCAACCACGGCAAGGAGGCAGGGACGGCGGCGTCGTTGCTCGGCGCGCTGAACTTCGGCCTGGCGGGGCTCATCTCGCCGGTGGTCGGGTTCCTCGGCATCGGGTCCGCCGTGCCGATGGGCAGCGTCATGGTCGCCACCTCGTGCGTGGCCATCGCGAGCCTGTGGCTGCTGGTGCGCCCGCGGACGGTGCCGGCGCTGGGTCGCTGACCCGCGCCTCCCGGTCGTCCGTCGTCGAGCGTCGAGCGTCGACGACCGGTGCCTCCCGGTCGCCGATCCGCGCCTCCCGGTACCGTCTGGGGATGCGCACCGACCCGCTCGCCCCGAAGCCCGCCTCGCCGTCCGAAGAACGGGTGGCCCGCCGCGTGCAGCGCCGCTGGTGGGTGTTCAGCGCGCTCGGCGCCATCGGCGTCGTGCTGCTGCTCGGCGTCGTGATCACGGCCCGGTCGGGGGTGATCGGCGTCGACGAGCGGTTCATGGGCGAACTGGTCGAGCACCGCAGCCCGTTCTGGGACGTCCCCTCGTTGATCTTCAACTCGATCGGCGCGGGCGTGGTCGGCGTCTTCGTCGTCCCGCTGGGCGTCGCCGCGCTCTTCCTGCTGCGCCGTCGCCCGTGGGCCGCGCTCTACTGGATCGCCGCCTGCGCGCTCAGCGCGGGCGTGGTCCAGGTCGTCAAGCACACGTTCGGCCGGGCCCGTCCCGAGGACATCCTCGTGGTGAGCGACTACGGCTCGTTCCCCTCGGGCCACACGTCCAACGCCGCGACGCTGGCCGTCGTTCTCGGGGTGATCCTGCGACGCGTCTGGGTGTGGGTCGCGGGCGCGGCCTACACGGTGCTGATGCTGCTCAGCCGCACCTACCTCGGGGCGCACTGGCTGACCGACACGATCGGCGGGCTGCTGATCGGTGCCGGGGTCGCGGTCGTCCTCTGGGCTCCGGTCGCGCACCGGCTGCTCGACGAGCAGGAGCGCGTGCGGGGTCGCGGCTGGATCTGGTTGGGGCGCCACGCCTGACGGTGCCGCTCGCGGGGTCGACGACCGGGGCGCTCTCGGTGCCGCTCGCGCGGTCGATCACGGGCGGGTCCGGACGAGGCGGGCGTGCGGTGTCGCCCGCTGTGGCCGAACTCGCCCGGACCACCGTGCCCAGGGTGCCTAGGCTGGCCGCATGACGGACGCGCTCGAGCAGGCCAGGGCGGAGGCCGCCGCAGCGGTCGCCGCCGCCGAGAAGGCGAAGCAGGACGCGGAGGCGGCACTCGCGCGGGCCGAGCGGCTCGCGGCCGAGGCGGACGTCGCCGACGCCGCGGCGGACGCCGGGCTGACCGAACCCGAGCCGGTCGCCGGCACCCCGGTCGACGGCCTGCCCGTCCCGCCCGGCGGGCCGCTCGACGAGTCGGCGGTCGACCTCGTCCGCGCGGGCTACGGTTTCGACGGTCCCGCCCTCGAGCTCGGCGCCCTCGTGAACGGCGATGCCCGGGTCGACGTGCCCGTGCGCATCCCGCTCGCGATGCTCAACCGGCACGGGCTCGTGGCCGGTGCGACCGGCACGGGCAAGACCAGGACCCTGCAGGTGCTCGCCGAGCAGCTCTCGGCGGCCGGGGTCCCGGTCTTCGCGGCCGACGTGAAGGGCGACCTGTCGGGCATCGCGACGCCGGGCGAGGCGAACGAGAAGCTGCTGGCCCGCACGCGGGGGATCGGCCAGGACTGGTCGCCGCAGGCGGCACCGACCGAGTACTTCGCCCTCGGCGGCAAGGGCACCGGCGTGCCGGTCCGCGCGACGGTCAGCGGTTTCGGGTCGCTGCTGCTCAGCAAGGTGCTCGGCCTCAACGACACGCAGGAGAGCAGCCTCGGCCTGGTGTTCCACTACGCCGCGCAGGCCGGTCTGCCGCTGCTCGACCTGTCCGACCTGCGGGCCGTGCTGACCTGGCTGACGAGCGACGAGGGCAAGGGCGAGCTCGAGGGGCTGGGCGGGCTGAGCAGACAGACCGTCGGGGTGATCCTCCGCGAGCTGATCACGTTCGCCGACCGGGGGGCCGACGCGTTCTTCGGCGAGCCCGAGATCGACACCGCCGAGTTCCTCCGCACGGCCGAGGACGGTCGTGGCGTCGTCAGCCTGCTCGAGGTGCCCGGCGTGCACGACCAGCCGGCGCTGTTCTCGACCTTCCTGATGTGGCTGCTCGCCGACCTCTACAACGACCTGCCCGAGGTGGGCGACCTCGACAAGCCGAAGCTCGTCTTCTTCTTCGACGAGGCGCACCTGCTGTTCGTCGACGCCTCGAAGGAGTTCCTGGCGCAGATCACGCAGACCGTCCGGCTCATCCGGTCCAAGGGCGTGGGCATCGTCTTCGTCACCCAGACCCCGAAGGACGTCCCGGGCGAGGTGCTCGCCCAGCTCGGCTCGCGCGTCCAGCACCAGCTCCGCGCCTTCACGCCCGACGACGCGAAGGCCCTGCGGGCGACGGTGTCGACGTATCCGACGAGCGACTACGACCTCGCCGCGGTGCTCACCGGCCTCGCCACCGGGGAGGCGGTGGTGACGGTCATGAACGAGAAGGGGGCTCCCAGCCCGGTCGCGTGGACGCGCCTCCGTGCCCCGCGCGGTTCGATGTCGCCGACCCCGGCCGACGTCATGACCGCGGCGGTCGCGGCGTCGCCGTTGACCGCCGCCTACGGGGCGTCGATCGACCGCGACTCGGCCCGGGAGATCCTCGCCCGCAAGCTCGAGGCCGCCGCGCTCGACCAGCGCGAACGGACCGACGCCGCGGCACGTCAGGCGACGATCGACGCCCAGCTCAAGGAGGCCGCGGCCCGCGAGAAGGCGGACGCCCAGGCGGTCACCGCCGCCGAGCGCGATAGGAAGGCCGCCCAGGCCGAGTACGAACGTCAGCAGAAGGAGTTCGAGCGAGCCGAGCGGGCGGCCGCGAAGGCGCGTGCCGGGCGCGGGACGACGACCCGCGCCTCCTCGGGGTCCCGTTCGTCGGGGTCCGGATCGACCGGCGGGTTGCTCGGCGAGGTCCTCGGGTCGAGTGCCGGCAAGGCGGTCGTGCGCGAGGTCGTCAAGGGCATCTTCGGCACGCTGCGTCGCCGCTGAGCCCCGGGTCGGTGCAGCCCCGAGGCGGTGCAGGCCAGCGGCGGTGCATCGGCCCGAGCGTGCGGGCACGGCGTCAGGCGTCGCTGCCGAACGCCTGGAAGAGCACCACGAGCGTGCCGGTCGCCAGTGCGAACAGGCCGCAGGCGATGGTGACCCCGATCCACGGGCGGCTCTCGTACCAGTAGGGGCTGTCGGGGTAGGCCGCGAAGAACTCGCGGCGGGTGAGGGCCCGGGGCAGGACGGTCGTCGGGATGCCGAGTGCGTCGACGACGGCGTGTACGGACGCCTCCGACCAGTACGTGCCCCGCATCCGGAACAGGCGTCGCCCCTCGTCGTCGAGGGCGAGCAGCTGCGTGACGGTCTCGGTCGAGTGGTCCCGGTAGGTGCGGACGAGCACGAGGGAGTCGACCTCGTCGCGCCGCAGCCGGACGAACCCGGGCAACCACCCCCGCTTGACGAACTCGCTGCGCGTGACGGCCGCGTACGAGAGGCGGTAGCGCCAGTACATGAGCAGTCCCATCACCACGACGCCGCAGGTGACGGCCAGCACGCCGCTCTGGTGACCGCTCGGCAGGGTCAGCCACAGCACCGCGATCAGCACGGGGGACAGGCTGAAGACGCCGGTGAGCGTGGCGCTCCGTGCGAGTTCGCGCCGTGGCCGCACCGTCACGGTGCCCCGCTCGGTCGGCATCGCCGCGTCGGTCGTGTTCATGTCGTCCCCCCGGGGTCGGCGTGACCCCGAGTCCCCCGACCCGAGGCTGCTGCTGTCGGGGCAGCGCCGTGCCCTCAGCGTAGACGATGCGTTCGCACAGATACCGGGGCGTCCCACCCCAGTGCGGGGAGCCCGCGATCGGGGGAGTCGAGCGAGTGTCAGCTCTCTGCGCGGTCCCTGAGGCGCTCGATCTCGCGACGGTCGCGCTTGGTGGGGCGGCCCGCGCCTCGGTCGCGGACCGGTACGGCGGCGACCTCTTCGCGCGGCGGCGGCGGGGGAGTGAGGTCGGTCATCGCCTCGGCCGCGGCCGGAGCACCGACGCGCTTCACGAGGCAGGTCTTGACGACGACGATCCGCTCGAAGCCCGCGATGCGCGCCCGGACCTCGTCGCCGGGACGGACGCCCTGGGCGGCCTTGACGCGCTCGCCGTTCACCCGCACGTGACCGGCCCGGCAGGCGGCGTTGGCGGCCGAGCGGGTCTTGTAGAGCCGGACGGCCCAGAGCCAGGCGTCGACGCGGGCGGACGTGAGGGGCGGCATGGGGAAATGCTACGGGTGGCCGCCGACGTCGACGACCGAGGGGGCCGGTCTCAGAGGTCGTCGGAGGCGACGCGCGCCGGGGTGCCCCCGGTCACGCGCACCAGCTCGGCGAACGTCGTGGCGAAGACGGTGTTCGCGGTGCCGGCGCTCGCCCAGAGCACGTCGTGGGTCTCGAGCGCGGTGTCGACGAGCGTCCGCACCGGGCGGGGGTGGCCGACCGGGGCCACGCCGCCGATGACCTGGCCGGTCGCGCGCTTCACCTGGTCGGCGTTCGCCCGCATGATCGGGCCCCGGCCGAGAGTCGACGCCACCAGGTCGGTGTCGACCCGGTGGGCGCCGCTGGTGAGCACGAGCAGGGCCTCCCCGCCGGTGTGGAACACCAGGCTGCTGGCGATGGCGCCCACCTCGCAGCCGAGGGCGGCGGCGGCCTGCGCGGCCGTGTGCGTCGACTCGTCGAACTCGCGGACCTCGCCCTCGGCGCCGGCGGCACGGAGGGCGGCGACGACGGCGCGGGCCCGCGGCGGCAGGGCGGCGTCGGGGTGCTCCGAGGAGGGGCGGTGCGCGTCGGTCATGCCCCGACGGTAGCCATGAGGGAGCCTCAAGGTCAGCAGCGACACGGGGGCGTCCCCCGGGCCCCGCGGAGTCCGGTACGCTGGTCTCGGTCGTGCGCCGGTTCACCGTGTGCCCGCCCTGGAGGATTCGCCTAGTGGCCTATGGCGCACGCTTGGAAAGCGTGTTGGGTGCAAGCCCTCAGGGGTTCGAATCCCCTATCCTCCGCATCGAGACGGCTCTTCCCTCCCCGGGAGGGGCCGTTTCTCGTCCTCGCCCCACGTTCTGGGGCATCGCCTTCTCCCCGATGGAGGCCCGGTCGCCCTAGCCTTGGGTCATGAGCGTCAGTCAGTTGGGCAACGACACCCTGCGCCCCAGCGTCTGGGGCGACTCCGGCCTCCTCGCGCGGGTCATGTCGGCCGGCTCGCGACGTCACGTCGCCCTGCTCAAGCAGGGCTTCGTCTTCCTCTTCGTGTTGCTCGCCGCGGTCGTGAGCACGCTCATCCCGTGGCTGCCCGTCAGCGATGCACCGAGCATGTGGGCCGGCGTCTTCGCCGCGTTCTGCGGCGTCGTCTTCGCCTCGGTGGTCTCCCGGCGTCCCCGCCTGCTCACCTGGGAGATCGTCATCCCCGCCGCCGACTTCGTCGCGGTGGGCCTGCTCCGCTACGGAACGGGTGACAGCGGGTCCGTCTTCATCCCCATCATCCTGCTGCCGATCGTCTGGATCGCCGTGTGGCCGGGGCGGCTCAGCATCGTGTGGCTGCTGATCGGATCGGCGGTCACCTTCATGCTGCCGTTCGTGATCGAGCCGAGCGGACGCGCGCCCAGCGAGTTCATCCGCATCGTCTTCTCCCTGGCCATCTACGCCACCATCGGCCTCGCCATCAACGAGCTCGCCCGGCAGGCGAGCCGCAAGGTGGAGCTGTCCCGAGCGCAGCAGCACGCGGTCGAACGGGAGCTCGACCGGGCCGCGACCATCCAGCAGTCGCTCCTGCCACCGAAGACGAGCCTCCTTCCCGAGATGTTCGCCGTCCGGGGGAGGTGCATCCCCGCCCGCGCCGTCGGGGGCGACTTCTACGACTGGTATCCCACCCCGGACGGCATCGCCCTGACCGTGGGGGACGTCATGGGCAAAGGCGTCGGAGCGGGGATGATCGCCGCCGCCGTGCGTTCCGTCATCCGCAGTTCGTCGGACGATCTCGACCCCGCCGTGGCCCTGCGTCGTGCGACGACGGGCCTCGCGAGCGGTGACGGCGACGTCCAGTTCACCACGTGCTTCCACGCCCGCATCACGCCGTCGGGCGAGATCCGTTGGGCCGACGGCGGACACGGGCTGGCGCTCATCCGGCGCGCCACCGGTCTCGTGGAGCGGCTGCAGTCGTCCGACCTCCCCATCGGCCTCGGGGACCGCTGGACGTCCTACGCCGACCAGCTGCACCCAGGCGACACGATCGTCTGCATCAGCGACGGGGTCCTCGACCTCTTCCCGGACGAACTGCACGCCTTCAGCCAGTTCCAACTGCTGCTCATCTCGTCCGGTGACCCGGGCGACATCGTGCAGAAGGTCGCCGAGCTGGTCGGCGACGACGAGCAGGCCGACGACGTCACCGTCGTCGCGGCGACGTTCGCCCCGGCTCTGACACGGGCGTGACGGGCGCCGTCGCCTCGTCCCGTGCCCGCCCCGGCGTCGTCTGGTAAGACAGGACGACGATGCCACACGACGACCTGCCCTCTTCCCCGCCTCCCGCCGTCGCTCCCGGACTCTTCGCCGAAGAGACGACCTCGGAGTCCACCCGCCTCGGCGAGATCCTCCGGAAGGAGACCGTGGGTGGGGTCGTCCTCGTCGTCGCCGCCGTCCTGGCGGTCGTGTGGGCGAACTCACCGCTCTCGGGGGCGTACTTCGCACTCCGGGACTTCGAGTTCGGCCCGGAGGGTCTCGGGCTGCACCTGAGCGTGGGGGAGTGGGCCGCGGACGGGCTCCTGGCGATCTTCTTCTTCCTCGTCGGGCTGGAGCTCAAACGGGAGTTCGTCGCCGGAGAGCTGCGGAAGGTCAGCAAGGCGATCGTGCCGGTGGCCGCCGCGTTCGGCGGAGTCCTCGTCCCCGCCCTGATCTTCACCGCCGTCAACGCCTCCGACCCGGAGGCGGTGCGGGGGTGGGCCATCCCCACCGCGACCGACATCGCCTTCGCCGTCGCGGTCCTCGCCATCGTGGGCTCGAGGTTGCCCAGCGCGCTGCGCATCTTCCTGCTGACCCTCGCCGTCGTGGACGACCTCATCGCCATCGGCATCATCGCGTTCGCCTACACCAGCACGATCGAGGTCGTCCCGTTGGCACTCGCCATCGTGCCGCTCGCGGCGTACGTGTTCCTGACCCAGAGGTTCCGACGGTTCTTCGGCCTGCACCCCGCCGCGAACTGGTTCATCCTCCTGCCGGTCGCCGTCCTGGTGTGGGGGCTCATCCACGCCTCCGGGGTCCACGCCACCGTCGCCGGCGTCCTCCTCGGTTTCGCCGTCCCCGTCATCCGGAGCCAAGCCAGTGGCGGCCCGGATGCGGGACCGGGGCTCTCCGAGGTCTTCGAGCACCGCTTCCGGCCCATCTCCACCGGCTTCGCCGTCCCCGTGTTCGCGTTCTTCTCCGCAGGCGTCGCCTTCGGTGGCCTCGACGGCCTCAGGACGGCTCTCTCGAGTCCGGTCACGATCGGCATCATCGCCGCCCTCGTCCTCGGAAAACCCGTCGGCATCCTCGCGACGACCTGGATCACGACCAGGATCACCCGGGCAGAACTCGACCGGAGCATCAAGTGGGTGGACCTCACCGGCGTCGCCCTCCTCGGGGGCATCGGCTTCACCGTCTCCCTGCTCGTCGCCGAACTGAGCTACGGGCTCGGCAGCGCGCACGACGACGACGCCAAGGTGGCCATCCTCGTCGCGTCGGTGCTCGCCGCCGTCCTCGCGACGGCCGTCCTGCGACCCCGCAACCGGTACTACCGTCACCAGGATCGGTGACCCCGACGACGTCGTGATTGGGACGGCGGGCCCCTCAACCGTCACCATGGAGGCATGGCCACGACAACTCCGCCCCCTTCCGGGCCCCCCGCCGACCATCCCGCTTCCCTGACGGAGACCGTCTCGACCACCCCTCAACTGCGCCGCTGGGTCTTCTGGCCGGCCGCCGTCGTCGTCCTCGGATTCGTCGCCTACACCCTGATCGCGCCCGCCTCGGCCGAGGCGCTGTTCCTCGGCCTGCAGAGCGGCATCGTCCGCAACTTCAGCTGGTACTACGTCCTGATCGCCGCCTTCTTCGTCGGCTTCAGCCTGTTCCTCGGATTCAGCAGGTTCGGTGGCATCAAGCTGGGCAAGGACAAGGACGAGCCCGAGTTCTCGACGGGCTCGTGGTTCGCGCTCCTCTTCGCCGCGGGCATGGGCATCGGCCTCGTCTTCTACGGCGTCTCCGAGCCCCTCAGCCACTTCGCCTCGCCACGACCGGGCGTCACCGGCACCGAGGACCAGCTCGCGCAGCAGGCCCTGACCCAGACCTTCCTCCACTGGGGGCTGCACGCCTGGGCCATCTACGTCGTCCTCGGACTCGCCCTCGCCTACGCGATCCACCGGAGGGGGCGTCCCGTCTCCATCCGCTGGGCCCTCGAGCCCCTCCTCGGCAACCGCGTCCGCGGGGGTTGGGGCAACCTTATCGACGTCATCGCCCTCGTCGGCACGCTGTTCGGCGTCGCGACCTCGCTCGGTCTCGGCGTCATCCAGATCGGCGCCGGCCTCGAGGCCGCGGGCATCGCCGACAGCAGCATCGTGAGCCAGATCGCGATCATCGCCGTCATCACGGCGGTCACCATCGTGTCGCTCGTCACCGGTGTGACCAAGGGCATGAAGATCCTCTCGAACTTCAACCTCATCCTCGCGGCCGCCCTGCTGCTGTTCATCCTGATCGTCGGACCCACGCAGTTCCTGCTGCGCGACTTCGTGCAGTCCATCGGCGCCTACCTGCAGAACGTCGTCGGCCTGTCCTTCAACGTGACCGCCCAGCAGGGCGCCGCCGGCGAGGAGTGGCAGGGCGCCTGGACCACGTTCTACTGGGGGTGGTGGATGTCGTGGGCGCCCTTCGTCGGCATCTTCATCGCCCGCATCTCGAAGGGCCGCACGGTCCGCCAGTTCGTCTTCGGCGTGCTGCTCGTCCCGACCGCCCTCACCTTCCTGTGGTTCGCCGTCCTCGGTGGTGCGGCCATCCACCAGCAGACCGACGGCTCGGGTGGCCTCGTCGGAGCCGACGGCTCGGTCGACGTCGAGGGGTCGCTCTTCGCCCTGCTCGGCGGCCTGCCCGCCGGGACGGTCCTGACGTTCGGCGCGATCCTGCTCATCGGCGTGTTCTTCGTCACCTCGTCCGACTCCGGATCGCTCGTCATGGCGATGATCGCGTCGGGCGGCGACATCGAGCCGAAGAACTGGCTCCGGGTGTTCTTCGCCCTGGTGGCCGCCCTGCTCGCCGTCGCGCTCCTCCTGACCGGCGGTCTGGACGCCCTGAAGACCGCGGCGATCACGACGGCGCTGCCGTTCAGCATCGTGCTGCTGTTGACCTGTTGGTCGACGATCATCGCCTTCACCCGCGAACGTCGTGCGTACGACAAGGCCGAGCGCGACGTCCTCCTGGAGCACGTCGGCGCGTACTACGGTCTCGAGGTCGACGCCCCGACCCAGGCCGGTGGCACACGACTCGCCCGCCCCTGGGAGGCGGTCAAACGCCGGGTCCGGGGTGGCCGTGACGGTTCCCCGGCGAGCCGGGCGACGTCCGCCTCGGCCGTCGTCGCCGAGCCTCCGCTCCAGGTCGACGTCGTGTCGCCCGACCCGGCCATCGACGGTCGGCTCGACACGCCCGGCGACACCGGACAGGACGGCTCGACCGGACGCTGACCCCACCGCTCCGCCCACGACGGGCGTCGTCTCCTCGGAGGCGGCGCCCGTCGTCGTCCCGGCACCCCGTCGGTCCCGTCGCGCCCGGGTCAGGCCAGTCGGCGGACCATGTACCGCAGGTCGAGCCACTCGCCGAACTTCGTGCCGACCTCGCGCAGCACGCCGGCGTCCTCGAAGCCGAGCGACTCGTGCAGCCGCACCGACGCCTCGTTGCCCGCCTCGATCAGCGCCACCATGACGTGCAGCTCGTCCCGCGTGGCCCGCTCGACGAGTTCGGCCATCAGCGCTCGTCCGAGTCCCTTGCCCTGTTGCCCCGGACGCACGTAGACCGAGTTCTCGCAGGTGTGCCGGTAGCCGTCCTTGGCATGGAACGGCCCGTAGCTGCCGTAGCCGAGCACCTCGTCGCCGTCCACCGCGACGATCGCGCTGCGCCGCGCCTCCTGATGGCTGGTCAGCCACTCGCGCCGACCCTCGAGGGTCGGCGTGACGTCGGTCCAGATGGCCCGGGAGTGCGCCACGGCGTCGGCGTGGATCTCGAGGACGCCGGGCAGGTCGGCCTCGGTCGCGGTGCGGATCTGCATGCCGACGAGCCTAGGAGGTGTCTCGCGGCCTCCGCCAGCACGCTTCCCCGGCGGCTCGAAGGCTGCCGCCCGTAGGCTGGCGAGCGTGTCGACACGCATCTACATCACCTCTGCCGAAGGCCACACGGGCAAGTCCACGATCGCCTTGGGCGTGCTCGACACGCTCAGCCACGAGGTGGGCCGGGTGGGGGTGTTCCGACCCGTCGCCCGCTCGACCGACGAGCGCGACTACGTGCTCGAACTCCTGCTGTCGCACGACAGCGTCGACCTGGCCTACGACGAGTGCGTCGGCGTCAGCTACGACGCGGTGCACGCCGATCCCGACGCCGCGCTCGCCACCATCGTGAGCCGCTTCGCCGCCGTCGAGCGGCAGTGCGACGCGGTCGTGGTGATCGGTTCCGACTACACCGACGTCGGCAGCCCCACCGAGCTGTCGTACAACGCCCGCATCGCGGCCAACCTCGGCGCGCCCGTGCTGCTCGTGCTCGGCGGCCGCAGCGCCGACGGCCAGACGCGGCGCTCGGGCGCCGACATGCGCCAGGTCGCCGAACTGACCACCGCCGAGCTGCGCTCCGAGCACGCGAGCCTGCTGGCCGTCGTCGCCAACCGGGTCGACCCCGACCACCTCGACGAGGTCGTCGACGGCATCGGCCACGCCCTCGAGGCGTCACCCACCGGGCGGGTCCCGATCTGGACGCTGCCGGAGGACCGCGTCCTCGTCGCCCCGACGATGCGCGCCGTGCTGCAGGCCACCGGTGCGACCCTGCTGCGCGGCGACGACGCCCTGCTCGACCGAGAGGCGCTCGGCGTCGTCGTGGCGGCCATGTCGATGGAGAACGTGCTGCCGCGACTCACCGAGGGTGCCGTCGTCGTGGTGCCGGGCGACCGCTCCGACGTGCTCGTCGCGACGGTGCTCGCCCACGCCTCCGAGACCTTCCCGTCGCTCGCCGGCATCGTGCTCAACGGTGGGTTCGCCCTCGCCCCGCAGGTCGAGCGCCTGCTCGAGGGGCTCGACAGCCCGCTGCCGATCGCGACCACGAGCACCGGCACCTACGACACGGCTCTCGCCATCACGCAGACCCGCGGGCGCCTCGCCGCCGACTCGCCCCGCAAGTACGACCTCGCCCTGGCCCTCTTCGAGACGCACGTCGACGGGGCCGAGCTGTTGCGCCTCCTGCAGGTCAGCCCGTCCGGGGTGGTGACGCCCCTGATGTTCGAGTACCAGCTGCTCGAGCGGGCGCGGGGGGCGCAGAAGCACATCGTCATGCCCGAGGGCGACGACGACCGGGTGCTGCGGGCCGCGTCCACCTTGTTGCAGCGCGGCGTCGCCGCCATCACGCTGCTCGGCGACGAGACGGCCATCCGCGCCCGGGGCGCCGAGCTCGGTCTCGACCTCGCCACCGCCCGCGTGCTCGACCCGTTCGACCCCAGCCTGCAGGTGCTCTTCGCGACCGAGTACGCCAAGCTGCGGGCCCACAAGGGCATCGCGGTCTCCCAGGCGATGGACACCGTGACCGACGTCTCGTACTTCGGCACGATGATGGTGAAGCTCGGCCTCGCCGACGGCATGGTGTCGGGCGCCAAGCACACCACGGCGCACACCATCCGGCCCGCCTTCGAGGTCATCAAGACGCTGCCCGACGTCGGCGTCGTGTCGAGCGTGTTCCTCATGGCGCTCGCCGACCGGGTGCTGGTCTACGGCGACTGCGCCGTCATCCCCGACCCGACCGCCGAGCAACTCGCCGACATCGCGATCTCGTCGGCGCAGACCGCACAGCAGTTCGGCATCGAGCCCCGCGTCGCCATGTTGAGCTACAGCACGGGCGACAGCGGCTCGGGTGCGGACGTCGAGAAGGTCCGCGCCGCCACGGCACTCGTCCGCGAACGCCGACCCGACCTGCTCGTCGAGGGGCCGATCCAGTACGACGCCGCGGCCGACCCGACGGTGGCCGCCGCCAAGATGCCGGAGTCCGAGGTCGCCGGTCGGGCGACGGTGTTCATCTTCCCCGACCTCAACACGGGCAACAACACGTACAAGGCCGTGCAGCGCAGTGCGGGTGCGGTCGCGATCGGCCCCATCCTGCAGGGCCTCCGCAAGCCGATCAACGACCTGTCCCGCGGGGCCCTCGTCGGAGACATCGTCAACACCGTCGCCATCACGGCCATCCAGGCCGGCACGCAGGCCGCCGCCGCCGCCGTCACCAGCACCGAAGGAGCCTCCTCGTGAGCACCGTCCTCGTCGTCAACTCCGGCTCGTCGTCGTTCAAGTACCAGCTGATCGAGCTCGAGGGCGAGCGCACGCTCGCGAGCGGTCTCGTCGAGCGCATCGGGGAGGACGTCGGGTCGACCCGTCACCGCAACGAGGTCACCGGCGACGAGACCCGCAACGACACCCAGCCGATCGCCGACCACGCCGCGGGCTTCGCCGCGATGCTGACCGCCTTCGAGGCGCACGGCCCGTCCTTCGCCGAGTACCCGCCGGTCGCGGTGGGCCACCGCGTCGTCCACGGCGGAGAAGAGTTCGACCGCGCGACGGTCGTCACGCCCGACGTCGAGAAGGCGATCGACCGCCTGTCGGCCCTCGCCCCGCTGCACAACCCGGCCAACCTGCAGGGCATCCGCGCGGCCCGGGAGGCCTTCCCCGACGTCCCCCACGTCGCGGTCTTCGACACGGCGTTCCACCAGACGCTCGCCCCCGCCGCCTACACCTACGCGATCGACGCCGAGCTGGCGAAGAAGCACCACGTTCGTCGCTTCGGCTTCCACGGCACGTCGCACAAGTACGTGAGCGAGAAGACCGCCGAGTTCCTCGGTCGCCCCCTCGCCGAGCTGAAGACGATCGTGCTGCACCTCGGCAACGGCGCCTCGGCCGCCGCGATCGACGGCGGGCGGTCCATCGACACGAGCATGGGCATGACGCCCCTCGAGGGGCTCGTCATGGGCACGCGCTCGGGTGACATCGATCCCGCGGCCGTGTTCCACCTCCACCGTGAGGCGGGACTCGACTTCGCCGAGCTCGAGACGTTGCTCAACAAGGGCAGCGGGCTGCTCGGCCTCACCGGCAGCGGCGACATGCGCGACGTGCAGGACAGCGCGTCCCGGGGCGACGCCGTGTCCGAGGCGGCGCTGGCCGTCTACCGGCACCGCCTGCGGCACTACATCGGTGCCTACGTCGCCCAGCTCGGGGGACTCGACGCCGTCGTCTTCACGGCAGGGGTCGGCGAGAACAACGCCCTGCTGCGTCGTCGGACGCTCATGGGCCTGGAGTTCTTCGGCATCCACGTCGACGACGACCGCAACGAACTCGCGTCCCGCGAGGCGCGGTACATCTCGCCCGAGGGGTCGAGGGTGTCCGTCCTCGTCGTCCCCACGAACGAAGAACTCGAGATCGCCCGACAGGCCGCCGCCCTCAGCTGAGGCGTCGGCGGGTGCACGACCCGACCGACCCTCAGACGGGGGAGGGCCCCGGTGCGCTGGTCGCGCCTCCGGGGCTCTCGTCCGTCACTCCGTGGTCGGGGGACGACCAGGAGGCGCGGGTCAGTACTTGATGGTCGCCAGCGCGTCCGAGACGGTGACGTCGCCCGAGACGGCCTCGAACTGCGTCTTGACGGCGGTGCCCTCGATCAGCGCCGTGGCGATGATCTCGGCCACGTCCGCGCGGGGGATGCTGCCGCGCTCGACGGTCGTGCCGACCGTGACCTGGCCGGTGCCGTCGTCGTCGGTCAGGCCACCGGGGCGGACGATCGTCCAGTCCAGGCCCTCGCGACGGCGGAGGTCGGCGTCGGCCTCGCTCTTCGCACGCATGTACACCTGGTACACGTCGTCGTCGTTCGCGGCGGGCAGCTCGGCGCGCGCCGGGTCGAAGTCGTCCGTACCGATGGCCGAGACCATGACGTAGCGCGTGACGCCCGCCTTCTCGGCGGCGTCGGCCAGGAGGACGGCCCCGTCGCGGTCCATCGTGAGCTTGCGCTCGGCGCCGCTGCCGCCGCCGCCGCCCGCGGCGAAGACGACGGCGTCGGCCCCGTCGAGGTGGCCGGCGAGCGTGTCGACGTCGGTCCGTTCGAGGTCGAGGACGAGGGCACGGGCCCCCGCGGCCTCGAGGTCGGCGGTGTGGTCGGGGTTGCGGACGATGCCGACGGGGTCGTGCCCGGCGTCGGCGAGTCGGCGTTCGAGGAGCTGGGCGATCTTGCCGTGTCCTCCGGCGATGACGATTCTCATGCCCCCAGGCAACACCCCGGGTCGCGGCGACCACTCAGTTGCCGCTAAACTCGTCGAGGCTCCTCACGTGGCGTCATCCAGGCCAATTCCCCCAGGGCAGAAATGCAGCAAGGGTAACCGGGCTCTGACGGGTGCGTGAGGGGTCATTTCTCTTTTGGGGGCCGAAGGCCCCGTGGCCCCCCTTCGTGGGGTGCGCGATCCGCGCGATGCCCCCTATGCTCGGCATCACGACGAGACCGAACCAGCTCGTCGGGAGCGATCAACCACCGCTCCGGCCGCACCCCTCACCACGGTGCGACCACGCGCGACGGCGCCGTCGCACCCGCACCACACGATCAGGATCAGGACCGATGAGCCCCTCACCACGGCACGTCAGCAGCACCCGCACCAGGCGAACGAGCCCGCGCACCGCGCGGTAGTCCCGTTCGCCTCGCCGTCGTCCCCGGGCGGCGACGCGGCGACGACACAACAGAACAGCAGCACCTCCCGCCTCACCAGCGGGAGTTCTTCGGATCAGGCGGCGGGCTCGTCCCGTCAGGAAGAGGCACACCCATGCGAAGCCAGACGATCGAGCGTCCCCGGCGCTCCCACGCGTCCCGCGCACTGAAGGCGACGGCGGCCGCCGTCGTCGCGGCGGTCGTCGGCGCGCTCGTCGTCGTCGTCCCCGCGCAGGCGGCCACGACCGACCGCAGCGAGGCCGAGGCGTCGCTCGTCGGCGGAACGGGCATCGTCGCGCTCGACCAGGTCGCCGCACTCGGCGGGGCCTACTCGGCCTTCGGCACCACGCAGAACCCGCCGACGTCGCGCAACCCGCTGAACCTCACCGCCGTCAACGCGCTCACGGTCGGTCTGGGCAACGGCATCCGCCTCCTCGGGGGCAACGGGCTGCTCACCCTCGGCGTCGACGGTCAGTACGCGAACGCCACCGCGACCGGCGCCACCGCCTCGGCCGGTCTCATCGCCCAGGACGGCTCGATCGCCGTCGGCGACGGCAGCCCGGCCCAGCAGACCACCCTCCGCCTCCAGCCGCTGCTCGCCCAGGTGCCCGCCACGCAGGGCGTCCTCAGCGACGTGACCCTGCAGCTCGGCGCGCTCTCGTCGCAGATCACCCAGCAGCGGGGCGCCACCGCCACCACGCCCACGACGGCCTACCAGGTCGCCGGTGCCCGCTACACCCTCACCAGCCCCGCGGTCGCGGGCGTCACCTCCTCGCTCCGCACCACGGTGACCGGTCTCGGGTCGACGGTCGACGCGGTCGGCGGTTCCGCCGCGCTGACGAACGCCGTGGCCCCCGTCACCGCACCGCTCGTCGGCCTCGTCAACGCCCTCCCCCTCGCCAGTGCCGGCCAGCCCACCGTCGTCGTCCGCGGCGGGGTCGACCTGACGTCGACCCTCGACACCGAGTTGGCGCGTCCGCTCACCTCGGGCATCGTGACCCTCACCCCGTCGACCGGGGAGATCGTCATCGACCTGCAGGCACTGAACGGGCTGCCGGCGAACAGCGACCTGCTCAGCCCGGCCACGCTCACGGCCGTGACGGCCGGCCTGACCGACATCCTGCAGAACCAGCTCCCGACGAACCTCGTCGCCGCGGCGAACGCCGCCATCCGGTCGACCGCGCTGACCGTCGACCTGCAGGTCCCCGTGCGTCTCGCGGGGGCGAACCTGACGCTCGGGGCCACCACGACGACGACGGTCGGTCAGCTCATCGACGGCACGACCCCGGCCGCCGCCACGGTCGTCACCGCACCCCTCGGCCTGGGCGTGCTGACGGGAGCGGTCACGACCCTCGTCACCACGTCCCTCCTGCCGACCGTGGGCGGCCTCTACTCGCCCCTGGTGAACGGCACGGCGCTCGCCGCCACGACGACCAGCCTGCGCACCACGACCGCCGCGGTCGTCACGACCCTCGCGCCTCTCACGACGTTGCTCAACCAACTCGTCCGCGTCACGATCAACGCCCAGGACGGCGCGGGCTTCCGTGACGGCCGAGGCACCGACGCCGGCTCGAGCTCCGTCCACGCGGTCAGCCTCTCGGTCCTCCCGCTGGTGAACGCGTCCCGGGTCGACCTCGCGACCTCCACCGTCCGCGCCGCGGCCCTCGCCCCCCTCAGCATCGCCACGCCCACCGCCGGGCAGGTGTTCGTCGTCCCGGCCTCCCCGGGCGCCACGCGCAGCGTCGTGCTGACCGGTGCCGGCGAGCCCGGCGCCGCCGTCACGGTCGACCTCGGTGCCGGTCTCACGGGCACCGGCACGGTCGCCGTGGACGGCAGCTGGAGCGTGACCGTCGCGAACGTGCCCGCAGGGGCCTACAGCGCCTCCGTGACCCAGGCCCTCGGCACCGCGACCACCGGCCCCGTCACGCGGGACTTCACCGTCGTCGCGCAGCAGCCGCTCGTCGTCACCACGCCCACCGCCGGACGCGTCTTCACGGTCCTCGACGCCGACTCCACGACCCCCGTGATCGTCTCGGGCACCGCGACCCCCACGGCCACCGTCGCCGTCGACCTGGGCGGCGGCCGCACGGCCACGGCCCTCGTCGCCGCGGACGGCACCTGGTCGACGACCGTCCCGGGCGTGCCCGTCGGCGGCTACACCGCGTCGGTGACCCAAGCCCTCGGTGGAGACGTCTCCGCCGCCGTGACGCGCGCCTTCAGCGTCGTCGCCGGCACGGGCCTGACCATCACGAGCCCGACCTCCGGCACGCAGTACCGTCTGCCCGGAGACGACTCCACCCGTGACGTCACCGTCTCGGGTGCCGGACAGGCCGGGGCCCCGGTCGCCGTCACCCTCGGCGGCGGCCGCGACCTCACCACGACGGTCGCCCCCAACGGCACCTGGTCCGTGACCTTCCCGGCCCTGCCGGTCGCCACCTACACGGCCACCGCGACGCAGACGGTGGGAGGCGCGGTGTCCGCCCCGCAGACCACCGACTTCACCCTCGTGGCCGCGACCGGCGTGACGATCTCGACGCCGGCGCCCGGTGCGACCCTCACGGTCGCCGACGCCACCTCGACCACCCCGGTCACGGTGACGGGAGCCGCCGAGCCGAACGCCCCCGTCCGCGTGGACCTGGGCGACGGCTACGTGGCCACGACCACGGCCGACGCCACGGGCGCCTGGTCGGCCACCGTGTCGTCCGTGCCCGTCGGGCCCCGGACGATCAGCGTCACGCAGACGGTCGCGGGCGTCGTCTCGGTGCCGGTCACGCAGCCGTTGACGGTCGCCGCCGGTGCACCGCTCGACATCCTCGCCCCGGCCGAGGGCACCACGGTGCGCGTCGCCGACAGCGCCTCCTTGTCCACGCTGACCGTCTCGGGCACCGCCCAGGTCGGCGCCGACGTCCGCGTCGACCTCGGTGACGGCCTCACCGGCCGGATCACGGCGGACGCCTCGACCGGCGCCTGGTCGGTGGACGTCGCCGGCGTTCCCGTCGGTCAGCGCACGATCTCGGCGACGCAGACCGTCGGCGGCACCGTGTCGCCCGCGCAGACGCGCGTCGTGTCGATCGTCGCCGGGACCCCGGTCGCCATCTCGACGCCGGCCCCCGGGGCCACGATCCCGATCGTCGGCGGCACCACGGCCGA
Source organism: Frigoribacterium sp. NPDC087798 (assembly GCF_044742985.1). NCBI lineage: Bacteria > Bacillati > Actinomycetota > Actinomycetes > Micrococcales > Microbacteriaceae > Frigoribacterium > Frigoribacterium sp. NPDC087798. Next base: position 931,713 of record NZ_JBIUVP010000001.1, on the reverse strand, counting down.
CGTGACCGTCACCGGCACGGCCGACCCGGGGGCGACCGTCACGGTCGGCCTCGGCGCCGGCTTCGAGGTGCCGGCCACGGTCGACCCCGCCACGGGCGCCTGGACCGCCGTCATCCCCGACGTCCCCGCCGGTGACCGCACGCTCGGTGCGACGCAGACCCTCGGCGGGACCACCTCGGCACCGGTGACCCAGCCGCTGACGATCGCGCAGGGCACGCCCCTGGCCGTCACGGCACCGCTCGACGGCGCCGAGTACTTCGTCCCCGGACCGCAGGACACGACGCCCGTCGTCGTCTCGGGCACGGGCCAGGTCGGGGCGACCGTCGAGGTCGACCTCGGCGACGGCCTCGTCGGCCAGATGGTCGTCCCGGTCTCGGGCCAGTGGTCCGTCACGGTCGACGGCGTCCCGGTCGGTCCGCACACGGTCTCGGTGACCCAGAGCATCAACGGCTCCACCTCGGACGCCGAGACGCGGGACGTCCTGGTCAGCGTCGGCGGCGACGTCGTCATCACGGCGCCCGTCCCCGGCACCCAGCTGGTGGTCGCCGACGACCAGGGGACCGCTCCGGTCACCATCGCGGGCACCGGCGTGGCCGGTCTGCCCGTCACCGTCACGGTGGACGGCGTCGACCAGGCCCCGGTCGCCACCGACGCGCAGGGCACCTGGTCCCTCGTCCTGACCGGGGTCGCCGTCGGCGACCACGTCGTGGGCGCGAGCCAGCAGCAGGGCCCCGACCTCCTCGAGGCCGGGCCGACGGACTTCTCGGTCGTCTCGGCCGAGGCCGACCTCTCCATCACCGCACCCGGTGACGGCGACGTCGTCACGGTCGCCGGCGCGGACAGCACCACCGCCGTCGTCGTGACCGGGACGGCCTACCCCGGTGCGTCCGTCGAGGTCACCCTGGCCGGCGTGGTCGTCCCGACGACCGCCGGGCCCGACGGGCTCTGGTCCGTCACGGTCCCGGGCGTCCCCGTGGGTGACCAGGTCGCCTCCGCGACCCAGACGGTCGGTCGCACGACGACCACCGAGCCCGTCACCCGGGCCTTCGAGATCGCCTCCGGGGCCGACGTGGTCATCACGACGCCCGCCGCCGACATCCGCTACGTCGTCGCCTCGCCCGCGGCCATGCAGGACGTCCCGGTCGCCGGCACCGCCCAGCCGGGCGCACGGATCACCGTGACCCTCGACGGCGCCGAGGTCGGCAGCACCCTCGCCGACCCCGTGACCGGGGCCTGGGCGGTCACGCTCGTCGGCGTCGGCGTCGGAGAGCGCGTCCTCGGGGCCTCACAGGCGGTGCGGGACACCGTCCAGCAGGCCGACACGCGCGTCGTGACGATCGACCCGGCCGCCCCGCTGACCATCGTCGCCCCGGCCGACGGCGTCCCGATCTTCCTCGCCGACCCGTCCTCGACCACGACGCTCGTCGTGTCGGGTCAGGCCGAGCCGGGCGCGGTCGTCCGCGTCGACCTCGGCGACGGCTTCACCGACACGGTCACTTCCGGCACCACGACGGGTGCCTGGACGGTGTCCTTCGCCGGGGTGCCCGTGGGCACGCGGACCGTCACCGCCACCCAGACGGTGGGCACCTCGGTCTCGGCTCCCGAGACCCGGGTGGTCCGCATCCTCGCCGGCGACCCCCTCGTCGTCCTGACCCCAGCCGACGGTTCCGTCGTCGACGTGGCCGGGCCCGAGGTCGTGACCACGGTGACCGTCTCCGGCACCGCCGCGGCGGGAGCCACGGTCGACGTGGTCCTCGATCCCGCGACGGGCGCCGACCTCGCCGCCACGACGACGGCCGACGCGGCCACGGGCCGGTGGTCCGTGGACGTCCCGGGCGTGCCCGTGGGCGCGGCCGACCTGTCGGTGACGCAGAGCATCGGCGGCACCACCTCGCCGGCGCAGGAGAGCTCGTTCGAGATCCGCGCGGCCGCCCCGGTCGTCATCGTCGACCCGGACGACACCGTGTTCACGGTGCTCGACCCGGCCGGCACCGTGGACGTCCCCGTCTCGGGCACGGCGTCCCCGGGCGCCCCGGTCTCGGTCCGACTGAACGGGGGAGCGGCCGTCACCACGACCGCCGACCCGACGTCCGGCGACTGGTCCGTCCTCTTCGCCGACCTGCCGACCGCCGTCTACCAGGTGACGGCGTCGCAGACCGTGGCCGGTACGACCTCGACCCCCGTCGCGGCCGGGTTCCGGATCGTGGTCGGTCCCGGGTTGGAGGTCCTGCAGCCCGAGCCCGGTGACGTCGTGACCGTCGCCGACCCGACCGCCTCGACGGCCGTCACGGTCAGCGGCACGGCCGCACCCGGGGCGACCGTCCGCGTCGACCTCGGCGACGACCTCGTGGCCTCGACGATCGCCGACCCGACCACCGGCGCCTGGAGCGTCGTCGTGGCCGGCGTCACGGTCGGCGAGCGCACGCTCACCGCCACCCAGGCGCTCGGCACCTCGGTGTCGCCCGCCGTCACCCAACCCCTCTCGGTGGTCTCCGCCGCCGCGGTCGTCATCGAGGCCCCGGCCGTCGGGACCGTCGTGGCGGTGGCGACGCCGGACGCGACGACCGACCTGGTCGTGTCGGGCACGGCCGAGCCGGGCGCCTCGATCGCCGTCGACCTCGGCGACGACCTGACCGGCACGGTCACGGCCGACGGCACGACCGGCGCGTGGAGCGTCACCGTGCCGGGCGTCCCGGTCGGCGACCGCACCATCGCGGTCACGCAGACCGTCGACGGCTCGACCTCGACCCCGGTCACGCGGGACGTGTCGATCGTCGTGGCCCCCGCCGCGCCTGCGATCGTCACCCCCGCCCCCGGTGCGACGGTCTCCCTGCTCGACCCGGCCGGCACCACGTCGGTCGTCGTCTCGGGCACCGGTGAGCCCGGCGCCACCATCGCCGTCTCGCTCGGCACGGGCCTCACGGCCGGCGCCACCGTCGGGCCCGAGGGTGACTGGCAGACGACCGTCGACGGAGTCCCCGTCGGGGACTACACCCTGACCGCCACGCAGACGATCCGAGGCGCGACCTCGGCCGCGGCGACGCAACCGTTCACGGTCGCGGCGGCAGCGGGTCTCGTCGTCGACCGGCCCACCGACGGCACGACGGTCGTCGTGCTCGCCGCGGGCGACACCGCCCCGGTGGTCGCGTCCGGCACGGCCCAGCCCGGAGCGACCGTCACGGTCGACCTCGGTGACGGCCTGGTCGGGACCGTCGTGGCCGACCCGACGACCGGCGCCTGGAGCGTCACGGTCGACGGCGTCCCGGTCGGCGACCGCACCGCCTCGGTCACCCAGACCGTCGACGGCGCCGTGTCGACCCCGATCACGCGGGACGTGTCGGTCGTCGTGGCCGCCCCGGTGACGATCACCTCGCCGCCCGCCGGGTCGTCGATCGTCGTCCGTGACACCGACGACGCCACCGACGTCACGGTCACCGGCACGGGTCAGCCCGGCGCCACGGTCGTGGTCGCGGTGGGCGACGACCTCTCCGAGACGACGACGGTGACCCCCGAGGGCACCTGGACCGTCACGGTGGGCGACGTGCCCGTCGGCTCGTACCCGGTCGTCGTGACGCAGACGGTGCCGGCCGGTTCGACGACTCCCGCCACCCAGCAGCTCGACGTGGTGGTCGGCACCCCGGTCACCATCACCGAGCCCGCCCCGGGTGCCACGGTCGTCGTCCTCGACGGCCGGACGACGCCGGTCACGGTGTCGGGCACCGCCCAGCCCGGCGCGACCGTCACGGTCTCGCTCGGTGGCGACCTGACCCAGGCCGTCACGGCCGACCCGACGACGGGGGCGTGGACCACGACCTTCGACGCGGTGCCGGTGGGTGCCGGACCGATCTCGGTGGTGCAGCAGTACGGCACCGTCACGACGGTCCCCGTGACCCAGCCGTTCGCGGTGGTCGCGGCAGACCCGATCCGGATCACCGACCCGGCGACGGGCACGCGCCTCCTCGTGCCGTCCGCCGCCTCGACGGTGGACCTGCCGGTGTCCGGTTCGGCCCAGGCCGGCGCGACCGTCGCGGTGACGCTCGACGACGGCACGGCCGTCACGGTCGACGTGGACGACGACGGCGACTGGTCGACCACCTTCGCGGGGGTCGGCGTGGGCGAGCACGTGGTGTCCGCGACGCAGACCGTCGGCGGGGTCGAGTCGGCTCCGGTCACGACCACGGTCGTGGTCGAGGCCGCCGCGACGCTCACGATCACGGCACCGACCGACGGCCAGCAGTACCAGGCGGGCGACGCCGGCACCGCGCCGGTCGTCGTCCGTGGCCAGGGGCAGCCGGGCGCACCCGTCGCCGTCACGGTCGACGGGGGAGACCCCGTCACCACGACGGTCGACGCCTCGGGCTCGTGGCAGGTGCCGGTCGTGCTCGGCACCGGGACGCACACGGTCTCGGCCGTGCAGACCGTCGGAGGCGCCACGAGCGCTCCCGTCGAGGTCTCGGTGGTCGTCGTGCCCGTCCCGGCCGACCCCGCCGCCGCGCCCACCATCACCTCGCCGGCCGACGGACAGCTCGTCGTCGACACCGACGGTGACGGCTTGGTCGACCTGCCGGTCACCGGAACGGGCGAGCCCGGAGCCACCGTCACCGTCTCCGTCGGCGGCATCACGCAGACGGCCACCGTCACCGACGGGGGCACCTGGTCGGTGACCCTGCCGGCGGTCCCGGTCGGCACCCGCACCGTGATCGTCGAACAGACGGTCGGCGGCGTCGTCACCGGCAGCGCGTCGGTCGACGTCACCCTCGCCCCCGCGGCCGAGGTCGCGCCGCTCGTGGTCACCTCGCCCGAACAGGGCTCGATCCTGCCGGCGGGCACGGCGGGGACGGCGGACGTCCTGGTCGGCGGTTCGGCTCAGCCGAACGCCTCGGTGGCCGTCAGCATCGACGGCGGCCTCCCGGTCGTGGTCGACGTGGACGCCGACGGCGCCTGGTCCACCACCCTGGTGGGGGTCGAGCAGGGGCAGCACACCCTGTCCGTGACCCAGACCGTGGGAGGCGCGGTGTCGGCCCCCGAGACCGTCGTGTTCACGGTCTCGCCGGCCGCGAGCACCGACGCCGTCGTCATCACCTCGCCGGCACCCGGCGCGTTGATCGCCGACGTCGACGGGAACGGCCTCGAGGACGTCACGGTGACGGGCACCGGCACACCCGGTGCGCTCGTCACGGTGGACCTCGGCGGCGGGCCGACGCAGTCGGCGACGGTCGGGGCCGACGGCACCTGGGCGGTCGACTTCACGGACGTCCCGGTCGGCGCCTACGTCGTCACGGCGACGCAGACCGCGGACGCGGGCACGACCACGGTGAGCCAGGACCTCCTGATCGCCTCGGTCGACCCCGTGGTGATCACCAGCCCGGTGGCCGGCTCGGTCCTGCAGGCCGGAACCGGCGGCACGACGCCCGTGACGGTCGTCGGGACGGCGGAACCCGGTGCCACGGTGACGGTGCAGCTCGACGACGGCACCGCGCAGGTCGTCCAGGCCGACCCCGGGACGGGGAGCTGGACGGTCGTCCTCGCGGGCGTCGCCGTCGGACCCCACGTGGTCGCCGCGACCGAGACGATCGCGGGCGCCACGTCGGCCCCGGTCACCACCGGGTTCACCGTCGCGGCGGCCAGCGGGACCCCGGGCACACCGGGCGACCCGGGAACTCCCGGGACGCCCGGGACGCCCGGGACCCCGGGTACCCCTGGTACCCCCGGCTTCCCGGGTCTGCCCGGATCGGGTGGCGGCACCGGCACCGGTAACGGCACCGGCACCGGTGGGGGAGCGGTCCCGACCGGCTCCGTCTCGGGCCTGGCGTACACGGGGTCGGACGCCCTCGGCTGGTTCTCGCTCGCGGCCTTCGCCTTGCTGATCGGCCTCGGCCTCGTGTCGGCGACCAGGGTCCGCCGTCGCGCGAGGGGGTCCGCCGAGTAGTCCACCCCGGCCGGGAGCCGCACCCGAGGGCCCGTCGACACGACGGGCCCTCTCGTGCGCCCGGGGCGCCGCGAGGGGCCCTCGACGGCGACTCCCGCCGTCGACCGTTGTCGGTCGCCCCGACTACTCTTGCTCTGTGGTCACCGCCCTGTATCGCCGTTACCGGCCAGAGAACTTCGCCGAGCTCATCGGGCAGACGCAGGTGACCGATCCGCTCCGCACGGCACTCCGCACCAACCGCGTCAACCACGCCTACCTCTTCAGCGGGCCGCGCGGTTGCGGCAAGACGACGTCCGCGCGCATCCTGGCCCGCTGCCTCAACTGTGCCCAGGGCCCGACCGACACCCCGTGCGGCGTCTGTGCGTCGTGCGTCGAGCTCTCACGCGACGGCGGCGGCTCGCTCGACGTCATCGAGATCGACGCGGCCAGCCACAACGGCGTCGACGACGCCCGCGACATCCGTGACCGGGCCGTGTTCGCCCCGGCTCGCGACCGCTTCAAGATCTTCATCCTCGACGAGGCCCACATGGTCACCCCGCAGGGCTTCAACGCCCTGCTGAAGGTCGTCGAAGAACCGCCCGAGCACGTCAAGTTCATCTTCGCGACCACCGAGCCCGACAAGGTGATCGGCACCATCCGGTCGCGCACCCACCACTATCCGTTCCGCCTCGTGCCCCCGGCCCAGATGCTCGAGTACGTCCACGAACTCTGCGAGAGCGAGTCGGTCGAGGCCGCCCCGGGCGTGCTCCCGCTCGTGGTCCGTGCCGGCGGCGGGTCGGTGCGCGACACCCTTTCGCTCCTCGACCAGCTGATGGCCGGCAGCGAGGACGGCGCCATCCAGTACGAGCGCGCCGTCGCGCTGCTCGGGTACACCCATGCATCGCTGCTCGACGACGTCGTCGAGGCGCTGGGCGCCCGTGACGGCGCCGCGGCGTTCGCTGCGGTCGACCGCGTCGTCCAGACCGGGCAAGACCCTCGGCGGTTCGTCGAAGACCTGCTCGAACGCCTGCGCGACCTCATCGTCGTCGGGGCGACCGTCGAGGGTGCCTCGGCCGTGTTGCGGGGCGTCACGGCTGACGAGCTCGACCGTCTCGTGCACCAGTCGCACGCCTTCGGCGCCGCCGAGCTGTCGCGCTCGGCCGACGTCGTGAACCGCGCTCTCACCGACATGACCGGGGCCACCTCGCCGCGGCTGCACCTCGAACTGATGATCGCGCGCGTCCTCGTCCCCGAGAGCGACCAGACCGGCCGGGGCGCCCTCGCCCGGGTCGAGCGCCTCGAACGACGCGTCGGGGTCGAGGGCTCCGGCTCCGGTCCGTCCGCCGTGCCCGGTCCGTCCGCTGCCCCGTCGACGCAGGCGGCTGCCCGGCCGGCCGAGGTCCGGACGGCGGGTCGATCGACGCCTCCCGTCGCCGCGTCGGCCCCGTCCGCGTCGGCCCCGTCCGCCTCGCCCGTCGAGGCCACGCCGTCGACCGAGGCGGCCGGTGGCCCGTCGGCCGTCGAGAGTGCGACGGCGTCCTGGGCGACGGCCGCTCCGTCGACCTCTGCCCCCCGGGCCGACCAGGCCGACTCCGCGACGCCGACCGAACCCGCGCCTCCGTCCGCACCGCACTCGGCCGCGTGGGCACAGACCCCCGACACCGGCCAGGCGTCCGGGAGCGGCGCGGCTCCCGTCACGCTCCAGCAGTTGCGTGACAGCTGGCCCGAGATCGTCGAGGTCGTCCAGAAGGCGCGGCGCACGGCCTGGATGGTCGTCGTCACGGCCACCGTCGTCGACTTCGTCGACGACGTGCTGACGCTGGCCTTCCCCAGCGCCAACGACGTCGAGAGCTTCAAGCGGCCGCAGGGCGCGGCCGAGGGTGTCAGCGAGTACCTGCGACGCGCGATCGTCGACGTCCTCGGCGTCAAGGTGAAGTACATCGCCCGTGTCGAGGGCGACGGGCCCGCGGGCCCGACCCCCACGGGTTCACCCGCCGACGCCGCCGCCCCTCCCGCCCTGTCGGGTGCGCCGCGCGAGACCGGCCGGTCGACCACACCGGCGCCCGAGGCAGGACGCCAGCCGTCCGGGCCCGCGTCTCCGGGGGCGGCGCCGTCCGAGACGGGCCGGGCCACGGCCCCCGCCGCGACGCCGTCGGCGCCCGAGGCCTCCGCGTCGCCGGCCCCGAGCCCGTCCCGGGCCCCCGCTCCGGCCGCGGCGCCCGAGACCGCCGCGCGGTCCGGTGCCGCGGCGCCCGCGTCCGCCGGGCGATCCGGCGCTCCGGCGTCCGAGGCCGCCGCGCGGTCCGGCGGCTCGACCCCCGTCACCGGGTGGGACGTCGCCCCCATCCCGCAGACCCCGCCCCCCGAGCCCGACGAACCCGAGCACATCACCGAAGAACCGCCCGGCGGCGTCCCGACGGTCGACGCCGCGCCTCCTCCGCCCGAGGTCGACGTGCCCCCGGCTCGCCCCGCCGCCGCCGCCCCGTCGCCCTCCACAGCGGACACCAGCACACCGACCGCCTCCGCCGGTGCGGGTCCGTCGGTGGCCGAGCGTCGCGCGGCGACCGGTGACCCGCGCCGGGGCATCCCCACCGGGTCGCGCTACGGCGAGGCCGTCGTGCGCGAGATCCTCGGGGCCCAGTTCATCGAAGAAGAGACGATCGCCCCCCGGGTCACGCCTCAGAGAAGCGAGTAGCGCGTGTACGAAGGCATCGTCCAAGAGCTGATCGACGAATTCGGTCGCCTCCCCGGCATCGGGCCCAAGTCGGCGCAGCGCATCGCGTTCCACATCGTGCAGAACGAATCCTTCGACACGTCACGCCTCGCCGAGCTGCTCGTCGACGTCAAGACCAAGGTGCGTTTCTGCGAGATCTGCGGCAACGTCAGCGAACAAGAGACGTGCAACATCTGCCGTGACCCGCGTCGCTCGCCCGCCACGATCTGCGTCGTCGAAGAGGCCAAGGACGTCCAGGCCATCGAGCGCACCCGCGAGTTCCGCGGTCTGTACCACGTGCTCGGCGGGGCGATCAGTCCCATCGACGGCATCGGTCCCGACGATCTGCGCATCCGCCAGTTGGTGCAGCGTCTCGCCGACGACACCGTGCAAGAGGTCATCATCGCCACCGACCCCAACCTCGAGGGCGAGGCGACCGCGACGTACCTCTCCCGGATGCTCGCGCCCTTCGGTCTCCGGGTGACGCGACTGGCCTCGGGGTTGCCCGTGGGCGGCGACCTCGAGTACGCCGACGAGGTCACGCTCGGCCGCGCCTTCGAGGGCCGCCGGCTCGTCTCCGAATGACGACCCGCGCCTCCTGAACCCGTCCGGCGCGCGCCTGCCCGTCAGAGGCGGGCGCGCCGTGCCCGCACGGCGCAGTACGCACCGTAGGCCATGAGCCCCAGGGCGACGGCCGTCAGCACCACCACGCCGAACGGGAGGGCCGCGAGGGCCTTCAGCGCGCCGTCGAGCCCCGTGGCCTCGCTCGGGTCCGAGGTGACGGCCGCGACCGCGAACAGCACGCCCACCACGCCCAGGGCGATCCCCTTGGCCACGTACCCCGTGACGCCGAGGGCGACCGTGCCCCTTCCCGCCGCACCGCCCGGCAGCGTGAGGTCCTCGCGGAACTTCTGCTTCACGCCCTTCACGACGAAGTAGGCCCCGATCGCCACGATGGCGAGCGCGACGACGACGAGGAGCACGACGCCCCCGGGTGCGGAGAGCAGCCGGGCGCTGAGCGTCTGGGTCTGCCCCGAGCTGTCCGACGACGAGCCCCGGGCGAAGGTGAAGGCCGTGAACCCGACGGCGAGGTAGGCGACGCCCTTGCCGCCCTCCTTCGCGCGCTCGGCCCAGGCGTCCTTGTCCGTCCCGCGGACGAGAGCGGCCTCCAGCAACTGGAAGAGGCCGAGGCCCCAGAGCCCGACGACGATCAGCCAGAGGAGGAAGACCCCGCCCGGGCGGGACGCGAACTGCCCGAGGGCACCGCCCTGGTCGGCCTCTCCTCCACCTCCGAACGCGACGCCGAGGGCGATCACGCCGATCACGACGTGGAGCAGGCCGTTCATGGCGAAGCCGACGCGGGCGGCGGTCGTGAGGGCGCGGCTGTCCTGGAGGCGGCTGGCGGCGCCGCGGGCCTGTTCGGTGGTGTCGGGCATCGGTCCACCGTAGGGGAGAGGCGCCGATGACGCCCCGCGACCGACGTACGTCACACGCTCTCGACACCGAATAGAATCGCCGGACGCAGGCGTGAGCCGTCCTCCGGCGCGCCCAGTCCCCCTTCTCAGGAGTCACCGTGAGCTTGATCGTGCAGAAATTCGGCGGGTCGTCCGTCGCCGATGCCGAGAGCATCAAGCGCGTCGCCAAGCGCATCGTCGAGACGCGGAAGGCCGGCAACGACGTCGTCGTGGCCGTCAGCGCGATGGGCGACACCACCGACGAACTGCTCGACCTGGCCAACGAGGTCAGCCCGCTGCCCGGCGGTCGCGAGCTCGACATGCTGCTCACCGCGGGCGAGCGCATCAGCATGGCCCTGCTCGCCATGGCGATCCGCAGCCTGGGCGTCGAGGCCCGCTCGTACACGGGCAGCCAGGCCGGCATGATCACCGACGCCCAGCACGGCAAGGCCCGCATCGTCGACGTGACGCCCGGACGGGTGCGCGACGCGCTCGACGCCGGGTACGTGGCGATCGTCGCCGGCTTCCAGGGGTTCAACCGGTCCACGGGCGACATCACGACCCTCGGTCGTGGCGGCTCCGACACGACCGCCGTCGCCCTCGCCGCGGCGCTCGACGCCGACGTGTGCGAGATCTACACCGACGTCGACGGCGTCTTCACGGCCGACCCCCGCGTCGTGCCCAAGGCCCGCAAGCTCGACCGCGTCACGAGCGAAGAGATGCTCGAGCTCGCCGCCGCCGGGTCGAAGGTGCTCTACATCCGTGCCGTCGAGTACGCCCGGCGTCACGGGGTCACCCTGCACGTCCGCTCGTCGTTCAACAACAACGAGGGCACGCTCGTCGTCAACCCGAAAGAGGGAGAGAACGTGGAAGAACCCATCATCAGCGGGGTCGCGGGCGACCTCAGCGAGGGCAAGATCACCGTCGTCGGCGTCCCCGACGTCCCGGGCAAGGCCGCCCAGATCTTCCGCACGGTCGCCAAGACCGGCGCCAACATCGACATGATCGTGCAGAACGTGTCGGCGGCGTCGACCAGCCGCACCGACATCTCGTTCACCCTGCCGAAGTCCGAGGGTGCCGTCGTGCTCCAGGCCCTCGAGTCCGACCGGGCCGAGATCGGCTTCGAGTCCCTGCAGTACGACGACCAGATCGGCAAGCTGGCCCTCGTCGGCGCGGGCATGCGCACCAACGCCGGCGTCTCGGCGCGGCTGTTCACGGCCCTCTTCGAGGCCGGAATCAACATCGAGATGATCTCGACCAGCGAGATCCGCATCTCGGTGGTCACCCGGGCCGACACCCTGAACGACGCCCTGCGCGTCGTCCACACGGCCTTCGGCCTCGACGCCGAGGTCGACGCCGTCGTCCACGGCGGCACCGGCCGCTGACGCGACCCACCACCCGAGGAGGCGCGCGCGGCCACCGCACCGCGCCTCCCGACCCGGCTCCCACCGGGCCAGGACCCGCACCACCGAACCCCGCACCACCGAACCCCAGGAGGCACCCATGGCCGAAGGACTGCGCGTCGGCGTGATCGGCGCGACCGGACAGGTCGGCAAGGTCATGCGCACGCTGCTCGACGAGCGCGACTTCCCGATCGCCGAGATCCGCTTCTTCGCCACCGCCCGGTCGGCGGGCACGACCCTGCCGTTCCGCGGTGTCGACATCGTGGTCGAGGACGTCGAGACGGCCGACCCCGCGGGTCTCGACATCGCCCTCTTCTCGGCGGGCGCGACGGGCTCGCGGGCCCACGCGCCACGGTTCGCCGGGGCCGGGGCACTGGTCATCGACAACTCGAGCGCCTGGCGCATGGACCCCGAGGTGCCCCTGGTGGTCAGCGAGGTCAACCCCCACGCCCTCCGCGAGGCGGTCAAGGGCATCGTCGCCAACCCCAACTGCACGACCATGGCGGCCATGCCCGTGCTGAAGGTGCTCGACACCGAGGCCACCCTGCAGCGCCTGATCGTCAGCACCTACCAGGCGGTGTCGGGCAGTGGACTCGCCGGCGCCGACGAGCTGCTGCAGCAGACCCGTGCCGCGATCGAGGGCGACACCATCGGCCTCGTGCACGACGGTCGCGCGGTCGACCTGCCCGAGCCGGTCACGTACGTCCGTCCCATCGCCTTCGACGTCATCCCGCTCGCGGGCAGCATCGTGGACGACGGCACGAACGAGACCGACGAAGAGAAGAAGCTGCGCAACGAGAGCCGCAAGATCCTCGAGCGCCCCGACCTGCTGGTCAGCGGCACGTGCGTCCGGGTGCCGGTCTTCACGGGGCACTCGCTCTCGATCAACGCCGAGTTCGCCTCGGACATCACGGCGGAGCGCGCGGAAGAACTCCTGCGCGACGCCCCCGGGGTGGTCCTCACCGACGTCCCGACCCCGCTCGAGGCGGCGGGAGCCGACCCCAGCTTCGTCGGCCGCATCCGGCACGACGAGGGCGTCCCCGGTCACCGTGGGCTCGCGTTCTTCATCAGCAACGACAACCTCCGCAAGGGTGCGGCGCTCAACGCCGTGCAGATCGCCGAGCTCGTCGCCGCCGAACGCGCCGTCGCCTGATCCGTCGACGCCGGTCGCCCGAGGGGCCGGTGATGCGTCGCACCCCGGTCTCTCGACATCGAGACACCGGGGTGTCGTGCTCCGGCGGCCACCCGGGGTCGCCGAGGGGGCCGGGCCTAGACTGACGTCGTGACCGATGCGAAGAAGCCCGTCGACGTAGCCCTCATCGGGGCAGGCATCATGAGTGCCACCCTCGGTGCCATGATCAAACAGCTCGAGCCGAGTTGGACGATCCAGATCTACGAGGCGCTGGGCGACGTCGCCCTCGAGTCGAGCAACCCCTGGAACAACGCGGGCACGGGCCACTCCGCCCTCTGCGAGCTCAACTACACGCCCGAGCGCTCCGACGGCACCATCGACACGTCGAGCGCCGTCAAGGTCAACGAGCAGTTCCAGGTGTCGCGGCAGTTCTGGTCGTTCCTCGTGGCCGAGGGGGCCTTGCCCCAGCCGGACGCCTTCATCAACTCGACCCCGCACATGAGCTTCGTCTGGGGCGAGAAGAACGTCGAGTACCTCCGCAAGCGCCACGAGGCCCTGCGCGAGCACCCGCTGTTCCAGGGGCTCGAGTTCAGCACCGACGCGTCCGTCATCCGGTCGTGGGCACCGGTCCTCATCCCGGGACGGGCGAAGGGGCAGCCGATCGCGGCGACGCGCATCGCCGCCGGCACGGACGTCGACTTCGGGTCCCTCACGCGCCTCCTCCTCACCTACCTGCAGGGCGAGGGGGCGATCCTCGAGGTCGACCACCGCGTCACGAACCTCACGAAGCTCGCCGACGGCACGTGGCGGGTGGCCCTCCGCAAGCAGGTCGGTGGCACGCCGACGACCGTCGACGCGCGCTTCGTCTTCGTCGGTGCCGGTGGGGGGGCGCTGCACCTGCTGCAGAAGTCGGGCATCGACGAGATCAAGGGCTTCGGCGGGTTCCCGGTCAGCGGCGAGTTCCTCCGTTGCGACGATCCCGCGATCGTCGGCAAACACCAGGCCAAGGTCTACGGCAAGGCCGCCGTCGGCTCGCCCCCGATGTCGGTGCCGCACCTCGACACGCGCGTCGTCGACGGGCAGGCCAGCCTGATGTTCGGGCCCTACGCCGGTTTCAGCCCGAAGTTCCTGAAGCACGGCTCGATGTTCGACCTCTTCGCGTCGATCCGTGCCCACAACCTCTACCCGATGATCCGGGCCGGGCTCGCCAACCTCTCGCTCGTCAAGTACCTCGTGGGGCAACTGGCGGCGAGCAAGCAGACAAAGTTCGAGGCGCTGCGCGAGTTCATGCCCGACGCCGACCCGAAGGACTGGTACCGCATCACGGCCGGTCAGCGGGTGCAGGTCATCAAGAAGGACCGCAAGAAGGGCGGGGTGCTGCAGTTCGGCACCGAGGTCATCACGGCGGGCGACGGCACCATCGCGGGCCTGCTCGGTGCGTCCCCCGGGGCGTCCACGGCCGTGCCGATCATGCTCAGCGTGCTCGAGCGGTGCTTCCCCGACCGCATCGCGGCGTGGAAGCCCCGGCTCAACGCCATGATCCCTACGTACGGCGACGACCTCTCGTCCGACGAACGCCGGGCCGCGTCGACCATCGGGGCGACCGCCGAGGCGTTGCACATCCACGCCTGACGCCTCGCCCCGGGCCTCGCGTCCCCGTGCTGCGGGCCTCGGGTTGACCCTGGTTCGAACATGTGTTCGAATGGGGGAATGCGATGGTCCGAGCAAGCGGTCGACACCGAGAACGCCTCGGCGCTGCCCGGTCTGGCGCGATTGAACAACCTGATCACCTCCGTCACGACGCCCGAGTTCGCGGGGGTGACGTTCCACGAGATGGTCGCGAAGAGTGCCCTCAACCGTGTGCCGGGTGGCGATTCGGCCCTCCCGTTCGGGTGGACGATCAATCCCTACCGGGGCTGCAGCCACGCGTGCGTGTACTGCTTCGCCCGCCCCACCCACGAGTACCTCGACCTCGACGGCGGCGACGACTTCGACCGGCAGATCGTCGTCAAGGTCAACGTCGCCGAGGTGCTCGCGCGTGAGCTGCACCGCCCCACCTGGCAGCACCACCCGGTCGCGCTCGGCACGAACACCGATCCCTACCAACGCGCCGAGGGCCGGTACCGGCTCATGCCCGGCATCATCGCCGCCCTCGCCGACTCGGGCACGCCCTTCAGCATCCTGACCAAGGGCACGTTGCTGCGGCGCGACCTCCCCCTGCTCGCCGAAGCGGCGCAGCACGTGCCCGTCGACCTGGCCATGTCGATCGCCGTCCACGACGACGACCTGCAGCAGTCGGTCGAGCCGGGCACGCCGACGACGGCGGCCCGCCTGGCCACCGTCTCCGCGGCCCGAGAGCTGGGGCTGTCCTGCTCGGTGTTCATGATGCCCGTGCTGCCGTACCTCACCGACGGCCTCGACCACCTGCACGCCGCGCTCGCCGCCGTCCGCGACTCAGGCGCGTCGAGCGTCATGTACAGCGCCCTGCACCTCAAGCCCGGGGTCAAAGAGTGGTGGTTCGCCTGGCTCGAGCGTGAGCACCCCGAACTCGTGGGCAAGTACCGTGCGCTCTACGCCCAGAACACCTACGCCCCGACGGGGTACCGCTCCTGGCTGGCCGCCCGGCTACGGCCCCTGCTGCGCGAGTACGGCCTCGAGAAGGGGCAGGCCGACCCGGCCACGGGGTCGATGCGTTCCGCCGCACTCGACGACAGCGCGCGTTCCCTCCGACTGATGGGCCTCAACGGCACCGGCGCGGCCCCTGCCGCCGGGACGGGCGGCCTGACGGGCATCCCCGACCTGACCGTCGGTGCCGGTGCCGGTGCCGGTGCCGGTGACTCCGCGGTCCCGCGCGCCCTCATCGCCCATGAACTGCCGGGTGGGGCCCGATCACAGCCGCGACTCTTCTGAGCCTCCGAGGGCCGGAGGTCATCGGCACGGGGTGTCGTGCCCCGTTCGACCAGAACGGGGCACAAGAAGAGCGGGTCTGCCTGCGCGACACCCGCACTGGCCCCACATGTCGGGGTACAGCCCAGGTCCGGCTTCTGTCATGATCTGTCCTGACCACGAACGAGCCGAGGAGGCCCCATGCTGCTCGGCCTCCCCGCCCACCTGGCGCCGACGGCGCTCGGTGACTCGGTGTCGAGGGCCTGCCACGCGATCGCGGCCACCGTCCTCGCGGCGGCGGCTGCCCTCCTGCTCACGAAACAGGCCGCCACGCCCGATCTGTTGCTCTGGCCCGCTCTGGTCTCGCTCCTCCCGATGGTCGTCCTGCTCGTCGTCGTCGAGCGCAAGCGCTCCACGACGGCCCACCTCGCCTACCTGATCGTCGGGACCGCCGCCCTCTACTGGTACGCCGTCACCCTCTTCTCGCAGGTCGCGGCGGTGCAGGCGTCGGACGCGTTCTCGCTCTCGTTGCCCAAGATCGCCCTCATCATGGTCGGCAGCACCGCCGTCGGGCCCCGCCGGGGACTCCTCTGGGCAGCGGCGGGTTACGCGGCCGGCGAGCTCGCCACGCAGCTGGCGACCTGGCACACGGGGGCCTCCCTGCGGCTCGACGTGACCGCCCTGCTGGCCTTCGTCCTGGTCGCGGTGGTGACCGGTCACGCCGAGGCGTCGCGGGGACGCGCGCGGTCGGCTCAGCCGCGGCTGCACCGGTCCGCACTCGAGCAGCAGGTGCAGGGCATCCGTGTCGACATCGAGCAGCAGGCCGCGGCCCTCGTCCACGACACGATCCTCGGGCACCTCGCGGCCGTGGCCACCGCCCGCCCCGGTCCTCTGTCGCCCGACACCGCGCGGTCGATCGCGGCCGATCTCGAGCTCCTCGTGGGGCGCGACTGGCTCTCACCGGGGTCGGTGCCCTCCGAGGCCGCCGTGACGGCCGCCGACGGCTGGGAGGCCAGCCGACTGCACGCGGCCGTCGAGCAGTCGCGATCGGGCGGCCTCGAGGTGGCCGTGACCGGCGACGTCTCGGCCGTCGGTCGCCTCGACCCCGTCACCGGGGACGCCCTCGGCCTGGCGGTCGCACAGTGCCTCGTGAACGTGAGCCGCCACAGCGGGGTCGACCGGGCCGAGCTCGTCGTCTTCGGCGACGGCACCGACCTCACCGTGATGGTGATCGACGACGGAGTCGGCTTCGACACGGCGGCGGTGGCCCCCGACCGTCTCGGACTGACGGCGTCGGTCGAGGGCCGACTCGCCCGCGTCCACGGTCACGTGCAGGTCTGGTCGTCCCCCGGCAGCGGGACGTCGATCGTCCTGCGGGTCCCGATCGCCGTGGCGGCGCCCGCGGTCCGCGACGTCGCCACCGAGGACGGGGTGCCCGCGTGACCTTCCCCGCCCCTCCTCGTGCCCTCGGGCGCGCCTCCGATCGATCACCCCAGCAGGTCGACCCCCTCGGCGCCCTGGCGGCCCGACCGATCACCTTCGGGGCGGCCCTCGCCGCCCTGCTCGTCGCCGTGGTCGGCACGCTGCTGCGGGCCTCCGACGTGTCCTCGCCGTGGGCCGCGGTCGGTGCACTCTTCGCCGTGGCCGCGGGTGGCGTCGCACTCGTCGTGTCGGCCGCCCCCTTGCGGGCACCCTTCGGGCCCCGGGCGCTCTGGTGCGTCGCCGCGGCGTGCGCGGCCGCGGGCGTCCTGTCCGCCCTGGCCACCTCCGGCAGCAATCCCTTCGTCCGGGACGACTGGGCGGGGATCGTCTCCGGGGTGCTCCTGCTCGGGGTGGCCCCGTACCGCTCGGCACGCGAGATCCTCGCTGCCGGAGGCGCCGTGGCCGTGGTCCTCGCCCTCGTGGTCCTGGTCGAGGCGCCGGGTTTCGTCACACCGGTGCCCACCGCGTCGTACGTCGTCGTCGCCCTCACCCCGTTGCTCGCCCTGACCGCCGCGTCGGCGACCTTCTCGGGGGTCTTCGTGGCCCATGTCGAGGGGTGGATCTCGCGGGCCACGGGATTCCGCAGGGCCAGCACCGACGACCTCAGGGTGACCCTCGCCCGGTCGGTCCAGCAGGACCGCGTCACCGTCCTCAACCGCGAGGTGGTGCCGTTCTTCGCGCGGCTCGTCGAATCCGGCCGGATCGTCGAGGGGGACGCCGACGAGGCCCGGCGCGTGGCCGACGCGTTGCGCGCCTCCCTGGTGGCCGACGCCGACGCGACGTGGCTGGCCCGGCGTCTCGCCGCACCCGGCCGCCGGGTGCCCGCCGAGGTCGTCGACCCCGACCGGCTCGCCGATCTCCTGGGCCCCGGGCACCGCACCGCCCTCTGGGCCCTCGTCGCGACGGTGGACGACGTCGAGGCCGCCGACGTCCGCTCGCTCCGGGTCGTGCTCGAGGCCGAGGAGGCGCGGGTCGGCATCACGATCGAGCTCGCGTCCGGGGCCTCGGCCGTCGCCGCACGACGGTCGCTCGCCCCCTGTCTGACCGTGCTGCGCCTCGTCTCGGGCGACCTGCGGGTCGATCGGGCGCCGTCGCTTCTGACACTAAGGTTTTCTTATGACCAGCACTGAGCCGAGCGGCCGCTCGTCCCACCGTCCGGGCTTCGGGAGGCCCGTCGCATCACCTTCCTGGGCCACCGTCGGCCCGGGTTCCGAGGCACCGCCCGCTCGTCGTGTCCGGCTCGCGATCCTCGACGACCACGAGGTGCTCCTCGACAGCCTCAGCAGCTGGATCAACGTCAACGCCTACGACTTCGACCTCGTCCTGACGGCGCACACCTGGCTGCAGCTGGTGCACAGCGACAACTTCCCGACCGACCTCGTCTTCCTCGACTTCCAGTTGAAAGAGCCCGTGTCGATCGAGGCCCGCGTGCGCACCTGCCGGGCCGCCGGGGCCAAGGTCGTCGTGCTGTCCAGTCTCGACACCCGCGAGTCGCGCGAGCGTGCCCTCGAGGCGGGGGCGTCGGCGTTCCTGTCGAAGACCCTGCCCATGCGCGAGGTGATGGACGCGGCCCGCCAGGTCATGGGCGTGGCCCGCGACAACTCCCCGCAGCGCGACTGGCGTCCCCTGCCGGCCGGCGCCGCGAACCAGACCCGACCCAAGCTCAGCGCCGGTGAGGCCGAGGCGTTCCGGTTGTACGTCTCGGGCTTCAGCACCAACGAGGTCGCCGCGCAGATGAACGTGCAGTACGAGACGGCGAAGACGTTCCTCCGGCGCGTCCGCGAGAAGTACGCCAAGGCCAACCGGCCGGCCAGCAAGAAGTCCGAGCTCATCCGTCGGGCCGCCGAAGACGGTTACCTGCAGTAGTGGCCAAGCTCTACTTCCGCTACGGCGCGATGAACAGCGGCAAGAGCACGGCTCTGCTGCAGGCGGCCTACAACTACGAAGAACGCGGTCAGCGGGTCCTGCTCGCCAAGCCGGGCGTCGACACCAAGGGTGACGACGCCATCGTCTCTCGGTTGGGCGTGACCCGGGCCGCGGACGTCACCTTCGCCCCCGACGACGAGGTCCGCCAGGTCTTCTCGGCCCGCCGTGACGCCGTCCGGGCCGAGACGGGTTCGAGCCTGGCCTGTCTGCTCGTCGACGAGGCGCAGTTCCTGGCGCCGCACCAGATCGACGACCTGTTGCGCATCGCGATCCTCGACGACGTCCCCGTGCTGGCTTACGGCATCCGGACGGACTTCCGCACGGTGGCCTTCCCCGGTAGCCGGCGACTGCTCGAGGTGGCCCATTCGCTCGAAGAGCTCAAGACGATCTGCCGCTGCGGTCGCAAGGCGGTCTTCACGGCGCGCACGGTCGGTGACCGCTTCGTGTTCGACGGCGACCAGGTCGCCATCGACGGTCAGCAGGTGACGTACGAGTCGCTCTGCGGTGCCTGCTATCTCGCCGAGTCCGGCGGCCGCCTCGCCTGACCGGTGTCGCCCGAGGGTGAACCGGCGAAGCGGCGAACACGAGAAGAAACCGGCCCTACCCGAAGGTGGCGCCGATTCGTGTCACCCGCAGGGCGAACCAACGAGCACAGAGAAGCAAATGGCTCCACCCGAAGGTGGAGCCATTTGTTGTGGTCGGGGTAGCGGGATTCGAACCCACGACCTCCTCGTCCCGAACGAGGCGCGCTACCAAGCTGCGCCACACCCCGATGTCTTCGCGTTCTCACGTGAAGCAACCTGACAAGAATAGCCCATGTTCGGGCCTGCTCGTGTCACTCCGGTCGTGCTCAGGCCGTCAGGGTCACGATCACGGCTTCGGGGCGGCACGAGAACCGCACGGGGGCGTAGATCGAGGTGCCCAGACCGGCCGAGATCTCGAGGTGTGCGGTCTTGCGGGCGTGGCTCCAGGTCGTCAGACCGCTGACCTTGCTGCGCGGCAGGTCGCAGTTGGTGACGAGGGCACCGTAGCCGGGCACCTGGACCTGTCCGCCGTGGGTGTGACCACCGAAGATGACGTCGGCGCCGTTGTTGACGAACGAGTTGAGCACGCGCTGGTACGGCGCATGGGTGACGCCGATGCTGATGGGCTCGGGTCCACCGTGGTCGTCCTGCCAGCCCACGTTCTCGCGGAGGTCGTCGAGGGCACCGGGGATGCGGTCGAGGCGGTCCCAGCCGCGGTGGGCGTCGTTGACCCCGAAGAGTTCGAGTCGCGAGCCTCGCATCTCGAGCGCACGGGCCCTGTTGTTCAGGTCGAGCCAGCCGAGCTGGTCGGTGAAGAACGACTGCATCCGGTCGACGTCGAGGCCGACGGGCGTGCGGTGGGCCTTGCTCGGTCCGCCGAAGTAGGCCAGGGGGTTCTTGGGGGAGGGTCCGTAGTAGTCGTTGGAGCCGTTGACGAAGACCCCGGGGATGCCCCGGAAGGGCTCGAGCGCGTACTCGAGTGCGGTGTGGGCGTCCTCGTGGCCGATGTTGTCGCCGGTGTTGACGATGAGGTCGGGTTCGAGCACGGCGAGGCCGCGGATCCATTCCTGCTTCTCGGCCTGCCAGGGTGCCAGGTGCAGGTCGGACAGGTGCAGGATCGTCAGCGTCCGGGAGCCGGGCTCGAGGACGGGCAACACCTCGTGCCGCACGGTGAACCGGTTGCGTTCGACGAACACGCCCCAGGCCAGCGCCCCGAGGCCGACGGCCGCGCCCGCTGCTGCGGTCACGGCCGTCGTCTGGAGGGCGCTCGGCCCGCCGGTGCTCCGTGGGCTCACGCGCAGTTGCCCGGGTCGTTGCCGTCCCTGTCGCCGTAGACGGTCAGCCCGATGGCCGAGTCCTTCGCGACGGACGTGTTGGCGGCAGGATTCGTCGAGGCGACCTGGCAGGCGTTCTTCCCGTCTCCGGGCGTGAACCCCGCGATGGACACCTTGGACGCGTCGAATCCGGCTCCGCCGATCGACTTGACCGCGTCGCCCACCTTCTGCCGGGTCACGTCCGGGACCGCGGCTGCGCCGCTGCCGTCGCTGGTGAAGACCTTCACGGTCGTGCCCTTGGACACGACGCTACCCACGGCGGGGTCCGAGCCGATGACCTGACCCGCGGGCAGGGCCGACGGCTGGGTGCCGCCATCCGCGTAGACCAGGGAGACGCCCCTCAGCAGCGCCTGGGCGGCCGAGGGCGTCGTGCCGGCCATGTCGGGCACGGCGACGCCCGAACCGCGGAGCACCGCGCCCGAGGCCTCGCCGAACGCGCCTCCCGGGTACACGGTGTTGTTCACGCTCTGGACGGCCTTGAAGTACTGCACGCGCTCGGTCGCGTAGCTCCTCGACCCGGCCAGGTTGGGGGAGTTGTAGCTGCGGAGGCTCTTCTTGGGGCCGTCCGCGACGCCCTGCCACACGGCCGTGGCGATCTTCGACGTCGCGCCGATGATCCAGATCTGGTCCTTGAGGTCGGTGGTGCCTGTCTTGCCGATCTCGGGGTAGCCGTCGGCCGGGAGGCCGCCGACGCCGGTGCCGTTCCGCCAGAGGCCCTGCATGGCCACCGCGGCGGCCGCGGCGACCTGGGGGTCGACGACCTGGCTGCACGACTGCGGCTGGCCGCCGAGGTCGACACCCTTGTCGTCCTTGATGTTGTCCACGATGATCGGCGAGCAGTAGACGCCGCCCGCGGCGATCCCGGCGTACGCGGTCGCCATGGTCAGCGGCGCGATCTCGTCGGCGGTGCCGAGGATCGACGACGCGAAGTCGTGCATCTCGCCCCCGTCGGCACGGTGAACGCCGAGCTTCTTCGCGACGCCGTTGATGTCGGCGATGTCGAGCTTCTCGGCCATGGCCGCGTAGGCCGTGTTCATCGACTTGGCCGTCGCGTCCGCGACGCTCATCTGGCCGGGCTGCTCGCCCGCGTCGTTCTTGGGGGCGTATTTGTTGCCCCGGCTGCCGTCGATGGTCATGTTGAACGTCCGCGGCTTGGCGTTGACGCTCTCGTAGATGCCGTGCCCCTGCTCGAGCCAGTCGATGAGGGTGAAGGGCTTGTAGGTCGAACCGGGCTGGAAGCCGATCGATCCGCCGTAGTCCCGGTCGGTGCTGTAGTTCACCGAGGTGAGGGTGCGGTCGGGGCTCGACGTCTCGGAGAACGTGGTGTTCTGTGCCATCACGACGACGCGGCCGGTACCGGCCTCGACGCTGTCGACCACGCTGCCCAGCTGGAAGTTGGCCTCGCTGGCCGGAGCGTACTTGTCGACCTGCGCCTTGGCGTTCTCGTTGAGGTCGAGGTTCAGCGTCGTGTAGACGTCGTAACCACCGGTGTTCCAGTTGGCCTGGCGTTCCTCAGGAGACGAGCCCAGGACGGCGAGGTCCTTGATGCTCTTCTTCACGTAGTCGCAGAAGTAGGCGGCCGAGGGGACCGTGACCGCGCCGCAGCCCTGCGTGGGCGCCGTGAGGACGACGTAACTCTCGACGGGCGTGGCCAGAGAGGCGTCGGCCGTCGCCTGGTCGATGTCCTTCTCGGCGAGCATCGACTTGATGATGACGTCGCGCCGGGCCTTGTTGGCCGGGTACTTCTCGGGCGTCGACATGTTGCGCGAGTCCGGGTACTGGACGATCGCGATGAGGCTCGCGGCCTCGGGGACCGTCAGGTCGGCCGCGCTCTTGTTGTAGTAGTGCTGGGCGGCGGCCTGCACGCCGTAGGTCTGGTCGCCGAAGTACGCGATGTTGAGGTACGCCAGGAGGATGTCGTCCTTGCTGTACTTCTTCTCGAGCCCGATCGCGAACTTCATCTCTTCCAGCTTGCGGTCGAGGGTCGTGGTGGTCGCCTCCTTGTAGGCGGCGTCGCGCTCGTCCGCCGTCGGCAGCTGCTGCGACTGCGCGATGCGGATGTTGCGGACGAGCTGCATCGTCAGGGTCGAGCCGCCACCGCTGGCGCCCAGCTCGCCGGCGCCCGCGGAGCCCACGGCCGCGCGCACGAGCGAGGTGACGTCGACGCCGCCGTGCTCGTAGAAGCGACGGTCCTCGCCGGCGACGACGGCGGTCTTGAGGTTCGGGCTGACCTCGTCCCACGAGAGCTCGACGCGGTTCTCGCTGTAGAGGGTCGCGAAGGGGACCTGCTGCCCGCCCTGGGTCGCGTACAGCGTGTTGCGCTGCTGCAGCTTGCCGATCTCGATGTACTCGGGGATCGACTCGAAGACGCCGATCGAACTCGAGGCCGTCATGCCGGCGACCGCGATGGCCGGCGTCACGCCGATGGTCACCAGGAGGCCGGCCAGGACGCTGAAGCCGACGAATCCGAAGAGTGCCCCGATGGCTGACGTGGGCTTCGATTTTTGGGCAGACATAGGATCAGGGTAAGCGACATCGCCGATTTTCAAGCTGAACGGAAGCCGAAATGGTCCTTTGGGAGTACACGACGACGCCCCTGCTGGTGCACAACAGCACGGCGATCCTCAACAACTGGGGCTCCGACGGATGGGAACTCGTCCAGGTGACCCAGGGGCCCGAGGGTGGTCCCGTCGCGTGGCTGAAGCGCCCCCGGCAGGACGCCTGATGACGACGGTCGACGAGCGACTGGCCGAGCTCGGTCTCGTCCTCCCTCCCGTCGCGGCACCCGAGGGCTCGTACGTCCCGGCACTCCGCACGGGGTCGCTCGTCTACACGGCGGGGCAGCTGCCGTTCGTCGACGGCCGGCTGCCGACCACGGGCAAGGTGGGTGACGGTGACGGGCTGGTCGAGCCCGCCGACGCGCAGGCGCTGGCCGCGACCTGCGTGCTCAACGCCCTGGCCGCCGCGGCGACGGTGCTCGACTCGCTCGACGACGTCGTCCGCGTCGTCAAGCTGACCGGTTTCGTCGCCTCCGACCCCGGCTTCTCCGGCCAGCCCGGGGTGATCAACGGCGCGTCCGACCTCCTCGGGCAGATCTTCGGCGAGGCCGGGCGTCACGCCCGGAGCGCCGTGGGGGTCGCGGTGCTGCCGCTCGACTCGCCGGTCGAGGTCGAACTCGTCCTCGAGGTCCGCTGACGCGCCTCCTCGTCCGGGCGTGACGACGGCCCCTCCTCTCGACGAGGAGGGGCCGTCGTCGCGCCGGGGTCAGCGCATCTCGGCGGTGATCACCGACATGACCGACGTGTCCGCCAGCGTGGTCGTGTCGCCGACCTCGCGGCCCTCCGCCACGTCCCTCAGCAGGCGGCGCATGATCTTGCCCGAGCGCGTCTTCGGCAGCTCGTCGACGAGCACCACGGTGCGCGGTCGCGCGATCGCGCCGATCTGGTGGGCGACGTGCGCGCGCAGGGTGGCCACCGCCTCCTCGGGGGTCTGCGTCGTCCTCGCCTTGTTCCGCAGGATGACGAAGGCGACCACCGCCTGACCGGTGGTCTCGTCGGCGGCACCGACGACCGCCGACTCGGCGACGATCGGGTGCGACACGAGGGCCGACTCGATCTCGGCGGTCGACAGACGGTGACCCGAGACGTTCATCACGTCGTCGACCCGGCCGAGCAGCCAGATGTCGCCGTCCTCGTCGCGGCGGGCACCGTCGCCGGCGAAGTAGCGGTCGCCGAAGCGGCTCCAGTACGTCTCGACGTAGCGGTCGGGGTCACCCCAGATGCCTCGCAGCATCGACGGCCACGGCTCGGACACGACCAGGAGGCCGCTCTCGCCGTTCGCCACCGGGGTGCCGTGGTCGTCGACCACGTCGACCGAGATGCCCGGCAGGGGGGTCTGGGCCGATCCGGGCTTGGTGGTGGTGACACCCGGCAGCGCCGAGATCATCTGCGCACCCGTCTCGGTCTGCCACCACGTGTCGACGATGGGCGTCCGGCCGGCGCCGATCACCTCGCGGAACCACAGCCAGGCCTCCGGGTTGATGGGCTCGCCGACCGACCCCAGGAGGCGCAGGGACGTCAGGTCGCGGGCCGCCGGGATCTCCCTCCCGGACTTCATGAAGCCCCGGATGGCCGTCGGCGCGGTGTAGAAGATCGTCACCCCGTACTTCTCGACGAGGTCCCACCAGCGGCCCGGTGCGGGGAAGTCGGGGGTGCCCTCGTAGAGCACCTGCGTCGCACCGTTGGCGAGCGGGCCGTAGACGACGTAGCTGTGCCCGGTGATCCAGCCGACGTCCGCCGTGCACCAGTAGACGTCGGTCTCGGGGTGCAGGTCGAAGACGACGGAGTGGCTGTAGGCGACCTGCGTGAGGTAGCCCCCGGAGGTGTGCAGGATGCCCTTGGGCTTCCCGGTCGTGCCGCTCGTGTACAAGATGAAGAGCGGGTGCTCGGCCTCGAACGGTTCGGCGACGTGTTCGGCGTCCACGGTCTCGATCGCGTCGTGCCACCAGACGTCGCGGCCGTCGGTCCAGTCGACGTCGTTGCCGCCTCGTCGGACGACGAGGACGTGCTCGACCGTCGAGTCGCCGTCCACCGCCAGGGCCTCGTCCACGGCGGCCTTGAGCGGGGAGACCGCTCCCTTGCGCCAGCCTCCGTCCGCCGTGACGACCAGGCGGGCACCGGCGTCGTCGATGCGCGCGCGCAGGCTCTCGGCGCTGAAGCCGCCGAAGACGACCGAGTGGACCGCCCCGATCCGGGCCACGGCGAGCATGGTCACCACGGCCTCCGGGATCTGCGGGAGGTAGACGACGACGCGGTCGCCCGCCTGTACGCCGAGTGACAGCAGCAGGTTCGCCGCGCGCTTGACCTCGTCGGTGAGCTCGGCGTAGGTCACCGAGCGGGCGTCGCCGGGCTCGCCCTCCCAGTGCAGCGCGACGCGATCCCCGTGCCCTGCCTCGACGTGACGATCGAGGCAGTTGTAGGCGACGTTCAGCGTTCCGTCGGCGAACCACCGGGCGAAGGGCGCGTCCGACCAGTCGAGCGTCTCGGTCGGGACCCGGTCCCACGTGAGCCGCTCGCGGGCCTGCTCGCCCCAGAAGGCGAGGCGGTCGGCGGCGGCTCGTCCGGCGAGGTCCGAGCCGGCGACGGCCGTCCGGGCGAAGTCGGCAGGCGGGGCGAAGGTGCGTCCTTCGGTGGGTCGGTCGTCGGTGCCGTCGAGCATCGGAAGTCCTCTCGCGTCGTTGCGTGAACCGCGGCTCGGAGCCGCGCCGACGACCTTACTCCGGAGGTCCCACCGGGCAAGGGCGGGCCGCGCGCGCGTGGCGGCCGGACGACGTGGTGTTCCGGAGCCGACCTGGGGTACACTTGGCGAGTCGGATTCAATTCCGACGTGCGTCGTGCTGATTCCCCCCAATCGCCCGGCGCACGTGGCGGCACCGGTTCCCCCCAACCGGTGCCGCCCCTCTCTTTTAACCCGGCGGTCGCCCGGGTGGATGGACGGCTCGTCCCCAAGGGCGTTCATCGACGATCCGTCCCCACGGTGCTCTACCGATCTGTCTGTGCCGCCCGGGCGCTCCCTACGGTCGGGACCATGTCCTCCGCGCCTCAGCTCGACACCGCCGGTCACCCGTCCCTCACCCTCCGTCACCCTCCGTCCCGCTTCACCCTGCCTCCCGTTCCGGCGCTCGGCATGGACCGGGGTACAGACGCTCGATTCGGGGTACAAGGACGCCTTGCGCGACCCGAGCGTTCCGCATTCGGGCCCCTGGGGCGCCTCCTCGACGATCCGGCCGTCACCGACGTCTTCGTGACCGGCGGCGTGGGCGTCTGGGTCGATCGCGGCGACGGGGCCGAGCCCGAGACGAGCGTCCATCTCTCCGAGGCCTCGGCTCGGCAGGTCGCGGTGCGCCTGGTCTCGCTCGGGGGACGCCACGTCGACGAGTCGAGTCCGTGCGTCGACGTGCGCCTGGGTGACGGTCTCCGGGTCCACGTCGTCCTGCCTCCGCTGGCGGTCGCGGGGACGGCGATCTCGATCCGGGTGCCCCGGGTCGAGTCGATGTCGCTCCTCGACCTCGATCGTCGGGGGTTCTTCCCCGCGGGGGCCCTCGAGGCGGTGACCGGCTGCGTGGAGCGCCGTGCCAACGTCCTGGTCAGCGGGTCGGGCGGCGCCGGCAAGACCACGTTCCTCGCCGCACTGTTGTCCGAGGCTCCCGTCTCCGACCGCATCGTCACCATCGAGGACGTCGCCGAGTTGCGGCCACGCCATCCACACGTCGTGGCGCTCGAGACGCGGCAACCCAATCTCGAGGGAGCGGGTGGAGTCGACCTGTCCCGTCTCGTCCGCGAGGCGCTGCGGATGCGACCCGACCGTCTCGTCGTGGGCGAGGTCCGGGGGCCGGAGATCCGCGACCTGCTCTCGGCCCTGAACACCGGGCACGACGGAGGCGCGGGCACGGTCCACGCCAACGGTCTGGACGACGTCCCCGCACGACTCGAGGCTCTCGGGGCACTCGCCGGGCTCGGGGTGGACGCGCTCGCCCGGCAGGCCGTCAGCGCGATCGACGCCGTGTTCCACCTCGAGCGACGCGACGGTCGTCGGAGGCTCGCCGAGATCGGCCATCTCGCCGTGACGCCCGAGGGACGCCTGGTCGCGCGGACGGGATCACGGGGGTGACCGGTGGTCCGGGCCGTCGTTCCGGGGGTCCGGGCCCCGGACGCCGGAGGACGCGGCGGTCACGACTCACGCCGGCCGCCGTCCTGGTCGAACGCCTCGCCGTCCTCATCGGTGCAGGGGTCGCGCCCGCGAGGGCCTGGGGCCACGTCGGCGCGGTCGAACCCCCGGGCGCGATCCGACGGCTCGCCGAGGCGGTCGCGCTCGACGGCGGCGACGGCGTCGCGGTGTCGACGAGCCTCGTGTCCTGGCTCGACACCCGCCCCTTCGAGGGCGCCCAGGACCCCGACGGGCACGACCGCACCTGGAGGCAGGTCGCCTGCGCCTGGCGCGTGGCCGAGACGAGCGGGGCCCCGATGGCCGATTGCCTCCACTCCCTCGTGTCGGCCCTCCGGGCGGCCGACGAGGCGCGCCGTGACGTCCAGGTCGCCCTGAGCGGGCCACGGGCGACCGCGAACGTGGTCCTCGCCCTCCCGCCGGTGGGCCTCCTCTTCTCCCTGGGGCTGGGCTTCGACACCGGTGCGGTGCTCGTCGGCACCCCGATCGGTTGGGCGTGCGTCGGCGTCGCCGGAGGACTCGTGATGGTCGCCCGTCGGTGGAACGCCCGACTCGTGCGCGGCGCCCTCCCGTCGTCGAGGGTGCCGGGCCTGCGCCCCGAACTCCTCGCCGTGGCGTTGTCCGGGGGAGCCTCGTGGTCGGCGGGCCTCGCCACCGTCGACGAGGCGATCGTCTCGTGCGGGATCGAGGCCGCGGTCACCGAGCCACCAGGAGGCGCGGGCCCGGTCGGCGAGTCCGCCGACCGGGTCGAGCGGCGTCGCAGCGAGGCGGTGCTCGACCTGTCCCGTCGTGCGGGGGCACCGGCGGGGCTGCTCCTGCGGTCCGAGGCCCGCGAGCTGCGGCTGGAGGCCCGGACGGCCGCCCAGGCCGCCGCGGGCCGCCTCGGCGTCACCCTGATGCTGCCGCTCGGCGTGTGCATCCTGCCGGCGTTCCTGGTCATCGGGGTCGTGCCGCTGGTCGTCTCGCTCGTGTCGTCCACAGCGGGTTCCTGGTGATCGGTCGTCCCCAGCACGGTGCGACGTCTGCGAGCCGTCCGCGGAATGCCGCCAGGCTCGGAACGTCACCGATGAGGTGCCGACACCCACGAGAGGAACATCATGACCGTTGCCGAGACCCCGTCGCCCGCCGTCCCCACGTCAGGCCCTCCGTCCCCAGCTCGCCGTGCCTCCCCGGCCGGCCGCCTCGCCCCGTTCGGCCGCCTCGCCTCGGTCGCGCGTCGCGTCGCCCGGGCCGACGACGGTGCCGCCACGGCCGAGTACGCGATCGTGATCATCCCGCCCCGTGCTGGGCTTTCCCGCCTTCGACTTCCGTCTTGCCGCGTAAAACCACGACCCCCTCGTCGGCATCCGCGGATGAGGTCGACGCCCTCGGGCACTAACGAAAGGCAACACCATGACCGTCCTTGCAGAGGCATTCCGCAAGTTCAAGGCCGCCGAGCGCGCCGCCGTCGCCTACGGCAACGACGACCTCACCCCGGCGGCCCTCCAGCAGGAGCGTTCCCGCCGCCTCGCCGCGGCCAGGGAGGAACTGCGGAAGGTCGCCCCCCAGGCCGATCGCCAGGGGTTCGACGAGGTCAAGCGCAAACGTCAGGAGGCTATCGACGGGCTCGCCCCGAGCAATGCCGACGCGGTGGCCCTGATCGGCAACGAGTGGACCAAGGTCGAAGCGATGCTGAACGCCGGGCACAACCTGGCGCAGATGATCGAGAAGGCTTCGCCGCTGCGGATCACCGCGATCCTGGACCAGATGCCCACCCGACTGATCATGACTTCTGAGGAACCAGACGATGCGCTCGCCGAGGTCACGGGCCTGGCTTTGGAGCGGCTGGCGGCCCTTGGCAACCCCGCGGCGCAGGCGGCAGGCGAACTGTACAAGGCGGCCGTCCACGACTCCGCTTGGGCACAGATCATTGACCAAGCCGCGACTCCTTTTACCGATGTCTCCGTGACCGCCTTGACCGCGCTATACAGCGCATCGCCCGACGACCACGATGCGGTCTCGGATTCCCTCGAGTTCGACGCCGTCGTGCAGAACGGGGTGCGCCAAGCCGATGCCAGCCCCGCCGCTCCCTCGGCCGTCTGATGCCCCTGGACGAGGGCAAACGCGCCTCGGTGGTCGCCATGGTCCGGCAGGAGGTCGGGCGAAACGAGATCGCGCGGGCTGTAGGGGTGTCGCCCACCACGGTCACCCGTATCGCGAAGGACGAGCGCCTGTCCTTCGACCGGTCCAAGACGGCTCAGGCCACACAGGTGGTCAGCATTGATGCAAAGGCCCGCCGCAAGGCCTTGGGCTCTCGGCTGCTGTCCGACATGGAAGAGGCGCGCCTGCGTCTCGCACAGGAAGAACAAGCTCGAGGGTTCGCAGCTGTCGCGCAGGGACTCGATGCTCTCAGCCGGTCATACGCCAACCTCGCAAAGCTCGATGGGCCGGACACATCGGAGATGAACGAAATGAAGTCGGCGATGGGTGCCTTTATGGAGCTTGCTAAGGCTGTGGCTGAGACCCAGGAGAATCCGTTCGAGAAATCTGGCGCTGATGCCGCGAGAAGGGATCTCACAGACTCGTAATCGTTATTAGCGTCGGGGCCAGGGCGGGACTAGCCCTGGCCCCTGGGCATGCCTACAATTTGCCGGCGATTCTCGCTTCTTCCGAAAGCCAAGTAACAAAAGCGGAACAGATCACCAAGATGTACTTCGCAAGTGCTTGATCGACCTTCTCAACTGATTGGCTTCCGTGTCGCACGCCGCCAGCGTCGGACGTGTATCCATAAAATCCGCTCCAAGCTTTGACAAGCGCACTGTGCGTCTCGATGCCGGACGCGGAGAGCTTGGTCAGAGCCTCACCCAACGTGCGGGCACCAGTAATTTTTCGAGCCAGCGACTCAACTGCGGTGATGGATTCCTTCACCGAGTTTCTGTAGTCAGGGTTCCGTCTGTCTGAAAGAAGAGTCAGAGCCGTGCTCAGGTGTTCCCGCGCCGCCGCGGGCGTACCGTCCCCGGTCGCTTCAGTTACAGAGGAAATTTCGAGCTCGTGATCGAGCGGCAAGATGTGACCGTTGATGAGCCTGTACCCGACTAGCATGCGCTCAAATTGGACGTTGATCGCATTTGCGAGACCAGGCACAAAGTCCAGAAATCGGTTTTGACGGCCTAGCGACGTCGCGTCCATGACATCCTCGATGACGTCCATGCACTCATTGAAGGGGCCCCGGAGTACACGATCCTTCACAAGGTCCCACACGGTCGACGAGAATCGGGGCATCTCGTCCCGTGCCCTTCCGAACGCTTTCATCCACAACCACGTGACAATCATCCGTTCGTCCTCATGGTTTGCCGTTGCGTCGAAGTGCACGGGTAGATGGACCAGGGCGTTCCAGAGCCCCATGCGGGTCTCATCGTCGAGGTCATCAGTCTGGACGAGGGATCGCGCCTGCTTGTAGCCCATGCGCTCGGAGAAGCTGCTCACGCGCTGCAGCTTAGTGCTGGGCCGCCCTTTTATAGCCCCTCTTGCGCCCTCAGAAGCTCCGGAATCACTTGCTGCGCGTGTGAATGGAAAGCTTCCGGTTGGGCTAATGTCAACCCGTGGATTTGGTGAGTATTCTTTCTGTCGTCACGGTCTTTATTGGCCTCGGCGCCATTGTCGTGCCGGTCGTCATCTTCAGACGGCAGTCGCCCAAGAGATCGCTGACCTATGAAGGGATGTGGCGGCCGATGGTTGTTCTCCGCTCGTCACGACTTTCCGTCTTTTACGACGGAAAGATGGTTCTAGATCCCCACTTCTCGACATTCGTAATAGAGTCAAAGAGCCGTGCCGACATATCCTCTGCATCATTCGACGGCGGAGATGATATCACGTTTGACACTAAATTGGAGATTCTCGCGGGCTCGTTTCAAACTGAGGGCGACATTGAAGTCCGTGAGACGCCGAGAGGATTTGCTGTACCTGCTCAGCTCATCACTAAGGGCTCCGCCGTCCGAATATCCTTCTTGACGGAAGGCAAGCCCTCGCCCCCACTGGCCGTACGGAGTAGTCTCATCGATATCGATGTCGTACGCCTGACACCGGCTTCAGAGGTCAGGAAGACTAGACGCTCTAGATTTACGTTTGTCCTGTCTTTCTACTTGGCAATTATTTCAATCGTTGTCGCCGTGGCATCCTTCATAAGTTTGATCAACTCGTCGCGTTGAATCCGTTGCAGCGACATATGGCGCTCACAACCCTAAGTCAGGTTTAGGAAGATATTCGGCAAGAAGCTCTCCCGCCACAGTCGCATCACGTGCTAATTGGCAGCGATTGCTTCTCGTGCGACAGGCCTTTCCTTAGCGTTCAGAGGGAGGCTCAGAAACTCGGCACAATCTACGGCGGGCATGTCCGCTACATTGCTCCAGACAGTGCTCAGAAGTAACAAGGGGGATAAGTGTGGCGACGTACCAAGTCGTTCCGTACCGCATTAGCGTTCGACCTACTCGCGGCACAGGGGCCGACACGCGGCCGCTAGCCGACGTCGACGGCAACAAAGCCAACCTTCTGGACCTAATTGCGCAGACTTTGAAGAAAGCTCCTCTAAAGAGGGGCGCGAAGGCTATCGAGTACAGCTTTGCCAAAAAGGAGGATACGACGTATCGCCTTGGAGATCTTCGCAAGGGTGATAACGTACTATATTCTGTCGTCACCCGGGGTAGTGCAGGTATCCAGTCGAAAATTATGGCTAATGGAGCCCTAGCCTTTACTCGCAGTCCGGATCACATCGAAGACATCGACTTTCGAACCATGTTTGTGTTTCCCAAGGGTGGGAAGTACGCTATCATGCTAACAGAACGCATTGGTACCGGCGGAGTATCAAGCTTTATTGCAAAGCTGCTGACCGACACGCTGAAGAACGCTCTGCCCAAGGCCATGATCGACATCAAGCCGCTCACGACCGTGGCTGATATAGCCAACACCAACGTCATGCTCAACAGCATTGAATACCAATTTCTGCGCCCCACGGACCCTAGCGGAAAGTTTATGGACACAAATGGTGCAGATGGCGTGCTCTCAATGAAATATAAGTTCGGGGCGAAGCGGCGGCTCGATAATTACGCTGGATCGTCTGGGCTTGATGCGAGCAAAATCTTTGGCGTCATCGACCCAGGGTTGAGTCAACATGGCATCAACCTCACAGGTGACAAGATGAAGAATCTGAAGGCGCAAGCCAACCTCAATGTGACGCTTCCCTCCGGCAATACTCGAACGTTCACCCTGGGAATCGACGAGGGTCCCGGACTTCTCTACGCCCTGGAGGCTAAACTGGCACCAGCCACCGGTGGTGGCCAGAAGTCAGCCGCGGCGCTCTACCGCCCCTCTGATGTGGACTTTGTTCGGGTCTGCAAAGAGGCCATCGAGGACGTAAAAGGTTCCTTCGGGGTCCTTGACACGACGTCCGCATCTTGCGTCAAGCCGAGTGCAACTGGTTCCGTGAAGGTTCCGGCTTCATGGAAGGTGGTATGGAATGTCACAGATAACCCCGCTCCAAATAGTCCGTGATCACATCGGGCTAGCGCCGGGGGCTGAAGATCGTCGTTCGTCGCAAATGGGCCAGGCGTTCCTCGCTTTGCTCATCGCCGTATTGGTAGCGCTTACGGTCAATGACCTAGACATACGCTCTACCGGTCTCGGCGCCTTGCTCACTGCTACTTCCATCATGACCGGATTGTCATTCACGATGGCTCTCAAGTTCTGGGAGAAAAGTATCGATGCTCGCTCAGATCCGAACGTCATATTTGATGACGAAAGACGCGAAGTCCTGGACACCATGCGGACTCTGCTGCTCTGGACTGTCCTTGCAGGAGTTCTGAGTTCGAGTTGGCTTGCGGGTGTCGTTTTGGTGGCCGGTACTTCTGAAGCTTCCGCCTGGGCGAGCGGCATTGGGGCAGGAGCCGTGGCGTACCAGCTGGCATATGTCGTGCGGTCGTTAATATCTCTTTATTCCGCAGCTTATACTCTACGGCCATAGCGAATTCTACATGTAGTGTAACGACGATAAGGTCATCGCTAGGCAGCGGGTGGAATTGCCATTGGCCTGAAGCATTGTAAACATGCGAAGATTGTCGACGGCTCGGGCCAATCCGGGGGCAAGAGTTGCGGATGCTTTTTCGGCGAAGACCACCTGGTCGATGGTGAATTCCAGCTTTGTAGCGCGAGGGTGTTTCTCAGGCGGAGGACATCTGGTTGGACAGCGGCCACGACGAGAACTAGGACTTTCGCCGACTGCAAGGCGCAGGCAATTTAGGCCCGACTGCTCCGGTACTCCCGCTTGCCCGCGAGTACTTGTGCTGGCCGACGCGGCCTGATTTTCTGGGCGTAGTCGCTGGCGCGGCGCAGGGCTCCCGCCCTCCTCAGCCCCTGGTTTTCGGGCCGGGGGCTGAGGCATGTTTGGGCGGAACTTGTGCGAGTACGTCCCCCTGGGGTTGGATGGTTGCAGCAGCAGGCGATCCCCTCACGAAGTGAGCAGGAGCCACGGGCAACTAGAGCCACTCGCATAAGTAGTGCTGTTCCGGCGGAATTCCGGAGGGTAATAATGCGTGTGAACATTTAGCCTGTTAAGCGTCAGAGCCGGAGGCCACCCCACACGCGTTCCCCTCAAGGACGCCAATCATGCTTCACCGCGCCAGCAACCCATCCGAGACTATCCCGGACGACCAATGGGAACGCCTACTGGCAGCCCTGTTCGATGACACTGACACCCCCGCGGTGGCTCGATGAGCCCGCAACTCGAGAACAACCACGCCGCCAGGGTGGCCAGCCTCATGTCGACCGGCGCATCCCGGGCCATGGAAGTCCAGGATGGCTTCCGGGTGGCACGGGACTTGATGTCTAAAGGTGTTCCCATAGGCGTGGCCAGGCCCAACGGTCGCGGAGACTTCGTCCCCCGTAGAGGCTGGGAACACGACACGGGCACCGACCCCTCAGTCCTCGACACGTGGCGCGAGGGCGACGCTTTGTTTGCAGTTACCGGAGTCATATTCGACGGCCTCGACGTCGACAAGCAGAACGGCGGAGACACGGCCGCTAACCAGTGGACCGCAGACGGTCACTTCCCGCGCTCTTTCGGTCGGTCAAGGACGGCCTCCGGTGGGACCCATGACTTGATCGCCCTGGTAGGTGTCGGGTGTGCCGATGGCTTCGTACCAGGAGTCGACCTCAAGGGCGGCCGCCCGGACGGTTCAGGCCGGGGCATGCTCTACCTGCCTCCGACGCGCAAAATCTCTAAAACGACCGGCGAGATGTCGTCCTACCGCTGGGAAGTGGAACCCGCGCTCGAGTCCGTCGCGGCATCCGAGCCCGCGCCCTCCGCCGCATTCATCGCAGACCTCGTCCGGGCGAAACAAGGGGGTGCCCGGGCGCGTCAGGCACCCGCGGAGCGCACAACTAGACAGGGTGCCACCAGACCCCAGCGAAACCCCCTCCCAGGTCCGCTGGAGGCTGTGCACACGGAAGGTCCGCTGTACATCCAGGCAGCGGTCCGGGGAGAGATCGAGACCCTTCGCAACCTGCTGTCCCCCTGGAGGCCGGGCGCAGGCTGGGACGCTGCTACACACAAGGCGGCGTGCAACCTCTTCGAGATTGCGAATACGCCCGGATCGGGGCTCACCCAGGCCCAGGCCAAGGCGCTTATTGAGGCGCACGCGCCGACCGACAACGCCTGGACGGCTCGCGAAGTGCAAGCCAAGATCGCCGCGGCGCACGCGACCGTCGGGGCCAAAGTGCGCCGCAACCTCCCACTTGACGTCGTCGCGGAGATGGAGGCGTCGGTCGCACCCGATGCGGAAGCCTTCGAGCGGGGCATGTGGGCCTACGCCGA
Organism: Frigoribacterium sp. NPDC087798; assembly: GCF_044742985.1. Lineage (NCBI taxonomy): Bacteria > Bacillati > Actinomycetota > Actinomycetes > Micrococcales > Microbacteriaceae > Frigoribacterium > Frigoribacterium sp. NPDC087798. The sequence goes on along the minus strand of NZ_JBIUVP010000001.1, from coordinate 896,385 downwards.
GGGCGGGTACGACCGGCCTGTCAACCGACCCGCGGTAAAGCGAGCGATCCGGGAGGGGCTCCGACGCCTCCAGAGCAGTAAAGGTTCCCCGAAAGGCCAGACGGCCTCCCGCGAGTTGCAACTGATCAGCCTCGAGAACGTCGTGCACGTCGCGACCGAGTGGGCCGTTATGGACCAGGTGCCGCTCGGCACACTCACTGGGCTCGCTGGGTGGGCAGGGATCGGGAAGTCCACCCTCGTCGCCTACCTGGCCGCCGGTATCACCCGGGGAACCTTCGAGGGCGACCTAAACGGCCGGCCCTCCCCAGTCCTCATCGTCGCCGGTGAAGATGACATCGCCCGGCAACTCGCCCCGCGCCTCAGCGTGGCCGGAGCTGACATGTCCAAGGTGCATGTGGCGCAACCGACCACTCGTCTCGAGGATGGCCAGTCCGTCGACACGGTCATGCAGCTGAGCCAGGACTTGCCGGCCCTCAGGATGCAACTGGTGGAGACAGGGGCCAAGCTCCTGGTCCTCGACCCGATCCTGAGCTTCGTCGACGGCAACCCGAACGATCAGGCGGACGTGCGTCGCGCCCTTGACCCGATTGCGGCCATTTCCCGCGAACTCAATATCGCGGTGATCGTCGTGATGCACTTCAAAAAGGGCCACGGGGTGGCTGGCGAGAAGGTCTCAGGCTCGCACGTCTGGCGAGACGCCCTCCGGTCGCTGCTCGTCATGGCAATCGACGAGGAATCGCAGTACCGGGTGGTCACCGTCGACAAGTCCAACTATTCGGACTCTCGTGGCCGGTCGCTCCTTTACGAAGTCACGGGGGCAGCAGTGCAGGGCGTCGACTCTCGCGGGGAGGTCCGCGAGCAATTCGTGTCCAAGGCCCGGTACATCGGGGAATCACCGAAAAGCGTGCAGGACTTGCTCGAGTCCGAGAACAATAAGCGCGACGGGCGGCACGCGGTCACTGACGAGACTGCCGAGGTCGTGTCATGGGTTCGCGATCAAGACGAGCCCGTGTCGTGGGTCGAGATCGCCCGCCAGCAGAACCTCGATCCGAACGCCAAAGACCCGGCCACCAAGAGGGCACTGGTGGCGCTGAGCAAGCGCCTTGGGCGGGCCTGCGAGCGCGGAGATCTTGAGAAGGCCAGCAAGGGACTGTATCGGAAGCCGAGCGGGCTCCAACCTCTCTCCGGCCTGGGTGCGGGGCAGACCTTCTGATGGGTGCCCGCACTGCTCATTTCCATCTCGCGCGTACTACTGAAATCGCGGAAGTAAAGGCAATAAGGCGGCCCCTCAGGGGGGTCTTCTTTCCCTTATTGATTCGATTTCATACCCCCACGCGAGGCGTCAATACGACGTCTCCGGCGCTCTCGCCCAGCGCAGAACACGACGGCCCACTGTCCCAGTCCGCCCTCACGCGCGAGACGCACAGCCTCGGGCCATCCCGGCTTCGCCCTCTCCGCACTCTCGACCCGGCCGTAGGAGGCCCCGCATGACTAGCCAGAACCAGACCCCCGAGTGGATCAGTCGCAATTTCGAAGAGATCTCAGAGTTGCCCCCACCGGCCCAGCCGCCCGCGCACTGCTTCGTCCAGGACTGCTCCCGCGACGTGTGGCGCAACGGCCTCTGCCGCCCCCACCGCCTTATGGCCCAGAAGCGATTCGACCCTGAGCGCAAGACCCGATGACGCACGAGCAGAACTCCGAGGAGGAGCGCATGACCCCCACGCCCGATGCAGGTTTCCCCGGGGGGCGTCAAAACCCCACCCAATTTCCCGACGCGTTCCTGTGGGCAGGACGTTACGAGGTCTCCGGTTTTCGACCCGGGATGTCTCTTACGTTCGACCGGGGGCGTGTCGTTTTCTGGTTCGGCAGTGCTGACGCGGCCGTGGACCGGACCGGTGTCTGGAAACCCCAAGACCGGCTGTACCTGGGCGTGTCGAATGCAGGCGAGCGTGTCATCTCGGACGGCGAGGAGCCGCCGGTCGTCGAGCTGACTGCCGACAGCGACTACGAGACCGCTGACACCCCAGCGGCTTTTGAAAGCTTGCTAGTCCAGGTGGGCCTCGCGAAGTCCATCGCAACGGAGGCGGCAATCCTCAAACGGCTCACTCGGACGGGCGAGTTGCATGACTTTTTGCAGGGGCAGGTGGGCCTGATCAGCCCAGAACGCTTGCAGATTTTCCACCTGGTGGCGAGCCTCATACCCGGGGCCTACCTGACGGCCCGGACCCTCCCGAGTGCGGAAGCGCTCGACGCCTCGTCGCGGGACTCGTGATGCCGAGCAGGCCCGAAGCCCGCCCAGGAGTCGACAGGTTGACGGAACCCCAGCGGGAGGCGCGCGACGGGCGCACTGCGGCCCACGCGTATCTCCTGGACGCGGTCGCAAGCTCGGACCGTCCGGTGCCGTGCGTCGAAGACCCCAGCGGAGGTTGGACCTCCGACGTGCCCGCGCAGAAAGCTGCCGCCGCCGAGAAGTGCTACACCTGCCCGGTCCTCGAGCAGTGCGCCGCGTACATCGAAGCGTGGCCCGAGCCCTGCGGTGTCTGGGCGGGCCAGCAAATGGTCCTCGGAAACACCCGACCCGGAATGAAGCCCGCGTCGCCCCGCGGACTGGTGGCCCGGTAGTGGTCCTCGAATACTTCCGCGAAACCTATTGCAACTGATTTACTTGACGTACAACATTCTGGATGGGAGCCCACAATGTCAGTATTGATCACCCCCAACTCGTACACCGCCGTAGCCGCCGACGCCGCTCAAAACGCGGCCGACGCGGCCCTGCAATCACTCGACGCGGGCCGGATCACCGAGGCTGCGGCCTGGGCGGACCGCGCCGCTGATTGGGCGCTGCGCGCAAGGCACAAGTTCGGGGAGACCGGCACCGCCGAGGACCGCACCTGGGCCAGGGCCGCCACGGACGCCGCCGCAACAGCCCGACCCGCAGTCAAGGCGTGGAAGGCCCGCCAGTTGGAGGAGCGGAACGCATGAAGGCTGCACCTGCGACCAGCGCGCCCGCCGTCCGGGCGGCGGTGTACCTCCGGGTCTCAACCGCAGACCAGGTCGACAACACGTCACTAGCCGAACAGCGGGCAATCTGTGAGGCCGCGATCATGGCGCACCCGGGGTGGACCCTCGGCGAGGTCTACGCCGACGAAGGCCTGTCTGGTACCTCCGACGAGCGCCCAGCGTGGCGGCGCATGCTCGCCGATGCGCAAACCCGCAAGGTCGACGCCGTAGTCGTCGCCAAGCTTGATCGGTTTGCAAGGAACGCTGGCCACGCCATTGCCGAGACCGACCGGTTGCAGTCGCTCGGCATCCCCCTGCTCATCGTGAAGGAGCAGATCGACATGTCGACCCCACAAGGGCGACTGATGCGCACGATGCTGGCTGGTTTCGCCGAGATGGAGCGCGATGTCATCGTGGCGCGCACAGTTGGCGGACAGCGCGCCAAGGCGATGAATGGTAACTGGCCTGGGGGCAAACCCCCATTTGGCTGGAAGCTTGAGGGCACGGCCCGCAACGCCCACCCAGTGCCCGATGACCGCGAGCGCCATATCGTCACTGTGGTCTACGACCTGCTGGTACGAAAGCACCTCACCGCCGGGCAGGTGGCCGACCGACTCAACGACGCAGGACTGCTGACCCGCCGGGCGCACGAGTCCGCCGAGAAGGGGCTGCCCTGCACGACCAAGTGGGACCCGGGCGTGCTGCGTCGCACCTTTGCCAACGAGACCATGCACAGCGGTGTAGTCGTTTGGGGAGCCGCCGAGACCGGTTCAATGTACAAGCGGAGTCACCACACCAAGCTTGACCGGCACGGCAAGCCGCTCTACGGGGACCCCATCGAGGTGCAGATCGGCAACCCGCCCCTGACGAAGCGACAACACGCCGCGATCGTCCGGGAGTTTGCACGGCGCTCGACGCGCGGTCATGCACGGCCCGAAACCCGGCAGATGCTGGCCACCCGGCTGCGCGGCGAATGCGGCGCGGTCTACTACGGCGTCAGCATCGCGGGGAAGGACTACGACGTGTACAGATGCTCGGGCCGCAAACACATCAAGGGGCAGGACAAATGCTCGTGTGTCCAGGTTCAGGTGCAGGACCTCGACGCCCGCGTCTGGTCGCAAGTCGAGGCCCTTTTGGGTGACCCTGCCCGACTGGAAGCACTGGCGCGGCAGTGGCTCGAGGTCCCGGCCGACGCCACAGCTACGGGCACCGCGGAGGCGGTCTCCGGGGTCGACACCCAGATCGGGAGAATGGAACGGGCCTTGGCCCGAGCCACGCGAGAGATGTTGTTGGCCGACGACCCCGAACCCCTCCGGCAGGCCTCTGCCGCGCTCGGCCGCGAGCTGGCTGAATTGCGCGAGCGCAAGGCCGCCTACGCCCTCCTGCTGGCCTCGGAAAGCCAGAAGGCTCAGAACCTCACGGACATCGTGCAACTCGCGGAGAGGGCCAAGGGAAGGCTGCGCGACATGGGCAGAGAGCAGCGGCGAGAGATCATCGAAATCCTAGGCATCGAGGTTCAGATGGCCGGTGTCTACACGACCTCCCGACCCGAGTATGTCCACATCTCTGGCAAGTTCGACGCACGCCTGTTCATGCGCGAGACCGGAGAAACCGAGAACGGGGGGTCATGGCCGCGGTGGGCTTCGCCGGCCTGCTCGTCACGATCATGAGGTCGGACGAGGTCCGGAGCATCCTCTCCGACCTGGTCCGGTCCGCCCTGTCGGTCGGGTGATCGCCGTGACGACCGGGGTCCGTGCGCGCCTCGTCCGTCTCCTCCGTCGAGTGGACGACGAGAGGGGAAGCGCGACGGTCGAGTTCGCGATGACGATGCCCGCCCTGATCCTGGTCGTCTCGTTCGTCGCGGCGAGCCTGGGCGTGACCTCGCAGTCGGTCCGCCTCGCCGACGCCGCAGCCGTGGTCGCCCGGCAGACCGCCCGGGGCGACCGTGGTTCGGTCGGCCCGACCCTCGCCCGGCTCGCGCCGGGCGCGGCGGTGTCCGAGTCCGTCACCGCCGACCTCGTCTGCGTCGACCTCCGCCGGCAGGTACGGCTCGGTCTCGTCGGCGAGGTCGCGTTGGCCTCCCGCAGCTGCGCACCGCGGGCCGGGGGATGACCGTCCGCCAGCTCCTCGGGAGCGACCGCGGCAGCTCGAGCGTGCTGGCGGCCGGCGCGCTCGTGACGATCACCGTCCTCGCCGTCGCGCTCGTCGGATCGCACTCGGCCCTCGCGGTCCGGTCGCGCACGGCCGGGGCGGCCGACGCGTCGGCGCTCGCCGCAGCCGACGCCCTGTCGGGGGCCGTCGTCGGTGCCGCCTGCGACCGCGCCGCCGCGACCGCCGAGGCGAACGGCGTCTCTCTCTCGGCCTGCGTCGTCGCGGGTGCGGAGGTCACGGTGGAGGTCTCGACGACCTTCGGTCCCCTCGACGTCGGGGCCCGGGCGACCGCCGGTCCGCCGCCCGCGACGGCCCCGTCCCGGGGCGGCGGCCCGTGAAGGGGGCCCGGGCGTCGGGTGTGTATGGTGTGGCTGTCGGCTGCACGGCTCCCGACGTTCCTCGGGGTCGGTGGGAGCGATCGAGCACCCCGTCCTCGCCCTGCAGCCCCTCGCCCGGTCCGTCGGACCGGGTCGCCGCACCACCACCCAAGGAGTCCCGTGCCAGGCACGAAGAAACTGGTCATCGTCGAGTCGCCCGCCAAGGCCAAGACGATCGGGCAGTACCTCGGCGACGGATACGAGGTGCTCGCCTCCGTCGGTCACATCCGCGACCTCGTCGAGCCCAAGAACCTCCCGGCCGAGCTGAAGAAGGGGTCGATGGGCAAGTTCTCCGTCGACGTCGAGAACGGCTTCGAGCCCTACTACGTCGTCTCCGACGCCAAGAAGAAGACGGTCTCCGACCTCAAGCGCGCGCTGAAGAACGCCGACGAGCTCTACCTCGCGACAGACGAGGACCGCGAGGGCGAGGCCATCGCGTGGCACCTCCTGCAAGAGCTCAAGCCCAAGGTGCCGGTCAAGCGCATGGTCTTCCACGAGATCACGAAGGACGCCATCCAGAAGGCGCAGGAGAACACCCGCGACCTCGACACCGCCCTGGTCGATGCGCAAGAGACCCGTCGCATCCTCGACCGCCTCTACGGCTACGAGGTCTCGCCCGTGCTGTGGCGCAAGGTCGGCCCCGGCCTCTCGGCCGGGCGCGTGCAGTCGGCGGCGACCCGTCTCGTCGTCGACCGCGAGCGTGAACGCCTCGCCTTCGTCTCCGCCTCCTACTGGGACCTCACCGCGACATTCGAGCCCGTCGCGGCCGAGGGGGAGTCGAAGGTCGCCTTCGGGTCACGCCTCGTCCGCGTCAACGGAGGACGCGTGGCCGCGGGGCGCGACTTCGACGACCGGGGCCGCTTGAAGAACGATGCCGTCGCGCTCGACGAGGCGGCCTCGCGGGCGCTCGCCGAGGCGCTGGGTTCCTCGGACGTCGAGATCGTCGTCGGCTCGGTGGACTCGAAGCCCTACACCCGTCGTCCGGCAGCTCCCTTCACGACGTCGACCCTCCAACAGGAGGCAGCGCGCAAGCTGCGCTTCTCGGCCCGACAGACCATGAGCGTCGCGCAGTCGCTCTACGAGAACGGCCACATCACCTACATGCGAACCGACTCGCCGGCGCTGTCGCAGCAGGCGATCGGTGCGGCGCGCAGCCAGGCGGCCAAGCTCTACGGGTCCGACACCGTCCCCGACAAGCCCCGGCTGTACACGGGCAAGAGCAAGAACGCCCAGGAGGCGCACGAGGCGATCCGTCCGTCGGGTGACACCTTCAAGACGCCGTCCGAGATGCAGAACGTCCTCCGGGGCAACGACTGGAAGCTCTACGACCTCATCTGGAAGCGCACGGTCGCCTCGCAGATGGCGGACGCCAAGGGCTCGACCGCCTCGGTCGTCGTCTCGGCGACGACCTCGGGACCGGTCGAGGGCATCGCGCCCCGCGCCGCCGCCGGGACGCTCGCCGAGTTCGCCGCGTCCGGCACGGTGATCACCTTCCGCGGGTTCCTCAACGCCTACGAAGAGGGTCGTGACGAGGACCGCCACGGCGCCGCCGAGCCGGCCGAGGCCAAGCTGCCCCCGCTGACCGCCGGTCAGGCCCTCGACCTCGACGAGGTCGAGGCGAAGGGCCACGACACGTCGGCACCGCCGCGCTACACCGAGGCGAGCCTCGTCAAGACCCTGGAAGAGCTCGGCATCGGACGCCCCTCGACCTACGCCGCCATCATGTCGACCATCGTCGACCGTGGCTACGTCACCCCTCGCGGAACGGCCCTCGTCCCGAACTGGATCGCCTTCTCGGTGGTCCGTCTGCTCGAGGACTACTTCGCCGACCTGGTCGAGTACGACTTCACGGCCAGCATGGAGGACGACCTCGACCTCATCGCCGGCGGCGACGCCGACCGCGTGGACTGGTTGAACGGCTTCTACTTCGGCAACGAGTCGCACCGCGGTCTCCGCAAGGTCATCGACAACCTGGGCGAGATCGACGCGCGCGACATCAACTCCATCGTGCTCGCCGACGGAGTGACCCTGCGCATCGGTCGCTACGGCCCCTACCTCGAGGCGCCGGGCGACGACCCCGAGACGCCCCGTCGGGTCAACGTTCCCGAGGACCTCGCCCCCGACGAGTTGACGGCCGAGAAGGCGCGCGAGCTCATCGACGCCCCCGTCGTCGGCGACCGCGTGCTGGGGCTGAACCCCGAGACGGGCAAGGAGGTCATCGCGAAGGACGGCCGCTTCGGCCCGTACGTGACCGAACGGACCCCCGAGTCGGCGACCGACGAGATCACGGCCGACCCCGCCACGGGCGAGGTGACCGAGCCGTCGTCCGCCGCCGCGACCACGACCGGGGCCAAGAAAACTCCGGCGAAGAAGGCCCCCGCCAAGAAGGCCGCCGCTCCGAAAGAACGTACGGCGTCGCTCTTCAAGAGCATGGGCGTCGACACGGTCGACCTCGACACGGCGCTGCGGCTGCTCGACCTGCCCCGGACCGTCGGCACCGACCCCGAGAGCGGCGACGAGATCCAGGCGCAGAACGGGCGCTACGGCCCCTACCTCAAGAAGGGCACCGACACCCGGTCGTTGACGAGCGAGGACCAGATCTTCGAGATCGACCTGCCCGGGGCGCTCGAGCTCTACGCCCAGCCGAAGTACGGTGCCCGCAAGGCCAGCAGCTCCCTGAAGGAGTTCGAGGCCGATCCGGTGAGCGGCAAGCCCATCAAGGTGAAGGACGGCCGGTTCGGCCCGTACGTCACCGACGGCGAGACGAACGCGACCATCCCGCGGGGCGAGACGGTGGAAGAGGTCGACTTCGACCGCGCCGTCCAGCTGCTCGCCGACAAGCGGGCCAAGGGTCCGGCCAAACCCAAGGCGGCCGCCAAGAAGGCTCCGGCCAAGAAGGCACCCGCCAAGAAGGCCGCCACGGCCAAGGCACCGGCCAAGAAGGCCACCACCGCGAAGACGGCCACCGCCAAGACGACCGCCGCGGCGAAGAAGGCGCCGGCCGCGAAGACGTCGGCCCCGAAGGCCCCGGCGGCCGAGTGACCGGCGGGGTAGGCCCTCGAGTCGAGGGCGCACGCTGACCATGCCCCTCTGGGAACACCTCACGGGTCAGCCCGACGCCATCGAGGCGTTGACCGCGGCGGCTTCCACCCAGCCCGGCAACGCCTCGATGACCCATTCGTGGCTCATCACCGGCCCGCCCGGCTCGGGTCGCTCCAACCTCGCCTACGCCTTCGCGGCCGCGTTGCTCTCACGAGAGCCGGCCGACGAGGAGGCGACCCTCCGGCAGGTCGCCGCGAGGTCGCATCCCGACCTCGCGGTCCTCAGCACGGAACGCATCATCATCACGATCGACGAGGTCCGGTCCCTGGTCGCGGCGAGCCAGTTCTCGCCGTCGGTGGGTCGCTACCGGGTGGTCGTCATCGAGGACGCCGACCGCATGACCGAGCGCACCTCGAACCTCCTGCTCAAGGCGCTCGAGGAGCCGCCACCCCGGACGGTCTGGCTGCTGTGCGCCCCGAGTGAGGCCGACCTCATCCCGACGATCCGCTCCCGCGTCCGCAGCGTGCGCCTCCGCATGCCCGCCGTGGCCGACGTCGCCGCGCTCCTCGAGGACCGCGACGGGGTGGAGCCCGAGATCGCCCTCGTGGCGGCCCGGGAGGCCCAGAGCCACATCGGCATGGCGCGGCGCCTGGCGCTCGACGCCTCGGCGAGGTCGCGACGTCGCCAGACCCTCGAGACCGCCCTGGGCATCCGCAGCGTCTCGGACGCCGTCATCGCGGCGGCGACCCTGCTCGCAGTGGCCGGCGACGACGCCAAGGCGATCACGGAAGAGCGTGACGCCGAAGAACGGGCGAGCGCGCTGCGCTCCCTGGGCGTCGAGCCGGGTGGCACCGTGCCTCCGGCGTTGCGAAGCCAACTGCGCGCCCTCGAGGACGACCAGAAACGGCGAGCGACCCGGAGCCTCCGCGACGGGATCGATCGCATCATGGTCGACCTCCTCTCGCTGTACCGAGACGTCCTGCTGCTGCAGCTGGGCGTCGACGAGCAGCCCATCAACGAGGCCATCCGGGCACAGCTCGACGCCGCGGCGACCGCTTCCACGCCGGCCGCGACCCTGGCCGTCCTCGACGCGATCGCCCTGGCCCGCCGCCGCATCGAGGCCAACGTGTCGCCGGCCATGGCGCTCGAAGCCATGCTGGTGGTCGTCAGCCGTCATGCCACCCGCTGACCCGCGCCGGCGACACCGGCGCCGGGGGCACCGGCCCGGCGGCACCGGCCCGGCGGCACCGGCGCGAGCGCCGGATCGGCGAGGGGGCGTCCACCCCTTTCCCCGGCGGCATGAGCGATGATGGCCTGATGAGCGACCCGAACGCCGCCCCCGGTCTGCGCGAGCGCAAACGTCTGGCCACCCGACGAGCGATCCAGGTCGCCGTCCTCGACCTCATCGTCGAACACGGGCTCGACGCGGTGACGGTCGACATGGTCAGCCGCCGGGCCGACGTCTCGCCGCGGACCTTCTTCAACTACTTCCCCTCCAAGGAAGAAGCCGTCGTCGGCGATCCGCCCGCGCTGCCGGACGGTCGAGACCTCGAGCGGTTCGTGGCCCAACGCGACGAGCCCGTGTTGTCGAGCCTGATCCAGCTGCTGACGCACGCGGTCGAGTCGGCCACGGTCGATCGCGAGCTCGTCGTCCTGCGTCGCCGGGTGCTGCGGGCGCACCCCGACCTGCTGGCCCGTCGCATCGCGTCGACGCGCGTCTTCGAGGAGCGACTGACGACCGTCGTCGCGCAACGCATGGCGGCCGACGAGGGAGTGGCGGACGACGCCGTCGACGCCTCGTTGCTCAGCCGCGCGCACCTGGTGTCGCTGGTCAGCATCGCCACCCTCCGCCATGCCTGGGCCGAGTGGATCGACGACGACGACGTGGACCACCTCAGCGACATGCGGTACAGCCTGCGCGCCCGCATGGAGGCCAGCTTCGTCGAGCTCGGTCGTCTCGTGACGCGTGAGGTCCGCTGATCCTGTACAGTATCTAATCGTGCCGCGAGGCACGGGCAACCGGCCGAGGCCGGCACCGCCGCTTTAGCTCAGTCGGTAGAGCGTCTCACTCGTAATGAGAAGGTCATCAGTTCGATTCTGATAAGCGGCTCCACCACAGCCCCGGGTCACCACGACCCGGGGCTGTTCTCGTCCGAGGGCGTGCCGTCTCGAGGCCCCGGTCCCGGTCCCTCCGCCCCCAATAGTGGTGAGGGCGTCGTCGACTTGTACCCCGAACGGCCCCCGGGCGTCGTCCCGTCGCCCTACGGTCGATCTGCGACGACCACCTGATGCCGGAAGGAGGTGGCCCGCATGCCCCTCCGAGTGATCTGCACCGCGCTGCTCGCCGCCGTCCTGGCGGGCATCCTCCTCGTCGTCTGGGCCGGAGGCGACTCCTCGGCCCTCGCGACGGCCGGCGTGGCCGACGGACCGACGACGGTGGTCCTCGCGAGCGGCGACCCCGCATCCGAGGCGGGCCCCACGGCCGAGGACGCAGGAGGCGCGGGGTGCGTCGACGACGCCACCGGCGCCTCCGTCCCCTCGCCCGCGCAGCCCGGCGCCGATGCCGGGAGCGGCGCGACGGGTGCCCCCGACGCGGCGAGCGGCGCCACGGGCACCACCGCCGCCGACCTCGACGCGTTCCGGACGGCGTACGACGAGCGGCGCCAGGCGGCGTGCCTCGGGCTGCTGCCGGCCGCGAACGTGCGGTACGACGCGTGCCTCGAGCAGTACCTCTTCTGGGTCGCCGGCGACCCGAGCCCCGATCCGTTGAGCGCTTGGGGGCACAAGGGCGAGGTGGTCCGCAGCGACGGGGTGCCCCCGGTCGGCTGCGACGGCAACCTCGCGGGCGGCACGTCGACCACGGGCGACGTCGCCGCCGCCAAGTGGTGGGCCTCGGCCCCGCACCGCGACGCCGTCTACCGACCGGACTTCCGCGGGGACCTCGCGCACGCCTGTGTCGGGTTCGCCGCCGTGCACGGGGGAGCGCCGGACGACAGCCCGGACTTCATCCGTTCGGCCAGTCGCTGGTACGCCTGCTGAACGAACCGCGGGACGGCGCCTCGACCCTTGCGGGCCTCCCCGTCGGCGGTGACTGGTAGACAGTCCGCATGACACTTCGATGGGGAATCCTCGGCGCCGGCGGCATCGCCGCCACCTTCACGTCCGACCTGCAGGGGGCGGGGTCGACCGTCTCCGCCGTCGGGTCGCGAGACCTGGCCAAGGCGCGCGAGTTCGCCGACCGTGCCGGGGTCCCGGGGGCTCACGGCAGCTACGACGACCTGGTCGCCGACCCCGAGGTCGACGTGGTCTACGTCGCCACCCCGCACCCGTTCCACGCCGAGAACGCCCTTCTGGCCATCGCGGCCGGCAAGCACGTCCTCGTCGAGAAGGCCTTCACCGTGAACGCCACGGAGGCCGAGAGGGTCTTCGCGGCCGCTCGCGAGGCCGGCGTGGTCGTCCTCGAGGCGATGTGGACGCGGTACACGCCGCAGAGCGCGCGACTGCGCGAGGTCGTGCGCTCCGGGGTCATCGGCGAGGTGCGCCTCCTGACGGCCGTGCACGTCCAGTCGCTGCCCACCGATCCCCACCACCGCATCAACGACCCGGCCCTCGGCGGCGGGGCCCTGCTCGACCTCGGGGTGTACCCGGTGTCGTTCGCGGACGACCTGCTCGGGGCGCCCTCGACGGTGTCGGCCGCCGCCACGCTGAGCGACCAGGGCGTGGACGCCCGCGTCGCGATCCAGCTCGGTCACGAGTCGGGTGCGACGGCCCAGCTGTACGCCGCCCTCGACACCTCGGGGCGCAACACGGCGACGCTGCTCGGCACCGCCGGTCGCATCGACGTCGACGACACGTTCTACGCGCCCGGGGGCTTCACGGTGCGTGATCAGGACGACGCCGTGGTCGAACGCTACGAGGCCGACGAGAACGGGCTGAGGGGCATGCACCACCAGGCGCTCGAACTCGAACGGGTCGTGGCGGCGGGCGAGCGAGAGAGTCCGCTGCTGACCGCCGCCGACGTCGTCGGCGTCATGCGCACCATGGACGAGGTCCGCCGACAGATCGGCGTGCGGTACCCCTCCGAGGGATGACGTGGGCACGAGGCTCCGTATGATGTCCTCGATGAGCGATCAGGGTGAGCCACGTCACGACCGTCCCGAGTCGACCACGGGGGGCGACGGCGTCGGCTCCGGCGACGCGGCCCGGTCCACGGGGCCGGGCGCGGTGCGGCGTTGGGTCTCCTCGCGTCCGCGGGGGGTCGTCGTGACGGCGGGCGTCCTCGCCTTCGCGCTGCTCGGCGGCGGCGCCGTGGCCGCCGGGGCCGCCACCGCGCCCGACGCCGGGACGGCACGGGCCGCCGCGTCGAGCCCCGAGCCGGCGGTCACGGTCACCCCGACCCCGACCCCCTCGGTCGACCCTGCCCGTTCGGTTCCCGCCGAGATCCCGGGTGCCACGCGCCTCCGGACCTGCTCGGTCACCGGGGCCGCGTCCGACGCCCGTCTCGCCCAGTTCGAGGGCAGCGTGGTCAACGCCGCCACGGGCGAGGTCCTCTTCGACCGCAACGGTTCGACCCCGGCTCGCACGGGCAGCGTGTTGAAGACCCTGACGAGCGCGGTCGCCCTGTCGGTCCTCGGGCCCGACGCGCGTCTCACGACCCGGGTGACCGGCGACGCCGGGACGGGTGCGGTGTCCCTGGTCGGCGGCGGTGACGCGACGCTCAGCGCCACCGGCTCGAGCGTGTACGCCGGGGCCCCCACGGTGGCCGACCTCGCGACCCAGGTGAAGGCGTCGCTCGGCGAGCAGCCCCTCACGCAGATCACGCTCGACGCCACCTTCTGGAACCCCTCCGACAAGTGGGACCCGTCCTGGAAGCGCACCGAGCAGACCATCGGGTACCACTCCGAGGTCACCGCCCTCATGGTCGACGGCGACCGGGCGAACCCCGCGGCCCAGACGAGTCCGCGCAGCACCGACCCCGTCGCCCGTGCCGGCGACGCCTTCCGCTCCGCGCTCGTCGCCGCGGGCGTCGTCGGCGCCGACTCCGCCACCATGACCCAGGGCGCCGCCACGAGCGGCACCGTGATCGCCCAGGTGTCGTCCCAGCCGGTCAGCCGCCTGATCTCGCAGCTGCTGCCGACCTCCGACAACACCCTCGCCGAGATGCTCGCTCGCGTCTCGTCGAAGGCGTCCGGTGCCGACGGGTCGGCCGCGTCGCTCACCGCCCTCTACAAGTCCGTGCTCTCGTCGACCTACGGTCTCGACACGTCCTCGCTCACGATCATCGACGGGTCCGGCCTGAGCGAGAACGACGCCGTGCCCTCGACCTTCGTCGCGCGCCTGATGATCCAGGTCCTGAACCGCGAGCACGGCCTCGGCGTCGTCTACGACGCGCTGCCGGTGTCGGGCAAGACGGGCACGCTCGCCTCCCGGTTCACGGGCGCGAACGCCGTGGCCCGTGGTGCCGTGCACGCCAAGACCGGCTGGATCGACACGGCCTACACCCTGGCCGGTACGGTGGACGCGGCGGACGGCACGAAGCTCACCTTCGCCTTCTACGCGATCGGCTCCGTGCAGGACGACGCGCGGGCCGCCCTCGACACCCTGACGACGGCCGTCTACAACTGCGGCGACAACCTGGCCAACGGCTGAGGCGTGCCGCTGTCGGTGCGGCGCGCGAGAATGGTGGCATGACCAGAGCACTCTTCGTCATCGACGTCCAGAACGACTTCACCGAAGGAGGCGCGCTCGGGGTCACCGGCGGCGCCCACGTCGCGCAGGCGGTCACCGACCACCTCCGCGCCCATCGCGACCGGTACGACCTCGTCGTCGCCAGCCGCGACTGGCACGCGGCCGACGGCGACAACGGCGGCCACTTCAGCCTCGAGCCCGACTTCGTCGACTCGTGGCCGGTCCACTGCGTGCAGGGGTCGACCGGTGCCGACTACCACCCCGACCTCGACACCGCCCTCGTCGACGTCCACGTGCTCAAGGGCGACGGTCGGCCGGCCTATTCGTTGTTCGACGGGCTCGTCGACGACGGGCGGCCGTTCGGTGACGTCCTCGCCGCGACGGGCGTCGACGAGGTCGACGTCGTCGGTCTGGCGACCGACCACTGCGTCCGGGCCTCGGCCCTCGACGCCGTCACCGCCGGGCTCGGGGTCACGGTGCTGACCGACCTCGTGGCGGGTGTGGCCCCGTCTCCGAGCGAGGCCGCCCTGGCCGAGCTGCGCGCGGCCGGCGTGCGCACGGTCCCGTCGTCCGACGTCGTCGACGGCTCGACCGGGGTCCCGGCGTGAGCCGCCCGGTCGTGACGGCCGCCGAGCGTCGTCGCGTGGTCGAGGCCGTGCCCACCGGCCTCTTCGTGGGGGGCTCGTGGGGCCCGTCGTCCTCCGGCGAGACGATCGACGTCGTCGACCCGGCCACGGGCGAGGTCCTGGTCGCGGTGGCCGACGCCACTCCCGCCGACGGCCTGCGGGCCCTCGACGCCGCGGTCGCCGCGCAAGAGGACTGGGCGGCCACGTCCCCCCGCCACCGCAGCGAGGTGTTGCGTCGCGCCTTCGACCTGCTGATGCAGCGGCGCGACGATTTCGCCCTCCTGATGACGCTCGAGATGGGCAAGCCGCTGGACGAGTCGCTCGGCGAGGTCACCTACGGCGGCGAGTTCCTCCGCTGGTTCTCCGAAGAGGCCGTGCGCGTCTCGGGTCGCTACGGCACCAACCCCGAGGGCACCGGCCGGACGACGGTGCTGCACCGCCCGGTGGGCCCCTGCCTGCTGATCACCCCGTGGAACTTCCCCCTCGCCATGGCGACCCGCAAGATCGCGCCCGCCCTCGCCGCCGGCTGCACGGTGGTCGTCAAGCCGGCCGAGCTGACGCCGCTCACGACGCTCGCCTTCGCCGCCCTGCTCGCCGAGGCGGGTGTTCCCGACGGGGTGGTGAACGTCGTGACGACCCTGTCGGCGAACGACGTGTGCGAGCCCCTGATCCGTGACCCGCGCCTCCGGAAGCTCAGCTTCACGGGGTCGACGCCGGTCGGTTCGACGCTGCTGACGCAGGCCTCCCAGCAGGTGTTGCGCACCTCGATGGAACTCGGGGGCAACGCCCCCTTCGTCGTCTTCGACGACGCCGACCTCGACGCCGCGGTCGAGGGCGCGATGCAGGCGAAGTTCCGCAACGTGGGCCAGGCCTGCACGGCCGCCAACCGGTTCATCGTGCACGAGTCGGTCGCCGACGAGTTCACCGCCCGGGTGGTCGAGCGCGTACGCGGGCTCCGGGTGGGCGCGGGGACCGACGACGGGGTCTCCGTGGGCCCGTTGATCGACGACCGGGCCGTCGACAAGGCCGACCGCCTGGTCCGCGACGCCGTCGCCCACGGCGCGGTGGTCGAGACCGGCGGCCACCCCGTCGACGGTCCGGGCACGTTCTTCGAGCCGACCGTCGTGTCGGGCGTCGCCCCCGGCAGCGAGATCCTGACGACCGAGATCTTCGGCCCCGTCCTGGCCGTCTCGACGTTCCGAGACGAGGCCGAGGGGGTCCGCCTCGCGAACGACACCGAGTTCGGGCTCGTCGCCTACGCCTTCACGCGGGACCTCGCCAGAGGGCAGCGGCTGGCCGAGCGGCTGCAGACCGGCATGCTCGGGCTGAACGTCGGCGTGGTGTCGAACGCCTCGGCCCCGTTCGGCGGCGTCAAGTCGTCGGGCCTCGGCCGCGAGGGCGGTGCCGAGGGCATCCACGAGTACCTCGAGACGGTCTACGTGCTCACCCCCGACCCGTTCGCCGCCGCATGAGCGCCGTCGAGCCGCTGCGCGTCGGCATCGTGGGCTACGGGCTCGCAGGACGGGTGTTCCACGGCGCGCTCCTGGCGGCGGACCCGGCCTGGCAGGTCGATGCCGTCGTCACGCGCGACCCCGACCGTGCGGGGCAGGCCGTCGCGGCGCATCCCGGTGCCGAGGTCGTCGCAGACGTCGACGAGCTCTGGCGTCGTGAACTCGACCTGGTCGTCGTGGCCACCCCGAACGACACCCACGTCGAGACCGCGGTGCGCGCCCTGCGAGCCGGGGCCGCCGTGGTGGTCGACAAGCCGCTCGCGACCTCTGCCGACGACGCCCGCAGGCTCGTCGGGCTCGCCGAGTCGCTGGGGCGGCCGCTGACGGTCTACCAGAACCGGCGGTGGGACGGCGACTTCCTGACGGCGACGCGTCTCGCGGGGTCGGGTGAGCTGGGCGACGTGCACACGGTCGAGTCGCGTTTCGAGCCGTGGAAGCTCGAGAACCGCGTCGGCTGGAAACGTCGGGCCACACCCGCCGATGGTGGCGGCATCCTGTTCGACCTGGGCCCGCACCTCGTCGACCAGGTCATGCGCCTCCTGGGGCCGGTCCGGTCCGTCCACGCCGAGATCGCGACCCGCCGCCCCACCGGCTCGGCCGACGACGACGTGCATCTATCGCTCGAGCACGACGGGGGTCGACGGTCGCGGCTCACGATGAGCCACGTCGCAGCCCTCCCCGGGCCGAGGTTCCGGGTGCTGGGGTCGGCCGGCGCGTACGAGGTGCACGGCCTCGACCCGCAAGAGGCCCAACTGTCGTCCGGACTGCCGCCGGTCGATCCCACCTACGGGGTCGACGCGGGCGATCGTCGTGGTGTCGTCGTCACGGGCGGCACGCGTCGCGACGAGTCGACCGATCCGGGGCGCTATCCCGAGTTCTACTCCCGACTGGCCCGGGCGCTCCGAGGCGACGGCGACCTCCCGGTCGACCCCTGGGACGCGGTCCGGGCACTCGAGGTCATCGAGGCCGCCCGCCGTTCCGCGGGGGAGGGACGCGTGGTCCGCCTCTGAGCCGGTGGCTCGCGGCGAACCGCGAGCAGCCGGCCGCGGCGAGCGGGGCGGCGGTCGACTCGTTCCCGGTCAGAGCCGCGTGGACCAGTCGACCGTCGCGAGCGTCGCCTCGACGTCGACCTCGGCGAGGGTCGACGGCGACCACCGGGGCCGGCGGTCCTTGTCGATCACGCGTGCCCGGATGCCCTCGACGAGATCCGGTGATGCGGCGAGCGAGGTGACGATGCCGAGTTCCTGCCCCAGCACGGCCTCGAGGTCGGGTAGACGGGCCGCCCGCCTCTGGGCTTCGAGGGTCAGGACCACCGACGTGGGCGACGCCGCCACGAGGTCGTCGACCACGGCTCCGGCGTCGGCGAGACCCTCCTCGGCGAGCTCGTGCAGGCGGGACACGATCGTCCCGGCGTCGTCGCCGCGATAGGCGCGATCGATCCACCCGGCGGCATCCGCGAGCTCGGACGGCCCCGCCGTCGTGCCCAGCGCCCGCACGGCGTCGGGGCCGCCCTCGGCCAGTGCCGGCAGGACTCGAGTCAGCTCGGAGGACGGGACGAACAGGTCGGCGAAGCCCGTGTGCAGGGCATCGGCAGCCGTCATCGCGCGGCCCGTCAGCGCGAGGTGGGTGCCGAGCTCGCCCGGGGCTCGCGACAGCAAGAAACTCCCGCCCGCGTCGGGTGTCAGCCCGATGCGGGTCTCCGGCATGCCCACCGAGCTGCGTTCGGTGACGATGCGGAGCGTGACGTGACCGCCGAGCCCGATGCCGGCACCCATCGCGATGCCGTCGAGCAGCGACACGATCGGCTTCGACCAGCGCGACAGCCGCAGCGTGCCACGGTACTCGCGCCGCCACATGTCCACGCTGCGCCGAGGGTCCGTCGTGGCGGCGGCGTGGATCCACGCGATGTCGCCCCCGGCACAGAACCCCCGTGGCCCGGCGCCCCGCAACAGCACCGCCGAGACCCGCGAATCGTCCTCCCAGGCGTCGAGCGCCTGCTCGACGAGCCCGAGCATCTCGAGCGTCACCGCGTTGATCTTCTCCGGGCGGTTGAGGGTGACGACACCGACCCCGCGCTCGACGTGGGTCAGGACCGCGGGGGCGACATCGCTCATCGGGCCATCGTCGCACGGTGTCGTGGCCGCGCCCCGTCGCGCGCGGAGCCCGGCCTCAGACGAGGAGTTGGTGCTTCGCCAGGTCCTTGTACAGCGGCGTCGTCCCCACCAGTTCGGAGTGGGTGCCCACACCGACCACCCGCCCGGCGTCGACGACGACGATCTGGTCGGAGTCGACCACGGTCGACAGCCGGTGGGCGATGACGATGAGCGTGCGGTTCTCGGCCACCGCGTCGATCGCTTCGCGGAGGCGCTGCTCGTTGAGGCCGTCGAGGCTCGAGGTCGACTCGTCGAGCAGGAGGATCGGCGGCGCGTTGAGCAGCGTGCGGGCGATGGCCAGGCGCTGGCGCTCGCCTCCGGAGAGCATCACCCCGTCCTCGCCGACCTGGGCGTCGAGGCCCTGGTCGCCGCGTTCGAGGACGGCGGTGAGGTTCACGGCCTCGAGGACCCGACGGCAGTCGTCGTCCGTCGCCTCGGGCGAACCCAGGGTGAGGTTGTCGCGGATGGTGCCGGCGAGGACCGGGGCGTCCTGTTCGACGTAGCCGATGCGGGACCGCAGGTCGCGCCGGTCGAGGGTGCGCACGTCGGCGCCCCCCACGCGCACGGCACCCGAGGTCGGGTCGTAGAAACGCTCGATGAGCGTCAGGATCGTGCTCTTCCCTGCTCCCGAGGGGCCGACGAGTGCCGTGCGCTTGCCGACGGGCACCGAGAAGCTCACGCCTCGCAACACCGTGAGGTCGTCGTCGGCGGGGCCTTCGCCCGAGACGTGGACCGGGTCGCCGGAGACCTGCGGGCCCCCCGTCGCCGGCCCGGCGGGGACCGGCGAGTCGGGGTAGCGGAAGTGCACGTCGTCGAACCGGACGGCGATGCCGTCGTCCGCCTCCAGACCACCGGCGCCCGCCTCACGGGTCGCGACCTCGGCCGCGAGGCGCTCGTCGCCGTCGGTCTCGCTCGGCAGGTCGAGGATCTCCTGGATCCGTCCGAGCGCCCCCAGGGCCTGGTTGACGCTGAGCACGGCGCCGAGAGCCTGGCCGAGCGGCATGATCATGAGGAAGAGGAAGAGCACGAACGAGATGAGCGAGGCGATCTCGATGGCACCGCTGGCCACCCGGTAACCTCCGACGCCGAGCACCACGAGGAAGGAGGCCTGGAGGGCGACGGACGAGATCGGCACGACCAGGGCCGAGATGCGCGCGACCTGCAGCCCCCGTCGGTAGGCGCCCTCGGCGTCTCGCTCGACGGCGACGATCTCGCGTTCGGTGGCGCCCGAGGCGCGGATCGTGCGGACCGAGCTGATGGCGCGTTCGACGGCGGCCGTCAGGTCACCCACCTTCTCCTGCGCCTGCCGGCTCGCCACGCGGATGCGTCCGGACAACAGCACGACGACGACGACCGAGACGGCGACGACGAGCACGGTCAGTCCGAGCAGAACGGGGTCGATCAGGAACATGCCGACCAGGGCGCCGACGAAGGTGAGGCTGCCACCGATCGCCTCGACGAGCCCCTGGGTGAGCACGGCCCGCAGCAGGGTGGTGTCCGAGCCGACCCGCGACACGAGGTCGCCCGTCCGGCGCGTGTCGAACTGGCTGACGGGCAACCGGAGCATGCGTCCGACGAGGCGACGGCGGCTCGACAGGACGACGCCCTCGCCGGTGCGCTGCAGCAGGTAGTGCTGGAACCCGCTGATCAGCCCGGCCACGACGACCAGCGCGACCAGGGCCCAGACGAGGGGACCGAGCGTCACGCCTTCCTGCACGGCCGAGATGACCTGCTGCACGAGCAACGGCTGACCGAGCGACGCCGCGGCACCCAGGACGCTGAGCACGATGATGACGGCCATGACCTTCTTGTGCTCGAACAGGTAGGGCAACAGCTGACGGAACGTGGCACGCGGACCCTCTGGCTGCGGACGGCGACCCCACCGCGACCGGGGCGCGGCCGGTGGGTCGACCCGCGCCTCCTTCCCGTCGGACGTCGTCGTGCGCGCGCGTGTGTCGGAGCTCATGATGCCTCTCGTGCCAGGTGACCGGCGTCGCGGGGTGCGGCGGTCGGTGTCGCGGGCGGTGCCTCCGCCGACTACGACCGTACTTCGTCCCGGTGACTTCCACCTGCGTCACGAGACCGGCCCGCGCCTCCGCTCAGGAGGCGCGGGCCGGGCGGCAGGGCACGTCGCGTCCGGTCAGCCGGCCGTGTCGTAGTCGACGTCGCGGGTCTCACGGCTGAGCACGAGCGCGATCAGGGTCAACACCGCCATCGAGGACAGGTAGAGCCCCACGAGCCAGGTGCTGCCGCCCGCGGCCGTCCAGAGCGCGACGGCGATGAACGGGGCCACGGCGGCACCGAGGATGCTCGCGACGTTGTAGCTGATCGCCGAACCGGTGTAGCGCACGCTCGTGGGGAACAGCTCGGGCAGCACGGCCCCCATCGGTCCGAAGGTCAGCCCCATCAGGACGAAGCCGATGATGAGCAACGCCTGCGCGCCGAGGGCCCCCGCGGCGAACAGCGGGGCGAACGTGAAGCCGAAGACGAGGATGCCCGCCGTCACGCAGATGAGCATCGCGCGGCGACCGTACTTCTCGGCCAAGGGCCCCGACACGAGGGTGAAGACGCCGAAGAACACCACGCCGAGGATCAGCATCCAGAGGAACTGCGTCCGGGGGATGCCCAGGCCGGCCGGGTCGCCCGCGGCGTCGGCCGTCCCGAAGGTCAGCGTGAACGTCGTCATCAGGTAGAAGAGCGTGTAGGTCGCCAGCATGATGAACGTGCCGAGCAGCAGGGGGCGCCAGCTCGACCGGAACACGCGGGCGAGCGGGAGGGTCGCGACGTTGCCCGAGTCGACGACCTTCTGGAACGCCGGCGTCTCGATCAACTTGAACCGGACGTAGAGGCCGATGATCACCAGCACCGCGCTCGCCAGGAACGGCAGGCGCCATCCCCAGGCCATGAACTGCTCCTCGGTGAGGGTCGTGTTCAGCAGCACGAAGAGCAGGTTGGCGATGATGAAGCCGATGGGCGCACCCAGCTGGGGGAACGTGCCGTAGATCGCGCGGCGGTTCGCCGGGGCGTTCTCCGTCGCGAGCAACGCGGCACCGCTCCACTCGCCGCCGAGGCCCAGGCCCTGGCAGAAGCGCAGCACGACGAGGCAGGCCGGGCCGGCGACGGCCCAACCGGGCGTGGTGCCCGCCGGGATGCACCCGATCAGCACCGTGGCGATGCCCATCGTCAGCAGCGACGCCACGAGGGTGCCCTTGCGGCCGATGCGGTCGCCGAAGTGGCCGAAGACGATCGACCCGACGGGCCGGGCGATGAACGCGACGCCGAAGACCGCGAACGAGGCGAGGCGGGCCACGGCGGGGTCGTCGTTGGCGAAGAAGATGGTCGGGAAGACGAGCACCGCGGCGGTCGCGTAGACGTAGAAGTCGTAGAACTCGATCGAGGTGCCGATGAGGCTCGCGACGATGACGCGCGAGCGCTTGTTGGTGGCGGGGACGGACGACGTCGACGGGTCGACGGTGGGGGCAGACACGGGGGCACTCCGAGGCAGGGGTCGAGGTCCCGGCGGACGTCGACGACCGGGCGCATGGTGCGGCGCAACGGGTCGGACGGAGGCGCGGTGCAGGGATCTGCGGATCGCTCGGCCGGGTGAGACGGTGGCCGCTCGTGACAGCCGTCGTCCATCGTACCCCGGCGTGTACCCCGGTGGGGACGCACGTCGGGGCTGCGGGAGCGGGAGCCGCCGCGGGAGCGGGGGCCGCCGCGGACTCAGTCGTCGGAGCCGAGGTGGCCGGGCAGCTCGTGGCCCATGCGGTCGCGCTTCGTGTCGAGGTAGCCCTCGTTGAAGGCACCGACGCCGACGACGAGGGGCACCAGTTCGGTGACCTCGATGCCGTGCTCGCCGAGCTGACGCCGCTTCTCGGGGTTGTTGCTCAGCAGCCTGACGCGGCCGAGCCCCAGGTCGCGCAGCACGTCGGCCGCCGCCCCGTAGTCCCGGGCGTCCGCCGGCAGCCCCAGGGCGAGGTTGGCGTCCAGGGTGTCGAGTCCGTCCTCTTGCAGGCGGTAGGCCCGGAGCTTGTCGACGAGGCCGATGCCCCGACCCTCGTGTCCACGCAGGTAGACGACGGCCCCGCCGTGGTCCCGGATGGTGTCGAGCGCGGCGTCGAGCTGTGGCCCGCACTCGCACTTGAGGGAGCCGAACGCCTCACCGGTGAGGCACTCCGAGTGGACGCGCACGAGGGCACCGTCCGCCGGGGGGAGGCCGGTCGGGTCGCTCGCGATGATCGCCACGTGGTCGGCCCCGGTGAGGGTGTCGCGGTAGGCCCTCATGCGGAACGTGCCGTGACGGGTGGGGACCGTGGTCTCGACCTCGAACGACACCTGGGACGATGCGGCGGGGGTGGTGGTCATGCGGGGCTCCTGGGGGTGTCGCGGGCGACGACCACCAGGTCGTCGCCGAGGGGGTGCGCGTCGGTGACGCGCAGTCGTCGTTGCCCGTCGATGTGGTCCACGCCGAGGTCGTCGAGGGCCGTCCGGGGGCCGCCGAGCAGCGTGGGCGCGAGGTACACGACGTAGTCGTCGACGAGCCCGAGCCGGACGAACGCGCTGGCCACGGTCGGTCCGCCCTCGACGAACACGCTGCGGACCCCGCGGGTGCCGAGGTCGTCGAGCACGGCCTCGAGGTCGTGCGTCCCCGTCTCGACGATGTCGCGGGGGTGCCGACGCAGGGCGGCGTCGGCCGGCACGGTGCGCGTGCCGACGACGACGGGCAGGGGCTGGTCGGGGAGCAGTTCTCCGCCGTCGCCGCGGGCGGTCAGGCTGGGGTCGTCCGCCAACACGGTGCCCGTGCCCACCAGGATCGCGTCGTGGGCCGCTCGCTGCTCGTGAACGTGCTGCCGTGACGCCGTCCCGGTGATCCAGCGGCTGCTGCCGTCGGACGCCGCCGTGCGACCGTCCAGGCTGGACGCCCACTTGAGCGTCACGAACGGTCGGCCCGTCCGGGCCGTCACCAACCAGCGGCGAGCCATCTCGGTGGCCTCGTCGGTGAGCACGCCGTCGACCACCTCGACGCCGGCGCGGCGCAGCCGCTCGGCCCCGCCTCCGGAGGACGCGCCGGGGTCGGCGACGGCGTGGACGACGCGGGAGACGCCCGCCTCGATCAGGGCGACGCTGCACGGACCGGTGCGGCCCACGTGGTCGCAGGGTTCGAGCGTGACGACGGCGGTCAGACCCCGCGCCTCGCCGGGGGAGAGGTGCGAGAGGGCGTCGACCTCGGCGTGTGGCGTGCCGGCGCCCCGGTGCCATCCCTCGGCCGCGACGCTGCCGTCGGGACGCAGGAGGACGCAACCGACCTGGGGGTTGACGCCGCGGGCCGGCCCACGTCGCGCGAGCGTGACGGCCCGGCGCATGGCGCGTTCGAGGACGTCGTGGTCGATCGGATCGATGCTCACTGTGCCTCCGGGACGGAACGGTCGCGCGCCGGGGCGTGCGCGGTGGGGGACGGGCGGGCGACGCCGTCGACGGCATCGGTGAGGGAGTCAACGCCGTCGGCCACGGGGTATTCCGCCGAGCCGCCGGGACGGACCCCGGGGCGCCCCAGGTCGGGCCAACCGGCTCGCGCCGACCGAGCGTCGCCCGGTCGTAGGCGGGCCTTCCAGCAGAGGGGGTGGCCTCCGTCACGGTCCGGGTGGAGCCCCGGACCGACGCCCTGGTAGGTGAACCCCGTCCGGCGGGCGACGGCCGCGGAGGCGTCGTTGCCCACGTAGCCCTCCCAGAAGAGTTCTCGGAGCCCTCCGGCGCCGAACGCCCAGTCGGCCACCAGGCCGAGCGCCTCGGTCATCATCCCCTGACCCCGCGAGGCGGGGGCCGTCCAGAAGCCGACGTCGGACGACCGGAGCCGAACGCTGACCACGCCCTCGAGCAGACCCGAACCCGGGCGGCGCAGCCCCCAGGTGAACTCGCGTCCCGTCGCCCACCCGTCGTCCACGATGCGTCGCAGGAAGAACTCGGCGTCGGACCGTCCGTACGGCACGGGCACCGTGGTGAAGCGCTGCAGGGTCTCGTCGCGGCAGGCGTCGACGATGGCCGGCACGTCGGCCGCGCTCGGCACCCGTAACTCGAGGGTCGGCGACGCGAGCACGAACGGCAGCACGATCAGGCCTTGCGGACGAAGCCGATGCGGTCGTACACGGTGTCGATCGTGGCCTGGGCGATCTCGTTCGCCCGATCGGCGTTGACGGCGAGGATGCGGTCGAGCTCGGCCGGGTCGTCGAGGAGTTCGAGGGCTCGGGCGCGGACGGGCGCGAAGGTCTCGACGACGACCTCGGCCACGTCCTTCTTGAGGTCGCCGTAGCCGCGACCCGCGTAGCGCTCCTCGAGGTCGGCCACGCTGGCGCCCGAGAACGACGACAGGATGGTGAGCAGGTTGGAGACCCCCGCTTTGGCCCCGCGGTCGAAGCGGATCTCGCGCTCGGCGTCGGTGACCGCCGACTTGATCTTCTTGGCGGTGCGGCCCGGTTCGTCGAGCATCCACACGACTCCGGAGTCGGTGGCCGCCGACTTGCTCATCTTCGACTCGGGTGACTGCAGGTCGTAGATGCGCGCGGATTCTTTCTGGATCACCGCCTCGGGCACGACGAAGGTCTCGCCGAAACGGGAGTTGAACCGGGTGGCGAGGTCGCGGGTGAGCTCGACGTGCTGACGCTGGTCGTCTCCGACGGGAACCGTCTCGGCCTGGTAGAGCAGGATGTCGGCGGCCATCAGGGTCGGGTAGGCGAACAGGCCGAGCGAGGCCGCGTCGGACCCCTGCTTGGCCGCCTTGTCCTTGAACTGCGTCATGCGGCTGGCCTCGCCGAAGCCGGTCAGGGTGTTGAGCACCCAGGCCAACTGCGTGTGTGCCGGCACGTGCGACTGGATGAACAGCGTCGACTCCGCCGGGTCGATGCCCGCGGCGATGTACTGGGCGGCGGTGCCGCGGATCTGCGCACGCAACGCGGCGGGGTCTTGGGGGACGGTGATGGCGTGCAGGTCGACGACGCAGAACAGGGCGTCGTGCGTCGCCTGCAGCGACTTCCACTGCTGCAGGGCGCCGATGTAGTTGCCGACGTGGAGCGAGTCGGCGGACGGCTGCATGCCGGAGAAGAGACGGGGCTTGGTCATGAGGTCCTCGGTCGGGGTGGTGCGAGAAGAGAAGGGGTGGGACGCGGGTCAGAGCCGGTAGTCGACGACGACCGGGGCGTGGTCCGACCAGCGCTGGTCGTAGGCGGCCGCCCGGTCGACCACGTAGTGCTCGACGGTCTCGGCCAGCGCCGGGGTGGCCAGCTGGTAGTCGATGCGCCAACCGGCGTCGTTGTCGAAGGCCTGACCTCGCCAGGACCACCACGAATAGGGCCCCTCGACCTCGCCGGCGAAGCGTCGACCCACGTCGACCCACCCGAGGCCTTCTCCGCCGGTGCCGTCGACGGTCACGACCTGCTCGCCCGCGGGCCCAAGGAACCGGTCGAAGTACGAGCGTTCGCGGGGGAGGAAACCGGCGCGCTTGACGTTGCCCTTCCAGTTCTTGATGTCGAGTTCGCGGTGGCCCACGTTGAGGTCGCCCGTCACCACCGAGAGCTCGTTGTGGGCGGCGAGCTCGGGGAGCCGCGCCGACATGGCGTCGAGGAACTTCCACTTCTCGTCCTGCTTGGGGGTGTCGACCTCGCCCGAGTGGACGTACGTGCTGACGACGGTCACGACGGTGCCGTCGATCTCGTAGTCGGCCTCGAGCCACCGCCCGGCACTGTCGAAGTCGTCGGGGCCGAGCTCGACGCGGTGCACGTGGGCCTTGCCCCGGCTGGCGATGGCCACACCGGCCCGCCCCTTGGCGGTGGCCGGGTCGTGCACGACGTTCCACTCGGGGCCGAGCAGGCCCTCGAGGTCGTCGGTCGAGGCGCGCACCTCTTGGAGCGTCAGGACGTCCACGTCGCGAGCCGAGAGCCAGTCGCCCATGCCCTTGCGGAAGGCGGCACGGACGCCGTTGACGTTGACGGTGGCGAGACGGAGGCGCGTGGACATGGGCTCCAGACTAGCGGCGGGCACCGTCACCGGGGTCGTCGGGAGACCCCGTGCCCGGGGCGTCGGACGGGTCACCCCGGCGGACGGCCCGCAGCGACCGCGAGAGCAGCCCGCGGGCGCCGTCCACCAGACGACCGCCCCGCGACCGGGCCCGCGCCTCCTGGGCTCGCCGTTCCTCCTCGAGGCGGCGGAGGCGGGCCGCCTCCTGATGCGGGTCGGCGAGCACGCCGAGGTCGTCCATGCCGACGGCGATCCAGCCGGCGCTGAGCAGCAGGACCTGGCACAGCAGGTTGATCACGATCAACAGTCCGACGACGGCCGCGAACGAGGCGACCAGGGGGTTCGACCCCGTGGCGCGGAGCACGACGCCGCCGACCACGGTCAGCGAGACGAACCCGGCCGCTCCGAGCATCGCCCCCGCGAGCAGTCGACGGAAGGGGATGTGCAGCCCGGCCAACACGCGGAACAGGACGGCCAGCACCGCGGTCTCGAAGACGAACACGAGCACGATGCCGACCACGCGCAGGGTCGCCTCGCCCGCGATCGACCGGGTCGAGACGCCCACCCCGGACAACAGGCCCGAGACCGCCGTGGTGCTGAGCAGCGACAGCGTCGCCGACACGACGACCGCGGCCCCGAAGGCGAGGGCCAGGCCGAGGTCGCGCACGATCAGTCGGCCGAGCGGCGTGACCGGTTGCGGTGCCCGGAACACGATGCGCACGCAGTCGCGCATGCTGCCGAGCAGCGTGACGGACGACACCAGCAGGCCGAGCAGGGCGACCGCGCCGGTCCAACCGAAGACCGACGCGTCGAGCAGCAACTCGGGGTCGACGACGCCCGTGCCGTCGACGTCCTGGATGAGCCCGGGGACGGCCGAGCGGATGAACACGATCAACTCGTCACGGAGCACCTGGTCGCCCGAGACGACGAACCCCGCGACCGAGAAGCCCACCCACAGGGCCGCGAACAGGGCGAAGAGCGCCTGGTAGGTCAACCCGGCCGCGAGCAGCGGCCCCTTCGCCGTCACGTGCCGCGCCAGCACCCGGGTCGGCCGCGACCCCACGACACGTGAGCCGGCCCGCCGGGCGCGTCCGGACGGGCGGCCCGCCGCGGAGGCGCGGGTCGCCTCGGCCGGGTCGGGCGTCGGTTCTCGGGTCCACGGCGCGCGCATGCGTCCAGGGTAGGGGTGGCCGGGCGACGCGGCCCGGCCACCTCGGTCGAGCCCGGGATCGGCGCTGACCGGACGTCCGGACGTTCCGTCTACGATGGACCGACCGTGGGCGTGCCCGGCGTCCTGCCGCACGTCCCCACCATCGAGACTCGAAGAGGTTCACCGTGGCACTACAGGGCGTTGGCGTCGGACGTGGAGTGGCCGTCGGCCCCGTCAAGAAGATGCCTGATCCGCTGCCCGAGCCGGGCACCGATCCCCGCACCGCCGACGCGGCTCTCGAGTACGACGCCGTGCTCACCGCCCTCTCCGCGGTCGCCGCCGACCTCACGGCCCGCGGCGAGAAGGCCGGCGGCGAGGCGAAGGACGTCCTCGACGCCCAGTCGCTGATGGCCCAGGACCCCACCCTCACCGACGACGTGAAGGCCCGCATCGACGACGGTCGCACCGGTGAACGCGCCGTGCACGAGGCGTTCGCCGCCTTCCAGGACCTCCTGATCGGCATGGGGGGCTACATGGCCGAACGCGCGACGGACCTCGGCGACGTGGCGCAGCGCGTCATCGCCTCGCTGCGAGGCGTCCCGGCTCCCGGGGTGCCCGAGAGCGACACCCCGTTCGTGCTGGTCGCGCCCGACCTCGCCCCTGCCGACACCGCCCTGCTCGACCTCGACAAGGTGCTCGCCCTGGTCACGCGTGACGGCGGACCCACGTCGCACACCGCCATCCTCGCCCGGTCCAAGTCGATCCCCGCGATCGTCGGGGTGACCGGTGCGCTCGACCTCGCCGACGGCACGATCGTCGTGGCCGATGCCGCGACCGGCGTCGTCACGGTCGACCCGTCCGCGGACGAGGTCGCCGACGCCGAGAAGCGCATCGCCGACCGCGCCGCCGCCGCTGCCGCGCCGCTCACCGAGGGCGCGCTGGCCGACGGCCACACCGTCCCGCTGCTCGCGAACCTCGGCGCGCCGGCCGAGGCGGCCGGGGCCATCGAACTGGGTGCCGAAGGCGTCGGACTGTTCCGCACCGAGTTCCTCTTCCTCGGCAATTCCACCGCGCCCACCGTCGAGAGCCAGACGGCGAGCTACACCGCCCTGCTCGAGGCCTTCCCGGGCAAGAAGGTCGTCGTGCGCGCCCTCGACGCGGGCGCCGACAAGCCGCTCAGCTTCCTGAACGACGCCCACGAGGAGAATCCCGCGCTCGGCCTGCGCGGCCTCCGCGCCCTGCGCGTCAAAGAAGACATCCTGCGCGACCAGCTCACCGCCTTGGCGCAGGCACAGGCGGCGACCACCGCCGACCTGTGGGTCATGGCGCCCATGGTCAGCGACGCCGAAGAGACCGAGTACTTCGTCGCCCTCGGCCGAGAACTCGGCCTGAAGACGGTCGGCGTGATGGCCGAGGTCCCCTCGCTCGCGGTGCTCGCGGACCAGATCTTCGCCAGCGCCGACTTCGTCAGCGTCGGGACGAACGACCTCACCCAGTACACGATGGCGGCCGACCGCATGCTCGGCTCCGTGGCCGCCTATCAAGACCCCTGGCACCCCGCCGTGCTGCGTCTGGTCAAGTCGCTCGGCGACGCCGGTGCCGCAGCCGGCAAGCCGGTCGGCATCTGCGGCGAGGCCGCGGCCGACCCCCTGCTGGCCGTCGTGCTCGTCGGTCTGGGGGCGACCACGCTCTCGATGACGCCGGCCGCGTTGGCCGACGTGCGCCTCGAGCTCTCCCGGTACACCCTCGACCAGGCTCGCGAGCTCGCGGCCGCCGCCGTCGCGGCGACCACCGCCGCGGGCGCGCGACAGGCAGCCGAAGCCGTCACCGTCTGACGGTCGGGACGGCGTCGCCCCTCCCGGGGGCGGCGTCGTTCGTCGTCCGTCCGACCTCGGGGCCGTCGGGCCTCGGGGCGTTCCGGCCTCAGGACGGTCGGGCCTCAGAACGGTCCGGCCTCAAGACCGTCCGGCTTCAGCGTGCCCCGGTCTCAGCGCGTCGTTCGTCGAGGTGGTCGGCCAGTTCGCCCCAGGCCACGACCACGTCGCGCAGCGCACCGGCCGTGCTCTCGTCGAGCACCGAGACGAGGCCACGAGGATCGTCGACGAGGACGAGCGCGCTCGATCTCGACAGCACCGCGTACGACGACGACCGGTCGCCGACGGGTGCGTTCGTGCCCCGCAGTTCGAGGTGCAGGCGACCCGACGACCGCGTGAGACGTGCCCGCACCGGATCGCCGTCCGAGGCGAAGAACTCGGCCAGCGCCTCCCGGTCGTCCGAGAGGACGTCACGCTCCCACCCGTTCTCGGCGAGCCGCGAGTCGGCACCGGCCACCGACTGCCAGAGGACGACCGACCTCTCGGTCGGGGAGGCTCCCGCACGCAGGCCGAAGCGCGCCTCCAGGTTGTCCGCGACGGCGGCGGACACCGCCGCGCGGTCGACCGACGGCGGCGGATCGAGCCGGTCCACCACGACCGCGGCCACGGCGTCCAGTTCGCGAGGCCAGGTCGACACCCGCGTCTCGTCGAGCAAGCGGTCGTGGTCGCCCGAGAGCAGGACCTTCTCGACGAGCTCGTCGAGGCGCGCGAGGGCCCGACCGAACTCCCGGTCGGCGGTGGGTCGGAGGGGCGGCCTCGTCCGGACGGCTGCCGCGAAGGCTCGTCGGCGTTCCCGCTGGTCGAGGGGGCGTTCGCCGTTGCGGTACGGGCGTCGTCTCACGAGATCGCTCGCGGACCGGGCCTGCAGGGCCGTCGGTCGAGGCGTCGGGCGTCGTTCATGGCAGGCCTCTCGAGGGTCGTTGGCGATGACGGGGACCCAGCCTAGGCCGCGTGGGCCGTCTCGGGCCGGGCTGGTCCGAGTCCGCCGTGCATCCGGTCACGGCCCTCCGCCACGGAGCAGAATCGACGGGTGGGCACCCCAATCCGACACCCGTTGGTCGACGCGATCTCGTCGCGCGCCGTCCGGGTCGACAGCAGGGCCCGCGTCGTCCGACTCAGTCGTCCGCTCGCGGACCTCCTCGGTCGACCCCCGACGAGTCGACGCGTCGTGCTCGTCACCAGCGAACGGTCGCGCCTCACCGTCGGCCTCCGGGCCGCCCTGGTCGCCGCCGGGGGCGTCTGGGCCGTGCACGACGACGAGGACCGTCTCCGGGACGGCCTCACGGGCCTGCCCTACGCCGACGTCGACGCCGCGGCCACCGAGCCCGACGCCTCGGTACCCGCCGCGCCGTCCGCCGGGTGGCTGCCCCTCATCGAGGACGCCGTCGACACCACCTGCCAGCTCAGCGTCGACCTCACGGTGCTCCACAGGGCGTCCCACGACACGAGCCTGGGAGGCGCGGTCGAGACCCTGGGAGCGGCCGTCTCGGGCGCCGTCCCGACCCGGTGGGGGGCGACCGAGCCCCTGGGCCACGCCTGGGACCGCTGGGTCCTCACCCAACACGCCCGTCACCAGGCTCCTGAGACCGTCCGGGTCGTCGTCGAGGGGCCGCACCTCTCGGCGACGATCACCGCACGGGTCACCGACCAGGGCATCGAGGAGACCACGGCGTTGACGGTCGACGTGACCGAGGGGACGCTCGACGACGCCATCGCCCGGCTGACCGACGCTCTCGGCCACATCGCCGAGTCGTCCCTGCCGACCTTCGCACTCGTCATCGCCCGCGAGGGCGAGTCCGATCGGTGCGTCCGGGCCGTGACCTACCCCCCGCCGAACCCGGTCGCCCTCTTGATCGGCGCACCGTCCGTGCGTCGGCTCGGCCTCGAACGCTCCGCCCTCGACGCCGAGCGTCCGGTCGTCGTGGTCGGCCGACCGCGCCTGCCCGCCTACGTCGTGCCGCTGGGTGACGAGGCCACGTCGGGCTGGAACGCTCTGCACCGCACGCTGGAGGCCGTCGGCCCCGAGAGGCTCGCCCAGCTCGTGGCCAGCCCTCTGCTCCAGGCGTGGGAGGAAGACCTGCACGAACTGGACCTGCTGCACGAGAGCACGGCCGAGGCCGAGGCCATGACCGAGACCGATGCCGGGACGGGCAGCCGGTCCGGCGACCAGGCAGGCATCGAGTCCCAGGCCGGAACCGAGCGTCCGCGTCCTGCCGAGGACGAGAGCTGATGCCCCGCGACATCACCATCCTGAGTCCGCACGTCTACGACCAGCTCGACCTCGCCACGGCGGCCCACGCCGTCGACGGTTCGCTGGGCGTGCGCGAGATCGACGGCGGCGACGCTCTCCAGGTGTTCGGGGCGGGTGGGGTTCCGCTCCTCACCGTCTACCAGGCGGCCGAACTGACCGAGGCGGACGAGGTCCACCGTCTGCTGCCCGACCCGCCCTCGGTGCCCCTCCCGGTGTTCTGGATCGACGCCGTCGCCCCGATGGGCGACGAAGGCGAGACCGGGGTGTCGGTCGCGCTCCGCCTCGCCCTCGGCCTCGAGGCCGCCTGCATCGTCGAGGACGACTGACCAGGTCGTCGACGTGCGTCCATGCGCCGCCGCGACCCGTCGTACGAGAGAGGGCCCGACCACGTGGTGGTCGGGCCCTCTCTCGTGGCGGTGGCTCGGTGTCAGGCCCGTCCGCGCAAGACGGCCTGCTTGACCTCGGCGATGGCCTGCGTCACCTGGATGCCGCGCGGGCAGGCCTCGGTGCAGTTGAAGGTGGTGCGGCAGCGCCACACGCCTTCTTTGTCGTTCAGGATGTCGAGGCGCACCTGCGCACCCTCGTCGCGCGAGTCGAAGATGAAGCGGTGCGCGTTGACGATGGCGGCCGGACCGAAGTACTGGCCGTCGGTCCAGAACACCGGGCAGCTCGACGTGCAGGCGGCGCAGAGGATGCACTTGGTCGTGTCGTCGAAGCGCTCGCGCTGGGTGGCGCTCTGCAGGCGCTCCTTCTCGGGCTTGGACGAGGCCATGAGGAACGGCTGGATCTCACGGTACGACTGGAAGAAGGGCTCCATGTCCACGACGAGGTCCTTCTCGAGGGGAAGGCCCTTGATCGCTTCGACGTAGATCGGCTGCGAGATGTCGAGGTCCTTGATCAGCGTCTTGCAGGCCAACCGGTTGCGACCGTTGATGCGCATCGCGTCGGAGCCGCAGACGCCATGGGCGCACGAACGACGGAAGGTCAGCGAACCGTCCTGCTCCCACTTGATCTGGTGCAGGGCGTCGAGCACTCGGTCCGTCGGCAGCACCTGGACGTCGAAGTCCTGCCAGCGGGGCTCGTCGTCGACCTCGGGGTCGAACCGACGGATGATCAGGGTCGCCGTGAACGTGGGGACGGCGTCGGCGCCCTGGGGCTTGTTCTCGAGGACAGCGGTGCTCATGTCAGTACTTCCGTTCCATCGGCTGGTAGTTCGTGATCACGACGGGTTTGGTGTCGAGGCGGATGTGGTCGCCGGCCAGGGACGAGTGGGCGTCGCCCGTCAGGTACGCCATCGTGTGGACGAGCCAGTTCTCGTCGTCGCGCGTGGGGTAGTCCTCGCGGAAGTGCCCCCCGCGGCTCTCTTGACGCGACCGAGCCGAGTAGACGACGACCTCGGCGAGGTCGAGCAGGAAGCCCAGCTCGATGGCCTCGAGCAGGTCGGTGTTGAAGCGCTTGCCCTTGTCCTGCACCGAGATGTTCTTGAACCGGTCGCGGAGGTCGGCGATCACGTGGGTGACCTCGTCGAGGGTCTCTTCGGTACGGAACACCTGGGCGTTGCGGTCCATGCTGTCCTGCAGCTCCTTGCGCAGCGTCGCGATGCGCTCGGTGCCCGTGGCGTTGCGGACGTCCTCGACGAGACCGCGCACGAAGCCGGCCGGATCGTCGGGCAGCGGCACGAAGGGTGCGTCCTTCACGTACTCGACGGCGTTGTTGCCGGCGCGCTTGCCGAAGACGTTGATGTCGAGCAGCGAGTTCGTGCCGAGGCGGTTCGAGCCGTGCACGCTGACGCAGGCGCACTCGCCGGCGGCGTAGAGGCCCGGCACGACCGTCGTGTTGTCGCGGAGCACCTCGGCCTTGACGTTCGTCGGGATGCCACCCATGGCGTAGTGGGCGGTCGGCAGCACGGGGACGGGCTCGGTGTAGGGCTCGACGCCGAGGTAGGTGCGGGCGAACTCCGTGATGTCCGGCAGCTTGGCGTCGATCACGGCCGGGTCGAGGTGGGTGATGTCGAGGTAGACGTAGTCCTTGTGCGGTCCGGCCCCACGGCCCTCGCGGATCTCGGTCGCCATGCAGCGCGCGACGATGTCGCGGGGCGCCAGGTCCTTGATGGTGGGGGCGTAGCGCTCCATGAAGCGCTCGCCCTCGCTGTTGCGCAGGATCGCGCCCTCACCGCGGGCGGCCTCGCTCAGCAGGATGCCGAGCCCGGCGAGGCCGGTCGGGTGGAACTGGAAGAACTCCATGTCCTCGAGCGGCAGGCCCTTGCGCCAGATGATGCCCACGCCGTCGCCGGTCAGGGTGTGCGCGTTGGACGTCGTCTTGTAGATCTTGCCGAAGCCGCCGGTGGCGAAGATGACGGCCTTGCCCTGGAACACGTGCAGGTCGCCGGTCGAGAGCTCGTAGGCGATCACGCCGGCCGGGCGCTCTTCTCCGTCGATCTCTCCCATGATGAGGTCGAGGACGTAGAACTCGTTGAAGAAGTTGATGCCGTGCTTGACGCAGTTCTGGTAGAGCGTCTGGAGGATCATGTGACCCGTGCGGTCGGCCGCGTAGCAGGCTCGCCGGACGGGGTTCTTGCCGTGCTCGGCCGTGTGGCCGCCGAAGCGACGCTGGTCGATCTTGCCCTCGGGGGTGCGGTTGAACGGCAGCCCCATGTTCTCGAGGTCGAGGACGGCGTCGATCGCCTCTTTGGCGAGGATCTCGGCGGCGTCCTGGTCGACGAGGTAGTCGCCGCCCTTGACGGTGTCGAACGTGTGCCACTCCCAGTTGTCGTCCTCGACGTTGGCGAGGGCCGCGGCCATGCCGCCCTGGGCCGCACCGGTGTGCGAACGGGTCGGGTACAGCTTCGAGATCACCGCGGTGCTGGCGTTCGGGCCGGCCTCGATGGCCGCCCTCATGCCCGCACCCCCGGCCCCGACGATGACGATGTCGTGCTGGTGGTAGTGGACGCCGTCGACGACGGTGCTGGCGGGGGCGGGGGAGGGTGTGGTCACGGTTCTTTCCGGTGGGGGACGTGCGGCCGGTGGCCGGAGTGGACGGTGGGCCGGGTGGCTAGCCGGCGGTGCAGAACGACGGCAGCAGGTCGGCCGGGGCGTTCGCGGGGCACGGGTCGAACGTGTAGATCACGAGCGTGCCGAGGACGAGCAGGACGACGGTCGAGGTGACGAGCGTGACGAGCAGGACCTTGCGCACCGTCGGCTTCGAGACGTAGTCGTTGACGATCGTCCGCATGCCGTTCGTGCCGTGGATCAGCGCGAGCCAGAGGAGGAGGGTGTCGTAGACCTGCCAGAACGGGCTGGCCCACTTGCCGGCCACGAAGGCGAAGTCGATGGCCTTGACGCCGCCCTCGCTCGCGAGCAGGTTGATGAACAGGTGGCCGAACACGAGCACGACGAGCAGCAGGCCGCTGGCACGCATGTAGATCCAGCCCCACTTCTCGTAGTTGGTGGAGCGCTGGGCCGCACGGGCCGAGCGCGGGGCTTCGACGGTCTGGGTGGTCATGGCTCTACTCCGAGAAGACGTTCATCAGGTGGCGCGGGGCGAAGCCGGCGAACAGGACCACGGCGAGGCCGATGACGACCCAGAACATGACGCGCTGGTACTTGGTGCCGGGGCCCCAGAAGTCGATGAGGATGATCCGCAGGCCGTTCAGGGCGTGGAACAGGATCGCGGCGACGAGGCCGGTCTCGCCGAGCCCCATGATCGGGTTCTTGTAGGTCCCGATCACCGCGTTGTAGGCCTCGGGGCTGATCCGCACCAGGGCGGTGTCGAGGATGTGCACCAGCAGGAAGAAGTAGATGCTCACGCCGGTGATGCGGTGGAGGACCCACGACCACATGCCTTCACGGCCCCGGTAGAGGGTGCCGGCGATCTTCCCGGGCGCCTTGGGCGCACTGATCTTCGGTGCACCCGGTCTGCCTGCCGGTGATGCGACCGTTCGCGTCGACTGCTCGGCCATGAGCACTTCTCCTCGCGGATGGGGCGGACGACGCTCTCGCTCGATCGGTACGAGGGACAGCCGTGTCCGCTGGTGGCGTTCTCAGAACCTGTCCAGTCTATGTTCCCGCCGAGTGCGGACGCGGCCCCGCCCCTCCGAAGTCGTTCGACGTCGAGACAAGACGGACCCGTCGGCCCGGCCCCGCGATCAGCGGACGGAGGCGCGCTCCGCCCCGTCGCGGACGCTCGCCATCGCCCGTCGGTAGTGCTCGACGAGCTCGTCGCCGAGCGTCTCCCACGTGCGTCCGACGACCGCCCGCCTGCCGGCCTCGCCGAAGCGGGCCCGCAGCTCGTCCGAGAGGACCAGGGTGCGGACGCTCCGGCGGAGCGAGTGGTCGTGGCGGGGCTCGAAGAGGAACCCGTCGACCCCGTGCCGCACCAGGTCGAGGGGCCCGCCCGCGGCCGGGGCCACGACCGGCAGTCCGCTGGCGTGGGCCTCCTGGACGGTCTGACCGAAGGTCTCGGTCGAGCCGGTGTGCACGAACACGTCGAGCGCCGCATAGGCGTCCGCGAGGTGCTCGCCGTGCAGAGGGCCGGTGAACACCGGGTCGAGCTGTCGCAGGCGGCGGCGGAGGGCGGGCAGTGAGGGGCCGCCCCCGACGACCACGAGGCGGGCCTCCCGCAGGGGGCGCAGGGCGGCCAGCCGCTCGACCTGTTTCTCGGGGGCCAGTCGGCCCACGTAGCCGACGAGCACCTGGTCGGATGCGCCCCAGGACTCCCGCAGGGCGCGCACCGCGTCGCCCGACTTGCGGTTCGGGTGGAACAGGGCCGAGTCGACTCCTCGCCCCCAGGTCGCGAGCCGGCCCACGCCGGCCGTCTCGAGGTCCCGCAAGGAGGCGCGCGAGGGGACCAGCGTCGTCGTGGCCTGGTCGTGGATGCGGCGGACGAGCCGCCAGGCGACGGTCGAGCCGAGCCCGAGGCCGTTGGTCCCCGCGTACCGGGCGACGTCGGTCTGGAAGACGGCGACCGAGGGCACGCCCAGGCGTGCCGCCGCGGCGATGGCCTGGGCGCCGAGCAGGAACGGCGAGGCGACGTGCACGACGTCGGGTCGGAACCCGGCGATGGCGGCCGCGACCTGCGGGTTCGGCAGACCGACCGGGAACTGGCGGTAGGCCACGGACGGCACCCGGTGGACGGGGAAGCCGGCGTAGCTCGTGGTCCCGCGGCCGGCCGGGGCGATGACCATGGCCTCGTGTCCGCGTCGGGCCAGGTGGTCGAGCACGCGCAGCACGCTCGTGGTGACCCCGTTGACGGTGGGTAGGAA
Source organism: Frigoribacterium sp. NPDC087798 (assembly GCF_044742985.1). Taxonomy (NCBI): domain Bacteria; kingdom Bacillati; phylum Actinomycetota; class Actinomycetes; order Micrococcales; family Microbacteriaceae; genus Frigoribacterium; species Frigoribacterium sp. NPDC087798. Next base: position 859,295 of record NZ_JBIUVP010000001.1, on the reverse strand, counting down.
GCTCTCGGTCACGATCACGACTCGCATCGGTCCTCCTCGGACTGCTCGTGCTGCGAGCCTCGACGGCGACGGTGGCGCGAGGGGATCGGAGGCATGGAGGAGGGGCGTCGATAAGGTGAACTCATGACGATCCAGGAAAGCCTCGACCGGTTCTACAGCATCATCCCGGCGGGTGGCATCGGGTCCCGTCTCTGGCCGCTCAGCCGCGCCGACGCGCCCAAGTTCCTGCACGACCTCACCGGCAGCGGGTCGACCCTGCTGCGCGGCACCTGGGACCGCCTCGCCCCGCTCAACGGCGACCAACGCATCATGGTGGTCACCGGGCGGGCACACCGAGCCGCGGTCGAGTCGCAGCTTCCCGGCCTCGCCGACCACAACGTCGTCCTCGAGAGCGAGCCGAAGGACAGCACCGCGGCCATCGGCCTCGCGGCCGCCGTCCTCCGTCGTCGTGAGCCGGACGTCATCATCGGCTCGTTCGCCGCCGACCACGTCATCGCCGACACCCGCGGTTTCGGTCGGGCCGTCCGCGAGGCCATCGTCGCCGCCGACGAGGGCTACATCGCCACGATCGGCATCACCCCCACCGAACCCGCGATCGGGTTCGGCTACATCCACGTCGGCGCACCGCTCGACATCGAGGGCGCACCGAGCGCCCGCACGGTCGAGTCGTTCGTCGAGAAGCCCGACCTCGAGACGGCCGAGCGCTACGTCTCCGGCGGCGACTACCTCTGGAACGGCGGCATGTTCATCTCGCGGGCCGACCGGTTGCTCGAGCAGCTGGGCGAGACCCGTCCCGACCTGCTCGAGGGCATCGAAGAGCTCGCGGCGGCGTGGGACACCCCGAAGCGCGGCGCCGTCGTCGACAAGGTGTGGCCCGGCCTCGAGAAGATCGCCATCGACTACACCGTGGCCGAACCAGCCGCCGCGGCGGGCCGGCTTGCCGTCGTGCCGGGCGACTTCGACTGGGACGACGTCGGCGACTTCGCGTCCATCGCCAAGCTGCACGCCGGCGGTCGCAAGAGCGACCTGGCCATCCTCGGCGAGAACGCCCGCGTGCTCGCCGACAGCTCGAGCGGCATCGTCGTCGGCAACAGCGGCCGGCTGATCTCGCTGATCGGCGTCAACGACATCATCGTGGTCGACACCCCCGACGCCCTGCTCGTCACGACGACGGCGAACGCCCAACGCGTCAAGGGCGTCGTGGACGCCCTCAAGCTGAGCGGTCGCAGCGACGTCCTCTGACCCGCTCCGGGACCGTGGACGTTTCGTGCTCGTTACGTCGTGGTCGCGACTGTGTAACGCCTCGGCATCACTACCACCCGTCGGTCGGAGGCGCTCGTCACAGTAGGTAACCTGTCAGCCATACCCACCCGGCGCGCTTCGTGCCGGGCTGCACCCTGGAGGACAACTTGACTACAACTGCGCGCAAGGCCGTGCTCAGCGGCCTCGCCCTGGCGAGCACCGCCGTCATCCTGGCCGGCTGTGCCTCGGCCCCCGAGAGCGGCTCTGGCTCGACCAGCGGCGCCTCGAGCGACTTCGTCCCTTGCATGGTCTCCGACGCCGGCGGCTTCGACGACAAGTCGTTCAACCAGCTCGGCTACGAGGGCCTGACCGAGGCCGCGAAGACCATCGGGTCCACGCCCAAGACGGTCGAGTCGGCCGACGAGACGGTCTACGACGCCAACCTGTCGAACCTCGCCGACCAGGGCTGCAACCTGATCGTCACGGTCGGCTTCGCGCTCGCCGACGCCACCAAGTCGGCGGCCGAGGCGAACTCGGGCATCAACTACGCCACCATCGACGACTCGTCGATCACGGCCGACAACGTGCAGCCGATCACCTTCAACACGTCCGAGGCCGCGTTCCTCGCGGGCTACGCGGCGGCGAGCTACTCGAAGACCGGCGTCGTCGGCACCTTCGGCGGCATGCAGTTCCCGACCGTCACCATCTTCATGGACGGCTTCGCCGACGGCGTGAAGTACTACAACGAGCAGAAGAGCGAGGACGTCAAGGTCGTCGGCTGGGACGTCGACGCCCAGAACGGCACCTTCACCGGTGGCTTCGAGGCCGGCACCACGGCCAAGCAGAGCGCCCAGACCCTGATCGACCAGAACGCCGACGTCATCCTGCCGGTCGGTGGCCCGATCTACCAGAGCGCCGCCGAGGCGATCCGCGACTCCGGCAAGGACGTCGTCCTGGTCGGTGCCGACAGCGACACCTACGAGACCGACAGCGCCAACAAGGACCTCTTCCTCACCTCGGTGCTCAAGGGCATCAAGCAGGCGACCGACGCGGTCGTCACGCAGGCCAGCGAGGACAAGTTCTCGAGCACGCCCTACGTGGGCACGCTCGAGAACGACGGCGTCGGCATCGCCCCGTTCCACGACTACGCCGACAAGGTCGACTCCGGTCTGCAGGACGAGCTCGACACCATCAAGGCCGGCATCATCGACGGCTCGATCGAGGTCGAGTCCCCGTCGGCGCTCACCAGCTGACGAAAGCACCTCCCGTCATCGATTAGCATCGACTGACCCAGGGCCGGGAGCGACGGTCACCCCGTCGCTCCCGGCCCTCTCAACGCCCGTGGGCGGGCCGCCGACCCGGTGCCGCCCGTCCCCACCCGAATGCCTAGACCCGAGGTAGCCACCTGAGATGAAGCTCGAACTGCGGGGCATCACCAAGCGATTCGGCGCGCTGACCGCCAACGACCACATCAGCCTGACCGTCGAGCCCGGCGAGATCCACTGCCTGCTCGGCGAGAACGGTGCCGGCAAGTCCACGCTGATGAACGTGCTCTACGGGCTCTACCAGGCCGACGAGGGCGAGATCCTGCTCGACGACGCCGTCCAGCACTTCTCGGGTCCGGGCGACGCCATGGGCGCCGGAATCGGCATGGTCCACCAGCACTTCATGCTGGTGCCCGTCTTCACCGTCGCCGAGAACGTCATGCTCGGCCACGAAGAGACCAGGTCCGGCGGCCGGCTCGACCTCGCCGCGGCCCGCGCCAAGGTGCGAGAGATCAGCAGCCGGTTCGGCTTCGACATCGACCCCGACGCCCTCGTCGAAGAGCTGCCCGTCGGTGTGCAGCAACGCGTCGAGATCATCAAGGCCCTGTCCCGTGACGCCAAGGTGCTCGTGTTCGACGAGCCCACCGCCGTGCTCACGCCGCAGGAGACCGACGAGCTCATGGTGATCATGCGTCAGCTGCGTGACGCCGGCACCGCCATCGTCTTCATCACCCACAAGCTGCGCGAGGTGCGCGAGGTCGCCACCCGCATCACCGTCATCCGACTCGGCACGGTCGTCGGCGAGGCCGAACCGACCGCCTCGAACGCCGAGCTCGCCTCGCTCATGGTCGGTCGCGCCGTCGAGCTCACCGTCCAGAAGTCCCCCGCCGAAGCCGGCGAGCCCGCCCTGGTGGTCGAGAACCTCCGGGTGGTCGACCCCATCGGACAGGTCGTCGTGGACGACGTCTCGTTCGAGGTCCGCCGGGGCGAGATCCTCGCCATCGCCGGCGTCCAGGGCAACGGCCAGACCGAACTCACCGAGGCCATCCTCGGCCTCCAGCCCCGGGTCGAAGGGCGGGTCTCCCTGGACGGGCGCGACATCACGGGCCGCAGCGTGCGCCAGGTCCTCGACGCGGGCGTCGGTTTCGTCCCCGAGGACCGCAACCAGGACGGCCTCGTCGGCGAGTTCACCGTGGCCGAGAACCTCATGCTCGACCGCTCGCAGTCCGGTCCCTTCGTGAAGCGCGGCTCGCTCAAGCTCGCCGAGCTCGCGGCGTTCGCCGTGGCCAAGGTGAAGGAGTTCGACATCCGCACCCAGGGCATCACGACGCCTGCCGGCCGCCTCTCGGGCGGCAACCAGCAGAAGGTCGTTCTGGCGCGCGAGCTCAGCCGCGACCTGCGGCTCTTCGTGGCCGCCCAGCCCACCCGCGGCATCGACGTCGGGTCGATCGAGTTCGTGCACAAGCGCATCGTCGAGACCCGCGACCAGGGGGTGCCCGTCATCGTCGTCTCGACCGAGCTCGACGAGGTCGCCGCCCTGGCCGACCGCATCGCCGTGATGTACCGCGGCACCATCGTCGGCATCGTGCCGGCGGACACCCCTCGCGACGTGCTGGGGCTCATGATGGCCGGCGAGATGCCGCAGGGAACGGAGCAGGCAGCGTGAGCGACGCCACGACCACCACGACGGGCCCGGGCACGCCACCCGCCCCGTCGTCACCGGAGTCGACCGAGGGACGCGGCTCGCGCCTCCTGAGAGAGATCACGACCGGCAACGCCGCCATCTCGGTGCTCGCCGTCGTGTTGGCGCTCGTCGTCTCGGGCCTCCTCATCGGGTTCACCGACACCACGGTGCAGGGCACGCTGGGCTACTTCTTCTCGCGCCCGGCCGACTTCTTCCAGGCGTTCTGGACCGCGGTCGGCGGGTCGTACTCGTCGCTGTTCCAGGGCGCGATCTACAACTTCCGGGTCGACGGCTTCGCGGCGGGCATCCGTCCGCTGACCGAGACGCTGAACTACGCCGTGCCCCTCATCGCCGCGGGCCTCGGCGTCGCGGTCACGTTCCGCGTGGGCCTGTTCAACATCGGTGCCCGCGGGCAGATGCTGATGGCCTCGGCCGCCGCCGGCTGGGTGGGCTTCTCCTTCCACCTGCCGCTCGCCGTGCACCTTCCCCTCGCCCTCGCCGCCGGCATCGCCGCGGGTGCCCTGTGGGGCGGCATCGTGGGCCTGCTCAAGGCCCGCACCGGCGCCCACGAGGTGATCCTCACGATCATGCTCAACTACATCGCCTTCTACCTGTTGGCCTTCATGTTGCGGACGCAGGGCCTGCTGCAGGCTCCGGGCAGCGCGAACCCCAAGTCGCCCGCCACGCTCGACACGGCGATCCTGCCCGACCTGTTCGGCGCCCGGTACAACCTCAACTGGGGCTTCGTGCTGGTCATCGTGATCACCGCCGTCGTCTGGTGGCTGATCAACCGGTCGACGCTCGGCTTCCGGTTCCGTGCCGTCGGCGAGAACCCGCACGCAGCCCGCACGGCCGGCATGAACGTCAAGAACATCTACCTCTACGCGATGCTCATCTCGGGTGCGCTCGCGGGCGTCGCCGGGTCGACCCAGGTGCTCGGCACGCTGACCAGCGGCTTCACCTCGGGCATCGACGCCGGCATCGGCTTCGACGCGATCACGGTCGCGCTGCTCGGTCGTTCGCGGCCGTGGGGAGTGTTCGGCGCCGGCGTCCTCTTCGGCGCGCTCAAGGCCGGCGGGTACTCGATGCAGGCCGCCAACGGCGTGCCGATCGACATCGTGCTCGTCGTGCAGTCCCTCATCGTGTTGTTCGTGGCCGCGCCCCCGCTGGTCCGAGCGATCTTCCGTCTGCCGGCCCCGGGCCTCCGCCCGGTGCGCAAGGCCTCGAACAAGGAGGCGGTGGTCACCAAGTGAGCACGCTCACCCCCGACACCGCGGTCCCCGCCGCGCCGTCGCCCGACCTGGCGCGGGCCTCCTCCCGCAGCCTCAAGGCCCCGATCGCGTTCGCGATCTTCACGGTCGTGGCCGCCGTGCTGTTCCTCGGCCTCGCCCGGGACGGCGAGAGCACCTTCCGCCTGTCGACGACGACGGACTTCTTCGCCCTGCCCGACGCGGTCCTGCCGGCGGCCGGCACCGGCATCGTGCTGACGGTGCTCCTGGCCGTCATCACGGTGGTCGCGGTGCTGCGCGCCGTCCGCTTCGAGAAGGTGCCGATCTGGCTGATCGCCGTGTTCGGCGTCCTCTTCCTGCTCGGCTTCCTCACGTGGGCGAGCGCCGGTCAGACCATCCCGGTGCCCGGTCTGCTGCTCGGCGCCCTCGCACTCAGCACCCCGCTGATCTTCGGTGCCCTCGGCGGCGTCATCAGCGAGCGGGTCGGTGTCGTCAACGTCGCGATCGAGGGGCAGTTGCTCGCGGGCGCCTTCGTCTCGGCCATGGTCGCCTCGGCGACCGGGTCGGCCTACGTCGGCCTGGTCGGGGCGATGATCGCGGGCGTGCTCGTGTCGATGGTCCTGGCGGTGTTCAGCATCCGCTACATCGTCGACCAGGTCATCGTCGGCGTCGTGCTCAACGTGCTCGTCACGGGCCTCACCAGCTTCCTGTACTCGCAGGTGCTGTCGAAGTCCGAGTCGCTGAACCGCGGCGTGCGGTTCCCGCAGCTCGACATCCCGGTCCTCAGCCAGATCCCGATCGTCGGGCCGGTCTTCTTCCGTCAGACGATCATCGTCTACCTGATGTACATCGCGATCGCGGTCGTGTTCTACGGTCTCTTCCGCACGCGGTGGGGGCTGCGCCTCCGTTCGGTGGGCGAGCACCCGCAGGCGGCCGACACCGTCGGCATCAAGGTCAACGCCACCCGGTTCTGGAACGTCTCCCTCGCGGGGGCGATCGCCGGCCTCGGCGGGGCGTACTTCACGCTCGGTTCGCTCGGCAACTTCCAGAAAGAGATGACGGCGGGCGCGGGCTTCATCGCCCTGGCCGCGGTCATCTTCGGTCGGTGGGACCCGATCCGGGCCACGCTCGCCGCGCTGCTGTTCGGCTTCGCGAGCAACCTGCAGAACGTGCTCGGGGCCATCGGTTCGCCGGTGCCCAGCGAGTTCATGCTCATGCTGCCGTACGTCGTGACGATCTTCGCGGTCGCCGGCCTGGTCGGGCAGTCCCGGGGCCCCGCGGCCTCGGGCAAGCCCTACATCAAGTCGTGACGGGCCGCAGCAGCGAGTCCGTGCTCGCCGAGACCGACTGGGACGCCCTCCGCGGAGCGGCTCGCGACGCCATGCGCAAGGCGTACGTCCCCTACTCGAACTTCCCCGTGGGTGCTGCAGCCGTCACGGACGACGGTCGCATCGTCTCGGGCTGCAACGTCGAGAACGCCTCGTACGGCATCACCCTCTGCGCCGAGTGCTCATTGGTGTCCGACCTCGTCATGTCAGGAGGGGGCCGTCTGGTCGCCTTCGCCTGCGTCGACGGCAACGGCGGGGTCCTGATGCCCTGCGGGCGGTGCCGTCAGCTGCTCTACGAACACTCCGACGAAGCCATGGTCCTCGACACCGTCTCGGGCTTCAAGACCATCGACGAGGTCATCCCCGACGCGTTCGGACCGCGGCAGCTCGAGGCGTACCGCGCCTCGCAGGGCTGACCGCGCCTCCTCGTCCCTCCCGGTCGCGACCCCGTGGTCGCGCCCTCGCACCACCCATCGCACCACTGCTAGGAGCCCCGCCGTGACCCAGAACGCCGTCGAACCGTTCGACACCGTCGACCTCATCCGCGTCAAGCGGGGCGGCGACGCCCTCAGCACCGCGCAGATCGACTGGCTCATCGACGCGTACACGCGCGGGTACGTCGCGGACGAGCAGATGTCGGCGCTGACCATGGCGATCTTCCTCAACGGCATGGAGCGCCGAGAGATCCGCGACATGACGATGGCCATGATCCGGTCGGGCGAGACGATGGACTTCGCCGGGCTCGGCAAGACGACCGTCGACAAGCACTCCACCGGTGGCGTCGGTGACAAGATCACCCTGCCGCTGGCTCCGCTCGTCGCCTCGTTCGGCGTCGCCGTGCCCCAGCTCTCGGGCCGGGGCCTCGGCCACACCGGGGGAACGCTCGACAAGCTCGAGTCGATCCCCGGCTGGCAGGCCTCGATCTCGAACGACCGCATGCGCGAGATCATGGCCGACAGCGGCGCCGTCGTCTGCGCCGCCGGGTCGGGCCTCGCCCCCGCCGACGGGAAGCTCTACGCGCTCCGTGACATCACGGGCACCGTCGAGGCCATCCCGCTGATCGCGTCGTCGATCATGAGCAAGAAGATCGCCGAGGGCACCGCCGCCCTCGTCCTCGACGTCAAGTTCGGGTCGGGCGCCTTCATCCAGGACATCGAGCGGTCGCGTGAGCTGGCCCGCACCATGGTCGACCTCGGCACCGATGCCGGCGTCGCGACCACCGCCTTGCTGACCGACATGAACGTGCCGCTCGGGCTGACCATCGGCAACGCCCTCGAGGTCCGCGAGTCGGTCGAGACCCTCGCCGGAGGCGGCCCCGCCGACATCCGCGAGCTCACGGTGGCACTCGCCCGCGAGATGCTGACCCTCGCGGGTCGACCCCACGCCGACGTCGAGGCCGCCCTCGACGACGGACGCGCCATGGACGCCTGGAAGCGCATGATCCGTGCCCAGGGCGGGGACCCCGACGCCGCGCTGCCGACCGCCCGCGAGACGCACGTCGTCACCGCCGGGCGCAGCGGTCACCTGACCGAGCAGCACGCGCTGCCCTTCGGCATCGGTGCCTGGCGCCTCGGCGCCGGTCGCGCCCGCAAGCAGGACCCCGTGCAGGCGGCCGCCGGCATCGAGCTGCACGCGAAGCCGGGCGATCGGGTCACCGAGGGCCAGCCCCTCTTCACCCTGCACACCGACGAACCCGAGCGCTTCGAGCGTGCCCTCGAGGCCGTCGACGGGGCGTGGACGATCGGCGACGAGGCTCCGGCGGCGCGCACGATCGTCGCCGAGCGCATCGGCTGACGACCCGCCCGAGCACGTCCCACCGGCACCGCGCCTCCGTCCAGGAGGCGCGGTGCCGGTTCTCGTGGAGAGCGCACCTCTCTCGTGGCGCGCGTCCAGAGTCGCCGCCCGGAGCGCTAGTAGATTGAGGGCATGAGCGCTCCCGACAAGGACTACCGGCTGCCGAACGGGGGCCCGCGCCTCGCGGCCCTGCCGAAGGTCTCGCTGCACGACCACCTCGACGGCGGACTCCGGCCCGAGACCATCGTCGACCTCGCGGTCGAGGCCGGCATCGATCTCCCCGCGTCCGAACCCGAGGCGCTTCGCCGCTGGTTCGTCGAGAACGCCGACTCCGGCACCCTCGTCGACTACCTCGCGACCTTCGAGCTCACGGTCGCGGTCATGCAGACCCGCGAGCAGCTGACCCGGGTCGCGCACGAGTTCGTCCTCGACCTGGCCGCCGACGGCGTCGTCCACGCCGAGGTGCGCTGGGCCCCCGAGCAACACCAACGGCAGGGGCTCACCCTCGACCAGGCGGTGGAGGCCGTGCAGGCGGGCTTCGCGTCGGCCGTGCGGTCACTGGCCGACGACGGTTACGAGATCTCGGTCGGGCAGATCTTGAGTGCGCTGCGCCAGGGCGAGCGATCGCTCGAGATCGCCCAGCTCGCCGTGCGCCATCGCGAGAACGGCGTGCTGGCCTTCGACATCGCCGGTCCCGAGGCGGGGTACCCGGCCGCCGACCACAGGGTCGCCTTCGACCTGTTGGCCCGCGAGTTCATGCCCGTCACGGTGCACGCGGGCGAGGCCGACGGTCTCGACAGCATCCGGGGTGCGCTGATCGACGGGCGGGCCCTCCGGCTCGGCCACGGGGTCCGCATCGCCGAAGACATCCGGGTCGTCGCGAGCAAGGGGTCGACCTCCACCGTCGAGATCGGGCCGATCGCGTCGTGGGTGCGCGACCGCGAGATCCCGCTCGAGTTGTCGCCGCAGTCGAACCTGCAGACCGGTGCCATCGCCGCCTGGGGAACGGACCTCGACGACCACCCCTTCGACCTGCTGTACCAGCTCGGCTACGGCGTGACGGTCAACACCGACAACCGCCTGATGAGCGACACGAGCCTCTGCAAAGAGCTCGCCCTGCTCAGCCAGGCCTTCGACTACGACCTCGACGACCACGAGACCTTCCAACTCAACGCCGCCGCGTCGTGCTTCCTGCCCCTCGAGGACCGCGAGGCGCTGGCCGACCGCATCACCGCCGGCTTCGAGGGGGCCTGACCATGGCACTCCCGCCGCTGCCGGACGAGGCCGTCGTCATCGGCGCCCAGGTCGTCGACTGGCGTGAGGCCGTCCGAGTGGCCGGTCGTGCCCTGGTCGACTCCGGTGCCGCCCGCGAGGGCTACGGCGACGAGATGGTCCGCATGATCGACGAACACGGCCCCTACGTGGTCATCGCCCCCGGTCTCGCCCTGGCCCACGCACGGCCCGGTGACGACGTCGTCCGCGACGGCCTGGCCGTCGTGACCCTGGCCGAGCCCGTTCCGTTCGGGCACCCGCACAACGACCCGGTCAGCGTGGTCCTCGGCCTCGCGATCGTCACCGTCGGCGGCCACCTCGAGTCGATCGCCGACCTGGCGAACGTCTTCAACGAGGCCTCCGTCATCCCCGCCCTCGCGGCCGCCTCCTCGGTCGACGAGGTGCGGCGGCTCATGGGCGTCCCCGCCTGATCGCCCTCCCACGGATCGAGACCTCCCCACAATGAAGATCGTCACCATCTGCGGCGCCGGCATCGGCAGCAGCGGAATCCTCAAGGTCAACGCCGAGCGGGTCCTGGCCAAGCTCGACATCGAGGCCGACGTGGTCGCGGCCGACATCGGCTCGATCGCGACGGTCGGTGAAGATGCGCAGGTGATCCTCACGTCGGCCGAGTTCGTCGAGGCCATCGGCTCCACGTTCGCCGACGTCATCGTCATCCAGAACCACTTCGACCAGGCGGAGCTCACCGAGAAGCTGCAGAAGTCGCTCGGCTGACCGCGGCGTGCGGCACCGGGGCGAACCGCACCGGCCACGACGAGAGAGACCCCGGAGGCGCAGCTCGCGCCTCCGGGGTCTCTCTCGTCGTCCGGGCGGTCACCGCCCCGACCGTCAGGCCAGGAGGTCGCGCATGCCCGCGTCGAGATCGGTCACGGCCGCCTCGGCGGCGGCTCGACGGGCGACGGCGTCGCCCTCGGTGCTCGACGCGTCGATGTAGACCTTGAGCTTCGGCTCGGTGCCGCTCGGGCGGACGATGACGCGTGAGCCGTCGGTGAGCCAGTAGCGGAGGATGTCGCCCGCGGGGAAGGCTCCGAACCCGTCCCGGAAGTCGTCCACCCGGTCGACGCGGTGCGAGCCGATCGTCGACGGCGGGCGCCGGCGGAGACCGTCGGTGAGGTCCGTGATGGTGGCGAGGTCCTCGACCCGGATCGAGATCTGCGAGGAGGCGTAGGCGCCGAACCGCTCGTCGAAGGCGACGAGGTGCTCGGCCAGGCTCGACCCGGCCGTGTGCAGCTCGGTGGCGAGGGCGAGGAGGTCGACCGCGGCCGAGATCCCGTCCTTGTCGCGGACGACGTCGGGGTCGACGAGGTAGCCGAGTGCCTCTTCGTAGCCGTAGAGCAGCCCTCCGACGCGGGAGACCCACTTGAATCCCGTGAGCGTGTCGACGTAGTCGAGTCCGTGTACCCGGGCGATCTCGCGCAGGGCGGGCGACGAGACGATGCTCGCGGCCAGGGTGCCGTCGCGGTCGTCCCGTCGTGCCCGTTCTGCGGCGCGCCAGCCGAGCAGCGAGCCGACCTCGTTGCCGCTGAGTCGACGCCAGCCACCGTCGACGGGGATCGCGACCGCGAGCCGGTCGGCGTCGGGATCGTTGGCGATGACCAGGTCGGCCTCGACGCGGCCGGCCGTGGCGTACGCGAGGTCCAGGGCGCCGGGCTCTTCCGGGTTGGGGAAGGCCACGGTCGGGAACGCCGGGTCGGGGGCGCTCTGCTCGCCGACCGGGATCGGCTCGGTGAAGCCGGCGGTCGCGAACACGCGGCGTGCGACCTCCCACCCGACGCCGTGCATCGCGGTGTAGACGACCCGTGGCTGACGACCGTTCGCCGCCGTGCCGGCCACCGCGGCGGTGCGACGGACGTACTCCATGACGAGGTCGTCACCGGCCTCGCGGTAGTCGTCGGAACGGGCCAGTCGCGTGACGGGGGACTGCGCGGCCTTCTCGATCTCGGCGGCGATCTCGCCGTCGACCGGGGACACGATCTGCGAGCCGGCGTCGACACCGCCGAGGTAGACCTTGTAGCCGTTGTCCTGCGCCGGGTTGTGGCTCGCGGTCACCATGACGCCTGCGCTGACGTCGAGGTGGCGCACGGCGAAGGCCAGCACCGGGGTCGGGAGGGCGCGGGGCAGGATCGTGGCCGCGACGCCCGCGGCGGCCATGATCTCGGCCGTGTCCCGCGCGAAGACGTCGGAGTTCTTGCGCCCGTCGTAGCCGATGACGATGGAGGGGCTCGACTCGCGGCCCCGCAGGAAGGCCGCGAAGCCGGCCGCGGCCTGCGCCACGAGCACGCGGTTCATGCGGTTCGGACCCGAGCCGAGGGCGCCGCGCAGGCCGGCCGTGCCGAACTGCAGGCGACCGGCGAAGCGGTCGGCGAGTTCGGACGAGGCGTCGGCGTCGTCGGAGCCGGCCCGGGTCAGCAATCGGTCGAGCTCGTCGCGCGTCTCGTCGTCGGGGTCCTGGTCGCGCCAGGCGGTAGCCGACGCGATCAACCGCTCGAGGTCGGACGAGACCGGGGAGCCGTCGCTGCCGGACCCCGTCACGTCGCCGCTCACAGGGCCGCCACGATGCGGGCGAGCAGGTCGCTGATCTTGGCCTCGGCGTCGCGCCCGGCCTCGAGCACCTCGGCGTGGCTGAGCGGCGTCTTCTGGATGCCCGCGGCCAGGTTGGTGATCAGCGACATGCCGAGCACCTCCATGCCGGACTGGCGCGCGGCGATGGCCTCGAGGGCCGTCGACATGCCCACGATGTGCCCGCCGATGGCCTTGGCCATCTGCACCTCGGCCGGCGTCTCGTAGTGCGGGCCGCGGAACTGCGTGTAGACGCCCTCGTCGAGCTCGGGATCGATGCCGCGGGCGACGTCGCGGAGGCGCGTCGAGTAGAGGTCGGTCAGGTCGATGAACGTCGCGCCCTCGAGGGGCGAGTCCGCCGTGAGGTTGATGTGGTCGCTGATCAGCACCGGCGTGCCGGGCTTCCAGGTCTCCTTGATGCCCCCGGCACCGTTCGTCAGGATCATGGTCGTCGCGCCCGTGGCGGCGGCCGTGCGCACGCCGTGCACGACCCGACGCACGCCGTGGCCCTCGTAGTAGTGGGTGCGGGCGCCCATGACGAGGGCGTGCTTGCCCGAGGGCAGTGCGATGCTGCGGATCGAGCTCGTGTGGCCGACGACGGCCGACGCGGCGAAGCCGGTGATCTCGGTCGCGGGGACCTCGGCGACGGTCTCACCGATCAGGTCGGCGGCCTTGGCCCAACCGCTGCCCAGCGTCAGGGCGATGTCGTGTCGGGCGACGCCGGTCTTCTCGGCGATCTCGGCGGCGGCGGTGCGGGCGACCTCGAAGGGGTCGGCGGCGCGGTCGTCGAGCGGGTGCGTGGTGGTCTCAGACATGGCGTCCACTCTAGGGTCTGCCGACGCGCGTCCCCGGTCGCCGCCGGGCCCGGCGCGGGGGTCAGTCGATGCTGAGCAGGACGTGACCCGACGAGACCGTCTCGCCGACGACGGCCGCGATGCCCGAGACGGTGCCGTCGCGGTGGGCGGCGACGGGCTGCTCCATCTTCATGGCCTCGAGGACGAGCACCAGGTCGCCCTTGACGACCTGCTGACCGGCCTCGACCGCGAGCTTGACGACGGTGGCCTGCATCGGAGCCTTGACCTCGGCACCGGTCGCGGTGACGACCGACGACCGGGGCGCGCCCCGGCGCTTGGGCGCGACCGCAGGAGGCGCGGTGCGCGACCCGAGGCCCGCCGGCAGCGAGACCTCGAGGCGCTTTCCGCCCACCTCGACCACGACGGTGTCGCGTTCGTCGGCCGGCCGGGGGGCCTCGGCCTCGCCGCTCCACGCGGGGATGGTGTTGTCGAACTCGGTCTCGATCCAGCGGGTGTAGATGGAGAACGCTGCACCGTCGGCCGGCGCGAAGGCGGGGTCGTCGACGATGGCACGGTGGAACGGCAGCACGGTCGGCAGGCCGGCGACCTCGAACTCGGCCAGGGCGCGACGGGAACGCTCGAGGGCGTCCTCGCGCGAAGAACCCGTGACGATCAGCTTGGCGAGAAGCGAGTCGAACGACCCGCTGATCTCGTCGCCGGCCTGGACGCCGCTGTCGACGCGGACGCCGGGACCGCCCGGGGCCTTGAAGACGTGGATCGGACCGGGTGCGGGCATGAAGCCCCGACCGGCGTCCTCGCCGTTGATGCGGAACTCGAACGAGTGGCCGCGGGCCTCGGGGTCGTCGTAGTCGAGCACGCCGCCCTCGGCGAGGCGGAACTGTTCGCGGACGAGGTCGATGCCGGTGACCTCTTCGGACACGGGGTGTTCGACCTGGAGGCGCGTGTTGACCTCGAGGAACGAGACGGTGCCGTCCTTGCCGATCAGGAACTCGCAGGTGCCGGCACCGACGTAGCCGACCTCGCGGAGGATGGCCTTCGACGACTCGTACAGCTTCGTGGTCTGCTCGTCGGTGAGGAACGGTGCGGGGGCCTCTTCGACGAGCTTCTGGTGACGGCGCTGCAGCGAGCAGTCGCGGGTCGACACGACGACGACGTTCCCGTGTGCGTCGGCCAGGCACTGGGTCTCGACGTGGCGGGGCTGGTCGAGGTACTTCTCGACGAAGCACTCGCCGCGTCCGAAGGCCGCGACGGCCTCGCGGGTGGCCGAGTCGAACAGCTCGGGGACCTCTTCGCGGGTGCGGGCGACCTTGAGACCGCGTCCGCCGCCGCCGAAGGCCGCCTTGATCGCGACGGGGAGGCCGTGCTGGTCGACGAACTCGAGCACCTCGTCGGCGCCCGAGACGGGGTTGAGGGTGCCGGGGGCGAGCGGGGCGCCGACGCGCTCGGCGATGTGCCGGGCCGAGACCTTGTCGCCCAGCTGCTCGATGGCCTCGGGCGACGGGCCGATCCAGACCAGGCCCGCGGCCTGGACGGCCCGGGCGAAGTCCGCGTTCTCGGCGAGGAAGCCGTAGCCGGGGTGCACGGCGTCGGCACCCGAGCGGCGGGCGATCGAGAGGATCTTGTCGATGACCAGGTAGGTCTCGGCGCTCGTCGTCCCGCCCAGGGCGTAGGCCTCGTCGGCGAGGCGGGCGTGTTGGGCGTCGCGGTCCTGGTCGGCGTAGACCGCCACCGAGCCGATTCCGGCGTCACGCGCGGCCCGGATCACGCGGACGGCGATCTCTCCACGATTGGCGATGAGGACCTTGCTGATACGCGGCATAGTTCCCCACCCTATTGCGCCCTCCCCGTCCGCCTTTGGCTGACGTGCACAAAAAGGACGAGGAGGCGCGAGGCACAACCTACAAGGAGCCGGCGGTCGGCGAGGTCCACAGCTCGTGCCACGGCACGCCGAAGCCCCGGACGAGCGACCGCAGCACGGGCACCGAGAGTCCGACGACGGCGCTCGGGGTGCCCTCGATGTGCGTGATGAACGCGGATGCCCGACCGTCGATCGTGAAGGCCCCCGCGACCTCGAGCGGCTCGCCCGTCTCGACGTAGGCCGCGAGCTCGCGCGGGTCGAGGTCGTCGGCGAAGGTGAGGGACGCGCTCGCGACCTGGCCCGCGCCTCCTGAGGGGGTCTCGGCGGTGACGCGCGGAGCGCCACCGCGGTGGTCGACCAGCCAGTGACCCGACCAGAGGGTGCCGTGGCCGATCTCGGCCATGCGGCGCCACCGGTCGAGCGCCAGGGCGGGCTCGTGGGGTTTGCCGTGCACCTCGCCGTCGAACTCGAAGGCGCTGTCGCCCCCGAGGACCAACCCGTCGAGGGGGCGGCCGTCGACGACCGTGTCGAGCACGGCCTCGGCCTTGAGCCTGGCGAGGTGCTGCACCGTCTCGGCCGCCGTGAGCGCTCGGCCGAGCCGTGTCGACTCGACCGCGACCGCGGCCTCTTCGTCGACACCGGGACTGATCAGCACCGGCTCGACGCCGGCGGCGCGCAGCAGGGCGAGACGGGCGGGGGAGGTGCTGGCCAGGTAGAGCGGGACGGTCATGCCGCCCAGCCTGTCAGACTCGACGCATGGGAGACATGCTGGGCCGCGAGGTCGAACTGGACGTGACGGGCATCGCACACGGGGGCATCTCGGTGGCCAGACTCGACGGGCGGGTCGTGTTCGTGACCGACACCCTGCCCGGCGAGAAGGTCGTGGCGCGCATCACCGACGACCGCAAGAAGGCGTTCTGGCGGGCCGACACGGTGAGCGTCCTCGAGGCGAGCGAGCACCGTCGACCCCACGTGTGGGGCGCGGCCGCCCTCGAGGTCGATCCGACCGACCGTGCCGGCGGCGCCGAGTTCGGGCACGTCGAGCTCGGCCACCAGCGCGAGCTGAAGCGACGCGTGGTGGTCGACGCGCTGACCCGCATGGGCGGGATCGCCGACGCCGACGGCCGCGTCTCGGTCGAGGCCCTGCCCGGCGACGACGAGCGCGGCGGCACCGGGTGGCGCACGCGCCTGCGCCTTCACCTCGACGCCGAGGGGCGTCCCGGTCAGTACGCGGCTCGGTCGCACCGGGTCGTGCACGTGCCCGACCTGCCGCTCGCGTCGCCGGAGGTCGCCGAGGTGGCGCCGCTGGGTGACGCCTTCCCCGGCGAGGAACACGTCGACGTCGTCGCCCCGAGCGGCGGAGGCGCGCGTCTGATCATCGGGCGGCAGGCCCGCTCGACCATCACCGAGGTCGTCGGCGACCGCGAGTTCCGGCTCGACGACGGCGGCTTCTGGCAGGTGCACCGCGAGGCAGCGGCCACGCTCACCGCCGCCGTGCAGACCATGATCGACCCCGAGCGCTTCGACCCGAAGGGCGCCAACCTCGACCTGTACGGCGGGGTCGGACTCCTCGCCGCCGCCGTGGGGGACCGCTTCGGTGCGGGGACGCGCATCACGAGCGTCGAGAGCGACGAGCGGGCCACCGAGCACGCGTCCGAGAACCTGGCCGAGTGGATCGGCGCGTCGGCCGTGACAGGACGCGTCGAGCGCTGGTTGCGCCAGACCGCGTCGCAGGCGAGCGACGCCGAGCGCGAGCGCCTCGCCGCCGCCACGGTCGTGCTCGACCCGCCCCGCTCGGGCGCCGGGCGCGACGTGGTGTCCGAGATCGCGGCCCTCCGCCCGGCCCAGGTCGTCTACGTCGCGTGCGACCCGGTCGCCCTCGCCCGGGACGTGGCCCTCTTCGCCGAGCGGGGCTACGCGCTCGACGCCCTGCAGGCGTACGACCTCTTCCCGAACACGCACCACGTCGAGACGGTGGTGCGCCTGCTGCCGGCCTGAGCCGCCGTCCGGTTACGATGTACCCCGTGCACGCCCGGGATTCAGGGACCAGGGCACACGCCGACCGAAGGATCACCGTGTCAGACATCACGACCGAGACCCCCATCGCCACCCGCCAGACAGCACCCGTGCGGGTCGCCGTCGTCGACGACCACGAGTCGGTGCGGCTCGGCATCCAGGCCGCGTGCCAGAACGAGGGCTTCGAGGTGATCCTCACCGCCGCCGGCGTGCAGGAGTTCGTCGAGAACCTCGCGGGTCGCGAGGTCGACGTCGTCGTCCTCGACCTGTCGCTCGGCGACGGCTCGACCGTCACCGAGAACGTCAAGCGCGTCCAGGCGACGGGGTCGGCCGTCCTCGTGCACAGCATCGCCGACCGGGTCGCCTCGGTCCGTGAGGCGCTCGCCGCGGGGGCGGCCGGCGTCATCCCGAAGTCCTCCGCCACGAAGACCGTCATGGCCGCGGTCGCCACGGTCGCCCGCGGCGACGTGCTCAACAACCTCGAGTGGGCGAGCGCGATCGATGCCGACCGCGACTTCGCCAAGGCCCAGTTGGGTCGTCGCGAGCGCGAGATCCTGCACCTCTACGCCTCGGGTCTGCCGCTGAAGCTGGCCGCCCAACAGCTCGGCATCGGCTACTCGACGGCCCGCGAGTACCTCGACCGCATCCGCGTCAAGTACGTCGAGGTCGGACGCCCGGCACCCACCAAGGTCGACCTCCTCCGTCGCGCCGTCGAGGACGGCATCCTGCCGGGGCTCGACGCGGACGGTGGCGATGGCCGGTGAGGGTCGGCTGACCGGCCCGCTCCCGCTCGGGCCCCTGCGGCCCCCGCGCAACCCGATCAGTCGTGCCCTGCTCGACAAGGTGCTGGGGCGCATCATCGCCGCGGCCGGTCTCGTGTTCGGCCTGCAGGCCCTGCCCGGGATGATCGGTCAGGTCGGGAGCATGCAGCTCGCCTGGGCCTGGGTGATCGGCCTGGCCATGTTCGGCGGGTTCCTGGCGTTGGTCATGGCGAGCCTCGTGCAGCGCGGCGTGACCACGGTCGAGGCCTTCGTCGCGATCGCCTACCTGATCGCGCTGGTCACCTGGCCCCTCGCCGTCGACGACCCCAGCGAGGTCCAGGCGAGCGTGCCCTGGCTCTGGTACCTGTGCACCGTCGCCACGGCCTCGGCCGCGTCGGCGTTCTCCACCTGGATCGCGACCGGCTACCTCTTCGTCGCCCCCGCCGTCTACGGCTTCATCCGCCTGACGCCGTCGGGCGGAGCGGTCTCCCCGCAGCGCGCGACCCTCGACTCCGTCTACGCGATCCTGCTCGGCGGTGCGGTCCTGATCCTCGTGGTGATCCTGCGCCAGGCGGCCGCGAACGTCGACCAGGCCCAGGCGACCGCGGTCGCGCGGTACTCCGAGGCGATCCGCGAGCACGCCACCGAGCTCGAACGGGTGCAGGTCGACGCCATCGTGCACGACAGCGTCCTCACGACCTTCATCCAGGCGGCCAGGGCCTGGTCACCCGAAGAGCGTGAGC
The DNA here is from genome assembly GCF_044742985.1 of Frigoribacterium sp. NPDC087798. Taxonomy (NCBI): domain Bacteria; kingdom Bacillati; phylum Actinomycetota; class Actinomycetes; order Micrococcales; family Microbacteriaceae; genus Frigoribacterium; species Frigoribacterium sp. NPDC087798. The sequence goes on along the minus strand of NZ_JBIUVP010000001.1, from coordinate 840,708 downwards.
TGTCGACCAACATGGCCCGGAACGCGATGTCCCACCTCTCGGCGGCGGCGAGCACGACTCCGTTCGACGAGTCCGACACGACGGTCACGGGCATGGTCGACCGCATCGAAGCCGCCGTGTCGGACCTGGGCGTCTCCGTCGAGCTGCGCCGGGGCCCGATCGAGGGCGAGGGCATCCCGTCCACCGCCGCGGAGGCCCTCTACTCCGCCGCCGTGCAGGCCCTGGTGAACAGTTCCCAGCACGCCGGGGACGCGCCCGGTGTCCGGCGGTGGGTCGACGTCACCCGCGAGGCGACCGGCCTCACGACCGTCGAGGTCGGCGACACGGGCAAGGGCTTCGAGCCGGCGACGGTGCCGACCGAGCGTCTGGGTGTCCGGGTGTCGATCCACGAGAGGCTGAACAACGCCGGCGGACTCGCGACCATCGACTCGGCACCAGGGCGCGGAACCCTCGTGCGACTGCAGTGGCCGGTCGGCGCCCTCCTCGAGGGAGGATCGGCTCCCCGTCCCTCGCCCGACCGCGCCGACGAGACGGGCATCCCGGAGGGCGTCGCGTGAGGGTCTCCGTGCCGCGGTGGCTGATCGTCTCGCTCGCCGCCGTCTTCTCGGCCTACCATCTGGTCCTCGCCGTGGCCTCGTTGGACCGGTTCACCGATCCGCTTCCCGTCGTCGCGTGCATGGTGTTGTACGCCGCGGCGACCGTGGCCGTGCTGTGGCCCAGTCGCCATGTCATCATGCCCGTGTGGCTGGCCTCGTTCTGCCTCGCCGTCAGCATCGTCCTCCCGCTGGTCGTGACCTCGGAGCTCGACAGCTCGGTGAAGAACGGCTACGCCACGTGGTACGTGGCGGCCGTGGGCACGCTCATGGTGATCGTGTCGACGAGACGCCGCCAGGGGTTCGCCTGGCTCGGGGTCGGATTCATGGCGGCTCACGGGGTGCTCTGGGCCGGGGCCGAACAGATCGCCGACCTCGGCATCGTCGGCAGCGTGGTCTGGGTCGCCTTCAGCCACGCGATGTCGAGCACGCTGACGCGTGCCGGGCGCGAGACGCGTGAGTTCATCCTCGCCGAGCACGAGGCGGCGGACTGGCAGGCCGCGCAGGAAGCCCACGTGAACGAGCGGCAGTACCGGCTGCTGCAGACGGGCCGGACGGCACGGCCGATGCTCCAGACCATCGTCGATCGGCACGGTGACCTGACCGCGGACGAGCGACAGGAGTGCCTGAACCTCGAGGGGGCGATCCGGGACGAGATCCGGGGACGCCGCCTCCTCGACGACGACGTGCGTCACGAGGTCATGGCGGCGCGCCGTCGCGGGGCCGTCGTCAGCCTCCTCGACGAGGGAGGCCTCGACGACCTCGGGCCCACCGACCTGCGGCGGGTCCATGCCGTGCTCGCCGAGGCCCTCCGCGGCTCGCTCGCCGATCGCATCATCGTCCGGACCGTCCAGGGCGGGGGGGACGACGCCGTCACGGTCGTCGGGCTCGGTTCGCCGGACCTGTCGTCGAGCGCCCTCGGCCGGGGTGTCTCGGCCGACGCGGACGAGGACGACGACGCCGACGAGGTGCAGCTCTGGCTGCAGATCCCTCGCTCGGCGCCCTGATCACCCACCAGGCAGCCTCGCAACGGGGCGGGTGGAAGTGGGAAGGGCCGGACGATCGTCCGGCCCTTCCGAGACCCTGAGTCAGGGCGGCAACCCGAATGTCGCCCTGACTCCCCCCGGCAGGAATCCACTACCCATGTGGTCCTGCTGGTGGTGTGACTCCGAGAGAGACACCTAGCAAGAGCAAGCATGGTGGGTCGGGGCCCCGGGTGCAGTCGTCATTTAGGGGGACAGGTGGGGGAAGATGACTGCGTCTACCCCCGTTCCGGGGTCGTCAGCCCTCGAAACCCCGCCAGCGGCCTTCTCCGGCCGTGATGACGGGACGGGGTGCCCGGGCCGATCGGGTCCAGCCCGACGTCGTGGGTCGGGAGGACGTCGTCGTCGCCGATTCGGCCCGGCCGGCCGCGACGGCGGCGAGCAGCGCCGTGACGGCCGCCAGTTCGTCCGGCGTCGGGTCCCCGGCGACGACCCTGATGAGGGGAGCCGTCGGCTGCTCGACCGGGTCGGTGGGGGAGTCCGCCGGGTCGGGGGAGTCGGCGGCGTGGCGACCACTCACAGGGGGATGTTCCCGTGCTTCTTCGGCGGCAGGGTCGCCCGCTTGGTCTTGAGGGCCCGCAGTGCCTTGATGACGGCGACGCGGGTCGCGGCCGGTTCGACGACACCGTCGAGTTCGCCCCGCTCCGCGGCGAGGAAGGGACTCGCCACGTTGTAGGTGTACTCGTTGGCCAGTCGCGTGCGCACGGCCGCCACGTCTTCGCCCGCCTCGGCCGCCGCCTTGATCTCGTTGCGGTAGAGGATGTTGACGGCGCCCTGACCGCCCATCACGGCGATCTCGGCCGTGGGCCACGCGAGGTTGATGTCGGCACCCAACTGCTTCGACCCCATGACGATGTAGGCGCCGCCGTACGCCTTGCGGGTGATCACCGTCACGAGCGGGACCGTGGCCTCGGCGTAGGCGTAGAGCAGCTTGGCTCCGCGACGGATGACACCGGTCCACTCCTGGTCCGTGCCGGGCAGGTAGCCGGGCACGTCGACCAGAGTGAGGATCGGGATGTTGAACGCGTCGCAGAAGCGCACGAAACGACTGGCCTTCTCGCCGGCCTCGATGTTGAGGGTGCCGGCCATGGCAGACGGCTGGTTGGCGATCACGCCCACCGGACGGCCCTCCACCCGGCCGAAGCCCACGACGATGTTGGGCGCGAACAGCGGCTGGACCTCGAGGAACTCGCCGTCGTCGACGACGTGGTCGATGACGGTCATGACGTCGTAGGGCTGGTTCGGGCTGTCCGGGATCAGCGTGTTCAGCTGGCGGTCGTGGTCGGTGGTCTCGAGTTCGACCGGCACGTCGAAGACGTGCGGGTCGGCCAGGTTGTTGTCGGGCAGGTACGAGAGCAGCGCGCGGGCGTAGTCGAGGGCGTCGTCCTCGTCGCTCGCCAGGTAGTGCGACACGCCCGAGACCTTGTTGTGGGTCAGGGCTCCGCCGAGCTCTTCGAAGCCCACGTCCTCGCCCGTCACGGTCTTGATGACGTCCGGGCCGGTGACGAACATGTGGCTGGTCTTGTCGACCATGATCACGAAGTCGGTCAGCGCGGGGGAGTACACCGCGCCTCCGGCCGCGGGGCCCATGATCAGCGAGATCTGGGGGATGACGCCCGAGGCGGCCGTGTTCAGTCGGAAGATCTCGCCGTACTTGCCCAGGGCGACGACGCCCTCCTGGATGCGCGCTCCGCCCGAGTCGAGGATGCCGATGATGGGCACCCCGGTTTTGAGGGCCAGCTGCATGACCTTGATGATCTTCTCACCCGCGACCTCGCCGAGCGAGCCGCCGAAGATGGTGAAGTCCTGCGAGTAGACCGCGACCTGGCGGCCGTGGATCGTGCCCGTGCCCGTGACGACCGCGTCGCCGTAGGGCCGTTTGGCCTCCATGCCGAAGGCGTGGGTGCGGTGCCGGACGAACTCGTCGAGTTCGACGAACGAACCCGGGTCGAGCAGCTCGTCGATTCGTTCGCGGGCCGTCTTCTTGCCCTTGGCGTGCTGCTTCGCGATCGCGGCCTCGCCGCTGGCCGTCACGGCCTCGTGATAGCGGGCCTTGAGGTCGGCGAGCTTGCCCGCGGTGGTGTGCAGGTCGGGCGCGGCGTCGGTGGGTGGCGCGGAGTCAGGAGTCACGCGCTTCACTCTACTGACCGACCCGCAGCCATCCGTTGGAGGTTTCCACGCGTGGACGCCGTCGGACGTCGTAGGAGTCGTCAACCGAGGCCGCCTAGGCTGACCCGATGGACTTCCCCCTCAGCGCGTCCGTCAGCCCCCGTCTCGTGGTGCTCGAGTCCACCGGATCGACCAACGCCGACCTGCTGGCCGCCGTCGACGAGCCGCACCTGGCGACCTGGCTGACCCTCGACCAGTCCGCCGGGAGGGGCCGACTCGGTCGACGGTGGGAGACCGCGCCCGGTCGTTCCCTCGCGGCGAGCGTCCTGCTGCACCGGGGCGACCTGCCGGTCGACGCGCTCGGCTGGGTGCCGCTCCTCGCCGGCGTCGCGATGCGCGCCTCCGTCCAGGGCCTGCTCCCGGGTGGCGACGTCACGCTGAAGTGGCCCAACGACGTGCAGGTGGCCGGCGGAAAGGTCTGCGGCCTGCTCGCCGAGCTGAGGCCCGACGCGAGCGCCGTGGTCGTGGGGGCCGGGGTCAACCTCACGGTGCCGGCCGACGAGCTGCCGACGCCGACCTCGACGTCGCTCGGTCTGCACGGTGCGCGGGGCACGGCTCACGAGCTCGCCGACGCCGTGCTGTCGGCCTGGGTCTCCGGTCTGGCCCGGTTCGTCGCCGACCTCGCCGCTGCCCGGGGCGACGCCGTGGCGAGCGGCGCCCTGTCGCTGGTGCGCACGCACTGCGCGACGCTGGGGCGCGACGTCCGCGTCGAACTCCCCGGAGGCGCGGCTCTCGTGGGCGAGGCCGTCGACGTCGACGAGGCGGGCCGGTTGGTCGTGCGTTCCGCCTCGACCGGCGGGCTGACGGCCGTCGCTTCGGGTGACGTCACGCATCTGCGGTATGAATGAGCCTGTGAGCAGCGACGGACCACAGCCGACCGAGTACGTCGTCGCGCGGCTGCGTCCCCATGCCCGCGTGCTGTTCTGGCCGTCCCTCGGGCTCGTCGGCATCTGCGCGGCCACCGGCTACTTCGGAGGTCGCTTCGACGTCGCCTGGCAGAACTACGTCGTGCTGGGTGCGGCCGTCGCCCTCATCGTTCTGCTCTGGTTGGTGCCCGTGCTGATCTGGCTCGGCAAGCGCTACGTCATCACCTCGCGTCGCCTCGTCGTGCGCAAGGGGCTGTTCGTGCGCACTCGTCAAGAGTTGCTCCACAGCCGCGGCTACGACCTCACGGTGCGCAAGAACTCGGTCCAGAGCGCCTTCCGCAGCGGAGACGTCCTGATCAACACCGGCCTCGACCGTCCGCTCGTCCTCTGGGACGTGCCGTCGGCCGACCTCGTCCAATCGACCCTGCACGACCTGATGGAGTCGAACCTCAACAGCGTCGCGCAGCGTCGCCAACACGAGCAGTCCGTCGGACACGCCGACACCACTTCATGGGGCGACGACCGGGTCATCTGATCCGGCTCGCGTGATATAGGATATTACAATGCGAATCTCAGTCATCGGTTGCGGTTACCTCGGAGCCGTGCACGCCGCGTGCATGGCCGACCTCGGGCACGACGTGGTCGGCATCGACGTCGACCCGGGCAAGATCGCCCTTCTCTCGTCGGGTCACGCCCCGTTCTTCGAACCCGGACTGCCCGAGGCGCTCCGCCGGGCCCTCGACTCGGGGCGACTGCGGTTCTCGACCGACCCGGCCGACGCCGCCGGTTCGCAGGTCCACTTCGTCGCCGTCGGCACCCCGCAGACCCCGGGCAGCGACGCGGCCGACCTCACCTACGTCGACGCCGCGGTCCAGGGGCTCTTGCCCCACCTCGCCGACGGCGACCTCGTGGTGGGCAAGTCCACCGTTCCCGTCGGCACCGCGAGCCGACTCGCCGACCTGGTCCGCGCCTCCTCCGGGGCCGACCTGGCCTGGAACCCCGAGTTCCTCCGCGAGGGCTTCGCCGTGGCCGACACCGTCGCGCCCGACCGCTTCGTCTACGGAGTGCCCGAGGGCGACGCCGGTGAGCGGGCGACGGCCGTGCTCGACGAGGTCTACGCGACGGCTCTGGCGACGGGCACGCCCCGGCTCGTGACCGGGTACGCGACGGCCGAACTGGTGAAGGTCTCGGCCAACGCGTTCCTCGCGACGAAGATCTCGTTCATCAACGCGATGGCCGAGATCGCCGAGGCCACCGGTGCGGACGTGACGCAGCTGGCCGACGCGATCGGGCACGACGCCCGCATCGGCCGCCGGTTCCTCAACGCCGGCCTCGGCTTCGGCGGCGGGTGCCTGCCGAAGGACATCCGAGCGTTCCGGGCCCGATCGCGCGAGTTGGGGCTCGAGTCCCTGGACTTCCTCGCCGACGTCGACGCCGTGAACCTGCGCCGCCGCGACCGCGTCGTCGAGCTCGCGGGCGAGTTGCTCGGCGAGGTGCGCGGTGCGCGCGTCGCCGTCCTCGGGGTGGCGTTCAAGCCCGACAGCGACGACGTCCGCGACTCGCCGGCCCTCGACGTCGCCCGACGACTGCACGCCGCCGGGGCCGGCGTGGTCGTCCACGACCCCGAAGCCAACGAGACCGCCGCCCGGCTGGCTCCCGACCTCACCTACGTCGGGGACGTCCCCACCGCCCTCCGCGACGCCGAGCTCGTGTTGGTCCTCACCGAATGGGCGCAGTTCAAGGCGCTGCGTCCGGCCGACGTCGTCGCCCTCGTCTCCCGGCGACGCATCGTCGACGCGCGCAACGTGTTCGACCCCGCCGAGTGGCGCGAGGCCGGGTTCGATTTCCGGGGGCTCGGGCGGCCGTAGCCTCGCGACGAGCTGTGGCTGCGCGATCTCGTGCCGGTGCCGGGCCCCGTCCGGCAGGTCGACGCCGCCCGGCCGGATGCCACCGATACGATGACCGCATGACGAACCGGGCCCTCATCGCCATGCTGACCGCCGGGGCCCTGGCCCTCACCCTCTCCGCGTGCACGAGCGGCGACGACGACCCGACGCCGACGGTGTCGAGCTTCAGCCCGACGTCGACCGCATCACCGTCGGCTCCCGACACGGGGGCCGAGACGGTCGCCCCCACGGCGCCGACGGACGACCCGAACGACACCGTCGAGACGCCTGTCCCCGTGCCGTCCGACCAGGCGGACGGCTGGACCGACGCCCGCGCCTACGACGCCTGTCGGAACGAGGCCACGAGGTCGCAGGGCGCGGACTACACCTGGAACGACCGTTCGTCGCAGACCCTCGTGCAGGGGCCCGGGGGGCGCACCATCGACGTCGCCGGGCTCTACACAGGAGGCGACGTCGGTGTCGCCAACGTCACGTACCGGTGCACGGTCGGTGGAACTCCGGACTCACCGCAGTTGAGCGGGACGGTCGTCCGATGACGGCTCTTCGTGTCGGCGTGATCGGTGGCGGCCAGCTCGCCCGCATGATGATCCCGCCCGCCGTGCACCTCGGCATCGAGATCAGCGTCCTCGCCGAGGCCGAGGGCAGTTCGGCCAGGCTGGCGACCACACAGGTGGGTGACTACCACGACGTCGACGTCGTCCTCGACTTCGCCCGCACGGTCGACGTGGTCACCTTCGACCACGAGCACGTTCCCCAGCAGGTCCTGACCGCCCTCGTCGACGCGGGCGTGCCCGTGCATCCCGGGCCGTCCGCGCTGGCTGTCGCGCAGGACAAGATCGTCATGCGTCAGCGGCTCACCGAGCTCGGGCTGCCCGTCCCGGACTGGGCGGCCGTCCACGACGCCTCCGAGCTCGAGGCGTTCCTCGCCGACCACGGAGGCCGGGCGGTCGTCAAGACCGCGCGGGGCGGTTACGACGGCAAAGGCGTGCGCGTGGTCTCGGCCGCGCACGAAGCCGACGACTGGTTCGGAGCCCTGGCCGAGGACGGCAACGGAGGCGCGCTCCTCGTCGAGGAGCTCGTCGAGTTCCGGCGTGAGCTGTCGCAGCTCGTGGCCCGTCGGCCGAGCGGCGACATCGTCCCGTGGCCTCTCGTCGAGACCGTCCAACGCGACGGGGTCTGCTCCGAGGTCTTCGCCCCGGCGCCCTCGAGTGCCGGTCGCCTGGCCGACCTGGCCGACGAGATCGCCCGGACGGTGGCCGAGCGGCTCGACGTCACCGGGGTCCTGGCCGTCGAGCTCTTCGAGACGACCGACGATCGCCTGCTGATCAACGAACTCGCCATGCGGCCGCACAACACCGGCCACTGGACGATCGACGGGGCCACCACCAGCCAGTTCGAACAGCACCTCCGGGCCGTACTCGACCTGCCCCTGGGCGACACGGGCTGCCACCGCCCGTGGAGCGTCATGCTGAACGTGCTCGGCGGACCGGCGACCGGGTCGATGGCCGACCGACTCCCCGCTCTCATGGCCGACCAGCCGGCGGTCAAGGTCCACGACTACGGCAAGGAGCCGCGGCCCGGGCGGAAGGTCGGTCACGTCACCGTGGTCGGCGACGACCTCGACGAGGCCGTCTTCCGGGCGCGCGCCGCTGTCGAGTTCTTCACCGACTGACGGCTATCCTCTAGTCCGTGTCCGACCCGAAGAGCACCGACGTGCGCCCGAACGACCCCGCCGTACCCGCGAAGGTCGCCATCGTCATGGGCTCCGACAGCGACTGGCCCACCATGCAGGGCGCGTCGACGATCTTGTCCGAGCTGGGCATCCCGCACGAGGTCGAGGTCGTCTCGGCGCACCGCACGCCCGACAAGATGATCGCCTTCGGTCGAGACGCCGCCGGTCGAGGACTGTCCGTCGTCATCGCCGGGGCCGGGGGAGCAGCGCACCTGCCCGGCATGATCGCCTCGGTGACGACCCTTCCCGTGGTCGGCGTGCCCGTCGCGCTGGCCAAGCTCGACGGTCTGGACTCGTTGCTCTCGATCGTGCAGATGCCGGCGGGCATCCCCGTCGCGACCGTGTCGATCGGTGGCTCGGTCAACGCCGGCCTGCTCGCGGCCCGAATCATCGGCACGCACGACCCGGCCGTCGCCGAGCGGTTGGCCCGCCACGCCGAGTCCCTCGCCGGTCTGGTCGAGCAGAAGAACGCCGACCTGCGCCGATCACTGTGAGCACGTCCCTGCCCGTGCGTCACCCCGACGCCACCTCCGAGCCCTTCATGACGAAGAGAGCGTGGGTGCTCGTCCTGCTGAACGTGGTCGTGCCCGGCTCGGCCCAGGTGCTCGCGGGCAGCCGCCGACTCGGGCGATGGGGGCTCGCCTCCACCCTCGTCTTCTGGGCGGTCGCGGTCGTCGTCATCGTCCTGGCGTTCGCCTTCCGCTCGCCCCTGATCGAGATCGCGACCAACGTCGTCGCCCTCACGATCGTCCAGGTCTTCCTCGCGTACTACGCGGTGTTGTGGGTGGTGCTGACCGTCGACACGTTGCGCTTGGCCCGCATCGTCCGGACGGCCCCCTCGGCGCGGGGATTCCTCGCCGGAGCGATGGTGCTCTTGATGGTGGTGACCGTCGGGCCCGCCGCCTACGGGGCCTACCTCGCCGGGGTGCAGCACGGTCTGCTGAACAGTCTCTTCACATCGAGGGCCGACGCCGCACCTCCTGTGGACGGTCGCTACAACATCATGTTGCTCGGCGGTGATGCGGGGGCCGACCGCACGGGGCTGCGTCCCGACAGCATCTCGGTCGCCAGCATCGACGCCGAGACCGGTGCGACCACCATCGTGGGAATCCCGCGGAACCTGTACGACGCGCCCTTCGTCGCGGGATCACCGCTGTACGGCGACTACCCCGACGGCTACGACTGCGGCGACGACTGCCTCGTGAGCTTCCTGTACACCTACGGGGAAGAGCATCCCGACCTCTACCCCGATGCCGAGTCGAGGGGCAGCAACGCCGGGGTCGAGGCGATGCGCGACGCCGTCGAGGGCATCACGGGCCTGACGGTGCAGTACTACGCCCTCATCGACATGCAGGGCTTCGTCGACCTCATCGATGCGCTCGGTGGCATCCAGGTCGACGTGCAGCAGCGCATCCCGATCAACGGGGGCGTCGACGGCAACGGTCAGCCGATCAACGTCGACGGCTGGATCGAGCCCGGCGATCAGAAGCTCGACGGGTACCACGCCCTCTGGTACGCCAGGGCACGGCACGGTACGAGCGACTACGACCGCATGGCTCGTCAGCGCGAGGTGCAGCAGGCGCTCCTCTCCCAGTTCCAGCCGGCGACGGTGCTCTCGAAGTTCCAGGCAGTCGCGTCGGCCGGTGTGCAGACCGTCGACACCGACATCCCGCAGGGTGCCCTGGCCGCCTTCGTCGACCTGGCCGTCAAGGCGAAGTCGCAGCAGATCACGAGCCTCGAACTCGTGCCGCCCACCTACGACAACGTCTACCCGGACTACGACGCGATGCGCGCCGCGGTGGCGCAGGCCACGACGTCCGTCACCGCACCCTGACCACCCGTCTCAGGCCGGGCGTCGAAGCCGATCGGCGGAAGCCGACCGGGTGAGGAGGCGCCCCGCTGCCCCGCGGGTCACGCGCGTCGTGACCCTCGCCTCAGGGTTCCTCAGAGGTCGGCGTGCAGCTGCCACACCTTGTCGGCCGAGTCCCGCCAGCTGAAGGCGCGCGCTCGGTCGATCCCGGCGATGCCGAGACGGGTCGACAGTTCGACGTCGGAGACGACCTGGAACATGGCCTGGGCGAGACGCTCCGGGTACCCGGCGGAGTCTTCCCGCGGCACGCTGACGGCCGCGTCCGCTGCGACCTCGAGGAGGGCGGGGGCATCCGAGACGATGGTGGGCGTGCCCAGGCTGAACGCCTCGACGACGGGCAGCCCGAACCCCTCGGCGAGACTGGGGAACACGAAGACGGACGCGCGCTGCAACAGGACGGCGAGCTGCTCGTCCGACACGAAGCCCATCGTGCGGACCTTGTCGGCGGGGAGCCCTGCCGCGGCGACCAGGTCGGCCACCTTCAGGTCTCCCCATCCCTCGGGGCCGACGATCAGCAGAGGCAGGTCGGGGGCGTCGGGGTGTGCGAGGGCCCGGATGAGGGGCTCGAGGCCCTTGCGCGGTTCGAGGGTGCCGACGCTGAGGGCGTACCGTTCGGGAAGGTCCAGGGCATCGGCGACCTCGTCGGCGTCCGCGGGGACGGCGAGCTTGGGGCTCACGGCGCCGCCGATGACGCGCAGGCGGTCGCCGAAGGGGAACAGCTCGGAGAGCTCGCGAGCGACGCTGTGCGTCGGTACGACGACGCCGTCGGCGTGCTTGAAGGCCCGCTTGGTCATCGCCTTGTGCCAGCGGACGCCACGAGGGGTGAGGGTCTCGGGGTGGGTCCACGGCACCGTGTCGTGGATCGTGACGACGGTCTGCGTTCCCGGGTCGAGTGCGCGGTCGTGACGGTAGAGGGGAGCGAGCAGGCTGGTCGCGTGGACCATCCCCCGGCCGGGAAGGCCGACGACGCCGCCCTGCCACGCCAGCGACAACTCACGGCGACCGAGTGGCGACTTGGCGACACGGGACAGCCCCGGGAGCAGATCCGTCAACCGGTCGTAGTCGGCCTGTGGGTGGGCCGCCACGACACCCTCGACGTCGCAGCCGCGGGGGGCCGTCTCGACGAGGGCTCGGGTCAACTCTTCCGTGTAGCGCCCGATGCCTCCGGGGATGGGAGCCAGGATCTGGTCAACGACTACTCGCAGCGTGGTCATCGGTCTGCAACACTCCCCTGCTCGCGGCCTCGGCCAGCGCTTCTCTCCACGGACGCATGGGCGTCAAGCCGGCCCGTGCCCATGCGTCGTGGCCGAGGACGCTGTAGCTCGGTCTCGGTGCGGGACGGACGAAGGTGGAGCTGTCCGTCGGCAGGACCCTGGCCGGATCGAGTCCGGCTTCGTCGAAGACGGCCCGGGCGAACTCGAACCAGCTCGTACTGCCGGAGTTGGTGCCGTGGTACACGCCGGCCGGAGCGTCGGAGTCGAGCAGCGCGACGATCTGGGCCGCGAGGTCGGCCGTCCAGGTCGGCTGGCCGAGTTGGTCGTCGACGACCTTGACGGTGTCGTGCGATCCCGCGAGCTTGACCATCGTCTTCGCGAAGTTGCCCCCGTGGGCACCGTACAGCCACGCCGTGCGCACGATGAAGGTGCCCTCCGGGTTGGCGGCGAGGGCGAGCTTCTCTCCCTCGGCCTTGGTGCGGCCGTAGGCGCTGACCGGCGCGATCGTGGCGTCCTCGGCATAGGGCGATGCGGCGTCGCCGTCGAAGACGTAGTCGGTCGAGACCTGGACGAGCTTCGCCCCGACGGATGCCGTCGCCTCGGCCAGCAGACCGGCGGCGGTGCCGTTGACGGCCAATGCGGTTTCTTCGTCGGTCTCGGCCGCGTCCACGGCGGTGTACGCGGCGGCGTTGATGACGACGTCGTGTCCCTGGACGGCGGCGAAGACGGCATCCCGGTCGGTCACGTCGAGGTCGGCGCGGCCGAGGACCGTGACGTCTCGCCCGAAGAGCGCTTCGAGCAGGTCGGTGCCGAGCATGCCGCGGGCCCCGGTGACGAGGTACTTGGAGTTCTGGGCGGCGGCCATCAGAGGGCGGCGCGCTCTTTGAGCGGCTGCCACCACTCGCGGTTGTCGCGGTACCACTGGACGACGTCGGCGAGACCCTTCTCGAAGGGCACCTGGGGCTCGTAGCCGAGCTCGTCGCGGATCTTCGAGATGTCGACGGAGTACCTCAGGTCGTGGCCCAGACGGTCCTGGACGCGGTCGACGTAGGACCAGTCCTTGCCGGTCGCCTCGAGCAGCATCTCGGTGAGTTCTTTGTTGGTGAGCTCGGTGCCGCCGCCGATGTTGTAGATCTCTCCGGGGCGACCACCGACGAGCACCATGGCGATGCCACGGGTGTGGTCGTCGACGTGCAGCCAGTCGCGGATGTTGTTGCCCTCGCCGTAGAGCGGCACGTGGACGTCGTCGATCAGGTTCGTGACGAAGAGCGGGATGACCTTCTCGGGGAAGTGGTACGGGCCGTAGTTGTTGCTGCAGCGCGTGATGGAGACGTTGAGGCCGTGCGTGCGGTGGTAGCTGCGGGCGAGCAGGTCGCTTCCCGCCTTCGAGGCGGAGTAGGGCGAGTTGGGTTCGAGCGGACGGTCCTCGGCCCAGGAGCCCTCGGCGATGGAGCCGTAGACCTCGTCGGTCGAGACGTGCACGAAGCGCTTCAGGTCGTTGCGCAGGGCGGCGTCGAGCAGCTGCTGCGTTCCCAGCACGTTCGTCTCGACGAAGATCGAGGCGTCGCGGACCGAGCGGTCGACGTGGGATTCTGCGGCGAAGTGGACGACGGCGTCGACCTCGGGGAAGAGCGTGTCGAGCAGGGCGCCGTCACGGATGTCGCCCTTGACGAACGTGTAACGGGGGGAGTCGGCGACACTCACCAGGTTGGCCTCGTTGCCCGAGTAGGTTAGCGCGTCGAGGACGACGACCTCGGCCCCTTCGAGGCCCGGGTAGGCGTCTTCGAGCGTGCGGCGGACGAAGTTGGAGCCGATGAAGCCGGCTCCGCCGGTGACGAGGATTTTCACAGGTGTTCCTTGCAGGTCGGTCGCGGAAGAGTCGGTCGATCTTAGCCGACGGGGACGGCTGACCGAGTGGTCCGGAGACCCTCGACGCGGACGTGCCCCCTGCCTCTGGGGGTAGACCGATGGCAGGCCGGCGTGCAAACGTCGTTCCATGCGCCCTGATACCTCTGTGCCCTCGGCACGTGACCTGGGCCCCGTCCTCGGCCGCCGGGGGCTCCTGAGCCTCGCGGCCGTCGCCGGTGCGGGTGCCTCGGGACTGCTCTCGACCCAGTCCGGTCGGGCCGCCACGACGCTCGGCGAGACGTCCGACGGCGTCCAGACGATCGAGTCGGCTCTCGCGCAGGCCGCGACCCAGGCGTGGGGAGGCCAGGCCAACGGCCGCATCCCGTCGGGCCTCCTGGTCCCCGTGCCCGCGTCGGTCGGCGGATCGGGCTTCCTGCGGGACGACGCCGCTCGGCAGTACTTCGCGATGGGCCTCGCCTTCCAGGCGGCCGTCGGCCGTCCCCTGCAGATCACCGAGGGCTACCGCTCGTACGACCGTCAGGTCGACTACTGGAACCGCTACCAGGCGGGCACCGGCAACCTGGCCGCCTATCCGGGCACCTCGAACCACGGTTGGGGCATCTCCTGCGACTTCGGCGCCGGGGTCGACGCGGCGGGGTCGTCGGCGAAGCGGTGGATGGACGCGAACTGCGGGCGATACGGCTGGGCGCCGACGGGCAACACGTTCTCCCGGCCCGAGGCCTGGCACTTCGACTACGTGGCGGCGTACCCGGGTCCTGCATCGGCGGTCCGCGACACGTCCGGGCTCGTCGCGGTCCGCGTCCCGGAGTCCATGCCCGGGGTCGGGACGAGCTACACGGCTCTCCTGGGCATGCGGTCCTTGCGTCACTTCACCACGATCGGGCAGGTGAACGCCGTCCGAGCCGTCGGCATCCCCTACTTCGACGTGGTCTCCCGACGAGACTTCGAGGGCTTGCTCGACGCGATGTCCATCCCACGTTCTGCGCTCACGACCAACGCCGACTACTGGCGTCCCTGACCTCTAGGAGAAAACATGCTCGTCCTGCACTGCTACGACAACCTGCCCGAGGTCGGCCGGGGCTACGTCTGCGTCGTGGCGCCACGCATGCTGCGGCACGTGACCACCGAGTCGACGGTCACTGCCCTGCGTGCCGTCGGCATGGCACCACGAGACATCAACGGCCAGGGGTTCTACGACATCCTCGCGTCGTTGTCCATCCCACGCTCCGAGCTCAAGACCAACGCGGACTACTCGCGGCGGTGACCGGGGCTGCAGTGCGCGAGCCGCGATCGGCGCTTCCGTGCCCCGCGCCGGCTCTTGGTAAGCTGCCCCGGTGCAGATCCGCGAACTGAAGATCCCAGACAGCTACGAGATCACCCCGAAGCAGTTCGGTGACGACCGGGGCGTCTTCCTCGAGTGGTACCGCTTCGACAAGCTCGCCGAGGTGGTCGGGCACCCCGTCCAGCTTCGTCAAGCCAACACCTCCGTCTCGAAGCGCGGTGTCGTCCGAGGCATCCACTTCGCCGACGTCCCGCTCGGCCAGGCCAAGTACGTCACCGCGACGCATGGTGCGGTCCTCGACTACGTGATCGACATCCGGGTGGGCTCCGCCACCTACGGCCAATGGGACTCCGTGCTCCTCGACGACGTCGACCGGCGCGCCATCTACCTGTCCGAGGGCCTGGGGCACGCGTTCGTCGCGCTGACCGACGATGCGACGGTCAGCTACCTGGTCTCCGACACGTTCCACGCCGAGCGCGAACACGGGATCGACCCCCTCGACCCCGAGATCGGCCTCGTCTTCCCCGAGGGTGCCGGTGAGCCCCTGCTCTCACCGAAGGACACCTCTGCGCCGACGCTGGCCGAGGCGGCGGTCGCGGGGCTCCTGCCGACGTGGGACGACATGCGCGCCTACTATGCGTCCTTGGATGCGGCACACGCCGCCGGAGAGGGCGAATGACATGAAGGGCATCATCCTCGCCGGCGGGTCCGGCACGCGTCTCTGGCCGATCACCAAGGGCATCTCCAAGCAGCTCATGCCCATCTACGACAAGCCGATGGTCTACTACCCCTTGTCGACCCTGATGATGGCAGGCATCCACGAGGTGCTCGTCATCACCACGCCCGAGTACAACGACCAGTTCCGGGCACTGCTCGGCGACGGGTCGCAGCTGGGCATGACCATCGAGTACGCCGTTCAGCCATCGCCCGACGGCCTGGCCCAGGCATTCGTCATCGGCGAGGACTTCATCGGCGACGACAGCGTCGCCCTGGTCCTCGGCGACAACATCTTCCACGGCGTCGGACTCGGCTCGAACCTCAAGAAGAACGCCGACGTCCAGGGCGCGACGATCTTCGCCTACCACGTCGCCGATCCCAAGGCCTATGGGGTCGTCGAGTTCGACGAGGCGTTCAAGGCCGTCTCCATCGAGGAGAAGCCCCTGGCACCGAAGAGCAACTTCGCCGTCCCCGGTCTCTACTTCTACGACAACGCCGTCGTCGGGATCGCGAAGACCATCGAGCCGAGTGCTCGGGGAGAGCTCGAGATCTCGACCGTCAACGAGCGTTACCTCGAGGCCGGCGAACTGCAGGTACAGGTCCTCGACCGCGGCACCGCGTGGCTCGACACCGGCACCTTCGAGTCGATGATGCAGGCGTCCGAATACGTCAGGGTGATCGAGGATCGCCAGGGTCACAAGATCGGCTGCATCGAGGAGATCGCCTGGCGCAACGGGTGGATCGACGACGAGCACCTGGCCGCGTTGGCTGCTCCGCTCGCCAAGAGCGGATACGGTCTCTACTTGCAGAAGCTCCTCGCCGACTGACGTCGGCTCGCCGACCACCGACGACACGAGACCGACCGGAGGGTTCCGGTCGGTCTCGTGTCGTCGGTCGTCGTGTGGCCGGCCTCACGCCTCAGCTGGCTCGAGACGGAGCCGCTCCACCTGACCGGAGCCGACCGTCGCCCCAGCCGGACCGACGGACGCTGCCCACGACGTAGGCCGGTCCCACCTGTCGTTGGAAATGGTAGAAGACGTCCTTCAAGGGTTTGAGGGCGTGGTACTGGTTCAACTCCTCGGACACGAGGCTGATGTCGGTACGCGCCTTGACGACACGCCAGCCCTTGGCGTGTGCGAAGAACGACATCCACTGATCCTCGAGGAACGCGAACCGGCGGGGGAGGCGAGCGAAGAACGCGTCGTCCGACACCAGTTCGCAGTCGTACACCGTGCCGCCCGTGCCGGCGTGGTCGGCGGGGGAGCCCGGAGCGATCTCGGCGCGGGCCCAGTACGATCCGTGCTGACTGAAGGCCCACCAGGAGACCACGGATCGGGACTCGTAGTCCGCCAGGAGATCCGTGACGAAACGGGATGAGACGTCCTGGTCGTCGTCCAACATCACGACCGGTCCGCGGTACCCGGCGTTCCACAACAGACGGGCGGCGACGAAGCGGGCGAGACCGCCGATGTTCACCGGGCTCTGGACCAGATCCACGCTGACCAGGCTCCCGGTCGCGGCGCCACGGACGGCTTCTGCGTAGCGAGCCGCGTCGGCCGCGTTGTTGTTCCACAGGAGGAGGCGGACCGGACGCTCGGCGTCGAGTGCCGCTAGCATGTCGAGCACGTGAGGCAGCCGGTCCGGTCGGTTCCACAGGCACATGACCATCGGGATGCCGGCCGAGTCGGGGCGGCCCCAGGCGCCACTGCTCGACACCGAGACGCCCGTTTGCAGGAACTCGCCGATGACGGCCTGCCAACGGCTGTCTCGTCGTCGTTCGGCCGCCACGCGTGCGGATCGGAGGCCACGGTCGTAGACGCGCTCGACGCGCAGCATCCGGGCGACCGCTCGGGACGCGCGGCGGAACCGACGGTTCATCTCGTGCGTCGGGTTCGTTCGCGGACTCCGTCGACGAGCTTGACGATCCGGCGGTTCTTCATCGCCTCGACCTCCGCACGCGTGCGAGCGAGCTCGTCCTCCAACCCGGCGGCGTGTCGACGGAGTCGAGCGGCCTCGTCATCGGCGTCCGACAGGGCCTGCGCGGCCTGGTCGAGCCGCGCCTCCTGCCGGGAGATCTGTTCGTCGCGGCCGACGAGCGAACGGCCGAGCCCGCCGAGGTACCGGTCGACCGGCTCGGTGAACGGGACGTCGGGCGGGTAGGGGCCGGAGGGCGGCACCACCGCGAGGAACTCGACGAGCGAGCGATCGAGGCGGAACGGACCCTCGGCGGCCTCGGCATCCGTCACGTGCCGGGCGGCGTAGTAGGACAGGAGCGTGCCGTCGAGCAGGCGACGGTAGTCGCGCATGCCGTGGTGATTGGGACTGGGGGTCAGATGAGGGCTGGCGAGGTACCCGAGTCCTGCGCTCTCGACCTTGCGCCGGAACTGCGTCCAGGAGCGCCACGGAAGGTGGAGCACCTCGAGTTCGAGCCCCTGCGCAGGTGCACCTGTGCTGGCGATGCTCACCACGTGGTTGCCCTGTGCGACGGTGACGTCGGCGTCGGCGACGTGGACCGCGTTGGTGGTCGGCTGGGCGAGCACGCCGACCGCCCGGAGTTCGTCGTTGGTGCGTTCGTCACGCCACACGAGCCGGTCGATGCCGGGACCGTCGAGCGCGACGGGCCCGACCATGTTGACGACCGGCACCGAGAACGAGCCCAGGCCGGTGTCGAGTCGCGCGAACACGTCGGCCAACCGCAGCGAGCGGTCCCGGGGGATCAGGAACTCGTCGGCGTCGGCGTTGACGACCCAGTCGGCACCGTGGACGGTCGCGGCTTCTCGGGCCATGCGCGTCACGACGGCACCCTGTTGTTTCCGGTGCTCGGGGTCGTGGTGCAGGACGATCGTTCCTGCGGCCTCGAATTCGGTGAGGATCTCTGTGGTGCCGTCGGTCGAGGCGTTGTCGGTGACGATGATCACGTCGACGCCCTGAGCCACGTGGTAATCGACCCATCGGCGGATGATGTCCGCCTCGTCGCGGACCATGGCGGTGACTGCCAGCGTCATCGTTTTCCCGTCGGGTTCGGGGTGGACGCCCGGCGGGGGAGCCCGCCGAGCCGGAAGCGAGCCTCGAGAGCGACGCGGAGTGCGGCGCGGACGGGCCAGAGGTACCACGCGCGGTACTTCGACGCGAGGAAACGGTAGGCGCTGCGGTGGTGCTCACGTCGCATCGCGTCCGACGACTCGCGCGTCGAGTGGGCGCCGACGTGGACGACGGTGGCGGCGGGCTCGTAGACGCTCCGGCGGCCGGAGAGGCCGATGCGATAGCCCAGGTCGACGTCTTCGAAGTACATGAAGTAGCGCTCGTCGAACCCTCCCAACTCGTCGAACACGTCGCGACGCACGAGTAGGCAGGCACCGGAGAGCCAGCCGGTGTCGCGCCGGGCCTCGTGCTCGCCTTCGCGCCGGTACGAGCGAGACCAGGGGTTCGTCGGCCAGAGGTTCGCGAACAGCGCGTGACCGAGGCCCGTTCGCAACGAGGGGATCTGTCGAGCGGAGGGGTAGGGCTCACCGTCGGCTTCGACGATCGCCGGGCCGACCGCGGCGATGTCGTCGCCGGAGCGGAGGGTGTCGAGCAGGACGTCGACGACGCCGGGGGCGAGGACGACGTCGGGATTCGAGATCAGGACGTGGTGGACCGAACTCGGCAGGTGGGTGACGGCCCGGTTGACCGCCGTGCCGTAGCCGCGATTCGCCCCGACCTCGACGAAACGACCACCGGCGCCCTCGGTCGTCGTCCGGGCCGCGTCGACGTCGTTCGACGCGTTGTCGGCGACGACCAGACGGGTCGGCTCCGCCGAGGCGGACTCGGTCGACGCGAGGAAAGCGCTCAGGTAGCGGCCGGAGTTGTAGCTGACCGTGACGATCGCCACGGTGGGCTCGTCGGAACGGGTGGGGGTGGTCATGGTGTCGTGTAGGCCTCGTCGTGCGCGAGCGCGCACCGCGCCCAGGTGAAGAGTGTGGCACGTTCTCGTGCCAGGGCACCGAGGCGGGACCGCTCGTCGGGTGAGGAGAGCAACGCCGACAACGCCGTCCTGAGCGAGGTGACGGTCGCCTCGGCGTAGGCGACGGCGTCGCCACCGACCTCGGGCAGAGCCGTCGACCGCGTCGTCAGGACGGCGGCGCCCGTAGCCATCGCCTCGAGCACGGGCAACCCGAACCCTTCGCCCGTGCTGGGGTACGCCACGACGCTCGCCCCGCCCAGGAAGGCGGAGAGGTCGTCGAGGGGGAGGTAGCCGAGGTGCCGGAGCGCTGCTCCGGGACGGTTGCCCGCCTCGGTCAAGGTCCGCGCGGCGTCCGCGTCCCAGCCCAGACCACCGGCGACGAGGAGCGGAGGAGCGTCGGGCCCGAGGAGGCGGTGGGCCTCGATGAGGGACGGCACGCTCTTGCGGGGTTCCACCGTCCCGAGGAAGGCGATCCACCCCGGGTCGGTCGTCAGCCCGTTCACCTCGGCGAACGCCCGGACCTGGTCGGTCGACGGAGCGTGGAAGACCGCCCGGTCGACCCCGTGGTGCGCGACGACGACGGGTGCCCTCGACGGGCCGACGTGACGGTCGAGTTCGGCCGCCGTGCTGGCGCTGGGCACGACGACCGCTCGTGCCCAACGTCGAGCAGCCTTCGTCCACACGGAGAAGAAACGCCGCTTGCCCGTGGAGTGGTCGCCGGGGCTGCCGAAGAAGGTCGCGTCGTGCAGGGTGACCACCGTGCGTCGGCTGAGGACAATCGGGAACGTGTAGTGGGGCGAGTGGAGGGTCTGGACGCCGAGGCGGTGGGCCAGGACCGGGAGGGCGATCTGTTCCCAGGCGAGCCGCATCGGCCGACGGGACACCAGCGACGGCGCCACGACGTAGCGGTGGGTCGGTGCCTGCTCGCGGAGCCAGTCGAGATCGTCGGGCTTGACCACGACCGTGACGACCGTTCCCGTCTCGCCGAGACCCGTCAGGAGCCCGGCGATGTATCGCGCGACGCCGCCCTTGGTCGGAGGGATGGACGTCGCGTCGAGCAGGACCGTCCCCGGGCCGCGTCCGCTCAGGATTCGAGCTCTCGGACGGTGGCCGGGATGCGGACGACACCGGCCGCGTACTCGTCGTCGGCCATGACGAACCGCGCGGCCTGACGCTGGATGGCGATGTGTGACCCGTCGGCCGCGGCGAGGAAGCTGTGGACGAAGTAGGGCCCGCCTCCGAACTGGATGTCGTCGAGGCGGTACTCGACGCTGGCCGTCCCGTCGAGGGGGGCGTGTCGGAGACCCATCCGACGACTGTCGGTTCCGTAGACCTGCGTGCCCAGGTTCGTCTCGATCTTGAACCCCGAATGCCACGTCGGCAGGGGCGTGCTGTGACTGTAGTGCATGCGGACCACGAGGGTGTCTCCGGGCTGAAGCTCTTCGCCGGCGGCGCGTCCCTCGACGAAGACCTCGGTCGCGGTGACGCGGCCGGGAGCCGCCTCGACCTCGGGTTCGGCGGCTTCTGCCTCGGCGATTCGCCGACCCTCGAGGATGTCGCGGAAGTTCTTGACCGCGTCCGCTGCCGACCCGGCGAACTTGACCTCGCCTCGGGAGAGGACGACCGCCCGGTCGCAGAGCTCTTGCACCTGCCCGAGCGAGTGGCTGACGAGGATGATCGTGCGGCCCTGTCGCTGGAACTCGCGGATCTTGTCGAGGCATTTGCGTTGGAAGGCTTCGTCACCGACGGCCAGCACCTCGTCGACGAGCAGGACGTCGGGATCGGTGTGGATGGCGACCGCGAAGGCGAGCCGCACGTACATGCCGGACGAATAGAACTTGACCTGGGTGTCGATGAAGTCGCCGATGCCCGAGAAGGCGAGGATGTCGTCGAAGCGGTCCTCGGTCTCGGCCTGGCTGAGACCCAGGATGGAGGCGTTCAGGAAGACGTTCTCCCGGCCGGTCAGGTCGGGGTGGAAGCCGGCGCCCAACTCGAGCAGGGCGGCGAGTCGACCACGACGTTTGATCGACCCGGACGTGGGCTCGATGATGCCGCCGATGGCTTTCAGCAGGGTGCTCTTGCCGGAGCCGTTGGGGCCGAGGAGACCGATGGTGCTGCCGGCGGGGATCTCGAGCGAGACGTCCTTCAACGCCCAGAACTCCTCGCTGTGCCGACGACCGGCGCGTCCGAGGGTGACGAGACGCTCTTTCAGCGAGTTGTCCTTGCGGATGACGAACTTCTTCGACACGTTCTCGATCGACACCACGGTGGGCGAGCCGGCGGGGGAATCGGGTGAGGCCAGAGGGGTCGACAACTGATCGGTGCTCATGGGTGCGGGACGTCCGTTCGGGTCTAGAGCTCTTGGGCGAAGTTGCCCTGCAGGCGGGCGAAGACGCGGTGGAACGCGTACACGAGCACCAGCCCGATCAAGGCGGCGACGCCCATGCGCAGCAACAGGTCGGCCGGGTACGACGAGTCGTCGCCGGCGATCCAGAAGGCACGGTGGAATCCGAGCACCGCGAGGGTGATCGGATTGTCGGTGTAGAGACCGAGCAGCCATTCACGGCCACCCGTCAGGGCGTTCGAGACCATCGTCCAGGCGTAGACGATGGGCGATGCCCACATCGCGAGCATCAACAACACCTCGACCAGGTACTGCATGTCGCGCAGGTAGACGTTCAAGGCGGCGAGCAGGAGTCCGAACGCCGTGCCATAGATCAGGATGAGGAGCACCGACGGGAAGAAGTACAGGATGTCGAGGTGCGCCGGGAAGCTGCCCGTGACGATCGTGGCCCCGATCAGTACGACCATCTGGATGCCGAAGTTGAACAGGGCCGAGCCGATGCTCGCCAGGGGGTAGATCTCTCGAGGCGTGTAGACCTTCTTGATCAGGCCACCGTTGCTGACGATCGACGACGTCGAGCCCGCGATGATCTCACTGAACAAGCCGTAGATCGTGAGGCCAGAGAAGATGTAGACCGCGAATTCGGGGATGTTGCGCGCGGCGCCGAGGATCTGCCCGAGGACGACGTAGTAGATGATCAGCTGGGTGATGGGGCGGATGAGGGTCCAGAGGAACCCCAGCGCGCTGTCCTTGTAGCGCGACTTGAGGTCGCGTCGGATCAGCAGGTCGAGGAGCTGCCGGTGCGAGTAGATCTCACGCACGATGCCGAAGGTGCCGCCGAAGACCTTCGACGGCTGGCCCGCGACGACCATGGGCTCTTTCGCGAGGCGCTCGAAGCGCTCGCCCGACGTACTGCTCGGTGTCGTGGTGGTCATGGGCGTGGACCCCTTCGTGGTCAAAACTGAAGCACTATACCCCGGTCGGCTGAGGCGGACCGGTTCACGGGAGGGCGGGAGCCTACTTGCCGTACTTGCTGGCGCGCATGGTCGCCAGACGGTTCTGCACCTTGCTGCGCAGCACCTCGATGCCGCCTCCGTCGGTCACGTAGTGGCGGGCGAGCGCGATGTCGCGCGCGACGCCGTGACGGCGGTTGGCGATCTCGTGGAACTTCTCCTCGCTCGACCTGGCGACCTTGCCGCGCAGCGCCTTGACGGTCGTGACCGCCGTGCTCTCGAGGGCACGGTCCGGTGCGACGTGCGGGTCACGGCAGAACTCCACGAGCGGGGAGAGCGCTTTCTCCCAGGTGAAGTCCTCGCGAACCCGGGACACCGCGTCCCGGGTCGCCGCCGTCACCTCGGGATCGTAGAGAACGGACTCGAGCGCGTCGGCGAGTGCTTCGACGTCACGCTCGGGGACGGCCACACCCATCCCCTCGGCGCCGACGAGATCGCCGAAGCTGTCACCCCGGGTCGTGACGATGGGCAGGTTCGCCCACATGTAGTCGAGGATGCGCGTCCGGAAGGAGAACGTCGTCTCGATGTGGTCGTAGTGCGTGCTGACGCCGGCGTCGGCCTCGAGCAGGTAGTTGGCGCGGTCGTCGAGGGCGACCCACTGCTCGTTGAAGAACACGTTCTTGCCGGCGACTCCCAGCTCGGCGGCGAGCTGGCGGGTCCGCGCGACGATGGCCATCTCGGGCACGTCGGGGTTGGGGTGGGCCACCCCGAGGAAGAACAGGCGGACGTCCGGGCGCCGTTCGGCGAGCAGGGCGATGGCACGGATCAGGGTGAGCGTGTCGAACCAGTTGTAGATCCCGCCGCCCCAGATGACGACCTTGTCGTCTTCGCCGATGCCCGGGACGACGCCCCGGATGGCCTTGCGCGTGTGCGCAGGGGGAGTGGAGTCCATGCCGAACGGGGCGATCGCGATGAGCTTCTCGAGGTTTTCGTCAGCCGCGTAGTTCTCGGGGTTGATGCGCCCGAGGCCGGCCAGCTGCCCGAGCCAGAAGAGACGCTGACGCTCGGAGGCGCAGAGGAAGAAGTCGGCTCGGAGCAGCTGCTCGTTGAGGACGTCGGTGGCCGAGGCGACCTGGTTCTTCCACTGCGCGAGGCCCCACTCTCGGCCCTGTTCGAGCTGTTCGAGGTGCATCGGGTCGTAGAGGTCCGCGACCATGATCTTCTTCGACCTCTTGAGGGTCGTGAAGTGGTGCAGGGCGTGGCCCTGGAAGACGATGACGTCGGCCCACTCTTCGTGCGCCTTCATCTCGTGCTCGTTCTGGAGGCGGACGCGATCCACCTCGAAGAGGTCGGACTTGCGGGCCGCGACGTTCCAGGTGAGGAGCCGGACGTCGCTGTGCTCGGAGAGGGCCTCGCTGATCTTCCAGGCCCGCATGGCCGGCCCGGCCATCTTGTCGCCGATGGCATCACCCGTGATGACGAGCACCTTCGTCCGCTGGGTGTGCTCGCGGATGTCGAAGGCGTCGACGATGGAGCGGAAACCCTCGAGGTAGTAGGGGTCGCCGAAGAGCGGCTTGAAGATGTCGCCGAAGAGCCGGAAGACTTCTCCGTCGGTCTTGGTCCGGCGTGCCTGCAGGTCGTCTCGCGCGGCCTGCAGATCGGGCAGCTCGGCGACGAACTGGTCGAGTGCGAAGAGGCCCGCCATGGTGTCCTTCGACACGGGGGTCTCGGGGTCGAACTCGTCGGCCGCCCCGACGAAGCGGCGGATGTCGAACATCTCGGAGTCGAGGCCGCTCTTGGCCACGGCGCGGCGGGCGAGCAACGCGAGGGCACCGGGCAGGAACTTCGCAAGGCTCTCGTCCGAGAGGTTCTTGAAGAGCAGCATCAGGGCGTTGCGCTCGAGCAGGTACATCTCTCGGTGCTCGCCGAAGCTCTTCATCGAGCCGTGGTGCTTGTGGAAGACGATCGACTGCGGTGCGAATCGGACCCGGTAGCCCAGGATGTTCAGTCGCCAGCCGAGGTCGACGTCGTCGTAGAACATGAACAGCTTCTCGTCGAAGCCACCGACCTGCTCGAAGACGGACTTGCGCACGAACAAGGCGGAGCCCGTGCCGAAGAGCAGGTCTTTCGGGGTGTCGAACTGGCCGTCGTCGACCTCGGTGACGCGGTCCTTGTAACCCATGCCGAACCAGGTGAGGCTGCCCTGGACGAAGTCGATGGCCTTGCCGTCCCAGTCCAGGACCTTGCTGCCGACTGCCGCGACCCGAGGACTGACGTTGAACTGGTCGAGCGCCTCACGGATCCATCCGGGGTGGGGCTTGGCATCGTTGTTCAGGAACGCCACGAACTCGCCCTTGGCCTTCTTGGCGCCGAGGTTGCTGCCACCGGTGAACCCGAGGTTGTCCTTCGAGACGACGATCTTGACGTTGGCGTGGCCACCGAGCTCGGCCTCGAGACGCTGGCGGCTGTCGTCGCCCGAACCGTTCTCGACCACGACGATCTCGAGCTGGTCGGTCGGCCAATCCACCTCGGTGAGGCGGGCGACGCACTCGAGGGTGTCGTCCGTCCCGCGGAAATTGACGATGACGACCGAGACGACGCTCGACGTGGAAACAGGCACGGTGGGTACTCCCAAGGACGGTGGTGCGGGCCGGTGGGCCCCGCGAGTGCGCTCCCACTATACGAGGGCGTCACCGGCACCCGCCCCCGGCGCTGTCAGAATGGTCGGATGGACGCATCCGTGATCGTCGTCAACTGGCGTCAACCCGAACTCACGCTGCGCTGCCTCGAGTCGCTCGTCGGCCAGCGAGCGAGCGCCTCGTTCGAGATCGTCCTCGTCGAGAACGAGGCGTCGCCTGGCGGCACCGAACCGTTCCGGCGCCTCGTTCCCGATCTCGTCGTGGTGGAAGAGGCGACCAACGCCGGCTTCGCGGGTGGGGTGCGTCGAGGCATCGAGGCCTCGCGCGGTGACGTCGTCGTGCTGCTGAACAACGACGCGGTCGCCGAACCCGGCTTCGTGGAGGCGGGCCTCGCAGCCCTGCGCGCCGGCGGACCTCGGGTGGCCGCCGCCTCGGCCACCGTGACGCTCGAGGGCGGTTTCGTACGCGCCACCGCTCGGGACGAGGGTGCGCTGGTCGACGGCCGCGGGACGGCGTGGCTCCGGTCGTCGGCTCCCGAGGCCGTCGGCCTGCTGAACGGAACCGGTGTCGAACTCGCCCCCGACGGCAACGGTCGCGATCGAGACTGGCTGCAGCCCTCCGACGACGTCGTCGACCATCCTGCCGACCCCTTCGGATTCTCGGGAGGGGCGGCCTTCGTCCGGCGGACGGCCCTCGAGGCCGTCGGGGGCTTCGACGAGGGGCTCTTCATGTACTACGAGGACCTCGACGTCTCGTGGCGGCTCCGGCTCGCGGGCCTCGAGATCGTGCACGCCGACTCGGCCCGGACGATCCATCGACACGCGGCGAGCTCGGCCGGTAGCGGTGCCCTCGTGCGGCGACAGAGCATGCGGAACCGCCTGCTCGTCGTCGTCCGCAACGGTTCGGCAGGGTTCGTGGCGCGGGTGACGCTGCGGACCCTCGCGCGCCTCCTGATCGATCTGGCCCGCCCCAGCGGGGCCCAGCTGTCACGTCGGGACTGGGGCTCGGTGTGCCGTGGGCTGCCGTCGGCGGTCGCCGGGGCGCTCGTCTCGCGTCGGCGCTCGGGCGTGACGAGGGGTGAGCGTCGGCGTGTCGAGCAGTCGCTGAGGTCGATCGACCACTGACCCGTCTTCGGGGGACAGGGCCTTCCGGTCGGGGTACGGGAGGCTAAAGTCGGAGGACTGGTCGGGCTTCGCATCCGGTCTCCCGCTCGAACGACGAGGTACGCCGCCAGGGGGCGGCGGTGGGGAGGCGCCTCGACCGCGTGCCCCAGGGAGGCCACCCGTGTCCAGAAGGATCATCGCGATGGCTGCGGCCGTCGCCGTCGCCGCCGGTCTGTTGACCGGCTTGTCATGGGGGGCGTCCTCGCCGCCGGCCCAGGCTCTCTCGGGGGCGGACTTCGACCCGGGCAACATCATCACGGACCAGGTGTTCTTCAATTCGGGGGCGATGTCCGAATCGCAGGTGCAGTCCTTCCTCGCGTCCCGGATCGGCAGCTGCTCGAACTCGAACTGCCTCAACGTGAAGCGCCTCGACACGGCGTCGCGTCCCGCAGACGCCATGTGCAACGCCTATCAGGGGGCGAGCCAGGAGCCGGTCTCGCGGATCATCGCCAAGGTCGCCCAGGCCTGCGGCATCAACCCGCAGGTGTTGCTGGTGACGCTGCAGAAGGAGCAGAGCCTGGTCTCGGGTTCGATCGCCAGGGCCCCGTCCGATGCCCGGCTCGAGCGTGCCATGGGGTACGCCTGCCCGGACAGTGCCAACGGTGGCTGCGATCCGTCGTTCGCCGGGGTCTACAACCAGCTCTACAAGGCGTCGTGGCAGTTCAAGCGGTACGCCAACCCGGCCGGGACGAGCAACTACTTCACGCAGTACGCACCCGGTGGCAATCGGACCGTGCTCTACAACCCCAACGCCGCCTGCGGATCGAAGTCCGTCTTCATCAAGAACCAGGCGACCGCCAACCTGTACTACTACACGCCCTACACGCCCAACGCCCCGGCGCTCGCGAACCTCAACGGGACGGGCGACTCGTGCTCCGCCTACGGCAACCGCAACTTCTGGGTGTACTTCACCGACTGGTTCGGCTCGACGACCGGCGGCAACGGTCCGCAGGGCGCGCTCGACTCGCTGACGACCGGTCTCGAGTCCGTCTCGGTCAACGGGTGGGCCTTCGACCGCGACCTGCCCGCGCCCATCGGGGTGCACGTGTACGTCGACAAGACCGGGTACCCCTTGACGGCGGACCGGTCGCGACCCGACGTGGGTGCTGCGTACCCGTCCAAGGGCAACAACCACGGCTTCCAGGGCACCGTCCCGGCGTCCCCCGGCGCCCACGAGGTCTGCGTCTACGCCATCGGCCTGCGCGGCAACGGCAACACGACCCTCGGTTGCCGGACCGTCACGATCGCGTCGGCGTCCCCGGTCGGTGCCGTCGACTCGGTCGTCGCCGCTCCTACCGGAGTCCGCGTCAACGGATGGGCCCTCGACCCCGAGAGCACCGCCTCCATCGCCGTCCACGCCTACGTCGACGGCGTCGGGTACCCCCTACGCGCCTCCGGGCAACGACCCGACATCGGGCGCGCGTACCCGGCGAACGGGGCGGCACACGGTTTCACGGCTGATCTGCCCGCCTCGGCGGGCGCGCGCTCGGTGTGCTTCTTCGCCATCAACCAGGGCGCGGGGGGCAACTCGAACCTCGGCTGCAAGACGGTCACGGCGGTCGGCTCGACACCGGTGGGAGCGCTCGACGTCGTCTCGACCTCGGCGAACGCCATCACGGTCGCCGGATGGGCCCTCGACGGTGACACCACTGCGTCGATCCCCGTCCACGTGTACGTCGACGGCGTCGGACGCGTCACGACCGCGTCGAACGCTCGCCCGGACATCGCCCGGAACTACCCCGCCTACGGAGCAGCTCACGGTTTCAGCTCGACCGTGACGGCGTCGGCCGGGTCCCACTCGGTCTGCGTCTACGCCATCAACCAGGGCGCGGGCACGAGCAACACGACGTTGGGATGCCGGACCGTCGTGGTCGGCGGCGCGCTGCCGGTCGGCAACTTCGAGTCGGCCCTCGGGACGACCGGAGGGGTCCGGGTGAACGGTTGGGTGGTCGATCCCGACACGGCTGCGCCGTTGCCCGTCGCGTTCACCGTGGATGGTGCCGCCGCCGCCACGGTCGTCGCCGACCAGAGCCGTCCCGACGTCGCGCGGTCGTACCCGACCTCGGGTCCGTTGCACGGCTTCGGGGTGGTCGTCCCCGCCGCTCCCGGTTCTCGGACCGTGTGCGGCACGGCCAAGGACTCGTCGGGCGTGGGGCAGCTGAACCTCGGCTGCCGGACGGTGACCATTCCCTGACCGTCTGAGGCCCCCTGGGGCGAGACCACGAACGGGTGGCAGCCGACGAGGCTGCCACCCGTTCGTGCTTCCACCCGGCCGGGGTGGATCGCCTCGCGGCGTCAGGCGGAGGGGGGCCCCACCGAGGAGGCGCGATCATCGACGGCGGGTTCCTCCAGCCGCGTGTCGGCACGATCCGAGGCTCCGAGCGACGGGGCGTCGGTCGCTGGAACGTCGTCCGTCGGCGAGAACGCCGCCCGGCCGAGGAGCACGGCACCGCCTACGAGGGTCACGAGCAGGACCGCAGCCCAGATGTACCACCCGCCCGGTGGCAGCCACTCGGGATCGGTGAACATGCGCGACCAGCCATCGGGCATTCCCAGCACGTAGCGCTGGAGATTCCAGACGTAGGTGTGGAACTGCATGATGGCGAGGATGACCAGGACGAAGCCCGCGAGGCGGCGGGCACCAGGCAGGGTGAACGCAGTCGGGAAGGCGTCGTCGAGGGCGATGCCTCCGGCGATGACGAGAGGGCAGACGATCGCCAGCAGGTAGCGTGCCTGCCAGATGTAGCCGTAGTCGGCCGCTGCGTAGCCCTGCATGAGCGGCGGGATGAACAGGAACGCCAGGATGAGCAGCAGGACGGTGCGACGCGGTCGGCCCCGGCCGAGGAACAGCCCGGCGACGGCCAAGGCGAACATCAGCCCGCCCCAGATGGCCACGGTGGTGAAGGGTGCGGGGACCTCTTGCCAACCGAAGATGCCGACGTAGCCGGTCAGGTTCTCGAACGTCAGGAACGCCATGGTCCGGAAGGCGAGACCGAAGCCCGTGCCTGTGCCCGCGCTCTCGGTGGACACGCTGAGGCTCGCCGAGAGGACCGTCCAGGCGAGGCTGAAGGCGGTCCCGACGCCGATCGCGACGACGCCGACCCAGAAGGCGCGGGATCGGAGGAGGCGCTTGACGAGTTCGAGGTCGAACAGGGTCGCCAGGACGATGATCAGGACGTAGAGCGGGCCGATGCTGCGGCTGTTCGCGAGGGCGACGGCCGCGACGGCGACCATGGCGATGCGCACCGGGGGGACGCCGTCCTCACGCCATCTCTGGGCCAGCAGGCTCAGCCAGGAGAACAGCATGACGGCCGAGGCGATCTCGAGACTGTTGGGATTGATGCCGCTCGCCAGGAAGAGGACCTTGGGGGTGATCGCGACGGCGAGGGCGAGGAGGGCGAACCCCCGTCGCCTGAGCTGTGACAGGGCGACGACGGCGAGGGCCAGGAACGCGGAGACGAGCATCACGCTCACGCCCCTCATGCCGTAGTAGGAGGCCTTCCCGTCGAGGACGAGAGACGGGAGGCCCACGACGGCGTAGTAAGCGGGGTCGTAGGAACCCGCCGAGGTCGTCACGGTGGTCTCGACCTCGGAGTCCGGGACGAGCATCTGGCACTGGGCCGACTCGGCGTTGCGGAAGGCGAAGCACGGCAGATCGTGGGCTATCGCGATGTACTCGGGGACTTCGACGTCTGTCCATCCACCCTTGCCGGTGGGCGTGCCGGACCATTCACCCCGAACGACGGCTGCGGCGTGGATGGTGTGCGCCGGCTCGTCGGGGAGCGACATCAGGGGGTTGGCCATGGCCCAGGTACCGCCGAGCAGGCAGAACGCCACGAAGGAGAGCAGGACGGTGGTGAGGGGGCGCCGGGACCTGCCCTTCGAACGGGAGGGCTGTGAGGCGGTGCGGGTGTCGACGTTCATGTGGTCCTCAGATCGCGGGATCGGCAGGCACCCCGAGGGCGTGAACTGCACGGGCGGCCCCGACGATGATATCGATGGTGGGCGCTACCTCGATCTGGCTGACCGTAGGCTGACGCCATGAGTGTGAAGGGCGCGACCGCGACGACGGTGGAGCGGAAGAACGGTGCGATGGCCTCGGCGGCCCTTCTCTCGACCGTCGGGATCGGCGCTCAGGGCGTCAGCCGTCTCGTCTACACGGTCTTGATCGGACGTACCTTCGGCACGGAAGCACTCGGGCACGCCTCGACCCTCTTGTCCCTGTCGATCTTCGTCGCCCTGCTCTGGCCGACGGCGGCCGGGAACACCGCCTCGCGCTTCCTCGCCCTCGCCCTGCACCGCCGCGTCTCCGATGCCGCCCTCGTCCGTGTCCTCGGACGGACCATGCTCGCCTCGTCGTTGCTCCTGGGCGTGGCCACCGTGCCCGTCGCCATGGCTCTCGGCAACTCTCCTCTCGTGGCCGTGTCCGCCGCCGGGCTCGTCGTCGGCTACGGGCTCTACGCCTACGCCCGCGGCGGTCGGCTGGGGCGTCACGGCGCCGCCCGTGTCGCGCTCTGGGACTCCGTCTCGGCCGCAGGCGCGCTCGGCTTGTTGATCGTGGTCTGCCTCACCGGTCAGGGCACCTGGGTGCTGGTCCCCCTGACCGTCGGCTACCTCGTCTTCGCCGTCGCCTGCCTGCCCCGTGGCAACCGTCTGGCGGGACCCGAGCTCGAGGTCTCGCCCGTCCTCGGTTTCGCCCGATGGAACGTGGTGGCCGGGTTGACGACCAACGGCCTGCTCCAACTGGCCATGATCTCGGCCCAGGTCTGGGCTCCGGGCGACGCGGCCGGGTTCTTCGCAGCAGCCTTCACGCTGGCCACTCCCGCGTCCATGCTCGGCCAGGCCGTCAGTCAGATCGTGATCCCCGCGTTCGCCCACCGGGCGACGAGTTCGTCGCTGCGCCACCGTGGGCCGTTGTCGTTGTTCCTGGCATTCGCGGGGGGGGCGGCTCTCCTCTTCGGAGCGATGGTCCTGCTCGCTCCGTGGTACCTGCCGCTGTTCTACCCGACCGAGGGCGACGCGGCGGTACCCCTGTTGCGATTCCTGATGCTGGGTGTCTACGTCTTCACCGTCGCGCTCATCCCGGCGGCCCTCATGCTCGCCGCCGGTCGGTCCCGCGAGGTGGCCCTCAGTTCGGTGGCCGGGTTCGTCGCGGGCGTCACGGTGATGGTCGCGTCGGGCCCGACTGCGGGAGTGTCGTCCGGCAGCATCGGCTTCTTGGTCGGCTCGACGGTCAACCTCGTGGTCGTCGTCCTGTTGTCGGTCGGCCGTCGCCCGTCGGCGTCGTCACCGGACGTGGATCAGAGCAGCGAGCGCGCAACCCTCCAGTAGAGGCGCATCGACGCCTGCAGGAGGCCGGCGCCGGCGGGGAGCGGGAACACCTGCTGGTCCAGGGTGGCCGAGAGCAGCGGGGCCAGGTCTCGGTCGGACACGACCCTCCGGCTCTGCACCCACCGACGTCGTTGTCGTATCCACGCGGCGTTGTCACGGACCCAGGCATCGGCCCGCTTCTTCTCGGCAGCCCACCCCTGGCTCCGGGCCACCAGGGTCATGACGAGTCCGAGGGCGGTGACGGGCAGCCAGGTCACGACGCGCAGGCGTCGACCGTAGGCGGTCCGCAGGAAGATCTGTCGGTTCTTCTCGAGCAGGAACATCTTGAGGGGGTTCCGGCTGAACTCGTAGTGGTGGATCACCACGGCGTCAGGGACGTAGACGACGGTCAGTCCCGCCTGCCAGGTGCGCCAGCTGAGATCGACGTCCTCGTGGTAGGCGAAGTACTCGTCGGCGAATCCCTCCAGGCGCGTCCAGAGGTCGCGACGCAGGACGAGGCCTGCACCGGAGGCGGAGGCCACGAGGGTCTGGGCGGCGTGGTCACTCGCCGGTTCGTTCATGCCGCCGGCCCAGCTGAGGCCGACGACGTGGACGGGGTTGCCTGCCGAGTTCATGCGTCCGGGATCGGATGCCAGCCGGATGCTGCCCGTCGCGATGCCCACGCCGGGGCGGGAGGCCACCGCCACGAGCTTGGCGAGGGCGTCCGGTGCGACCTCGGCGTCCGAGTTGACCAGGGCCAGGAACTCGCCCTCCGCGAAGCGGGCACCGTGGTTGACACCGCCTGCGAAGCCGAGGTTCTCGTGGGGGGTCACGATCCGCAGCCGTGGATCATCGGGCAGGTCGCGGACGGCGTCGCTCGTGCACCCGTTGTCGACCAACACGAGGTCGACGTCGACGCCGGTCGAGTCGAGCACCGAACGGACGGCTCGGTCCAGCACGGCCTCGTCACCATAGGCGAGCGTCACCACCGTGACGCGGGGCGACGCGGTCATGAGCGGCCGGCCCGGTCGGTGGGCTCGTCGGTCCGCAGGCCCGCGTCGGGTTCGTGCCCGGTGGCATCGCCCTCGGGGTGCGACGTCGTCACGCCACGGCCGGTGGCACCCACGTCGTCCGCCGAGGCCTTCCTGTCCGCAGCGCGGTCGAGACGGGAGACGCGCTCGTCGAGGAGGGCCACGTGTTCGGCCAGGGTGCGCGACTTCTCTTCGAGGATGGTCAGCTCGGCGCTGTGTTGCACCGAGACGAGGAAGAGGACGACCACGCAGACGAAGAACCCGAGGTTCGTGGGCACGGCGATGCCGAGCAGTCCGGCCAGGCCCGTCAGGACGTGCGGGAAGACGGCGATGAGCAGCGCGAGGGTGCCCGCGACCATCCACCACAGGGCGTGGCGCTCGCGGACGCGGCGACGACGCAACAACTCGAAGACGACGACGAGCACCAAGAGGGCCGAGACGATGCCGAAGACGTAGGTCGTGACGCTCACGCGGCGACCCCCGCGTCGCTGCGCAGGGACAGGGGCGGCCGCCACAGCGCGATGACGAGGGCGAGACACGCTCGTCCGAGGTACACGGCGGCCTTGGCGGGATCGTGTGACGGGATGCCGCCGGCCCGGACCCGCATGGACACCGGCACCTGGGTGAGGCGGCAGCCGGCCCGGGCGGCGAGCACGAGTGATTCGACGGTGTCACCGAGGTACTCGGCAGGGTAGTGCTCGGCGAAGATCTCGACGGCCCGCGGGCCGGCCCCCCGGAATCCGGAGGTGGTGTCGGTCAAGGGCGTGTGGGCGATGCGGCTCACGACCGTGGCGAGCACGACCATCGCCCAGCGGCGCGGCCCGCGCGCCTCGTAGTCGCCCTCGCCCGCGAACCGGGCGCCGATGGCGACGTCGTGGGACTCCAGGGCCTTCAGCAGCAGCGGGACCCCTGCCGGATCGTGCTGCCCGTCCGAGTCCACCTGCACGACGTTCTCGAAGCCGTTGGCCCGCGCGAACTTGAACCCGGCACGCATGGCCCCGCCGACACCGAGGTTGAAGGGCAGATCGAGGACGGTCGCGCCCGCGGCACGGGCCACCTCGACGGTGCGATCCCGCGATCCGTCGTTCACGACGAGCACGCTGATGCCGGGCAGGGCGCCGAACACCTCTCGGACGACGTCTCCGACCGCGGCCTCTTCGTTGAAGGCGGGCATGACGATGAGCGTCTTCTCCAACGAGACCATGCAGTGATGCTAACAGTCGACCCGGCCGGCACCCGGCGCGCCGGGGGAGCGCGCCCGGACGGGGATGCAGCAGAATCGTCCGGTGACCCGAGCGCTTCCGAACACCACGACCGACCGGTCGGCGGACTTCGTCGACGACGATGCCGCCGACGCGCGACGAGCGCCCCGCCTCGTCCTCGACGTCGGCACGGCTGCCGCGCTGGGTGTCGTGGCGGCCCTCGTGTCGTGGTGGCGCCTCCCCGAGGCGGCGAGGTCGACCCTCTGGGCGGAGGACGGCCCGATCTTCCTCTCGCAGCGGCTCGACCTCGGCCCCTGGGAGTCCCTCGTGACCCCCTACGCCGGCTATCAGCACCTCGGCGCGCGCCTGGCGACCGACCTGGCGGTTCTCGTGGGCGATCTCGGGGACGTGGCCCACGTGATCGCTGCGGTCTGCTGCGGGGTGGCCGGCCTCGTGACCGCGCTCGTCTTCGTCCTCAGTCGTCAGTACGTCGTGTCCTCGGCCGCCCGGGTGGCGATCGCCGCCGTGACCGTGCTCGCCCCGATCGCCCCGATCGAGGTGTCCGGCAACCTGGCCAACCTGCACTGGTACCTGCTCTGGCTCTTGTTCTGGGCGGTGCTGCACGTGCCGCGCACCTGGTGGGGCGGCGGCCTGCAGGCGGGCGTCGTCCTCGTCTGCGCGCTCACCGAGGTCCAGTCGGTCCTGCTGGTTCCCCTGGTCCTCGTCACCGTCCGGCACCGACGCTCGTGGCCGGTGTCCGGTGCCCTGCTCGTGGGGGTGGCCGTGCAGCTGTGGACCTCGTGGGCCTTCCCCCGTCCGGCGTCGACCTACCCCGCACCCGATCTGACCGACCTCGTCCTCAGCTTCCTGGCTCAGCCGGTCATGTCGACCTTCGTCGCGTCATCCGGAACGGCCTCCGACCTGCTCGTCGAGACGTCCTGGGGCATCGCGGTACTCGTGCTGGCGGGCATCGTCCTCTGCGCCGGCTGGGCCGCCGTGGCGGGGCGGCGTCGACGTCTCTGGCTGGTCCTGGGTCTCGTCGTCTACGCACCGCTCCTCTGGGCCGCCGGCATCGTCGCGAACGCGAGCGGGCTCACCGAATACGGTCTGAACGGCCCGGGCTGGCTCGCGACGTCCGGCTACCTGAGGTACGCGCTCGTGCCGTCGATGCTGCTCCTGACCGCCGTCGCCCTCGCCGCGGACGCATTCCTCGCGCGGCGCCGCGCCGTGACGACGGTCGCGGGCGCCGTCCTCCTCGCCGCCTTCGCCGGGGCCGTCCTGTGGCACCCACAGCTCGACCACGTGCTCCGCAGCGACTACGGCCCGTGGCAGTCGAACTACGACCAGGTCGTCGACCAGTGCCGCAGCGGGGACGTCGTGCTCGACGACGGCAAGGCCCTCGTGCCGATCGCCCCGACCGGCTGGTTCGTGGCAGCCGACTGCTCGACGCTCGACGAGCGCGGATGAGGCCCTGGCGCAGCCGTGGAATGATGGACGCACCCTGCCGCCCCCGTACCGAAAGCCACCCGATCGCATGACCTCCTCCGCGCACACCGGCGCCGGCGCCCTCGTCGTCCTCCCCACCTACGACGAGGTCGAGAACCTCCCGCTCATCCTGGGGCGCCTGTTCGCCGCGGCCCCCGAGATCGACGTGCTCGTGGTCGACGACGGCAGCCCCGACGGCACCGGTGAGTTGGCCGAGACGATGGCCGCCACCGATCCCCGCATCCACGTGATGCACCGCACGGGCAAGCTCGGGCTCGGTTCCGCTTACGTCATGGGCTTCGGCTGGGGCCTCGAGCGGGGCTACGACGTCGTCGTCGAGATGGATGCCGACGGCTCGCACCCGCCCGAGAAGCTGCCCGAGATGATCGCCCTGGTCAGCGCGTCCGGCCCCGGCACGCCGAGCCTCGCGATCGGCTCGCGGTGGGTTCCCGGCGGCTCGGTCATCAACTGGCCGGTCTCGCGCCAGGTCCTGAGCCGGGGCGGCAACCTTTACGCCCGCCTCGCCCTCGGACTGCAGCTCAAGGACGTCACGGCGGGGTTCCGGGCCTACACCCGTGAGGCGCTGCAAGCGATGGACCTCACGGGCATCGACTCGAAGGGGTACTGCTTCCAGGTCGACATGACCCTCCGCGTCCTCGACGGCGGGGGGCGCGTCGTCGAGGTGCCCATCGAGTTCCGCGAACGCGAGCTCGGCGAGTCCAAGATGAGTCAGGCCATCGTCGTCGAGGCCATGCTGCGCGTCACGCAGTGGGGCTTCCGACGCCGGCTGCAGACCCTGCTCGGCAACCGCCCCGGGCCGCGCTGGGTCCTCGAGGACTGAAGCGGCGCGCCGGGTCGCGACCGGCGACCGACGTCCGCGACGGCACCCGACCGAGCCGCGCCTCCTACCGGCGGTTCGCCTGCGGCAGCCGTGACCGCCACGACCGCTTGCGGGCGGCGATCGTCGCGATGGCGACGAAGGTCATCAGGGTTCCCTCGAACAACACGAAGCTCTCGGCGACGGCGGTGACCCCGATCAGCACCAGGACGAGCGCCGGCCAGACGTACGCCACGATCGGGTGACCCGACGCCGTGATCCAGCTGCGCACGAACGCCAGGGTGCCGGCCACGACGAGGAGCAACCCGCCGACCAGGCCCAGTTGCAGCCAGATGTCGAAGAACGCGTTGAGCCCCGTCTCGTGCGGTCGGCCGCTCGGCGCGATGATCGTCGAGTACGGGAAGATCCCGGTCGGCCACTGCCCGACGAAGCCCCAGCCGACGATGTCGTGCACCGCCGCCAGTTCGCGGATGCGCGCCCAGAGCAGCGACCGCACCGAAAGGTCGTTGGTCGCGTCCACCGCGTCCAGGAGGCGCGAGCGACCCGCGTAGGCCAGCCCACCACCCAGCACCACGATCACCGCGAAGACCGATTGCAGGAGCGACCGTCTCGACTCGGGGGCCCGGCGCAGCGCGTCGAGCGCCACTCCCGCCACGATCAGGACGATGACCGCGACCGCCGTCGCGGGGGAGCGGGCGAAACCGAGCGCCGTGAGGGCGAGCACGCCCGAGGCGACGGCCTGCCGCCGAGGGACCGACCGGGTGAGGAACTCGACGGCGAACGTGATGACCGCGAGCGTCGCCAGGAAGCCCAGGTAGTTGCGCGTGCCCGAGATGCCCTGGATCGGACCGCCCGCGGCGAGGTTTCCCTGGATTCCGAGGAACGCGATCGGTTGGTCGATCAGCAGCCCGCTCAGCACCTCGAGCGACAGCGACACGACGAGCAGGATGCGGAGCGCGTCCCCGAAGGCCCGCACCACCTGGACCAGGTCGCGGCCCAGGGCCAGGTACAGCCCGAGGGCGCCGAACCCGACGGCGTAGGCCACACCGCCGACGGTGACCCAGGTGTACTCGCTCCAGAAGACGCTGAGGGCCATGAAGCCGAAGAGGGCGATGAGCGAGACCGGCAGGATGCCGTGCCACTCGATGTGGTGTCGGCCTCCGACCAGGGAGAGGGTCGCGAGCACCACGAGGGTGCCCAGGACGGCGAGCGAGCCCGGCCACCCCATCAGGGCGCGGACCGACTGGGTCGAGAACGCGTAGAGCACGATGGCGACCGAGAGGGCCTGCGAGAAGTGCCCGCCGGCCGAGAAGCCGATCCAGGCCGAGAGGTACCGGCGTAGGGGATCGCGGCTGCGGTCGAACCCGTGGCCGTGGCCGGAGGTCACCGGTCGTGGCCCGTCCAGCCGAAGGGGTCGCGGCGCGTCACGAGCACGACGACCACGAACGTGGCCCAGCCCCACTCGACGATCAGCCGGGACTCGGTCAACCCGTGGACGAGCAGGGCCGTCACGAGCAGCAAGGGCAACAGGTCGAGGGCCGACCACGGGGCCGCGACCCCGCGCGAGAGCATGCGGCGGTCGACGGCCCACCACCACGATCTCAAGACGACGCCGACGATCGTGAGTCCGAACAGGGCGAGGCCGATCCAGCCCAGCTGGAACCAGACGTCGAGGTACGCGTCGTGCGCCTGCAGGTACACGACGCCGTTGCGCTCGGCGAGGTCGGTGAACGGTTCGACGAACGGGAACCAGTAGCTGACCCAACCCCAGCCCACGACGGGGTGCTGGACGCCGAGGTCGTAGACGGCCGACCAGATGTCGGTGCGACCCGTCAGGTCGCCGCTCTTCCCCAGCAGCGCGAGCAGCGGGCCGCGGGCGAGGACGACCACCGTGACGGCCGCCAGCACGACGAGCGCCGCCACGCCGTAGACGGGCCCCCGGCGGCCGGGCTCACGGCGTCGGGTCGCCACCACCAGCAGCGACACGAGGCCGACGGCCACCGCGACCACCGCGACGGTCGCCGACCGGGTCAGCACCAGCGCGAGCAGCGAGGTGACGAGACCGACCACCGCCGTGCCGCGACCGATGGACCGGTCCGCCGCCTGGACCGCCGTGACGATCAGGGCGAGCAGGGCGATGATCGCGAGGATGTTGCTGTTGCCCTGCAGCCCCTGGATGCGACCGCCTTCGAAGAGCACGTCGCGCGACCAGAACCACGCCGCCGGCCGATCCGTGCAGTCCAGGTACACCGGGCAGACCGGCTGGCGGACGACCAGTCCGACGACGACCTCGAAGAGCAGGGAGGCCACGACGTGGATGCGCAAGGCCCGTCCGAGGGCGGTCACGATGGTCGGCCACGAGGCGACGACGGTGACCGCCAGGGCGCCCACGCTCGTCATCAGCGTGAGGACGATGCCGATCGCCGAGCCCGCGGGGTACTGCGACCACGCGATCGAGACGACGGCGAAGAGCAGGAAGAGGACGAGGAGGCGCGGGAGGGTCCGTACCCGGGGCGGATGCCGCACGACGAGGACGACGGCGGCGACGACCATCGCCATGCAGGCCGCCCCCCAGCCCCACCAGCCGGTGCCGTTGCGGAGGACGTCGCCACCGAACAACACGAGGAACGCCAGCGTCGCGAACGTCGTGGCTCCGCGCGTCGGTACCGTCCGGGCGGGCCGCGCGGGCAACGTCGTGGTCATGGGCACCAGGCTAGACGACGGGGGAGGCGCGGAGGAGCGACCGGGGGCCGCCCCTCCCGGATCAGACGAACGCCGCCTGGCCCGTGATGCTGCGGCCCACGATGAGGGTGTTCATCTCGCGGGTGCCCTCGTAGCTGTACAGCGCCTCGGCGTCGGCGAAGAACCGGGCCACGTCGTACTCGAGCACGATGCCGTTGCCGCCCATGACCTCGCGGGCGTACCCCACCGTCTCGCGCATGCGGGCCGTGGTGAAGGCCTTGGCGAGCGAGGCGTGCTCGTCGCGCTGGGTGCCCTCGTCGAGCATCTGCGAGCACCGCACCACCATGCCGATCGAGGCGGTGATGTTGCCGATGCACTTCACCAGCAGGTCCTGGATCAGCTGGTGCTTGGCGATCGGCTTGCCGAACTGCACGCGCTCGTTGGCGTACGCCAGGGCGGCCTCGTAGGCGCCGATCGAGTTGCCCACGGCCGCCCAGGCGACCTCGGCCCGCGTCAGGCGCAGCACGGCCGCCGTGCTGCGGAACGAATCGGCCTGCTGCAGTCGGTGGCTCTCGGGCACGCGCACGTCCTCGAGGGTGATGTCGGCGTTCTGGACGATGCGGAGGCTTTGCTTGTCCTCGATC
The DNA here is from genome assembly GCF_044742985.1 of Frigoribacterium sp. NPDC087798. Lineage (NCBI taxonomy): Bacteria > Bacillati > Actinomycetota > Actinomycetes > Micrococcales > Microbacteriaceae > Frigoribacterium > Frigoribacterium sp. NPDC087798. The sequence continues at coordinate 801,212 of NZ_JBIUVP010000001.1, read as the reverse complement.
TTGGTCGCCGTGTAGCCGGCCGTGTCGGTCGGGACGATGAAGCCCTTGACCTGGCCGTCCTCGGCGCTCTTGGCCCAGATGATCGTGATGTCGCTGAACGTGGCGTTGCCGATCCACCGCTTGGAGCCGTTCAGCACCCAGTCGTCGCCGTCGCGGGTGGCGATCGTGCGGAGTCCCTGGGCCGAGTCGGACCCCGACAGTGGTTCGGTCAGGCCGAAGGCGCCCACCAGGTCACCGCTCGCCATGCGGGGCAGCCACTCGGCACGCTGTTCGGGCGAGCCGCCGACGCCGATCGAGCCCATCGCGAGTCCGTTCTGCACGCCGACGAAGGTCGCGACGGACGCGTCCACGCGCGCGAGCTCGAGCGCGACCCAGCCGCGGAAGACGGCGGAGTTCTCGAACGGGCGCGTCTCCTCCCACGGCATGCCGAAGAGGCCCAGGCCGGCGAGGCCCTTCACGATCTCGTGCGGGAAGGTCGCGTCGGCCCAGTGGCGGTTCACCCCGGGCTTGACCTCGGTCTCGAGGTAGTGGCGCAGGTCGGCCAGCACGCCCTTCTCGCGGTCCGAGAGGAGGTCCTCGTAACCGTAGAAGTCGCTGACGAGGGAGGTGAACGAGGTGAGGGTCGCTGATGACATCCGTGCTCCATTGCTTCGTGTCGGGACGACAGGAGCCTAGGCAGCGCCCCAGCCGCCGCCAAGGGGTTGGTAGCTTTGATCAACGCCCCGGCGTCGTCGACCTCACCGCTTTGTAGGGGGCGACCAAGCACGACCTCCGACAAGCAGGTAAAGCCATGTTCCTCGCCATCACCAACACGCCCCGCGACTACGCCTGGGGCTCGACGACGGCCATCGCCGACCTGCTCGGTCGTCGGCCGAGCGGCCGCCCCGAGGCCGAGCTGTGGCTCGGTGCGCACCCGGGTTCGCCGAGCGTCGTCGTCGCCCCGGCGGTCGTGGGTGGTGCCGACACCCTCGCCGACTGGTTCGCCGCCGAGCCGGGCAGGGCGCTCGGCCGCGACCGGGACCACCTGCCGTTCCTGCTGAAGTTGCTCGCGGCCGACGGCCCGTTGTCCATCCAGGCGCACCCCACCCCCGAGCAGGCCCGCGAGGGCTTCGCGCGCGAGGACGCCGCGGGCATCCCGCTCGACGCCCCCGAGCGCAACTACAAGGACTCCTCGGCCAAGCCCGAGATCATCGTGGCGTTGAGCGACACCTTCGACGCCCTCTGCGGGTTCCGCGAGCCGGCCCGGACCCTGGCCGACCTCGACCTCCTCGACGACGGCTCGGGGCGCCTCGACCTGCTCCGCCGACACCTGGGCGAGTCCCTGCGGTCGACCCTGGCCTTCCTCTTCCAGGGCGACGACGACTCGTCCGCGGCCATCGCGGCGGTGAGCGAACTCGCCGCCGTCCACCGGGCGGACGGCGCGGGCATCGCCACGGTCGTCGACCTGGCGGAGCGCTACCCCGGCGACCCCGGCGTGGTCGTCTCGCTGTTGCTCAACCGGGTGACGCTGCGTGCCGGGGAGGCGCTGTTCCTGCCCGCCGGCAACGTGCACGCCTACCTGGGCGGCTTCGGCGTCGAGCTCATGGCGCCCTCCGACAACGTGCTGCGCGGCGGCTTGACTCCCAAGCACGTGGACGTCCCCGAGCTGCTGAAGGTCCTCGACTTCGAACCACTGCCCGTCCCCCGTCTCGACCCGACCACGGTCGCCCGGGGGGTCGAGCGCTTCGCGCCTCCCGGCACGGGCTTCGCCATGCTGCGGGTCGACGCCGAGGGTCCGGGGGCCGTCGTCGAGATCGGCGGTCCGAGCATCGTCCTGGTCACCGCCGGAGAGGTCCACGTCAAGGGTCAGGACGGCACCATCCGGCTCGGTCGTGGCGAGTCCGCGTTCGTCACCCCCGACGAGGTCCGACTCGCGATGACCGGCGGCGGCACCGCCTACGTGGCGACGCCGGCCTGAGCCGGGCCGAGCGGCCGGGCGGAGCCGTCCGCTCCGCGTGACGTCCGGCTCCGTGCACGCCACCCGGCACTCGGAGTGGCACCCGTGACCCGTGGGGCACCCGGTAGGTTGGCCCCATGTCATGGTTGGTCACCGGCGGTGCCGGGTACATCGGTTCTCACGTCGTCCGCGAGCTCACGGGGGCGGGCATCGACGCGGTCGTCCTGGACGACCTCTCGTCCGGCCTCGAGGCCTTCGTGCCCGCCGACGTCCCGTTCGTCCGGGGTTCCCTCCTCGACCGCGAGCTGATCGAGCAGACCATCGACCGGCACGGCGTGACCGGCGTCGTCCACGTCGCGGGCTACAAGTACGCCGGGGTCTCGGTCCAGCGGCCGTTGCACACCTACGACCAGAACGTCACGGGGACCGCCCGCCTCCTCGAGGCGATGTCGAGCCGGGGCGTCGACCGGATCGTGTTCTCGTCCAGCGCGGCCGTCTACGGCACGCCGCCGACCGAACTCGTCACCGAGGACACGCCCAAGGCACCCGCGTCGCCCTACGGCGAGAGCAAGCTGATCGGCGAGTGGCTGCTGCGCGACCAGGGGGTGGCCGAGGGCCTGCGCCACACCAGCCTGCGCTACTTCAACGTCGTGGGTTCGGGTCGGCCCGACCTCTGGGACGCCAGCCCGCACAACCTCTTCCCGCTCGTCTTCGCCGCGCTCGTCGAGGGCCGCGTCCCGCGCATCAACGGCGACGACTACGACACCCCCGACGGGACGTGCGTCCGCGACTACGTCCACGTCGCCGACCTGGCGGTCTCGCACGTCGCGGCGGCCCGCCGACTGGACGCGGGCGAGCCGGTCGAGCCGGCCTACAACCTCGGTTCGGGCGGCGGCGTCTCGGTCGCCGAGATCATGACCGCGATGCGCGAGGGCACCGGCATCGACTTCACGCCCGAGATCGCCCCGCGTCGTCCGGGCGACCCCGACCGGATCGTCGCCGACGGCAGCCTGGCGGCGCGCGACCTCGACTGGGAGATGCGGCACACGCTGCTCGAGATGGTCACCAGCGCCTGGCAGGCCGCGCCTCGCGGTTGACCGTCCGCCACGTACCCGACATCACCCGTTCCCGTCGAAACGTCCCCCGACACGCCGGGGCTCCCTTGCCCCTGATCGGGGGGTGGAGGGTTTATTGGCCCTCGACTTGACGGATGGGTAATGACACCGGTGTAATTACCTTGTCGCGTACATTCACGGGCGATCGACACGAGGGGAGATGCGCTGTGGGCATCCACGAGAACCGCGCCGGCGTCCCGGACGACTGGCACGTCGACCCGATCCAGCTGGGCGTCCCCGGCATCGGATCGTCGTCGCGCACCATCGTCGCCGACGACGAGAACCAGCTGGCCTGGCAGGCGGACTCGCTCTGCGCCCAGACCGATCCCGAGGCGTTCTTCCCCGAGAAGGGCGGCTCCACGCGCGACGCCAAGAAGATCTGCGCCTCCTGCGACGTCCGGGCCCAGTGCCTCGAGTACGCCCTGCAGAACGACGAGCGCTTCGGCATCTGGGGCGGGCTGTCCGAGCGCGAGCGTCGCAAGCTCCGCAAGCGGGCCTGACCCGCGCCTCCTCGGCTTTCGACGGCATCGACCCCTCCGGGTCGGTGCCGTTCCGTCGTGATGGCCCGACATCGTCGGGACCAGGAGGCGCGGGTCGGCACGTCTCGCCCGTCGCGTCGGCGCGCCGAGCCGGTGCCCGCGCCGGTGCGACCTAGGCTGCACGAGTCATGCAGCCGAGAGTCACAGCGATCCTCGTCGCCCCTGGTGGAGCGACCTACCTCGACCGAACCCTCGACGGACTGTCGCGTCAGACGCGGCCCCCCGAGGCATTGGTGGTGGTCGACACGGGCGGCAAGGACTCGGCCGCGGGTCGGCTGTCGCTGAGCGGTGCCGCCCAGTTGGCCTCGCTTCCCGACGCGAAGACGTTCGGGGCCGCCGCCGCGCACGGCGTGAGGCTCTCCGACCCGGGCGACGGGGACCCCGACGAGTGGGTCTGGCTGCTCGGTCACGACAACGCACCCGCGCCCGAGGCGCTCGAGCGCCTCATGACGACCGTCGAGGTGTCGCCCTCCGTCGCGGTCGCGGGCCCCAAGCTGATGCGGTGGGGCCAGCCCGGTGTCATCGCCGAGTTCGGCGAGACCGTCACCCGGTACGGCGCCTCGCTCGCCCGCGTCGAGAACGAACTCGACCAGGGCCAGCACGACGTCACGGACGACGTGCTCGGGGTCGCGGCGGGAGGCATGCTCGTCCGTCGCACGGTCTGGACCGCCCTGGGCGGCTTCGACCCCGCGCTGCCGCACGTCGACGCCGCACTCGACTTCTCGATCCGTGCCCGCCTCGCCGGTCACCGGGTGGTCCTCGTCCCCGACGCGAAGGTCGACAGTGCCGGGCCGCCGGAGGAGTTCGGCCACGGGCCCGTCGGGCACGCCCGCCGGGCGCGCCTGCACCGTGCCGCCCAACTGCACCGGCGCCTCGTCTACTCGGCGGCCGCCCTGTTGCCGCTGCACTGGCTCAGCCTGGTGCCGCTGGCGGTCGTGCGCAGCGTCTGGCACCTGCTCACGAAGAACCCGGGAGCCGTGGTGGGCGAGTTCGCCACCGCGTTCCGGGCTGCCTTCGGCGGCTCGCACGTACGATCGGCTCGTCGGGCCCTCGCCCGGACCAAGAGCGTCGGCTGGAGCTCGGTGGAGCCCTTGCGCGCGTCCCGCGCGATGCTCCGAGAACGACGGGTCACCGAGCGTGACGCACAGGTCGCCGGCGTCGAGGACGCACCCGACCCCCGGGCGAGCTTCGTCCACTCGGGCGGCCTCTGGGTCGTGCTGGTCGCCGCCGTCGTCGGTGTGGTGGCGTTCCTGCCGCTGCTCGGCAACCCGGCCGTCACGGGCGGGGGACTCCTGCCGCTCAGCACCTCGGTGGGTCAGCTCTGGTCGTCGGTGGGCTACGGCTGGCGCGAGATCGGCACCGGGTTCCTCGGCCCCTCGGACCCGTTCGCCGCGCTCGTCGCGGTCCTCGGCAGCCTGACGCCCTGGTCGCCGTCCACCGCGGTCCTCGGGGTCTACCTCGTGGCCCTGCCGCTCTCCGCGCTGGGCGCGTGGTTCGCCACCCGTCGCGTGACCCGCCGAACCTGGGTGCCGGCCGTCGCCGCCGCGCTCTACGCCCTCTCGTCCCCGCTGCTCTCGGGTCTGCAGTCCGGTCACCTCGGTGCCGTCCTCGCGCACGTGGCGCTGCCGTTCCTCGTCTGGGCCATGATCGGGGCCGCGAGGTCGTGGACGGCCGGGGCCACCGCCTCCTTGCTGTTCGCCGTCGTCGCGGCGGCCGCTCCCTCGCTCGTGCCGGCCCTCCTCGTCGGTTGGCTCGGGTCGATCGTCAGCCGCCCTCGTGGCACCCATCGCCTCGTGGCGGTGCCGCTGCCCGCGCTGGCCCTCTTCACCCCCCTCGTCGTCGCCCAGCTGCAGCGGGGCACGTGGTGGGCCGTGTTCGCCGACCCCGGTGTCCCCACGAGGTCGGACCCGGCCTCACCGCTGCAGCTGCTGCTCACGTCCCCCGAGACGGGCCTCAACGGCTGGACGGCACTGATCGCCGGGACGGGTTTCTCGTCCGCCACGCTCGCCGTCCTGGTCGCCGTCGCGATCGCCCCGCTGGCGCTGCTCGCCGTGGCCTCGCCGTTCGTCGGCTCGCAGCGCCGCGCGGTCCCCGCCCTGTCGCTCGCCCTGCTCGGCTACCTGACGGCCGTCGCCGCGACCCACGTGTCCGTCACGGGCGTCGGCAGCGACACGACCACGATCTGGGCCGGCAGCGGACTGAGCCTCTACTTGTTGGGGCTCGTCGGCGCCGCGGCCGTGACCCTCGACCGACTGCCCCGGGTCGCCCCGCCGGTCGGCACCCTGGTCGCCGTGCTGGCGGTCGCCGCAGCGGCCCCCACCGTGATCGCGTCGTTCGGCCCCGTGGCCGACGTCCGTCCGAGTTCGGGGCGCATCCTTTCGGCCTACGTCACCGCCGAGGCCGAGGCGACACCCGACGTCGGGACGCTCGTCCTCACGCCCCAGTCGGACGGCTCGCTCGCCGTGTCGCTCGAGCACGGTCAAGGAGCGACGCTCGACGACCAGTCGACGCTCGACTCGACCGCCCCACGCCTCACCTCGGTCAACGAGGACCTCACCGTCCTGGCCGGCAACCTCGTCAGCCGCAGCGGTTTCGACCCGACCGACGACCTGCGTCGGCTGGGCGTCGGGTTCGTCTTGCTGACGGCCACCGACGACGACGGCGACGCCGACCGGCTCGGCCAGCGCGCGGGCGAGGCGCTCGACGCCGACGCCGACTTCCTGCCGGTGGGCGACACGTCCAACGGCCTCCTCTGGCGTTACGTGGAGGCGCAGGACGAGCGCGAGGCGCGTCCGGCTGCGGGACCGCTGCGACCGATCGTCCTGATCAGCTGGGGACTCGTCTTCGGTTCCGCCCTGTTGCTCGCCATCCCGACGTCGCCGAGACGACGTCGATCCCGGGCCGGGACGCCCGAGGCCGAGCAGCCCGCCACGACCTTCGACGAGGAGCGAGATGAATAAGCGATCGGTCTTCTCCACGACGGGACGCGTCGCGGTCGGCGTCGTCGGTCTGGCCGTCGCCGCCGCGGTCGTCGGCGGTGCCACGGTCGTCCGCCTCCCCTCCTTCGAGACGGTGCCGGCGGGGCAGCTCGTGACGCCCGTGCCGGTCGACCAGCAGCGGGTCTGCACCGGTGCCCTGTTGCAGCTCTCGGACGCCGAGGGGCAGCAGGCCACGACCGCGAGTTCGGTGGGTCGAGCGGCCGTGGCCCGGGAGTCGAGCGAGGGCGACGTCGACGTCGACGAGCTCGCCGGTGCCGACGGCAGCGACTCGCGACCGTCCGTGGTCACGGCACCCGTCGAGGGCGCCGACGTGCCCCTCGTCGCGGCCGCCCAGAGCCAGTCGGTCGACGAGGGCGACCTGCGCGGCTTCGCCTCGGCACCCTGCACCGAGCCCACCAGCTCGACCTGGCTGATCGGCGGCTCGACCGAGACGGGACGCGTGTCGCTCATCAGCCTCGTCAACCCCAGCGACGTCAACGCCACCGTCGACCTCGACATCCGTTCCGAGACCGGCGAGGTGCAGGGCCCCGGAATCGACGGGATCGTCGTCGCGCCCCGCAGCCAGAAGGTGGTGCCGCTCTCGGGCTTCGCGACCGGACTCGTCTCGCCGGCCGTCCACGTGTCGAGTCGCGGCGGGCAGATCGTCGCCACGCTCCAGCAGAGCGTCGTCCGCACCCTCGAACCGGGTGGGGTGGACATCGTGACCGGCTCGGCCGCGCCGTCTCGCGAGTCGGTCGTCACGGGGATCGTCGTCCGCGACTCCGCCAACCTCGAGGGAGCACTCGCCGACCCGTCGTCCTCCGACCTCCAGTCGGTGCTGCGCGTCCTCGTCCCGGGACAGGGTCCCTCGCAGCTGAGCGTCTCGTTGGCCACCGACGACGGCACCGGCACCTCGTTCGAGACCCGGGTCGAAGGCGGGCGCGTCACCGACGTCCCGATCGACGGGCTCGAGGACGGCGTCTACACGGCCACCGTCCGGTCGTCGACGGCCGTGGCCGTGGCCGCCCGGACCTCCACGGTCGCCGCGGACGCGGGAGGCGTCGACCTCAGCTGGGCCGCCTCGTCGCCCCGTCTCTCCGGTGACACCGAGGTGGTCGTGCCCGACGGTGAGGGCGGACGCCTCTGGCTCGCCAACCCGGGCCAGGACGCCGTCACGGCCGAGGTCACGGTGGGCGACGGCGACGAGCGGGACGTCGAGGTACCCGGTGGGTCCACGGTCGGGGTCGACGTGCAACGGGGCGACGCCGTCCGGCTCGGGAACGCCGACGACCTGCGCGCGGGCGTCAGCTTCTCGGCCCCCGGAGCCGTCGCCGCCTGGCCGGTGACCTCGCCGCTGCCGGCGTCCACCCCGGTGACCGTCTACCCCTGACGTCGGGGGCACACACCCCGACGACCCCGACGACCCCGTCGCGCGTCAGCCGTCGCGCCAGCGGTCGGGAGCGAGCTCCCACGGGTCCTTGCCGAGGAGGTCCGCGACGGCCCGGAACACGTAGCCCTCGACGAGCACCCGGTGGTTCCACTCGTCCTCGGCGGCCCCCCGCCGGTCGTGCGAGGGGGCGAGCCGTTCGATCGGCAGGCGGTACAGCACGACCCGGCCGGCGGCCCGGTCGACGGACCACCGTTCGACCCGGGTGCGGTCCGGTTCGGCGGGGAGGCCGGCGACCTCGAACGACGTGTCGGCGAGCTCGTCGGGCCACGCCTCGCGGAGGTAGTCGGCGGTGGCGGCGACGATGTCGTCGAAGAGGTCGACCCTCGTCCGCAGGAAGGGCAGGTGAGGCCCGGCGGCGGACGACCGCAGCCCGCGTCCATGACGGTCGCGCCGACGGGAACGGTCGGTGACGCGTGCGCGGCGGGGCCTGCTCATCAACCCATCGTAGGCCCGCCCAGGAGGCGCGGGTCGGCCCCCGAGGACCCTCGCGATAGTCTGTCGGGCAGATGAACGGTCGACCCTGCAGCAAGGTGACGTGCCACGACGAGGCCGTCGCCACGCTGACCTACGTGTACGCCGACTCGATGGTCGTGGTCGGGCCCTTGAGCGACCGCGTCGAGCCGCACGGCTACGACCTGTGCGCCCGCCACGCGGGCTCGTTGTCGGTCCCGCAGGGCTGGGAGGTCCTGCGCCGGGTAGTTTTGGGTCATGACCTCTGAGAACGCCCCCGTCGACCTGACCGCCTTCGTCAAGACCTACGACGTCCGGGGACTGGTGGGCACCCAGCTCACCGACGAGGTGGTCGAGGCCTTCGGTGCGGCCTTCGCCGACGAGATCGACGGCGCCGGCCACGACCTGGTCGTGGGTCACGACATGCGGGACTCCTCGCCGGGCTTCGCCGAGGCCTTCGCCCGCGGGGCCCGGGCCCGGGGTGCGAACGTGGTCGCCCTCGGCCTGTGCTCGACCGACGAGTCGTACTTCGCCTCCGGCTCGCTCGACGCCCCGGCGGCCATGTTCACCGCGAGCCACAACCCGGCCACCTACAACGGCATCAAGATGAGCAGGGCCGGCGCCCAGGGCATCAGCCTCGACACGGGGCTGTCCTCGATCCGTGACCGCGCCTCCTCGTTCCTGGCCGACGGCATCGAGGCCGTCGCCGAGCCGGGCACCGTGCGGGAGCACGACGCGTTGCCGGGCTACGCCGCGTACCTCCGCGGTCTCGTGGACCTCGCGGGCATCCGGCCCATCAAGGTCGTCGTCGACGCCGGCAACGGCATGGGCGGGCTCACCGTCCCGGCCGTGCTGGGCGAGGCCGCCGGGCTGCCTGAGCTGCCGATCGAGATCGTCCCGCTGTACTTCGAACTCGACGGCACCTTCCCGAACCACGAGGCCAACCCCCTCGACCCGGCCAACCTGGTCGACCTGCAGAAGGCCGTCCTCGAGCACGGGGCCGACCTGGGCCTCGCGTTCGACGGCGACGCCGACCGCTGCTTCGTCGTCGACGAGAAGGGTGACGCCGTGACCCCGTCGGCCGTGGCGGCGATCGTCGCCGTCCGCGAGATCGCGCGCGTCCGGGCCGCCGAGCCCGACGTCGAGATCTCGGTGATCCACAACCTCATCACGTCCCGCGCGGTGCCCGAGGCCATCGAGGCGGCCGGCGCGACGCCGGTGCGCACCCGCGTCGGCCACTCGCTCATCAAGGACGAGATGAGGGCGACCGGGGCCATCTTCGGGGGCGAGCACTCGGCGCACTACTACTTCCGCGACTTCTGGAGCGCCGACAACGGCATGCTGGCCGCCATGCACGTCCTGGCCGAGTTCGGGTCGCAGGCCGAGCCCCTCTCGACCCTGACCGACCGGTACACGCCCTACGCGGCGAGCGGCGAGATCAACTCGACCGTCACCGACGTGCCGGCGGCGTACGCCCGCATCGTCGAGGCCTACACCGGGGTCGGCGAGTTCGACGAGCTCGACGGCCTCACGGTCAGTGGTTCGTCCGACGACGGGTTCTGGTGGTTCAACGTCCGGCCGTCGAACACCGAGCCGCTGCTGCGCCTCAACGCCGAGGCGGCGACGCCCGCCGGCATGGAGCGCGTCCGCGACGACGTGCTCGGGCTGATCCGCGGCTGACGGTCGGCCGGGTGCGGCCGAGCGGGCGGAGCGGTTACCCCCTGGGGGTATCCTGGCGGGACCGGTCGACACGGCGTGACCGGACGACACACGAGGAGGCGCGGGTGGCGCAGCAGGGTGAGCACGCGACGGCGACGCACGTCGGCTACAGCGGCGACAAGGAACAGATCGTCAAGCGCCTCCGCCGCGCCGAGGGCCAGGTACGGGGCATCCAGCGCATGGTCGAGGACGACACGTACTGCATCGACGTCCTGACGCAGGTCAGTGCGGCGACCCGTGCCCTCGAGACCGTGGCGCTCCAGTTGCTCGAGGACCACCTCGCCCACTGCGTCGCCCAGGCGGCCCGAGAGGGAGGCGACGTCGCGGACGCCAAGGTCCGCGAGGCCTCGGCGGCGATCGCGAGGCTCGTCCGGTCCTGACGCGGAGGCCGGGGCCGGCGGCGACGCGGGTCAGCGCCGGGGGAAGCCCCGGACCGTCTCGGTCAGCGCCGGGGTGAGGCGGTCGAGCAACGCGGACTCGCGAGCGAGGGCGGCGGACTCACGCCGACGCCGGAGCGCCGAGACGCCGGCCAGGAGGAACTCCGGGTCGCCGGACGGCACGGGCGAGACGTAGGGCGTGGTCTCGGCCGCCAACTCGTCGGCGACGCGTCGCCGACTGGCCGGGGAGAGCTGCGGCGCCTGCTGCAGGAACGACGCGATGCGACGGGCCAGGCCGTCGGGCAGGCGCCCGACATCCGCGATCTCGGCCCACCCCTGCAGGTGCGCCGGCACGCCGTAGACCACGTGAGCGGCCTTGGGCACGCGTTCGTTGCGACTGTACGTGCCGGCCATGAGGTCGCCCAGACGCCGCGACGAGCCGTTCAGCAGGGCGACGACGACGGCCAGGCCGCCACTGGTGAACACGATCTCGAGCAGCCCCACCAGCGCCCGCGTGAGGGCGTGGCGCAGGCCGATCGCCCCTCCGTCGGTGCGGACGATGCGCGCGCCCACGGCGAGTCTGCCCAGGGACCGCCCGTGGCTCGCGGTCTCGACCACCGTCGGCACGACGATGAAGCAGATGGCGATCGACGCCACGAGGAACGCCTGTGACAGGGCGTCGTCGAGCACCCCGCCGTCGTTCAGCAACGAGACGAGCACCAACGCACCGACGAGCAGCAGGGCGTAGGCCAGGTAGTCGATGAGCACCCCGGCCGCGCGCAACACGAAGCTCGTCGGTCGGAGGTCGAGAGCGACCGCCTCGCCCGTGACCAGTTCGTCCCCACCCGCCGTGAAGGCCTCGACCTGGTCGGGTCGCAGCACCACCGGGGAGGCGCCTCGTGCCTTCGTGCGGGACATGCCTAGTATCTAAGCAGAATGGACATCGACGCCTACGCCGCCGCCCACGGCCACGACTGGGCCGAGCTCGAGCGCCTCGCCCGGCGCGGGCGACTGAGCGGGCCCGAGGCAGACGAACTCGTCCGCCTGTACCAGTCGGGGGCCGGGCAACTGTCGGCGCTGAAGACCGCCACCGGCGACTCGGTCGTGGCCGACCGGCTCTCCATGACCCTGTCGCGAGCACGCCTGCGGTTCACGGGCGCGGGTCGCAACCTGTTCAGCCAACTGCCGACCTTCTTCGTCGCGCAGCTGCCGGCCGCCCTCTACCGCGTGCGGTGGCTGTCGCTCGTGTTGACGCTCGTGACGGTGGTCGTCGCGGCCGTGTTCGCGACCTGGGCCGCGAACACACCCGCGCTGCTGGCCTCGTTCGGCAGCGAGGAGTTCCGCCGGCAGTTCGCCGAGCAGGACTTCGTGAACTACTACTCCGAGAGCGCCTCGACGTCGTTCACCGGCCAGGTGTGGACGAACAACGCGTACATCGCCGCGCAGTGCGTGGCGTTCGGCATCACCGGGGTCTGGGTGCCCTACGCGATCCTCAGCAACGCCATGAACGTCGGGATCTCGGCCGGGCTCATGGCCGACCAGGGGCGGCTGGACCAGTTCTTCCTGTACATCGCTCCGCACGGTCAGCTCGAGCTCTACAGCATCTTCGTCGCCGGGGCGGCCGGTCTGATGATCTTCTGGTCGTGGGTGGCACCCGGTGCCCGCACCCGGGGGCAGGCGTTGGCCCAGGACGGACGCGCGCTCGTGACCATCGCGGTCGGGTTGATGCTCTCGTTGTTGGTCTCGGGCGTCATCGAGGGGTTCGTCACCCGGCAGGCCTGGCCCTGGCCGATCAAGATCGGCATCGGCACCGTGGCCCTCCTGGGGTTCCTGGCCTATCAGTGGCTGCTCGGCGGACGGGCCCACCGGGCGGGACAGACCGGCGACCTCGACGAGTTCGAGGCCGGGGCCACACAACTCGTGGCCGACTGATCCCGCGTCGTCGGCCACCGAGCCTGCGTCAGAGGCGGCCGGCCGCCTTGAGCGCGAGGTAGCGGTCGGCGAGGGCGGGGGGCAGGTCGGCCGGCGCTCCGGTCACGACGTCGGCGCCGACCTGACGCAGGGCGGCGGCGACCCGGCCCTGGTCGAGTCGGGTCCGCTCGGCCGAGGCGGCCCGGTAGACCTCGTCGCGGGTGCTCCGTCGCACCACCGTCTCGTCGAGGGCCGGATCGGTGACCGACGCGACGACCACGAGGTGCTGGCGGGTCAGTTGGGGGATCGCCGCCAGCAAGGAGCGGGAGGCGCCGGGGCTGTCGACGGTGGTCGCGAGGACCACGAGCGCCCGACGGGACGTGACCGAGCGGACGAGGGCCGGCACGGCGGCCCAGTCGGTCTCGACCAGTTCGGGCTCGACGGGGGCCATGGTCTCGACCATCGACGAGAGCAGGGCGGGCCCGGTCGCGCCCTGCACCCGACCCCTGACGCGGCGGTCGAAGAGGACGACGTCGACCCGGTCGCCCGCCCGCGAGGCCAACGCCCCGAGCAGCAGTGCCGACTCGAAGGCCGTGTCGAGCCGCGGCTCGTCGTCGATGCGGGCCGCGGACGTCCGCCCCGTGTCGACCACGACGACCACCCGACGGTCGCGCTCGGGCCGCCAGGTGCGCACGACGAGGTCGTCGCGGCGTGCGGTCGCCCGCCAGTCGATGGAGCGGACGTCGTCCCCTCGCACGTACTCGCGCAGGCTGTCGAACTCCGTGCCCTGGCCGCGGATCATCACGCTCGTGCGCCCGTCGAGTTCTCGGAGACGGGCCAGACGGGACGGCAGGTGCTTGCGCGACGAGAACCGCGGGAGCACGCGGACCGCGCCCGGCACCTCGTGCGTCGCCTGTCGACCGGCGAGCCTCAGGGGACCGACCGTGCGGACGGTGACGCCGTCGGCGCGGCGTTCGCCCCGGCGGAACGGGGTCAGCGTGACGGTGAGCGTCGCGGCCCGCCCCGGTCGCAGGGACAGGCGACGGCGGGTCGGGGTCGCTCCGGCGGACGGCTGCCATGCGTCGCGCACGAGTCCGCGCAGCGTGCGTCGGCCGTCGTTCACCACGGTCAGCCGGGCGGGTGCGCTCTCGCCGAGACGGATCGCCCCCGGCAGTTCGCGCCGCACGGTGAGCGACCGGGGCGACGCCGCGAGGGCCATGTCGAGCATCGTCAGCACGGCGACGACGCCGAGCCAGCCGACGATCGCCCACCCGCTGCCCGTCAGGACGACGGGCACGACGCCGAGCGCGACGAGCGCCACGAACCAACCGGTGATCGCCATGGCTAGAGCGGGACCCGGACCTGCTGCAGCACCGAGCGGACGATGGCGTCGGCGTCGACGCCCTCGAGCTCGGCTTCGGGCCGCAGCTGCAGGCGGTGTCGCAGCACGGGCAGGGCCATGGCCTGGACGTGGTCGGGCGTGACGTGGTCGAAGCCGGTCAGCCACGCCCAGGCCTTCGAGGCGGCGAGGAGGGCCGTCGACCCTCGGGGGCTCACGCCGATCTTGACCGACGGGCTCTCGCGCGTGGCCCGGGCCAGGTCGACCATGTAGGCGAGCACGTCGGGGGAGGCACCGACCCGGGCCACCTCCGCCTGGGCGCGGGCGAGGTCGTCGGGCCCGAGGACCGGGGTCACGCCCGCGGCTCGCAGGTCGCGGGGCGAGAAGCCGGCGGCGTGACGGCCGAGCACCTCGACCTCGGCCTCGCGCGGCGGCAGGTCGAGCGTGAGCTTCATCAGGAAGCGGTCGAGCTGGGCCTCGGGCAGCGTGTAGGTGCCCTCGTACTCGACGGGGTTCATGGTGGCCGCGACCAGGAACGGGGTCGGCAACGCGCGACTGACGCCGTCGACCGAGACCTGGCGCTCCTCCATGGCCTCGAGCAGCGCCGACTGCGTCTTGGGAGGCGTGCGGTTGATCTCGTCCGCGAGCAGGACGTTGGTGAACACCGGCCCCGCCCGGAACTCGAACTCGCCCGACTTCGCGTCGTACACGAGTGATCCGGTGATGTCGCCGGGCATAAGGTCGGGCGTGAACTGCACGCGGGCGGTGTCGAGCGAGAGCGAGTGGCTGAGGGCGCGCACGAGCAGGGTCTTGGCCACGCCGGGGACGCCTTCGAGCAGGGCGTGACCCTGGGCCAGCAGGGTCACGATCAGGCCCGTCACGGCACCGTCCTGGGCGACGACGGCCTTGCCCACCTCGGTTCGGACTCGGGCGAAGGTCTGCTGCAGTTCTGAGCTCATCTGGTGGTCTTCTCCGGGGTGGGGGTCGATGCGGGGGCGATCGGACGAGGCGGGGGAGGCGCGGGGCGGGTCACGACGGAGTCGTCGCCCGTCGGACCGCACCCTCGAGGTCGAGCAGGCTGTCGCTCAGCGCGACGAGCTCGCGGTCGTCGACCGGGTCGGCGTCGACGAGAACGTGCCGCAGGCCCCGGGGGTCGGCCGAGATCAGTGCGGCCACCCGGGCGACGATCTCGTCGACCGACGCGGTCGTGGACAGACCCGTCGTGCGCGCGAGTCGCCCGAGCGTGCCGATGCGGAGCTGGTCGAGGGCATGGCGGCGCTGCCCGGAGCGCTCGTAGAGGCGGGCGCGTCCCTCGGTGGTCTCGGAGGCCTTGACGGTGACCGGCAGCCGCTCGACGACGAGAGCTCCGAGGCGTCGACCCCGCCACACCATCGCGGCCACTCCGGCCAGGAGGAGCACGACCAGCGACGGCGTCACCCATGACGGCGTCAGCGTGGCGAGAGTGCCCTCGCCCTCGGGCAGGTCGCCGGCCGAGGGCAGGTACCAGGTCAGCTCGGAGGACCCGCCGAGCAGCGCGAGTGCGAAGGCCGCGTCGTCGTGCGTCCCGATCGAGCCGTTGGTCAGGGCGTCCGTGGCTCCCAGGACGGACACGCGCGTGTCGCCGTCCTCCAGCTCGACGAGCCCGTAGCCGTCGTCGGTCGGCAGGCAGCGGACGGCGCCGGGGGCGTCGACGTCGTACGCGACGCCCGCGACGTCGACCCGGGACGTCTGCGCGAGGGCCGGTGACGAGCAGGCGGGCCCGGCCGTGCCCTCGTCGACCGGGCCGGTCGACGCGACGCCCGCGGCCACGGCGTCGAGCGCGGCGGGTCCCGGGGCGGGGAGCACGAGGTGGGAGGTCGCCGTGACGAGACGCCCCCACTGGTCGCCGACCAGGAACCCCGAGGCGTCGTCGACGAGGAGCGTGCCGCCACCGGACCCGAGTCGGTCCAGGGTCTCGTCGAGGGTGGTCGTGACGGTCACGTCGACGCCCTGGCGACCGAGCACCTCGACGAGTGCCTTGGCCCCGCCGGGGGCGGCGTTCGCGGGGCCGAGGGCGCGGCCTTCTCCCGAGCCCGAGCCCACGAGGAGAGCCGCCCCGACGCCGAGGGCCAGGACGAGGGCGAGTGCGACCCAGAACCGGGCACGTCGGACCGACGCCGCGACGGTGGGGGTCGAGACGGAGGCGGGCGCCTCGGACGGTGCGGCGGCGGTCACGCGGGCACCCGCCGGGACGAGGTGACGCGCCGGTCGAGCTCCGTGACGGCCCGGTAGTCCTCGTCGGTGCCCGGGCGGTCGAGGTAGCGGACGCCGTCGAAGGCCGTGGCGGCGTCCGCGAAGTCGGCCCGGAGGTCGGGGAAGACGTCGCCCGCCCGGCGGGCCACGTCGCGTGCGGTGGTGCCGGGCGAGACCGCGACGTCGCCCCGCTCGGCCAGCGAACGGGCGATCGCCCGGAAGGCCTCGGCGACGGCGAGCGTCAGATCGCCCCGGGAGGCCGCCTCCCGGGCCGCGGCCCGCATGGCGTCGGCGTCACGGACGTCGTCGTCGCCGAAGAGGGCGAGGTCACGCGCGGACCGGCGGTTGAGTCGCGGCACCCCGTAGACGAGCAGCACGACCACGACGACCACCACGACGACCGCGAGCAGCACGATCAGCGCGACCGCCGGCGCCCCCTCGGTCCCTCCGAACCGGATCGACCCCAGCCAGTCCCAGAACGCCTGCGTCGCACGGTCGAGCCAGGACGGCTGCGCCGCCACGTACTCGGGCCCGGTGAGCTCGCGCAGGACCTCGCGCCGGGCGTCGTCGGCGTCGGGGGTCAGGGGAGGCCCGGCGGCGAAGGGCAGCGGGCTCACCAGCGCGGTGCTCCCGGGTGCGTCGTCGGCGGGACCGGGGCCTCGGGGGTGCGGTACGGGTCGGGCTGTCCTCCGACCGCCCGCCCGCCGCGCTCGACGTAGCGCACGAGTTCGAGGTCGAGCCCTTCGGTGCGGATGCGTCGGTCGACGTAGACGAGGCCGGCCGACGCCGCCTGCAGCACGGACCCGATCGCGCCGATGACGGCCGTGATGCCGAGGGTGACGGCGTAGGTGCCCGCCGTCAGGGCCAGGAAGGTCGGGTCGGTCACGTCCCCCGTCGGCGCGAGCGTGCCCGTCAGCACGCTGAACAGCACCGAGAACGGCGTCGCGACGACCTGCGACGCGACCTGGACCATGAGGAACACCAGGGCGATCACACCGAAGGTCCGCCAGAAGGAGGCGCGGGTCAGCGACCACGAGCGCCTCACGGCCGCGCCCAGCGTCATCCGTTCGAGCATGATGGCGCTCG
Organism: Frigoribacterium sp. NPDC087798; assembly: GCF_044742985.1. Taxonomy (NCBI): domain Bacteria; kingdom Bacillati; phylum Actinomycetota; class Actinomycetes; order Micrococcales; family Microbacteriaceae; genus Frigoribacterium; species Frigoribacterium sp. NPDC087798. The sequence continues at coordinate 784,080 of NZ_JBIUVP010000001.1, read as the reverse complement.
GCACGAGGGCAGTCTTCACGGTGAGCCACACGCCGAGGACGAGGAGGCCCAGGCCGAGGAGGACCGCGAGCACGACGCCGACGGCGATGCTCGGCCCGGAGCCGACGGCCACGCCGACGACGACGACGCCGGCCACGAGCGCCAGCGCCACGACGTAGGCGACCGTGAGCAGGGCGGACCACCCGACGAGCGTGCCGACGCGGCCCTTGGCCATCGCCCAGAGGCCGCCGAGTCGGAGCTTCTCCCCGAGCGTCTGTCGCGAGGTCTCGAGCACGAAGAGCCCCTGCAACAGGGCCGTGACGATCACCTGCAGGGCGATCGGCACGAGGGCCGACGCGGCGACGACGGCGACGGCGCCGGCAAGGACCGCGTCCCGGTCCCGGGGGAGGGCCTGTTCGACGCGTCCGAAGGCGAGGAAGGCGCTGCCGCCGGTGATCACCACGGTCACCACGAGCAGGACGACCTGCGACAGCAGGGCCGTGCCGAACGTGGTCCGTGGGTTGCGGCGGAAGACCTGGAACGAGGCACCCAGGATCTCGCCGAAGGTGAGGGGGCGCAGCGGGACGAGGCCCGGCTTGGGCGGCGGAGCCCAGCCGGGAGCCGGCGGGGTGCTGCCGCCCGGGGCGGCCCCCGGGACGGGCCCGGCGGGGACGGGGCCGGGTGACGTCGGGTCGACGCGCTCGCCCCAGCGCGGCGGGGACGTGTCGCCCCCCGGTGTGCTCCAGGCGTTCGGATCGCTCATGGTCCCCCTGGTCGTCCTGACCGTGAGGTCGTCCTCACGAGTGTGTTCATGTTTCCACACCGGACCGGGCGCTGCCAGCCGACGAGCGCCTCCTGCACTAATCTGTCCTGACGTGCCGCCTCCCGAGCGGCCCAGCCCAGACGGAGAACATGAACCCGCGCATCCTCGTGGTCGACGACGACCCGGCGCTCGCCGAGATGATCGGCATCGTCCTTCGCGCCGACGAGTTCGACCCCCACTTCTGCGGCGACGGCGCGGCCGCCCTCGAGGCGTTCCACGAGGCCTCACCCGACCTCGTCTTGCTCGACCTGATGCTGCCCGGCCTCGACGGCATCGAGGTCTGTCGCCTCATCCGGGCCGAGAGCGGCGTGCCGATCATCATGCTGACGGCGAAGGGCGACACGGCCGACGTGGTCCGCGGTCTCGAGAGCGGGGCCGACGACTACGTGGTCAAGCCGTTCAACCCGAAAGAACTCGTCGCGCGCATCCGCACCCGGCTCCGCCCGGCCACCGAGCCCACGAACGACGTACTCACGGTGGGCGACCTCCGCCTGGACGTCGCCGCGCACGAGGTGCGGCGCGGCGACACCCCGATCGCCCTGACCCCGCTCGAGTTCGAGCTGCTGCTCGCGCTTGCCTCGAAGCCGCAGCAGGTCTTCACGCGCGAGATGCTGCTCGAACAGGTCTGGGGTTACCACTACAAAGCCGACACCCGTCTGGTGAACGTGCACGTGCAGCGGCTTCGCGCCAAGGTGGAGCACGATCCGGACGCGCCCCGCATCGTCACGACCGTGCGCGGCGTCGGGTACCGCGCCGGCGCGGGTTCGTAGCCCGGTCGGGTGGCGCTCGTGTCGACGGTCGCGGGGCCCGACCAGGGCGGGCCCGTCCGCTCGGGCCGTCCGTGGTCGTGGCGGGCGCCGGCGTGGCGCACGTGGCCGACCCGGGTGGTCGGCTTCTGGCGGTCGTCGTTGTCGTTCCGCACCGTCGCGCTCACGGTGGTGCTGTCGACCGTCGCCGTGACCGTGATCGGCACGCTCATCTCGGTGACGATCGGCACGAGCCTCTACGACCAGCGCCGGGAGCAGGTCGAGGCCGAGAGCGTCCGGGCGACGCTCCTCGCGCAGAACATCTTCGACTCGGCCACCGCCACCGAGGACGCCAACCAGGTCGAGCTCGACGCGCTGCAGAACGAGGCCCAGACCGCCATCCTGGGTTCGACCTCGAGCCCGGGCGGGACGAGCATCGCGATCCTCCGGACGCCGGGGCAGAACAGCCCGCAGACCATCCAGAACATCGCCAGCCCCGACTTCCCCGACTCCGTGATCTCGCCGGCCCTCCGCGAGGCGGTGGCGGCGGACGACGAGCGTCTCTCGATGCAGTCGGTGTCGCTCCCTCCGACCTCGCAGGGCGGGGGCTCGCCGGGCATCGCGGTCGGCTCGACCCTGCAGGTGCCCACCGCGGGCCAGTACGAGCTCTACCTCGTCTACGACCTCAGCGACGCGCAGGCCACGCTCGACCTCATGCAACGGACCCTCGGCATCGGCTCGCTGGCACTCGTGCTGTTGATCGCGGCGATCACCTACCTCGTCGTCCGCCTGGTCGTGGGGCCGATCCGCACGGCGGCCGAGACCAGCCAGAAGATCGCGGCCGGCCACCTGGAAGAACGCATCCCCGAGAAGGGGCAGGACGTCGTGGCCACGCTCGGGCGCTCCTTCAACGGGATGGCCGACGCCATGCAACGCCAGATCTCGCAGCTGGCCGAGCTGTCGCGCGTCCAGCAACGCTTCGTGAGCGACGTCTCGCACGAGTTGCGCACGCCGCTGACCACGATCCGGCTGGCCGGCGACGTCCTCTACGACCAGCGCACGTCGTTCACGCCCTCGGCCGCCCGGACGGCCGAGCTGCTGCACACCCAGGTCGACCGGTTCGAGCTGCTCCTCGCCGATCTGCTCGAGATCTCGCGGTTCGACGCCGGTGCCGTCGAGCTGGACACCGAGCCCGTCACGGTCGTCCGTCTCGTCGAGGACGGTGTCGACGAGTTCGGGCCGCTCGCCGACGGGTCCGGCAGCGTCGTCTCGGTCGTCGCCCGGGGCGGGTACTTCGAGGCCGAGATCGACCCGCGGCGGCTGCGCCGCATCCTGCGCAACCTGCTGGGCAACGCCATCGAACACGGCGAGGGGCGGCCGATCGAGGTCGAGGTCGACAGCGACGCCACGGCCGTCGCGGTGGCCGTCCGCGACCACGGTGTGGGCATGAGCCCGGCCGATGCCTCGCGCGTGTTCGACCGGTTCTGGCGGGCCGATCCCTCTCGCAAGCGCACCATCGGGGGCACCGGGTTGGGCCTGGCGATCAGCCTCGAGGACGCGGCACTGCACGGCGGCCGGCTCGAGGTATGGTCCGAGCCGGGCTCGGGCAGCCGGTTCGTCGTCACCCTGCCCCGCGTGGCGGGCGGTCGCATCGAGGGGGCGCCCCTGCCGGTCGTGCCGCCGGACCGTCGGGGCGAGACGACCGTGCCGGTGACGGGCGAACCGTGGTCGGGTTCGGTCCCGGTGGCCGAGACGCCGGGCGTGCCGATCCCGTCGCCGTCATCGGGGGGTGCCGACGATGACTGATCCACGACGGAACGCCCGGTGGGGCCGCCGGTCCGTGGTGCTGGCGGTCCTCGTGGGCGCCGCGATCACCCTGACCGGGTGCGTCGGAATCCCGGACGCCGGTCAGGTGCAGCAGGGCGACACCGTCAGCGACGACGTCGTCAGCGACTTCGTGTTCCGGCCCAACGGGCCGGTCGCCGGCAGTTCGCAAGAGAGACTGCTGCGCGATTTCCTCTCGGCGGGCACCGGGTCCCAGGACAACTACGGGGTGGCCCGGCAGTTCCTCAGCACCGGCTTCGCCGACGAGTGGGAGCCGCGGGCCAGCGTCACCATCAGGCCCGGGGTCGGGTCGACCTCGCGGGTCGGCGGGTCGACGCTCGACTACGCGTTCGTGGGCTCGGCGACGGTCGACTCGGCGGGGCACTACACGCCGGCCACGTCCTCCACGACGACGTCCCTGGCGTTCTCCTTCGTCCGCGAGGGCGGCGAGTGGCGCATCAGCGACGCCCCCGACGGCATCGTCCTCTCGCCGGCCACGTTCGACTCGGTCTTCCGGTCGCACGCCGCCTACTTCTACGACCCCACCTTCACCTATCTCGTGCCCGACGAGCGGTGGTTCCTCGCACGGTCGTCGACGAGCACGCGCCTCGCGACGGCCCTGCTCGACGGACCGTCGGACTGGCTGCAGGGTGCCGTCGTCTCGGCCTTCCCTGAGGGCACCCAGCTGTCGTTGACGGCCATCACGGTCGACGACGGGACGGCCCGCGTCGACCTCACCGCCGACGCCCTCGAGGCGACCCCCGCCGCCCGGGCCCGGATGCAGGCGCAGCTGCTGGCGAGCTTCTCGACCCTCGCGACCGTGACCGCCGTCGAGCTCAGCGTCGAGGGCGCGCCTCTGACCGTGCCGGCCATGCAGCAGCCCGTGCCGGTGCGCGACCCCGCGGTCGACGCCCGGCCCCTCGTGCTGGCCGACGGCGTGCTGGGATTCGCCACCACGAGCGCCACGAGCCAGCTCCCGGGCCTCTCGGACCCGGTGGAGGCGCTCCGCCCCCGGTCGGTCGAGCTGTCCGCAGACCAGACGACCGCCGCCGTCGGCACCTCGTCGGGCGCGTACGCGGTCACCTCTCAGGGAGGAGCCCGGTTGGTCGACGCCCGGACCGGACTCGTCGCCCCCTCGCTCGACGACGCGGGATTCGTCTGGTCGCTCGTCGCCGACGACCCGACGAGCCTCACGGCGTACGCCCTCGACGGCACGCCCCACCCGGTGGTGACGTCGCTGCCGGCGGGGCCGAGCGTCACGACCTTCCGCATCTCGCGCGACGGCACCCGCGCGTTGCTGCTGCTCGACGACCAGGGCGAGTCGCGCCTCCTCGTGGCCGCCGTCGTGCGGGACGCCGACGGGGTCCCGCTCCGGCTGGGTCCGACCCTCGAACTGTCGGCTCCGGACGGCGCCCCCGTGGACGCGACCTGGGCGGACCAACTGACCGTCGCCGTCCTGACCACCGTCGGGGAGTCGTCACGGGTGACGATGTCCGAGGTCGGCGGGGACTCCTCGAGCGCCGGCCGTCCGTCGGGCGAGGCGGTCGCGATCGTCGGGGGTAACGGCTTCGACCGACTGCTGCTGCTGGGTGCCGACGGCGACGTGCTCGAACCCCGGGGCAGCAGCTGGCAGGCCACGGGGTTGACGGCCGACCTGGTGGCGACCCAGCGCTGACGCCCCGGGTCGCCTCCTCCCCAGGGCAGGTGGGGGGTCGGTCGTCCTCCTCCGACGACGGAGGCGCGGCGTGCGCACCCGGGGGAGTCCACGCTGTCGGTGTGCCCCGGTCGCCGCGTCCTCGTTCCCGTCCCGCCGTCGATGCGCGGTCCGCCCTGGCGCGGGCCGCCCGCGAGGCGCTGTCCGTCGTGTCGCCCGTCTCGTGCGCGGGCTGCCACGTCCCGGACGTCGGCCTGTGCCGCGACTGCCGGGGCCGGCTCGTCCCCGAGGTCGTGCGGATCGACCTCCCCGACGGGCTGACCGTCTTCGCCGGACTCGTCTACGCCTTCGAGGCGCGGGGCGTCGTGTTGGCCTTCAAGAACGGCGGACGCGTGCGCCTGGCCGAGGTGCTCGCCCCGGCTCTCGGTGCCGCTCTCCGGTCCTGCGCCGGTCAGGTGACGGCCGAGGGGGCACCCGACGGGGACGCGCGCCCGGGCGGTCGGTCGCTGCTGGTCGTCCCGGTGCCGGCGTCACGACGGGGGCGGCGTCGGCGGGGCTACGACCCGGTCGACCTGGTGCTGCGTCGGCTCGGTCTCGTGGTGGGCTCGCGCGTCCTCGTGCCGACGGCGCGGGCCGGTGGCGGACAGAAGGGCCGCGACCGACAGCAGCGTCTGAGGGACCGCGAGGGCAGCCTCCGCGCCACCCGCGATCTCACGGGGTCGCGGGTGGTCCTCGTCGACGACGTCGTGACGACCGGGGGCACCCTCCAGGAGGCGCGTCGTGCGCTGGTCGCCCGGGGCGCGATCGTGGTCGGTGCGGCGTGCGTGGCCGCCACCCCGTCGGGCTCGGGCGCCGGTCGCCCCTGAGCGAACGGTGAACGGTGCGTGACACGGGGGTGTCCGGGTGGCTACGGTGGGGCGAAAGGCGTGAAAGGACATCCGCCTGGCTGACAGGCGGCACGTCGATAGCCACAGGAGGTCGTCATGGAAATTTCCGTCACGGGTCGAAACGTCGGCATCACCGATCGTTTCCGCGAGTACGCCACCGAGAAGGCAGACAAGGTCGCCGCGCTGGCCACGAAGGCCCTCGCCCTCGAGGTCAAGGTGTCGCGGCACCACGAGAAGTCCGGCGGGCAGGCGGGCGACGACCGGGTCGAGATCACCCTGATCGGCCCCGGCCCCCTGGTGCGGGCCGAGTCCACGGCCGCCGACAAGTACGCGGCGTTCGACCTCGCGATCGGTCGGCTCCTCGAACGGGTGCGCCGGGCGAAGGACCGGCAGAAGATCCATCGCGGGCAACACCGACCGACGTCGCTGCGCGAGGCGGCCACGGCCGACTTCAGCGGCGTGGGCGTCACCCCCGCCGCGGCGGAGACGCTCGACCAGGTCCGCACCGGGGCCGTGACGGTGGTGGGCGACGAGGCCCCCGCCGACGAACTCGAAGAGGAGTACTGCCCCGTGGTCATCCGCGAGAAGGTCTTCGCGTCGACGCCCATGTCGGTCGACGACGCGCTCTACTACATGGAGCTCGTCGGCCACGACTTCTACCTCTTCATCGACGCCGAGACCGAGCGTCCGAGCGTCGTGTACCGCCGCAAGGGCTGGGACTACGGCGTGATCGGGCTCGACCAGGACTCGCCCGACCTGCAAGAGACGGCGACGGCCCTGCGGGCGGGTCTGGCGAGCTGACCTCCTGACCCACCGGGTGGCCGACACCCCGGGAGGCGCGGGCACGTCCCTGTCGCCTCCCAGGGGGTCGGCCACTACGCTTGCTACGATCGTGGGCCGGTCCAGGACGGACCTTCGACACCTCGGTGCTCCGATGCGGATCACCTCAGCGAGACCGCGGAGCGTTCCGCGGGTTCGACCGAACACATGGGAGCACACCAGTGGCCAACGTCCTCGAGAAGGTCCTCCGCGTCGGCGAGGGCCGCACGCTGCGCAAGCTGAAGGCCTACGCCAAGGCGGTCAACGAGCTCGAGGACGACTTCACGACCCTCACCGACGACGAGCTGCGCAACGAGACCGTCGAGCTGCGCGAGCGGTACGCGTCGGGTGAATCGCTCGACGACCTCCTGCCCGAGGCCTTCGCCGCCGTCCGCGAGGCGTCCAAGCGCACCCTGGGCCTCCGGCACTTCGACGTGCAGCTGATGGGTGGCGCGGCCCTGCACCTCGGCAACATCGCCGAGATGAAGACCGGCGAGGGCAAGACGCTCGTCGCCACCACGGCGGCGTACCTGAACGCCATCGCGTCGCGCGGCGTGCACGTCATCACGGTCAACGACTTCCTCGCCAGCTACCAGTCAGAGCTCATGGGGCGCGTCTTCCGAGCGCTCGGCATGACGACCGGCTGCATCCTGTCGGGCCAGACCCCGGCCGAGCGTCGCGAGATGTACGCCGCCGACATCACGTACGGCACCAACAACGAGTTCGGCTTCGACTACCTCCGCGACAACATGGCCTGGCAGGCGCAGGACATGGTGCAGCGTGGCCACTTCTTCGCGATCGTCGACGAGGTCGACTCGATCCTGATCGACGAGGCCCGCACGCCGCTGATCATCTCGGGCCCGTCGTCGGGCGAGGCCAACCGGTGGTTCACCGAGTTCGCCACGGTCGCCCGGCGCCTCGTCGCGGGCACCGACTACGAGGTCGACGAGAAGAAGCGCACCGTCGGGGTCCTCGAACCCGGCATCGAGAAGGTCGAGGACTACCTCGGCATCGACAACCTGTACGAGTCGGCGAACACCCCGCTCATCTCGTTCCTCAACAACGCCATCAAGGCCGACGCGCTGTTCAAGCGCGACAAGGACTACGTCGTCATCAACGGCGAGGTCCTGATCGTCGACGAGCACACGGGTCGCATCCTCAGCGGTCGTCGCTACAACGAGGGCATCCACCAGGCCATCGAGGCGAAAGAGGGCGTGACGGTCAAGGCCGAGAACCAGACCCTCGCGACGGTCACCCTCCAGAACTACTTCCGCCTCTACAAGAAGCTCTCCGGCATGACCGGTACGGCCGAGACCGAGGCCGCCGAGTTCATGAGCACCTACAAGCTCGGCGTCGTGCCCATCCCGACGAACCGTCCGATGCAACGCATCGACCAGACCGACCTCGTCTACAAGAACGAGACGAGCAAGTTCGACCAGGTCGTCGAAGACATCGTCGAGCGGCACGAGAAGGGCCAGCCCGTGCTGGTCGGCACGACCAGCGTCGAGAAGAGCGAGTACCTCTCGCGACTGCTCGCCAAGAAGGGCGTCAAGCACGAGGTGCTCAACGCCAAGAACCACGCTCGAGAGGCCGCCATCGTGGCCCAGGCCGGTCGCGCCGGCGCCGTGACCGTCGCCACCAACATGGCCGGTCGCGGGACGGACATCATGCTCGGCGGCAACGCCGAGTTCCTCGCCGTCGCGGAGATGAACGCCAAGGGGCTCAGCCCGGTGGACACCCCCGACGAGTACGAGGCCGCGTGGGACGACGTGTTCGCCGCCCAGAAGGCCGCCGTGCAAGAAGAGGCCGACAAGGTCATCGACGCCGGCGGGTTGTACGTCCTCGGCACCGAGCGCCACGAGTCGCGTCGCATCGACAACCAGCTGCGCGGTCGGTCGGGTCGTCAGGGCGACCCCGGTGAGAGCCGTTTCTACCTGTCGTTGACCGACGACCTGATGCGCCTGTTCAACTCGGGCGCCGCCGAGTCGTTGATGGGTCGCGGCAACGTGCCCGACGACCTCGCGATCGAGAACAAGATCGTGGGGCGGGCCATCCGCTCGGCCCAGTCGCAGGTCGAGTCGCGCAACGCCGAGATCCGCAAGAACGTCCTCAAGTACGACGACGTCCTCAACCGTCAGCGCGAGGCCATCTACGGGGACCGTCGCCACATCCTCGAGGGCGACGACCTGAAGGACCGCAGCCAGAAGTTCCTCGAGGACGTCGTCAACGAGGTCATCGACCAGCACACGGGTGACGGCAGCCCCGACGACTGGGACCTCGACGCCCTCTGGACCGAACTCGGCACCCTGTACCCGATCTCGATCACCATCGACGAGGTCATCACCGAGGCCGGCTCGAAGGGCAAGGCGACCCGGGCGTTCCTCGGGCAGGAGATCCTCTCCGATGCCAAGGTCGCCTACGAGGCGCGCACCGAGACCCTCGGCGAGCCCGCCATGCGCGAACTCGAGCGTCGGGTCGTGCTGTCGGTCATCGACCGTCGCTGGCGCGACCACCTCTACGAGATGGACTACCTGAAGGACGGCATCGGTCTCCGCGCGATGGCCCAGAGAGACCCGCTCGTCGAGTACCAGCGCGAGGGCTACGCCCTGTTCCAGAGCATGATGGGCCAGATCCGCGAAGAGACCGTGGGCTTCCTGTTCAACCTCGAGGTCGAGGTGCAGGGCCAGGTCGGCGCCACCGAGGCACCGGTCATCGCGGCCAAGGGGCTCGAGGCCGAGAAGCAACCGCAGGCCCAGCTGGCCTACTCGGCTCCCAACATCGACGGCGAGGTCGAGGTGCGCAACCAGCGCGGTCAGCTCGAGAAGGGTGCGACCGCGAAGGCCCAGAAGGCTCAGGACGAAGCCGAGCGTTCCGATTCGCCCGAGATCGCGGCGGCTCGCGCCTCCGGTGGCCCGGCGGCACGGCAGGCCGACGACGGCAAGGTCGGCGCCTTCGGCCAGAAGACCGGCGACGGCGAGGCTCCGGTGAACCGGGCCGAGCGTCGGGCGGCCGGTAAGAAGACCCGCTGATCCCGTCGTCCGAACGACGATCGACGCGCCCCCGAGCCAGGCTCGGGGGCGCGTCGTCCGTCCGCGGTGACCAGGCCGACCGTCAGAGCACGTGCACGGCCGCTGCTCTCCACCGGCTGTCGTAGGTCTCGAGTCGGACGGCGACCGCTCGGCTCCGAGCGCGGCCGTGCACGACGACGACGGATTCGATCACCCCGTCGGCGGGCGAACTCGACCGGATGCCGCCGATCGTGAACACCGGTCGCCGAGCACGCATGCCGTGTGCAGACCGGGCCCGGGCGGCCAGGACGACCCGCTTGTGCAGGGTGCGGTAGACGTCCTCGGTGACCCACCGCGAGACCTGGTCGAGTTCTCGTGCCCCGGCCAGGATCTCGACGACGCAGCGGACCAGGTTCTCCACGAGCAGGTCCGGATCGTCCGGGAAGGGGGACCCGGACGAGGTGCCGGCGCGAGGGACCATGCGGACGGCAGGTCGGGGACCGGACGGTCGACCCTCCGCCGGCGCAGCGCCGGGGCCGGGGTCGGTCGGGTCCGGCGCCGCGAGCGGCGGGACGGGTCTCAGGTGCGGCCGAGGTGGTGCGGTGGGCCCCTGGGGCTCGACGAGGGCGAGGGCGTGGTGGTTCGAGGGCATGGGCAGTCTTCCTGTTCACGTGCGTCCGGGCATGACTAGAAGATATGACATGTGAGATTGCAAAACCAGACCGACTCGACGGTCTGTGGAGAAGCGGTGGTCGGGTCCTCCCGCCGGGGAGTGGCCGACGTCGCCGGACGGACCGTCGACCTAGACTGGGCGGGTGTCGACGCTCAGTGATCTCGTTCTCGCCCAGGGCCTCTCGAGCGAGGTGGACGTCGAGTGGTTGCACCTGCTGGTGGGGGACTGGCAGCTGCTCGCCGACCTCGCCTTCGCGGACATCGTCCTCTGGGTCCCCACGCAGACCGACAGCTTCGTCGCCGTCGCCCACGCCCGGCCCTCGAGTTCGGCCACGCTCTTCTACCGCGACTTCGTCGGACAAGAGGTGCGGCCCGAGTGGCGCGAGCAGATCGAGCAGGCGTTCACGACGACCCGCATCGTCGACTCGGCCGCACCCGACTGGTACGAAGAGACGCCCACGCGCGTCCGGGCCGTGCCCGTGCTCCGTCGCCTGGGGGCCAGCCGGCCCGACGTGACCGACGCACCGATCGCCATCATCACGAGGCACACGAACCTCAGCGAGGCGCGCACCCCGAGCCGTCAAGAACTGACCTTCAACCAGTGCTCCAACGACCTCTTCGCCATGATCGCCGCCGGCGACTTCCCCGACTTGGGGGCGCCGACGGGTCCGCGACGGGGCGCACCCCGCGCCTCCGACGGGCTGCTGCGCCTCGACGTCGACGGCATGGTCACGTTCGCCAGCCCCAACGGCCTGTCGGCCTTCAACCGCATGGGGTTCGCCGGCGAGCTCGAAGGCGAGTCGCTGGCCGAGGTCACCACCGGCCTGCTCGCGGGCAAGCTCGTGATCGACGAGTCCCTGCCGTTGGTCGTCACGGGCCGGGCGCCCTGGCGCACCGACATCGAGGCGCGCGGGGTCACGGTGTCGCTGCGCGCGATCCCGCTGCGTGACCGTGGTGAGCGCGTCGGGGCGATCGTCCTCTGTCGCGACGTGACCGAGTTGCGTCACCAAGAGCGCGAGCTGATCACCAAGGACGCCACGATCCGCGAGATCCACCACCGGGTCAAGAACAACCTGCAGACCGTCGCCTCGCTGCTGCGCATCCAGGCACGTCGTACCCACACCGACGTCGCCCGTGAGGCACTGACGCAGGCCATGCGCCGAGTGCAGTCGATCGCCGTCGTGCACGACACGCTGTCCGAGGGGCTCAGCCAGAACGTCGACTTCGACACCGTCTTCGACCGGGTCCTCATGCTGATCGCCGAGGTCGCGTCGAGTCACAACACGACGGTCCGCCCCACCATGACGGGCAGTTTCGGTGCCCTGCCGAGCGAGTACGCGACGCCCCTGGCCCTCGCCCTGACCGAACTCGTGACGAACGCCGTCGAGCACGGCCTCGACGGTCGCGACGGCGAGGTCGAGATCGTCGCCGACCGTCGGGCGGAAGAGTTGACGGTCAAGGTGCGCGACAACGGGGTCGGGCTGCCCGAGGGCAAGGTCGGCTCGGGGCTCGGCACCCAGATCGTCCGCACGCTGATCCAGGGCGAACTCGGTGGCACCATCGACTGGCACACCCTCGTCGGCAACGGCACCGAGGTCACCATCGAGATCCCGTTCCGCTGGCTCACCCAGCCCTGAGCCACAGCGGAGACCGGCGACGACCCCGCCCCGGACGCGACGAAGCCCGGCACCTGCGATCAGGTGCCGGGCTTCGTCATCGGCCCCGAGGGCCGGAGGTCGACCGCAGCGGGCGGTCGACGGTCGATCAGCTGGCGCGGCGGGCGCGGGCCGCGCGACGCTTGAGCGCGCGACGCTCGTCTTCGCTCAGACCGCCCCAGACGCCGGAGTCCTGCGAGGTCTCGAGCGCGTACTGCAGGCAGGTCTCGGTCACGGTGCAGCGGCCGCACACGGCCTTGGCCTTGTCGATCTGGTCGACGGCGGGACCCGTGTTGCCGACGGGGAAGAAGAGCTCCGGGTCAGCCTGCAGGCAAGCGGCTTTGTCGCGCCAATCCATCGATGGGTACTCCTTAAAAGTGCAGAACCAGGCACGTCGAAGCGCCTGGTTCGGGATGGGGAAAGAGAAGAATTCGGGAGGCGCGCACCGCAATGTGCGCGTCACTTCGACCTCGAATATGGTCGCATACTGGTACGGCCAAATCAAGGATTTTTCGGAGGCTCACACGTGACCACAGCAGGCCCGGACGGCGCCCGAGACGAGACCGGTCGGTCTGCCGAGACCCGTCGACCCGCACTGCTCTGGGTCGTGATCGTGCTGCTCTCCGCCGAGTTCCTGCTGGTCGCCGCAACGGCGGCTTTCTTGCTCGTCGAGCTGCTCGTCGCCCGTCCCGACTCGTACCCGTCGGCCGTCGCGATCTTCGTCCTGACCCTGCTGGCGACCGCCTGGCTCGGGTCCATCATGGTCGGCGCCCTGCGCGGCCGGGCCTGGATCAGGGGAGCGGCGATCGTGTGGCAGGTGCTGCAGTTCGCGGTCGGCATCGGCAGCCTGCAGGGCGTCTTCGCCAACCCGACCATCGGCCTCGCGCTCCTCGCGCCGGCCGTCGCCGTCGTGGTCCTGCTGCTCGTGCCGTCGGTCGTCGCGGCCACCTCGGCCCGCGACTCGGACCCCCACGTCTACTGACCGACCCGCCCGCCGCCGTCGCGAGACGACACGCAGGAGGCGCGGTGCCAGTCCTCGAGACCGGCGCCGCGCCTCCTGCGCTCCTCGTCGCCGAAGGGGTCAGTCGAGGCCGAGCTTCTTGCGGAGCGACGCCACGTGCCCCGTCGCCTTCACGTTGTACAGCGGCAGCTCGACGGCGCCCTGCTCGTCGACCACGAACGTCGAACGGATCGTGCCCGTCACGATGCGCCCGTAGTTGTTCTTCTCGCCGTAGGCGCCGTACGCCTGGTGCACCGTCAGCTCGGGGTCGCTGAGCAGCGGGAAGTTCAGCCCCTGCTCGTCCTTGAACTCCTGCAGGGCGGCGGGCTCGTCCTTCGAGACGCCCAGCACCTGGTAGCCCGACGACTTCAGCGAGTTGATGTTGTCGCGGAAGTCACACGCCTCCGTCGTGCAGCCAGGCGTCGACGCCGCCGGGTAGAAGTACACGATGACCTTCTGCCCCGAGTAATCCGCCAGCGAGACGGGCGAACCGTTCTCGTCGTCGAGGGTGAACGTCGGCGCGGCAGCGCCCTTCTCGAGCTTAGTGGACATGGTGCTCCGATCTGCGGGCGCCACGGACGGCGCCGATGGTTCTGAGTGGGTCGGATCTCATGCTAGTGTTGACCGTCGTTGCGAGAGATCGCAGCACGCACCTCTAGCTCAATTGGCAGAGCAACTGACTCTTAATCAGTGGGTTCTCGGTTCAAGTCCGAGGGGGTGCACGAAAGAATTGGGTCCCCCGTGTTCTGCAGTCGCAGAAGCGGGGGATTCTTTCGTCGTATGGGTCTGGTCCGCTCCGCGGACCGCGGCCCACCTCGCACGGGGAACCAGCCGGGCCCGCCAGGTCACCGTTGCTCGGGGGTGACGTCGCTTCGCTCGTCACGGACGGGGAGCAAGCCGGGCCCGCCAGGTCGACGTTGCTCGGGGGTGACGTCGCTTCGCTCGTCACGGAGGGTGACGTCGCTTCGCTCGTCACGGAGGGTGACGTCGCTTCGCTCGTCACGGGGGGTGACGTCGCTTCGCTCGTCACGGGGGAGTGATGTCGGTTGGGTCGTCACGGGGGAGTGACGTCGGGTGGGTCGTCAGCGGGGGGAGACGGCAGGAGGCGCGGGCGGGGCGGCCCGCGCCTCCTGCGTCGGTGGGGTGGGCGGGGTTACTGGCCGTCGCGGGGGACCTGCGAGGCGGCGTCGCGGCCGGTCACGGGGTAGGGGCCCGTCATGCCCTCACGGAGGCGGGCGGCAGCCAGGATGCGGTCGCGCTGCAGGTGCCACCCGAGCATCAACAGGGGGATGATCACGACGAGCGACATGACCGTGAACGACCCGATCGGCCAGTCGATCGCCATCAGGACGACGACCGCGGCCAGGAAGGCCAGCGTCAGGTAGCTCGTGACCGGCGCCCCCGGCAGCCGGAACGAGGGCTCCTTGGCCTTGCCCTGCTTCGCCCACTGACGCAGTCGCATCTGGCAGAGGATGATCGTGCCCCACGCCGTCAGGATGCCCAGAGACGCGATGTTCAACACGATCTCGAACGCCGTGTTCGCCCCCACGATCGCGTTCAGCACGACGCCCAGGAGGGTGATGCTCGCGGTCAACAGGATGCCGCCGAACGGCACCCCGCCCTTCGACATCTTCGTCGTGAACTTCGGGGCCGAGCCGTTCATGCCCATCGAGTGCAACACGCGGCCGGTCGAGTACAGCCCGGCGTTCAGGCTCGACAGCGCGGCCGTCACGACCACGAAGTTCATGATCGACCCCGCGACGTCGCCCACCTCGGGGCTGCCGATGCTGCCGAAGAACGTGACGAACGGGCTCTCGCCCGCCTTGTACGCCGTATAGGGCAACAGCAGCGAGAGCAGCACCAGCGACCCGACGTAGAAGACCGCGATGCGGATGATGACCGTGTTGATCGCGCGCGGCACGACCTTCTCGGGGTTCTGGGTCTCGCCCGACGCCGTGCCCACCAGCTCGATCGCGGCGTAGGCGAAGACGACGCCCTGCACCACGATCACGGCCGGCAGCAGGCCGTTCGGCAGGATGCCCGACGACGCCACGAGGCCCCAGCCGGTGTCGACCGCGGCACCGTCGTGCGTCACGGGGAACGCCGCCGCGAGCCACACGACGCCGACCACGAGGAACACCACGAGAGCGGCGACCTTGATGATCGCGAACCAGAACTCCATCTCGCCGAAGACCTTCACGGCCAGCAGGTTGACCGAGAGCACCACGGCGAGGGCCACCAGGGCCAGCAGCCAGTCGGGTGCTGCGGTGAACGCGGACCAGTAGTGCAGGTACAGGGCGACCGCGGTGACGTCGACGATGGCCGTCATCGCCCAGTTCAGGAAGTACATCCACCCGGCCGCGTAGGCGAACTTCTCGCCGAAGAACTCGCGGGCGTACGAGACGAACGACCCCGAGGAGGGGCGATGCAGCACCAGCTCGCCGAGGGCACGCAGGATGAAGAACGCGAAGACGCCACAGATCGCGAACACGATCGCGAGAGCCGGACCGGCCGAGGCCAGTCGACCGCCGGCGCCGAGGAAGAGCCCCGTGCCGATTGCCCCGCCGATGGCGATCATCTGCAGCTGACGCGGCTTGAGCCCGTGCTGGAAACCCTCTTGCTCGTGCGAGAAGTCTTGCGGGAGGTGCGTCTCGGTGGAGGCGTCGCCGCCCCCGTTCGTGGGACTCGTCATCGGTCGACCGTAGCCCCTATCGCTTTCGCCCGCATCACCGCCGCGAGACGGGCGAACCCCCAGGAGGCGCGGTGCCGATTCACATGCGGGTAACGAATGGGTGACGATCACCAGGCCCGCAGGCATGGGCGACACGCCGGGACGCAGGGTGCGCGGGGTACACCCGCGGCGCCGTCGCGCCGGTTCGCAATTCGGATGGACGACGGATGTCGGCTACGGTCGTGGAGGCCCGGGAGACCGGGCCCGTCATCATCAGGACGCGCCGACCGATGGTCCGATCAGTTCGGGTTCCGGTCGTCGTACGGTCTGGTGGCGCGAGGGTCCGGTCCCATGACCGACCCGGCGGAGGACAGGTTCGCCCCGTGGTTCCACGGTGGGCTTGAGCCGACACGGTCCGCACGCGTCGTCGACCCGTTCGCCCGACCCGATCGCCGCCGACGGCGAACCGGCCCGAGCGGCCGGTGCCCCCTCGGCGCGCCTGGAGACACCTGTGACCACTACGCCTGCCGTGCGTGCCCGGAACCTGTACAAGGTGTTCGGCCGCCGACCCAAGGACGCCGTCGCCCGACTCGAGGCCGGCGCCTCCCGCTCCGAGGCCGCGGGCCTCGGCACCGCTGCCGTCATCGACGCCTCGTTCGACGTCCGGCCCGGCGAGATCTTCGTCGTAATGGGGCTCTCCGGCTCGGGAAAGTCGACCCTCATCCGCATGCTCAACGGCCTGCTCGAGCCCACGTCCGGCTCGGTCGAGGTCGCGGGCTCTGCGATCTCGGACGTCCCGGCCAAGCGGCTCCGCGAGGTGCGTCGGCAGAACGTGTCGATGGTGTTCCAGCACTTCGCGCTGCTGCCGCACCGCACCGTCATCGACAACGTCGCCTACGGCCTCGAGGTCCAGGGGGTCGCGAAGGCGGCTCGCCTGGCGAAGGCCCGGGAGGTCACCGAGATCGTCGGCCTCGCGGGTTGGGAGGACGAGCTGCCGAGCCAGCTCTCGGGCGGCATGCAGCAGCGCGTCGGCCTCGCCCGCGCCCTCGCCGCCGAGACCGACATCCTGCTGATGGACGAGGCGTTCTCGGCCCTCGACCCGCTGATCCGCCGCGAGATGCAGGAGCAGCTCGTCGAGCTGCAGGCGAAGCTCGGCAAGACGATCGTCTTCATCACCCACGACCTGAACGAGGCGATGTTCCTCGGGGACCGCATCGCCGTCATGCGCGACGGCCGCATCGTGCAGATCGGCACACCCGAGGACATCCTCACCGACCCCGCCAACGACTACGTCGCCCAGTTCGTGCAGGACGTCGACCGGGCGCGGGTCCTCACGGCGGCCAGCGTCATGGAGCCCGCCCGGGCGGTCGTCCCGCTCACGGTCGGCCCCCGGGGCGCCCTGCGTTCCCTGCGCGACCTCCAGACCGCCGCCCTGTTCGTCACCGGCCGTGACCGCAAGCTCCTCGGCTGGGTGCGCGACCGGCACGTCATGCGCCAGGTCAAGGCCAATGACACCGACCTCGCCGCCATCGTCAACGCGGAGTTCTCGAAGGTCGGGCCCGAGGCCGCGCTGGTCGACCTCTTCGAGTTGGCGGTCGAGAGTCCGCTGCCGATCGCCGTCGTGGACGACGCCGACCGCCTGCTCGGCGTCATCCCCCGCGTGACCCTGCTCGCGGCGCTCGGCAACGTCGACACGACCACCTCGCCCATCCCCGTGCTCGAGCCCGTCACCCGCATCTCGGACGTCGAGCTCGACGCCACCCTCGAAGGAGCCACCCGATGAACGAGTACCTCCGCATCCCCTTCGGCTCCTGGGTCTCGGACGTCGTCGACTGGATCACCACCCACCTGGGCGGCTTCTTCGACGTCGTCCGCCTGGTCTTCACGTTCTTCTACGAGTGGGTCGCGTACTTCCTCGGCGCACCTCCCTTCTGGGCGGTCGTGATCGTGATCGCCGCCCTCGCCTTCGTCGCGAAGGGCTGGAAGTTCTCGCTCGGCACGGCCGTCGGCCTGCTGTTCATCGGAACGGTCAACCAGTGGGACAACGCGATGTCGAGCCTCGCCCTCGTGCTCGTCGCCAGCACGCTCGCCATCGCGCTGAGCATCCCGCTCGGCGTGCTCGCGGCGAAGTCGGGCGTCGCGTCGCAGATCATCCGGCCCGTGCTGGACTTCATGCAGACGACGCCCGCGTTCGTCTACCTCATCCCCGCCCTGCTGCTGTTCCGCGTCGGCGTCGTGCCCGGCATCGTCGCCACCATCGTCTTCGCCATGGCCCCGGGCGTCCGCCTGACCGAGCTCGGCATCCGCGGCGTCGACAAGGAGGTGGTCGAGGCCGGCCAGGCGTTCGGCTCGTCACCGTGGCGCATCCTGCGTCAGATCCAGCTGCCCCTCGCGAAGCCCAGCATCATGGCCGGCGTCAACCAGGTGATCATGCTCTCGCTCTCGATGGTCGTCATCGCCGGCATGGTCGGCGCGGGGGGACTCGGCGGCGACATCGTCGCGAGCCTCAACCGCATCGACGTCGGGCTGGGTGCCGAGGCCGGCATCTCGGTCGTCATCCTGGCGATCGTCCTCGACCGCATGACGGCGGCCCTCGGGTCCGACCGTCACGCCCGACGGCTGGCCCGGGCGCAGAACCGCCGGTCCGTCCCGCCGACCCCGGCTCCCGACCGCGCCGAGGCCGAGCAGCCCCTGCCCCCGGCCGACCGCCGCGAACCCGCGACGGCCTCGGCCTAGACCCCGACCACCTGCGGGACGGGAGCAGCACGTACCCACCCGACCCGCGCCTCCTGCACCACCCGAAAGGAACACATGAAGAAGCGCACCATCGCCGCATCGATCGCCCTCGGCACCACCGCCGTCCTCGGACTGGCCGCCTGCTCGCCTCCCGGCAGCGGCTCGTCGGCCGAGGGCGAGACCCTCGACAACGGCGACCAGGCCGTCGTCGATCTCGCCGTGTTCAACGGCTGGGACGAGGGCATCGCGGCCTCGTGGCTGTGGAAGACCGTCCTCGAGGACGAGGGCTACACGGTCAACCTCGAGCCGGCCGACGTGGCCCCCGTCTACAGCGGGCTCACCACCGACGACTACGACGTCGTGCTCGACACCTGGCTGCCGACCACCCACGCCTCGTACATCGAGCAGTACGGCGACGACCTGACCGATCTCGGCGCCTGGAACGACGGCGCCAAGCTCGCGGTCGCCGTGAACGAGGACGCCCCGATCGACTCGCTCGACGAGCTGGCGGCCAACGCGGACCTGTTCGGGGGCAAGATCGTCGGCATCGAGCCGGGCGCGGGCCTCACGGCCGCCGTCCAGGACGAGACCATCCCCACCTACGGCCTGAGCGACCTGCAGCTGCAGACCTCGTCGACCGCCGCCATGCTGACCGAGCTCAAGAGTGCGACCGACGCGGGCGAGAACATCGCGGTGACGCTGTGGAGCCCGCACTGGGCCTACGACGCGTTCCCCATCAAGGACCTCGCCGACCCCGAGGGCACCCTGGGCGACGCCGAGGGCATCCACTCGTTCGGTGGCAAGAGCTTCACGGCGGACTTCCCGCAGTTGACCGAGTGGCTGCAGGGCTTCGAGATGGACACCGAGACCCTGTCCTCGCTCGAGAACGCCATGTTCAACGGTGACGAGGTCGACGGCGACGACTACGCCCCCGTCGTCGAGAAGTGGATCTCCGAGAACCAGGACTACGTCGACGGCCTGACCAGCTGATCCGATCCGTCGACGACGTCGCCCCGGCCGAGCCCCGCTCGTCCGGGGCGTCGTCGTACCGGGCGCCCGGCGGGGTGCCGGGGCGGGGCCCGGTGGGTGGGTGACGGAGCCGGGTGAAACCACAGCCGGACGACACCCGACGCACAGCGAACCCCGAGGTCACACCCCGGGAGGCGCAGGTAGCGTCGTCGACGGACGTCACCGAGACGTCGTCGCACCACCCGCACGAGCACCACGAGAGGCACCACCCGTGAGCACCACCGCACCGACCGACGTCCTGAGGAGAATGGCCCGCGTCATCACGCGCACCGTCTCGTCCGACCTCGTCCAGGTGTCGACCCCGGACCGCGTGCTCGGCCACGTCCGGGCCGAGCAGGGCGCCTTCGTCGCCCTGCGCGGCGCCGACCCCCGTTGGGGCGAGGTCGTCGGGCGGTACCCCTCCGAGGGGCTCGCCCTCGAGGCCCTGCGGCAGCGCAAGCGTTCGATCTGAACCGCCGCCGGGCCCGCCCGTCCGTGCGGCGCCACCGGTAGGGCGCAACGGGCGCTCAGGGGCTAGACGCCGACGCCCGCGAAGAACGACGTGAGCTGGCGCGTGATGCGCTCGCGCGCCTCCTCGTCCGAGATCGTGGCCGAACCGTCTCCGGACTGCTCGCCGTAGCTGCCGAACTGTGCGTGGTTCGACCCGTCGATCTCGACCACCGACGCGCTGCCCGGCAGCATGTCGCGGTAGGTCGCGATCTTCGCGGGGGTGCTGAGGCCGTCCTCGGAACCACCGAGGCTGAGGACGGCCAACTCGTCGTCGTCCGAGAGGTCGGTCGTCGCGCAGTACGAGCCGAGGAGCACCAGGGCGTCCACCGACCTGTCGTCGGCGGCGTACTGACAGGCACGCACCCCGCCGAGCGAGTGACCGCCGACCGCCCACGCGTCGACCTCGGGGGCGAGGTCGGTGAAGGTCGACAGCGGGCGGGGGTCGAAGATGCCGAACCCGAGCGTGGGTCGTTCGACGACGACGGTGACGCCGGTGGCGACGAGCCCCGCGAAGGTCTGTTCGTAGGCCTGCGGGTCGACCCGGGCACCGGCGACGAAGACGAGACCCTGGCCGGTGGCGGCCGTCTCGGTCGGTCGCATCACGACCGTGTCGGGTCTGCTCGTCACCTCGACCCGTTCGTCGGCGGACACCGATTCGAGCGAGGACGCCGTCGCCGACATCGGCGTCTTGGCCCAGACGAAGAACCCCGTGGCGGCGAGGACGACCACGGCGAACAGCCCGAGGGCCACTCCCTTGAGCACGCGTCGTCGCGGGGAGGCGTGACGCCGGGGAGGAGAGGGCGGGGCGGACTCGTGACGGGAAGCTGTGGATCGTCTCACCGTTCCATCGTCCCAGGGGCCAGCCGGGACGGAGCCGTGCGTCATGCGACAGGCTCGGGGGATGCCCTGGATACAACTCGTCATCTCGCTCGTCGCCGCCGTCGTCCTCACCTTCGTCATCTCGGCCGTCGTCGGCCTGGTCGTCGGCGTGGTCGCCAAGCGCAAGGAGTGGGCGCAGGCCTTCGTGACGCGCATGCGCCGCCCCTTCCGCGCCACGCTGCTCGTCGTGCTGCTCGTCGTCGCGCTGACCACGTCGTTCGACGCCCTGCTCCCCGCCGACTACCCGGGGGAGGGGTGGGTGTCACAAGCCTTCCGCTGCGCCGTCATCGTCGTCGTCGCCTGGTTCGTGGGTGCCCTCGCGATCTTCTTCGAGGACCTCGGCCTGTCGCGCTACCGGGTCGACACCCCCGACAACCGGGTGGCGCGTCGGGTCCGCACCCAGGTGCTCATCCTCCGACGGCTGACCGTGGCCCTGATCGTGATCCTGGCCGCGGGCACCGTGCTGCTCGGGTTCCCGGGGGTCGAGGCGGTCGGTGCGAGCGTCCTCGCGAGTGCGGGGCTGGTCTCGGTCGTCGCGGGCCTCGCGGCGCAGTCGACCCTGGCGAACGTCTTCGCGGGCATCCAACTGGCCTTCAGCGACGCCATCCGCATCGACGACGTCGTCGTGGTCGAGGGGCAGTGGGGCCTGATCGAGGAGATCACCCTGTCGTACGTCGTCGTCCACGTCTGGGACGACCGGCGTCTCGTGCTGCCGTCGACCTACTTCACGACCACGCCCTTCGAGAACTGGACGCGGCGCAACAGCGAACTGCTCGGAGCGGTCGAGTTCGACCTGGACTGGCGGGTCGACCCGGGGGCCATGCGGAAGGAGCTCGACGTGATCCTCGCGGGGACGGACCTCTGGGACGGACGCACCAAGGTGCTCCAGGTCACCGACGCCCAGGCCGGCTACGTGCGGGTGAGGGTGCTCGTCACGGCCAAGGACGCACCGACCCTGTTCGACCTGCGCTGCCTCGTCCGCGAGGACCTGATCGCCTGGCTGCACGCGAAGAGCCCGCAGTCGATCCCGCGGACGCGGGTGCAGATGGTCGAGGCCGAACCGGCGCCGAAGGGACGGGCCCACCGGTCGACGTCGGAGGCCTCCGCCCTGTTCAGCGGCGACAACGCCGACTCCGAACGCACGGCGCTCTTCACGGCGGCCATCCCGATCCACGACGTCGCCGAGTACCAGGCCTCGCTCGGCGCCGAGGCGGAACACGACCCGCACGTCGCGGGACGACCCGGTGGCCTGCCGACCGGCCGTCCCGACGGCGATCCGGCCGGGCCGACGCCCGGCGTCGACGGGCGTCGCTGACGCGACCACACGGACGAGGAGGCGCGCCCCGCCAGAGCGGGACGCGCCTCCTCGGTGTCTCGGCAGACGTCAGTCGTCGTCGTTCGCGGCCTCGATGACGTTGCCCACGGCGATCGCGGTCGACGCCGCCCAGCTGATCGCCATGAGGGCGAGGCGCCAGTCACGAGGGCCGGCGCTCAGGCTCTTGAGGAGGCTGATGCCGGAGAAGATCGCGCTGATGATCGCGCCGTTGAAGAGGAATTTGCGCACGGTGGGGCTCCCAGGGTTCGTTTCGACCACGGTACCGCGTGACGTGGCACGAGTCCGGGTGGGGGTAGGTTGAGCTGCCCGGCGTCCCGTGCCGGTGCGTCCTGCGGTCGAAGGAGAATGCCGTGCGCACTGCCCTGCTCGGAGGCGTGTTCGTGTCGCTCGGCCTCGTGGCCGTGTTCACCGGCGTCCTGACCGGTGACGAACTGCTCGCGCTCGTCGAACGGGTCGCGCCCGTGCTCGGCTTCGTCGTCGGCCTGACGATCGTCGCGGAGCTCGCGGCGGAGGCCGGACTCTTCTCGTGGCTGGCGTCCGCCTCGGCCCGGCTGGCCGGAGGGCGGGTGCTCGTGCTGTGGCTCCTGGTCGTGGCGCTCGCGGTGCTCTGCACGGTGTTCCTCTCGCTCGACACGACGGCGGTGCTGCTCACGCCGGTGGTCGTGATCGTGGCCCGGCACGCCGGCCTGCCGCCGATGCCGTTCGCGCTGACGACGGTGTGGCTCGCGAACTGCGCCTCGATGCTGTTGCCGGTCTCGAACCTCACCAACCTGCTCGCGCTGCACGAGCTCGGATCACCGGCCCCGGTGCAATTCGCCGCCTTGGTCGCACCGGCCGCCGTGGTGGGCGTCGTCGTCCCCGTCGTGGCCATCGGACTGCGCTACCGCCGTCAGCTGGTCGGCCGGTTCGAGGCGCCGGCGTCCGAGCCCGTGGCCGACCGCGTGCTCTTCGGCGTCGCCGCGGTCGCGACGGGGCTGCTCGTGCCGGCCCTGGTCTCGGGCGTCGAGGTCTGGATCCCCGCCGCCGTCGCGGCGCTCGTGCTCGTCGTCACCACGGCCGTCCGCCGCCGCGGCGTCCTCCGACTCGGGCTGGTGCCGTGGGGCACGCTGCTCTTCGCCGGCGGGCTGTTCCTCGTCGTCGAGGCCGCTCACTCGCTCGGCCTGGCGGACCTGCTCGGAGCCGTCGTGGGCACCGGCGACCAATTGCCCGACCTGCTGCGACTGGCGGGCGGCAGCGCGGTGGCCGCGAACGTGGCCAACAACCTCCCGGCCTACCTCGCCCTCGAGCCGGTGGCCGGGTCGCCGCTGCGGCTCGTCGCCGTGCTCGTCGGGGTCAACATCGGCTGCCTCGTGACGCCGTGGGCCTCGCTCGCCACGCTGCTCTGGCACTCGCGCTTGTCGTCGATGGGCGTCGAGGTCGCGTGGGGGCGGTTCGTGCTCGCCGGCCTCGGGGTGGCGGCGGTCGCCGTGCCGCTCGCGGTCGTCGCGACGGTGCTGTTCGTCTGAGGGTCCCGGGCGCTCGGGCCCGACGCGGGTGCGGTCGCGAGGTGACGGCGCGCGAAGGCGAGCGTCCGCCGGAGCTGGCCGAGCCGCGCCTCCTCGTCCCCGTCGGTGTGCACCTCGGCGGCGACGGTGCCGGCCCACCCCGACCGGGCCAGGTGGGTGAGCACCTCGGCGACCGGCTGCGTGCCGAGACCCGGCACCCGGTGCTGGTCGTGCAGCCCGCCGGGGCGGGACGAGACGACGCCGTCGGTCAGGTGGACGTGGCGCAACCTCGGCCCGAGCGCCAGGGCGAGGTCGAGAGCGTCGCGCCCGGCGACGGCGGCGTGCGAGAAGTCGAGGGTGGCCGCCTCCACGTCGAGGGACGAGGGGTCGTGTCCCGGGCGGTAGGGGTCGAACCCGGCCGGCCCGAACCTCACGGGGAACATGTTCTCGACGGCGAGGGTGACGCCCGTCTCGGTCGCGATCTCGCGGACGACGTCGACGAACCGCGCCGCGTAGGACCGCTGCCAGACGAACGGCGGATGGACGACGACGGTCGTGGCGCCCAGCTCGCGGGCCAGTCCGGCCGAGCGCCGCAGCTTGTCGACCTGGTCACGACCGAAGGCGAAGTGCGCGACGGGCAGGACGGGGGCGTGCACCGAGAGCACGGGCAGGCCCCACCGGGCGGTCGCCGCGCGGATCAGCTCGGGGCGTCGGGTCGCCCGGTCGGCCGTCACCATCACCTCGACCCCGTCGAAGCCGGTGAGCCGCGCGAGCCGGAAGGCCTCGTCGGTCGACAGCGGGAAGACGCAGGACGTGCTCATTCCGACCGTGATCACGCGGCCAGGCTACGACCGGGGCGTCTCGGCGGCGTCGACCCCGCGGTGAACAGTGCGGGAACGGCGGGCTACAGCCAGTCGCGGCGCTTGAACTGCCACCAGAGCAGGCCGCCGATCGCCACGATCAGCACGCACGAGGTGACGAAGCCGGCGGCGGACTGGAACCCCGGATACGGCACGTTCTGCCCGTAGAACCCGGTGATCGCCGTGGGCACCGCGATGATGGCCGCCCAGCTCGTCACCTTCTTCATGATGAGGTTCATGCGGTTGGACTGCAGGTTGAGGTTCGTGTCGAGGATGGTCGAGACGAGGTCGCGCAGGGAGTCGTTCTGCTCGGCCACGCGCAGCACGTGGTCGTAGACGTCCTGGAAGTACGGGTGCATGGCGGAGTCGACCTCCTTCAGGTCGCGGCGCAGCAGCGTGTTCAGCACCTCGCGCATCGGCGACGCGACCCGGCGCAGCTGGACGAGGCTCTTCCGCAGGGCGAACGAGCGCTTCTGCACGTCGATGGTCCGGGGTGCGGGGTCGAAGAGGTCGTCGGCGATGCCCTCGATCTCGTCGTCCAGCGCGTCCGTGGCGTCGAAGTGCCGGTCCACGACGCAGTCGAGCAGACCCCAGAGGAAGTACGAGACGCCGTGCGACGCCAGGTCGCGGTTCTGGTCGAAGGTCGCCTGCAGCCGGGTGACGTCGAACTCCGGATGGTGGATCGTCACGAGGGCGCGCTCCGTGATGAACGCCTTCACCTCGCTCGTGTCGAGCACGCCGCTGGCCCGGTCGAACCGCACGTCGTAGAGAGCGGTGAACAGATGGTTGTCGTAGCGGTCGACCTTGGGTCGCTGTCCGTCCTGGAGCGCGTCCTCGACGGCGAGCTCGTGCAGTCCGAGTTCGTCCTCGAGCGAGGCGAGGTCGCCGGCGGTCGGGTCGGTGAGGTCGATCCACACGTGGCAGCCGTCCGTCTCGAGGTGGTCGCTCACCTCGTGCAGCGGGAAGTCGTGGGCGATCAGCTGGCCCCCTCGGTAGGCGCGCGTGACGATGGTCGTGTCGGGACGGGCGCCGTCGTCGGCGGGGCCGCGGGGCCCCTCGGTGCGCGGGCGACGGGTGTCGGTCATGGGGCGCATGCTATTCCCGTGACCTCCTACACGAAGCAGCGTGCCGACGCCCCCGCCGGCTTCTTCGAGGCCGAGGCGGCCGGTCTCGCCTGGCTCGCCGAGGCCACGCCCCGAGGAGGCGCGCGCACGGTCGGCGTCCAGGCCGCGTCCCCGGGGCGCATCGACCTCGATCCCGTGCACGAGGTCCGTCCCACGGCGGAGGCCGCACGGGCCTTCGGTGAGGCCCTCGCGGTGACCCACGCGAGCGGCGCGGAGGCGTTCGGTGCGCCTCCTCGGGGGTGGGCGGGGCCGTGCTTCATCGGCAGCCGTCCGATGACGGTGCGACCGAAGGCGACCTGGGGGGTCTTCTACGCCGAGCAGCGGGTCCTGCCCTACGCCCGCGTCGCCGTCCGGGCGGGCGGTCTCGACCGGGCGGGCCTCGAGGTCGTCGAGCGAGCCTGCCGCCTCGTCGCCGAGGGCGCGTTCGACGACGACCTGCCCCCGGCCCGCCTCCACGGGGACCTGTGGGCCGGCAACGTGCTCTTCGACGCCGGGGGAGTCGTGCTCATCGACCCGGCCGCCCACGGCGGTCATCCCGAGACCGACCTGGCGATGCTGGCCCTGTTCGGCTGCCCGCACCTCGAGGACGTGCTGGCGGGCTACGAGGCGCGCTCGCCGCTGGGCGAGGGGTGGCGGGGTCGCGTGCCACTGCACCAGCTCCACCCGTTGGCCGTGCACGCCGCCGGACACGGACCGAGCTACGGGGCGTCCCTCGTGCGGGCCGCCGAGGCGACCCTGCGCCTCGTCTGACGATCGTCCGGGTGGGGTACGCCGGTCGCCAGGAGCCGTCTGGGGCACCGCTGATAATCTGGCCGTCCCGCGTTCGTGCGGGCGATGCGACAGGAGCCGACCCACCCCATGCCCGACACCCCCGAACGTTACGGCTTCGTCGTCGTCTCCAACCGCCTCCCCGTCGACCGGGTCATCGCCGACGACGGGTCGGCGTCGTGGCAGCACTCGCCCGGGGGTCTCGTCACCGCCCTCGAACCCGTCATGAAGGCCAACGACGGGGCGTGGGTGGGCTGGGCGGGCCAACCCGACCTCGAGTTCGAGCCCTTCGAGTCCGACGGCATCGAGATCGTCCCCGTGCCGCTCAGCGCCGACGAGGTGCAGCGCTACTACGAGGGCTTCAGCAACGACACGCTCTGGCCGCTCTACCACGACGTCATCGCCGCCCCGACCTACCACCGGGTCTGGTGGGAGTCCTACGTGCAGGTCAACCAGCGGTTCGCCGACCGCGCGGCCGAGATCACCGAAGAGGGCGGCACCATCTGGGTGCAGGACTACCAGCTGCAGCTCGTGCCGAAGATGCTGCGCGAGGCCCGGCCCGACGTCACCATCGGGTTCTTCAACCACATCCCGTTCCCGCCGCTCGGCATCTTCTCGCAGCTGCCCTGGCGGCAGCAGATCGTCGAGGGCCTGCTCGGTGCCGACGTCATCGGCTTCCAGCGGGCGGACGACGCGTCGAACTTCTCCCGCGCCGTCCGCCACCTGCTCGGGTACTCGACGACGCGCCCCTACATCGAGGTCCCGGTCGACGACGAGTCCGCGCCGGTCTCGCGCCGGGGCACGAAGGTCCGCCGGGTGCTGGCGAAGCACTTCCCGATCTCGATCGACGCCGCCAGCTACGAAGAGCTCGCCGCGCGCCCCGACGTGCAGGCCAGGGCCCGCGAGATCCGCGAGGGCCTCGGCAACCCCAAGACGATCATGCTCGGCGTCGACCGTCTCGACTACACGAAGGGCATCCGGCACCGCATGAAGGCGTTCGGCGAGTTGCTCGCCGACGGTCGGCTCAGCGTCGAGGACGCCACGCTCGTGCAGGTCGCGAGCCCGAGCCGTGAGCGGGTCGAGACCTACAAGCTGCTGCGCGACGAGATCGAGCTCACCGTCGGCCGCGTGAACGGCGACTACGGCACCATGAGCCACACGGCCATCAGCTACCACCACCACGGCTACCCTCGCGAAGAGATGGTGGCGTTGTACCTCGCCGCCGACATCATGCTGGTCACGGCCCTCCGCGACGGCATGAACCTGGTCGCGAAAGAGTACGTGGCGGTGCGGCGCGACAACGACGGCGTGCTCGTGCTGAGCGAGTTCGCCGGCGCGGCCGACGAGCTCAAGAGCGCCCTGCTGATCAACCCGCACGACATCGGCGGCCTCAAGAACACCATCATGCGCGCCGTCGAGATGCCCAAGCGCGACCGCACCACCCGCATGCGGGCCCTGCGCCGTCGCGTCCTCGAGAACGACGTGGCCAAGTGGTCGGCGTCCTTCCTGCAGGCCCTCGAGAACGTACGACCCGGGCAGCAGATCACGCCTGCCCCGGCCTCGGCGACGACGGACGGTGACGTCTCGTGACCGGTTCCGACCCCCTGGCCCTGAGCGACGCGCTCGGTCGTCTCGCGACGACCCCGCGCCTCCTCGTCGCGCTCGACTTCGACGGCACCCTGGCGCCC
This sequence comes from Frigoribacterium sp. NPDC087798, assembly GCF_044742985.1. Classification (NCBI taxonomy): domain Bacteria; kingdom Bacillati; phylum Actinomycetota; class Actinomycetes; order Micrococcales; family Microbacteriaceae; genus Frigoribacterium; species Frigoribacterium sp. NPDC087798. The sequence continues at coordinate 755,949 of NZ_JBIUVP010000001.1, read as the reverse complement.
GAGGTCGACGCGCCCCTGCGGGCCCGGGCGTTGCCCGCGGCGATGGACGCGATCATGCGCCTGTCGGCACTCGACCAGACCACCGTCGCCCTCGTGTCCGGGCGCGACCTCGCCTCGTTGATCGAGGTCAGCCAGACCCCCGACGAGGTGCTGTTGGTCGGCTCGCACGGCATCGAGGTGCGGGTCGACGGTCACGAGACCTCGTTGAGCGACGACGAGAAGGCCGGACGTGCGCGCTTGTCCGACGCCGTCCACGGTGTGGCCGAGGGGCGTGAGGGCGTCTTCGTCGAAGAGAAACCCGCAGGCCTCGCCCTGCACACGCGGCTCGCGGACGCCGCGACCACCGAGGCCGTCCACGCGGCGGCCCGCGAGGCCGTCGAGGCGCTCGGCGGCATGCACGAGCGCGTCGGCAAGAACGTCCTCGAGTTCGCCGTCCGGGCGACCGGCAAGAACGACGGCATCGACCGGCTCCGGGAGGCCGTCCAGGCCACGGGCGTCCTCTACGCCGGGGACGACGTCACCGACGAGGACGGCTTCCGGGCACTCGGCGAGGGCGACCTGTCGATCAAGGTCGGCCCGGGCGAGACGGGGGCGATGCATCGCGTCGCCGACCCCGCCGCCGTGGCGGACCTGCTCGTCGAACTGGCCGGCCTGCGTGGGCATCTCGGTCATGCCTGAGAGCGCATGCCTTGAACGGGTGTGATGGCCGGGTCTGAGCATTCCCAGGTGACTGCAAGGTAGTCTGGACACTCCGCCGCGACTCCCCGCCGCCGCTCAGCCGAGCCGGTCCGACGAGGTCGCCAGCCGACGGAGGTCCTCGTGATCGTAGTCCTGACAGCGTTCGCCGTGGCGGCCGTCGTCGTGGCCTGCGTCGGCGGACGACTCGGCCGTTCGCTCTTCCTCTGGGCGTCCGTCGTCCCCTTCGCGGCCTTCGCCTTCACGGCCCTCCAGGGGCCCGCCGTGTTGTCGGGCGAGGTGCCCACCGAGGCCGTGCCGTGGATTCCGCAGCTCGCCATCTCGCTCACCCTGCGCATGGACGTCCTCGCCTGGGTCCTCGCGCTCGTCGTCACCGGCATCGGCGGTCTCGTGCTCGTCTACTGTGCACGCTACTTCGAGCGGGACGAGGCCGGTCGGGCACGGTTCGCCGCCGTGCTGGTGGCGTTCGCCGGGGCGATGTACGGCCTCGTCACGAGCGACGACGTGTTCGTCCTGTTCGTCTTCTGGGAGGCCACGAGCGTCTTCTCGTACCTGTTGATCGGGCACTACACGGCGAAGCAGGCCAGCCGCGGGGCCGCGTTGCAGGCGCTCATCGTGACGACCGCGGGCGGGCTCGCGATGCTCGTCGGCCTCGTGATCCTCGCCGTCCAGGGCGGCACGAGCTCGTTGTCCCAGCTCGTCGAGCAGCCACCCACCGGGACGGTCGTCACGGTCGCCGTCGTGCTCGTACTCGTCGGGGCGCTGTCGAAGTCGGCACTCGTGCCGTTCCACTTCTGGCTCCCGGCCGCGATGGCGGCTCCGACGCCGGTCAGTGCCTACCTGCACGCCGCCGCGATGGTCAAGGCCGGCATCTACCTCGTCGCCCGTCTCGCCCCCGGCTACCACGACCAGCCCGGTTGGCAAGAGATCATCGTCACCGTCGGGGTGGTCACGATGGTCCTCGGCGGGTACCGCGCGCTCCGTCAGCACGACCTCAAGCTCGTCCTGGCCTACGGCACGGTGAGCCAACTCGGCTTCCTGACGATCGTGGTGGGGTTCGGCACCCGCGACGCAGCCCTCGCCGGGCTCGCCCTGCTGGTCGCCCACGCCCTGTTCAAGTCGACGCTCTTCCTCGTGGTGGGGGTCATCGACCACCGGGCGGGCACGCGAGACCTGCGCAAGCTCTGCGGGCTCGGTCGTCAGGCTCCCGTCCTCCTCGTGGTGACGCTCCTCGCCCTCGCCTCGATGGCAGGCGTGCCGCCGACCTTCGGCTTCGTCGCGAAGGAGGCCGTGCTCACGGCCCTCTACGACGACGCCGTGACCGGGTCGGCCTGGGGCGTCGTCGCCCTGGTCGGCGTCGTCGTCGGGTCGATCCTGACCACCGCCTACAGCCTGCGCTTCCTCTGGGGGGCCTTCGGTCGCAAGAAGGGCGTCGAGCCGGTCGACTTCGTCCGTGAGCACGTCGACTTCCTGGCGTCGCCGATCGTCCTGGCCGTCGCCGGCCTGGTGCTCGGCCTCGTCTCGTACCAGGTCGGTCCGGTCTTCGCTCGTTATGCCGACACGCTCCCCTCGGCCCCGGGCGAGCACGGCCCCTACTACCTGGCGCTCTGGCACGGTCTCGAGCCCGCCCTCGGCTTCACGGCGGTCTCGCTCGGGGTCGGGGCCCTCCTCTTCTGGCAGCGCGACCGGGTGTCGCAGGTGCAGAAGGCCGTCTCGTTCCTGCCCCGCGCCTCCGACGGGTACGTGCGGATCATGGCGACCATCGACCGGACGGCGTCGCGGACGACCGCCACGACGCAGCGCGGTTCGTTGCCCTTCTACCTCGCCACCATCCTCGTCGTGTTCATCGCCTCGGCGGTGGTGACGCTGGCGCTCAACAGCGACTGGCCGACCACCGCCGTGCTCTGGGACTACCCGGCGCAGCTGGCCATCGGCGGGTTGATGATCATCGGCGCCATCGCGTCGGCGCTCTCCAACAAGAGATTCCAGGCCGTCGTCCTGGTCGGGGTGACCGGCTACGGCATGGCCGCGCTCTTCGCGCTGCACGGGGCCCCCGACCTGGCCCTGACGCAGGCGCTGATCGAGACCATCACCCTCATCGCGTTCGTCCTCGTGCTGCGTCGGCTGCCGGCCCGTCTGGGCGAGCGAAACGGCCGCACCCACCGGGCGATCCGGGCCGTCATCGGCATCTCGGTCGGGTCCGTCATGGCCGCCATCGCCGTCGTCGCCCTCGGGGCACGCTCGATCCCCACGGTCTCGGGCGCCTTCCCCGACCTCGCCGTCGACGGCGGTCACGGCCGCAACGTCGTCAACGTGACGCTCGTCGACATCCGCGGATGGGACACCATGGGCGAGATCGCGGTCCTCATCGTCGCCGCGACCGGTGTCGCGAGCCTGGTCTTCCTGACCTCCCGCGCCGACGTCCTGCCCCGGCCCGAGCGGCGTACGCGTGCCCAGCGGTTCCTGGCACGGGTCCGGCCCGTGCGCGAGCCGGCGCCGGTCGTGCCCGTCGGCGGGGCGACGGCGCAGATCGGCGACAGCACCGAGGGCGACCGGCGCGCCTGGTTGTTGGCCGGGCGCAAACTCGCCCCGCAGAACCGGTCGATCCTGCTCGAGGTGGTCGTGCGCCTGATCTTCCACGCCATCATCGTCGTCTCGATCTACCTGCTCTTCGCCGGTCACAACCTGCCCGGTGGTGGCTTCGCCGGCGGTCTGGTGGCGGGTTTCGCGTTCGTGGCCCGGTACCTCGCGGGCGGTCGGTACGAACTCGGTGCGGCCGCGCCCCTCGATGCCGGCAAGCTCCTCGGGGCCGGTCTCCTGACGGTCGCCGCGACGGCACTCGTCCCGCTCTTCTTCGGCGTCGACGCCCTGACCTCGACCTGGGTCGAGGCCGAGGTGCCGCTGCTCGGCCACGTCGAGTTCGTCACGTCGACCTTCTTCGACGTCGGCGTCTACCTGGTCGTCGTCGGGCTCGTCCTCGACGTGCTCCGGAGCCTCGGAGCCGAGGTCGACCGTCAAGAAGAAGAGGACGCGTTCGGCCACGCGAGCGAGGTGTCCGAACCCGAAGAGGAGGCGCTCCCCGTGTCCGTCGCCGGTACGCCCCCGACCGAGCGGGGCCGCGCATGAGCGTCTCCCTCGTCCTGATCGTCGTCATGGCCGCGCTGTACGCCTGCGGCGTCTACCTGCTGCTCGAGCGCAGCATGACCCGTGTGCTGCTGGGCTTCCTGCTCGTCGGCAACGCCACGAACATCCTCATCCTCCTCATGTCCGGCCGTCGCGGCGCGGCCCCCGTGGTCGACGGTCAGGCCGATCCGGCCGACTTCGCCGACCCGCTGCCGCAGGCGTTCGTGCTGACGGCCATCGTCATCACCTTCGGCATCTCGGCCTTCATGCTCGCGTTGATCTACCGGTCATGGCGGCTGGCCCAGGGCGACACCCTCGCGGACGACGCCGAAGACCTCGAGATCGGGCGTCGCGGCGTCCCGGCCGAAGAAGAGTCCGAACAGGGCGACGGTGACGACGAGGCGGGTGGCGACAGCGAGTTCGGCAGCCGTGCCGAAGCGGCCGTGCCGACGGACGACCGGCCGCTGCGCGACGACCGGCCCCACCACGACGAGAAAGGGCACCGAGCATGACCACCAGCTACCTCGTGCCGCTCGTCGTCCTCATCCCGCTGCTCGGAGCCGCGGCGGCGATGATCGCCGGTCGGCGGCCCCGGTCGCAGGCCGTGGTCTCGATCGTCGCCCTGGCGCTCGTCGTCGTCATCAGCCTGGTGCTGCTGGTGGTCGTCGACACGCAGGGTGCGATCGCCGTGCAGGTGGGTGGTTGGCAGGCGCCGTTCGGCATCACGCTCGTCGTCGACCGACTCGCGGCGCTCATGCTCAGCATCTCGTCGATCGTCCTGCTGGCGGTGTTCGTGTTCTCGGTCGGGCAGGGCCAGGCCGACGGTGACGGTGAGGCCCCCGTCTCGATCTACAACCCGACCTACCTCATCCTCGCCACGGGCGTGTTCAACGCTTTCATCGCGGGTGACCTCTTCAACCTCTACGTGGGCTTCGAGATCCTCCTGGTGGCCAGCTACGTGCTGATCACCCTCGGCGGCACCGAGCAGCGCATCCGGGCCGGCGTGGTCTACATCGTCGTCAGCCTGGTGTCGTCCGTCCTGTTCCTCGCCTCCATCGCGATGATCTACGGAGCGCTCGGCACGGTCAACATCGCCGACATCGCCCAGAAGATGGACACCATCCCGCCCGACGTGCAGACGATCATCCACGTCATGCTGCTCACGGCGTTCGGCATCAAGGCGGCGATCTTCCCGCTGTCGTTCTGGCTGCCCGACTCGTACCCGACCGCTCCCGCCCCCGTGACCGCCGTGTTCGCCGGCCTGCTGACCAAGGTGGGCGTCTACGCCATCATCCGCACCGAGACGGTGCTGTTCGTCGAGAGCAACGTCAACGTCTACCTGCTGATCATCGCGTTGCTGACGATGATCGTGGGCATCCTCGGGGCCGTGGCCCAGGCCGACATCAAGCGTCTGCTCTCGTTCACCCTGGTCAGCCACATCGGATACATGATCTTCGGCATCGCACTCGGGACCGTCGAGGGCCTGGCCGCCACGATCTACTACGTCGTGCACCACATCACGGTCCAGACCACGCTCTTCCTCGGGGCGGGCCTGATCGAACGGCGAGGCGGCACGGCGTCGATCACCCGCCTGGGCGGTCTCCTCAAGGCGGCACCGATCGTCGCCGTCCTCTTCTTCATCCCGGCCCTCAACCTGGGCGGCATCCCGCCGTTCTCCGGTTTCATCGGCAAGGTCGCGCTCTTCGAGGCCGGTGCCCGGCTCGACGATCCCCTCGTGTACGTCCTCATCGGAGCCGGGGCCCTCACGTCGCTGCTGACGCTCTACGCGCTCATGCGTGCCTGGAACCTCGCGTTCTGGCGCCCGAAGGCCGATGTCGACGACCACGAGTCGCCCTTCACCGAGCACCTCGAGGAGGCCCCGGGTCGGGTGGCCGTCCAGCGACGTCGCACCAACCCCCGCACCATGGTGGGCGCGACCGCGGGCATGGTGCTCGTCTCGCTCGCCTTGACCTTCGCCGCCGGCCCGCTCTACGGCGTCGCCGAACGTGCGGCCGGCCGGGTCTACGGCTCGAACGACTACGTGCAGACGGTCTTCCCGGGCGGTCAGGGCGAGACGACGTCCGACCCGTCGTCGCCCGAGCCCGAACCCGCCTCGGACTCCGCAGACGAGGGGAGCACCCCGTGACCGGCCGTCCCACCCGCGGCGAGGTCGGCCGCAGCCTCGCCCGGCAGCTCCCCCTGCTCGTCGGACTGGTCGTCCTCTGGATGGCCCTGTGGAACCAGTTCACCGTCCTGGCCTTCGTCACCGGCGTCGCCGTGGCGCTGCTCGTGACCCGGGTGTTCTTCCTGCCCCCGGTCGAACTGAGCGGCCGGTTCAACCTCTGGTACGCCGTGGTCTTCCTGGCGCACTTCGTGGTCGACCTGGTGCGCGCCTCCGTCATCGTCGCCTGGCAGGCCGTCCGACCTCGCGGCGTGACCTCGAACGCGATCGTCGCGGTGCAGCTGCACACGAGGTCGGACTTCATCATGACCCTCGTCGCCGAGGCGATCTCGCTCGTCCCCGGGTCGCTCGTGGTCGAGGCCGACCGCGAGCGGTCGATCCTCTACCTGCACGCCCTCGCGGTCGAGGACCTCGCCGGTGTCGAGGGCGTCCGCGACGGCGTCCTGGTCGTCGAGGCCCGCCTCGTCCGGGTGCTCGGCAGCGACGACGACCGCCGTCGCATCGCGGAGGGCACCCCGGCCGCGGCCGAGGTCCACGAAGCGGTCAGCCGTTCCTCGTCCCACGAAGGAGGTCCCTCGTGACCGTCGTCGCCTACGTCGTCGGAGCGCTCTTCGCGTTCGCCGGGCTCGCGTCGGTCATCCGCATCGTGCGGGGGCCGTCCATCCTCGACCGCATGATCGCGTCCGACATGCTGCTGACCACCCTGATCTGCGTCCTCGCCGCCGACATGGTCTTCAACGGCCACACCCGGACCATCCCGGTCATCCTCGCCCTCGCGCTGACGGCCGTCCTCGGCTCCATCACGGTCGCGCGCTACGTCTCGAAGCAGGATCCCTCGTGATCCCCGAGACGGTCTACGACGTGGCGGCCTCGGTCATGCTCATCGGCGGGGCGCTGCTCTCGGTCGCGGCAGGCATCGGCCTCCTGAGGTTCCCCGACGCCCTGTCGCGCATGCACGCCGCGACCAAGCCGCAGATCTTCGGCCTCATCCTGGTCCTGGCGGCGATCGCGCTCGACCAGCACACCGTGGGGACGATCGCGTCCCTGCTCGTCGTCCTCGTCTTCCAGATGCTCACCGCACCCATCTCGGCGCACATGATCGGTCGGGCGGGGTACCGCAACGGCGACCTCCTGCGCGATCGGTTGGTCGTGGACGAACTCGACGACGCCGTGGCCCGGGCAGCCGGCGAGATCGCCGAGACGACCGAGGGCGACGTCGCCGATCTCGACGTGTCCGACCTGCCCGTCGGGTCGGCCGACGCGTTGGCTGTCGAGATGGACCGGGTCGGGGACTCGTCCGGGCTCGACGACAGCGAGGGTGACGACGACGCCCGCGACCACGAGGGTCGGCGGACGCGGTCGAGCGGAGACGCCGCGGGGGAGCCGGGCGAGCTCTGAGGCCGTCGGCGACGGTGGACGGCACGAGCGCGGTCACGCCCTAAACTCGACCCATGCCAGAGAAGCCCACCCCGGACGGGATCGACATCAAACCCCGCAGCCGCGTCGTCACCGACGGCGTCGAGGCCACCACGTCGCGAGGCATGCTCCGTGCCGTCGGCATGGGCGACGAGGACTGGAGCAAGCCCCAGATCGGCATCGCCAGCAGCTGGAACGAGATCACCCCCTGCAACCTGTCGCTCGACCGTCTGGCCCAGGGTGCCAAGGAAGGCGTCCACGCCGGGGGAGGGTACCCGCTCCAGTTCGGCACCGTCTCGGTGTCCGACGGCATCTCGATGGGCCACGAGGGCATGCACTTCTCGCTGGTCTCACGCGAGGTGATCGCCGACAGCGTCGAGGTCGTCATGAACGCCGAGCGGCTCGACGGGTCGGTGTTGCTCGCCGGTTGCGACAAGTCGCTGCCCGGCATGCTGATGGCCGCCGCCCGGCTCGACCTCGCCAGCGTCTTCCTCTACGCCGGCAGCGTCGCCCCCGGTTGGGTCAAGCTCAGCGACGGCACCGAGAAGAACGTCACGATCATCGACTCGTTCGAGGCCGTGGGCGCCTACAAGGCCGGCAACATGAGCGACGACGACCTGAAGGCGATCGAGTGCGCCATCGTGCCGGGCGAGGGTGCCTGTGGCGGGATGTACACGGCCAACACCATGGCCAGCGTCGCCGAGGCCCTCGGCATGAGCCTCCCCGGTTCGGCGGCCCCGCCGTCGGCCGACCGCCGCCGCGACTACTTCGCCCACCGTTCGGGCGAGGCCGTCGTCGAGATGCTCCGTCAGGGCATCACGACGCGCGACATCCTCACCAAGAAGGCGTTCGAGAACGCCATCGCCGTGGCGATGGCCTTCGGTGGCTCGACCAACGTCGTGTTGCACCTGCTCGCCATCGCGTACGAGGCCGAGGTCGACCTGACCATCGACGACTTCAACCGCATCGGCGACAAGGTGCCGCACATCGGCGACCTCAAGCCCTTCGGCAAGTACGTCATGAACGACGTCGACCGCATGGGTGGCGTCCCCGTCGTCATGAAGGCGCTGCTCGACGCGGGTCTGCTGCACGGCGACTGCCTCACCGTCACCGGCAAGACCGTCGCCGAGAACCTCGAGTCCATCAAGCCGAAGCCGCTCGACGGCGAGGTGCTGCGGACGCTCGACAACCCGATCCACGCGACCGGCGGCCTCACCGTCCTCAGCGGCTCGATGGCCCCCGAGGGCGCCGTCGTCAAGACGGCGGGCTTCGACGCGTCGGTGTTCGAGGGGCCGGCGAAGGTCTTCGAACGCGAACGTGGCGCCATGGACGCCCTCACCGAGGGGCGCATCGAGTCGGGCGACGTGGTCGTCATCCGCTACGAGGGCCCCAAGGGCGGCCCGGGCATGCGCGAGATGCTCGCCATCACCGCGGCCATCAAGGGCGCAGGGCTCGGCAAAGATGTACTACTGTTGACGGACGGACGATTCTCAGGCGGCACAACCGGCCTGTGCATCGGCCACATAGCACCCGAAGCGGTCGACTCCGGTCCGATCGCCTTCGTGCGCGATGGTGACTTGATTCGGGTCGACATCGCCGCTCGCTCGATCGACCTACTCGTCGACGCCGCAGAGCTGGAAGCCCGCCGAGACGGCTGGGCACCGCTTCCCCCGCGCTACACCCGCGGTGTCCTCGCGAAGTACGCACGCCAGGTCCGCTCCGCGGCCGAGGGCGCCGTCACCTACTGACGCGTCCCACCGCCGGCCGAGCCGTCGCGACGTCGCACCCCGTGCACGGCCGCGTCCCGCACCGTCACCATCGATCACCGACCACGAACAGGGAACCGGCACTGATGCCTGCAGAGTCCACCCCCACGCCCGGCACCGCGACGCGGACGGCCCGGCCGAGCGCCGGCGCGTCCGTCGGGGCGCCGACCGCGCCTCCCGTGCTGACCGGGTCGGGCGCCATCCTCAAGTCGCTCGAGCACCTGGGCGTTACCGACGTCTTCGGGTTGCCCGGCGGTGCCATCATCCCGTTCTACGACGAGTTGATGGCCTCGACGGCGATCCGACACATCCTGGTCCGCCACGAGCAGGGCGCCGGGCACGCCGCCGAGGGCTACGCCGCCGCGTCCGGTCGCGTCGGCGTCGCGATCGCGACGTCCGGCCCCGGCGCGACGAACCTCGTGACGGCGATCGCGGACGCCTACATGGACAGCATGCCGCTGCTGGCCATCACCGGGCAGGTCTTCTCGACCCTCATGGGCACCGACGCCTTCCAGGAGGCCGACATCGTCGGCATCACGATGCCGATCACGAAGCACTCGTTCCTGGTGACCAAGCCCGAGGACATCCCGGCGACGCTCGCCGCCGCGTACCAGATCGCGAGCACGGGGCGTCCCGGCCCGGTGCTCGTCGACATCACGAAGGACGCGCAGCAGAACAGCGCACCCTTCATCTGGCCGCCCGTCGTCGACCTGCCGGGCTACCGACCGGTGACGAGGGCGCACGGCAAGCAGATCACCGCCGCGGCCCAGATGATCGCCGACGCCAAGCAACCCGTCTTCTACGTCGGCGGCGGCGTGATCCGCGCCGGGGCGTCGGCCGAGCTCAAGGCCCTCGTCGAGCTCACCGGGGCTCCCGTCGTCACCACCCTGATGGCCCGCGGTGCGTTCCCCGACACCCACCCGCAACACCTCGGGATGCCCGGCATGCACGGCACGGTGTCGGCCGTGCTGGGACTCCAGGAGAGCGACCTCATCATCGCGCTCGGCGCGCGCTTCGACGACCGGGTGACCGGCAAGGCCGAGCTGTTCGCGCCCGGTGCCAAGGTCGTCCACGTCGACATCGACCCGGCCGAGATCTCGAAGATCCGCATCGCCGACGTGCCGATCGTGGGTGACGCCAAGGTCGTCATCCCCGACCTCACGAGCGCGTTCGCCGAGGTCACGGGTGGGGTCAAGCCCGACATCGCGGCCTGGTGGGAGCACCTCGAGGGTCTTCGCGAACAGTTCCCGCTCGGCTACACCCAGCCCGACGACGGCCTGCTGTCACCCCAGGCGATCATCCAGCGCATCGGGCAGCTCTCCGGCCCCGAGGCGATCTACGCCTCCGGCGTCGGCCAGCACCAGATGTGGGCGGCCCAGTTCATCGAGTACGAGCGCCCGCACGCCTGGCTCAACTCCGGAGGCGCGGGCACGATGGGCTATTCGGTCCCGGCCGCCATGGGGGCCAAGGTCGCCCAGCCCGACCGCGTGGTGTGGGCTATCGACGGCGACGGCTGCTTCCAGATGACCAACCAGGAGTTGGCCACCTGCGTCATCAACGACATCCCGATCAAGGTCGCGATCATCAACAACTCGTCGCTCGGCATGGTGCGGCAGTGGCAGACGCTCTTCTACGAGGGGCGCCACTCGTTCACCGACCTCAACACGGGTCACGAGACGCGCATGGTGCCGGACTTCGTCAAGCTCGCCGACGCCTACGGCGCCCTGGGCATCCGGGTCCGCACCGAGGACGAGGTCGACGCGGCCATCGAGCTCGCCCTCGCGACCAACGACCGCCCGGTCGTCATCGACTTCGTCGTCAGCCGCGACGCGATGGTCTGGCCGATGGTGCCGCAGGGGGTCTCGAACTCCGAGATCCAGCACGCCCGCGCCCTCGCTCCCGAGTGGGACGACGAGGCGCCGGGCACGAGCGCCTCCGACACCACCCGCGACGGCGACATGACCGGAGAACACGCATGAGCCACGTCCTGTCCCTGCTCGTCGAAGACAAGCCGGGTCTGCTGACCCGTGTCGCCGGTCTCTTCGCCCGGCGCGGCTTCAACATCGAGAGCCTCGCCGTCGGCAAGAGCGAGGTCGAGGGGCTGAGCCGCATCACGGTCGTCGTCGACGTCGAAGAACTGCCGCTCGAGCAGGTCACCAAGCAGCTGAACAAGCTCATCAACGTGATCAAGATCGTCGAGCTGGACTACTCGCAGTCCGTGCAGCGCGAGCACCTGCTGATCAAGGTGCGCGTCGACAACACGACCCGCTCGCAGGTGCTCGAGGCCGTCACCCTCTTCCGCGCCTCGGTGGTCGACGTGTCGACCGACGCCCTCGTCATCGAGGTCACGGGCGACACCGGCAAGACGACGGCGCTGCTCCGCGTGCTCGAGCCCTACGGCATCAAGGAGATCTCGCAGTCGGGCCTGTTGGCCATCGGCCGCGGCGCGAAGTCGATCACCGACCGCGTCTTCAAGAACTGAACCCGCGAGGGGTCGCGCACCGCGCCTCCTCGCCCCGACACCCCACCGTCACCACCCAAGGAGAACCACACCGTGACTGAAATCGTCTACGACAACGACGCCGACCTGTCGATCATCCAGGGCAAGAAGGTCGCCGTCATCGGCTACGGCTCGCAGGGCCACGCCCACGCGCTGAACCTCCGCGACTCGGGCGTCGAGGTCGTCGTCGGCCTCAAGGAGGGCTCGAAGAGCCGCGCCAAGGCCGAGGAGGCCGGCTTCACGGTGCAGACGCCCGCCGAGGCCTCGGCCTGGGGCGACGTCATCGTGATCCTCGCGCCCGACCAGGTGCAGCGTCACGTGTACGCCGACGACATCGCGCCGAACCTCGCCGACGGCAAGGCGCTCGTCTTCGGCCACGGCTTCAACATCCGGTTCGGCTACATCGAGGCGCCCGAGGGCGTCGACGTGGTCCTCGTCGCCCCCAAGGGCCCCGGCCACACCGTCCGTCGCGAGTTCGAGGCCGGCCGCGGCGTGCCCGTCATCGTCGCCGTCGAGAAGGACGCCTCCGGCGCCGCGTGGGATCTCGCCTGGTCGTACTCCAAGGGCATCGGCGGCCTGCGTGCCGGCGGCATCAAGACCACCTTCACCGAAGAGACCGAGACCGACCTCTTCGGCGAGCAGGCCGTGCTCTGCGGCGGGACCTCGCAGCTGATCCAGTACGGCTTCGAGACCCTGACCGAGGCCGGCTACCAGCCGCAGATCGCCTACTTCGAGGTGCTGCACGAGCTCAAGCTGATCGTCGACCTGATCTGGGAGGGCGGCCTGGCCAAACAGCGCTGGAGCGTCTCCGACACGGCCGAGTACGGCGACTACGTCTCGGGCCCCCGCGTCATCACCCCCGACGTCAAGGACAACATGAAGGCCGTGCTCGCCGACATCCAGTCGGGCGCCTTCGCGAAGCGCTTCATCGAGGACCAGGACGCCGGCGCGCCCGAGTTCACGGAGCTCCGCAAGAAGGGCGAGGAGCACCCGATCGAGGCCACCGGCCAAGAGCTGCGTGCCCTGTTCGCCTGGAAGCAGCAGGACTCCGACTACGTCGACGGCAGCGCTGCGCGCTGACCTCGACGCAGCACCGGAACCACCCGAGAGGGCCCCGCACCACCCGGTGCGGGGCCCTCTCGCCGTCCGCCGGCGCGGTGACGTCGTGGCATGATCTATGGCATGGCTCACAGCAAGAAGGCCGTGCACTTCGGCGCCGGCAACATCGGTCGGGGCTTCGTCGCCCAGTTCCTCCACGCGAGTGGTTACGAGGTCGTCTTCGCCGACGTGAACGACGACCTGATCGGGGCGCTGCAGTCGCAGTCGTCGTTCGAGGTGCACGAGGTCGGTGAAGACAGCCGTACGACCGTCGTCGACGGTTATCGCGCCATCAACAGCCGCACCGACGAGGCGGCCCTCGTCGCCGAGATCGCGACCGCCGACGTCGTGACCACCGCGGTCGGTGCCCGCATCCTGCCGTTCGTCGCGCCGGTCATCGCCAAGGGGCTGGCCCAGCGGTCCGCCGATCGGGCGCCGCTCTCCGTCATCGCGTGCGAAAACGCCATCAACGCCACCGACTCGCTGGCGGCCGCGGTGCGCGAGCACGATCCGGCCGAGAACGCCGTCTTCGCGAACTGTGCCATCGACCGGATCGTGCCCGAGCAGGCCGGGGGCACGCTCGACGTCACCATCGAGTCGTTCTTCGAATGGGTCGTCGAGAGCACGCCGTTCGGCGAGCACCGCCCCGACATCGAGGGTGTCACCTGGGTCGCCGACCTCGAGCCCTTCATCGAGCGCAAGCTCTTCACGGTCAACACCGCCCACGCCGCGGCCGCTTACCACGGGTTCCGCAAGGGGCTCACGAGCATCCGTGAGGCCCTGGACGACGCCGAGGTCATGGCCGAGGTCCGCGGCGTCCTCGCCGAGACGAAGGGCCTGCTCGTGGCCAAGCACGAGCTCGACGCCGACGAGCAGCAGTCCTACATCGAGAAGAACCTCGTCCGCATCGCCAACCCGCACCTCCCCGACACGACCGAACGCGTCGGCCGCAACCCCCTCCGCAAGCTCAGCCGCCACGAGCGGTTCGTCGGTCCCGCGGCCCAGGCCGCCGAACGTGGACTGCCCTACGATGCACTCGTCCGCGCCGTGCGTGCCGCCCTCGACTTCTCCGTGCCCGACGACGTCGAGAGCGTCGAGCTGCAGTCGCTGCTGAGCTCGGGCCTCGCCGCCGACGAGCTGACGCGCACGCTGACCGGCGTCCAGGACGACCACCCGCTGTTCCCCGCGTTGCTCGCGGCGGTCTCGTCCAAGCTCACCGCATGACGCCAGCCGACCCGCGGGTGCCGACCGGCGGCGACGCCGACGACGCCCTGACCTGGGGTGACGAGGCCGACAGCAGCCACGTCGAGGGCCCCGCACCGACGGGTCGTCCGCGTCGTACCCGGCGGTCGGACGGTGCAGGCGACGAGCCCGTCGACGAGTCCGACGACCCGGACGCAGAAGACGAGGACGACGTCGACGACGGCCCTGCGGTGATGAGTTCGGCGTCGCTCGTGGTCCACGGCGTCCTCGGCGGCGTGTTCCTCCTCTGGGCCGCGGGCTGGATCGTCGCCGTGGGCGACTTCACCAACCCGTTCACCGATGCGATCTCGTCGCTCATGTGGAACCTCGGCGAACTGTTCGCCGTGGTGGCCCCGATCGCGTGGTTCGTGGCGGTCATCGTCCTCGTCCCCGTCGATCGCACGGGCCGTCGCCTCGCGTGGATGGCCCTCGGCGCGCTCCTCGTGGCCCCCTGGCCCCTCGTGACGGGAGGCTCCGCATGAGCGACCACGACCACGAGCACGACCACGGCCACGAGCACGACGCCGTCTCGGTGACGGCCGGCGACGCGAGCGAACCGGGCCGCGCCTCCTTCTTCTTCTACCTCGCCGTGGCGATCGTCTTCGCCGTCTTCTTCGCCTTCGACCTGTTCGAGGCCATCTCGAACCTCGTGCTCGTGCCGCAGGTCTTCACGCAGAACAACGAGTTCTACCGTGAGAACGGCCTCGACGGCCTGGTGGTCTCACCCCCGTGGGTGCCGCTCATCGTGGGTGTCGTCGTGCCGCCGCTGGCCTTCGTCGGGGCGATCGTGGTGGGGCGCCGTCGTGAACTGTGGAAGTTCACGCTGGCGCTGTTCGCGGCCCTGGGTCTCGTGGCGGCCGTGTCGCTGACCCTGACGGCCTACGTCACGACCGTCTGAGCGAGCCCAGGAGGCGCGGCTCGGGTCCGTGACGCCGCCCACCCGGGACGCCGTCATGCGGACGTAACGATCCGCGCGAGTCGATAGAGTCGTCATCAGCCGCGCCCACGGCGCGTCGCGGCCCCTCACCGAACATCACCCAGAGAAGGACGTCCGCCCCGTGGCCAAGCCCGTCGTGTTGATCGCAGAAGAACTGTCACCCGCAACCGTCGACGCCCTCGGGCCCGACTTCGACGTGCGATCGGTGGACGGCACCGACCGCCCCGCACTGCTGGCCGCCCTGGCCGATGCCGACGCGATCCTCGTGCGGTCGGCGACGAAGGTCGACGCCGAGGCCATAGCCGCCGCCCCGTCGCTCAAGGTCGTCGCGCGCGCCGGCGTCGGGCTCGACAACGTCGACATCAAGGCGGCCACCACGGCCGGCGTCATGGTCGTCAACGCACCGACGTCGAACATCATCTCCGCCGCCGAGCTGACGGTCGGTCACATCCTCAGCCTCGCGCGTCACATCCCGGCAGCGCACTCCGCCCTGGCCCAGGGGCAGTGGAAGCGGTCGAAGTACACGGGCGTCGAACTCTACGAGAAGACGGTCGGCATCGTCGGCCTCGGCCGCATCGGCGCCCTCATCACCGCGCGCCTGCAGGCCTTCGGCGTGAACGTCGTCGCCTACGACCCCTACGTCACTCCGGCCCGCGCCCAGCAGCTCGGGGTCACGCTGCTGTCGCTCGACGAGCTGCTCGCCACGAGCGACTTCGTGACGATCCACATGCCCAAGACCCCCGAGACGACCGGCATGATCGGCCTCGAGCAGATGAAGGCGATGAAGAAGTCGGCCTTCGTCGTCAACGTCGCACGCGGCGGCCTCATCGACGAGGACGGCCTGTACGAGGCCCTGACCACCGGCGAGATCGCCGGTGCCGGACTCGACGTGTTCGTGAAGGAGCCCCCGGTCGACCAGAAGCTGCTGGGTCTCGAGAACGTCGTGGTGACCCCGCACCTCGGTGCCTCGACGGACGAGGCGCAGGAGAAGGCCGGCGTCTCGGTGGCCCGCTCGGTGCGGCTCGCACTCGGCGGCGAGCTCGTCCCCGACGCGGTCAACGTGGCCGGCGGCGTCATCGACCCCTACGTGCGACCCGGCATCCCCCTGGTCGAGAAGATCGGTCAGGTGTTCTCCGGCCTCGCCGACAGCCCGTTGACGAGCGTCGACGTCGAGGTGCGCGGCGACCTGGTCGAGTACGACGTCAGCGTGTTGAAGCTGGCGGCCCTGAAGGGCATCTTCACGAACATCGTCAGCGAGTCGGTGAGCTACGTGAACGCCCCGTTGCTGGCCGAGCAGCGCGGCATCACCGTGCGTCTGCTCACCGACCCGACCAGCGACGAGTACCGCAACGTCATCACGCTGCGCGGCTCGCTCAGCGACGGCTCGCAGATCTCGGTCTCGGGCACCCTGACCGGCACGAAGCAGGTCGAGAAGATCGTCGAGATCAACGGCTACGACGTCGAGGTCCCCCTCGCGGCCCACCACCTCGTGATGGTCTACACCGATCGCCCCGGCATCGTGGCGGTCTACGGTCGCGAGTTCGGTGACGCCGGCATCAACATCGCGGGCATGCAGATCGCCCGCCAGAGCGCCGGTGGCCAGGCGCTGAGCGTCCTGACCATCGACAGCCCCGCGCCCGACGAGCTCGTCGAGAAGGTGCGCGTGGCCATCGACGCGAAGACGCTGCGCGAGATCGACGTCACGCTGTAGTCACGGCGGCCGACGACGAACCGCCCCTCATCCGGTCAGGCCGGAGGGGGGCGGTTCGTCGTCGGGGGAGTGCCCCTCGCGGGTGGGGCTAGAGGTCGATCGACTCGTGCGCCTCGAGCTTCACGGCGTCGCCACCGATCGACTGCGCGGACGCCTTCATGCGGTCGAAGTGCATGGCGAGCCCGGGGCCGGAGAGGGTCTGCTCGTGGGTGGGGAAGGCCAGTCGGGGCGCGACCGCCGCGACGTAGTCGATCACCTCGGCCACCTTGAGCCAGGGCGCCCCGACGGGCGTCGCGAGGACGTCGACCGGCACCGGCGGGACCGTGAACTGGTCACCCGGGTAGAACAGCGATCCGTCGACGAGCACGCCGACGTTGTCGACGACCGGGAGACTCTCGTGGATGACCGCGTGCCGCGAGCCGTGGAACGCCAGCGTGAAGGGGCCGACCTCGACCGTGTCTCCGTCGCCGACCACGTGCACGTCGAAGCCCTCGGCGGCCGTGGCCACGCCCGCGGGGCCGTATACCGTCACGCCGGGGTTCGTGGCGAGCAGGTGGGTCAGCTGGTCGGGCGTCCAGTGGTCGGCGTGCTCGTGGGTGACCACGACGGCGTCGACGTCGTGCAGGTCGATGAGGGGAGCCGTGAACGACCCGGGGTCGACGACGAGCTTACGCCCGTCCTTCTCGAGGATCAGGCAGGCGTGTTCGAGCTTCGTGAGGCGCATGACAGCGACTGTACGCGCGTCCGGCGGGTCGATCTCGACGCGCCGGTGCCTCGATTTGTGACGGGCTCGCGCGGTGTGGCATACTCGACGAGTTGCAAATACGGCCCCATCGTATAGCGGCCTAGTACGTCGCCCTCTCACGGCGGTAACACGGGTTCGAATCCCGTTGGGGTCACCAGCACCGACAGAAACCGCCAGGCTCTCGCCTGGCGGTTTCTTCGTTTCCGGTACCTGGTCCGGCACGGCACGGCACGGCACGGTCCGACTCGGCCCGGCCCGGCCCGGCACGGTCCGACCCGGCACGGTCCGACCCGGCACGGTCCGACACGGCACGGCCCGGCGCAAGACCGGACGACGTGACGAGAGACCGCCAGGCGGTCGCCTGGCGGTCTCTCGTGCTGCGACGAGGTCAGCCCTTCGTGGCGCCGGCCAGCAGGCCGCGGACGAAGAACCGCTGCAGGGCGAAGAAGACGATCAGCGGCACGATGATCGAGATGAACGCCCCGGCCGTGAGCAGCTCCCACGACTGGCCGTACGACCCCGAGAGGTCCTGCAGCGCCTTCGTGATCGGCAAGCCCTGACCGGACGTGAAGACCGTGGCCACGAGGAGGTCGTTCCAGACCCACAAGAACTGGAAGATGCCGAACGAGGCGATCGCGGGCATCGACAGCGGCAGCACGATGCGGAAGAACACCTGCCCGTGACCGGCGCCGTCCATGCGGGCGGCCTCGATGACCTCGGCCGGGATCTCCGAGATGAAGTTGTGCAGCATGAAGATGGCCAGCGGCAGGGCGAAGATCGTGTGGGCGATCCAGACCTTCGCGAACGAACCGTCGAGACCGTTCACCCCGAGCCCCGGCAGGATGTACAGACCGCCGATGCGCAGACCGTCCGAGAACAGTCGCAGCAGCGGCACGAGAGCCATCTGGATGGGGACGATCTGCAGGGCGAACACCAGGACGAACATCGTGTTGCGTCCCTTGAAGTCGATCCAGGCGAACGCGTACGCAGCGAGACTGGCGATCGTGATCGGGATCAGCGCCGCCGGCAACGTGATCACCAGCGAGTTCAGGAACGCCTTCCCGAGCGTGAGGCTGTCGCCCGAGTTGAGGGCGTTCACGTAGTTGTCGAGCGTGAACCCCGGGTTGGCGAAGACGGTCCACCATCCGGTGGTCTTGATGTCGTTCGCGGGCCGGAACGACGAGATGAACAGCCCGGCCGTGGGCAGCGTCCAGATCACGGCGATGATCAACGCGGCGATGGTGGCGCCGCGGCTGGTCGTGCCCTTCTTCAGCTTGCCGCTCGAGGTCTCGATCTTCGCGATTCCTCGCTTGAGTTGTCTCTCGGTGCCCGAGCCGACGGCGACCCCGACGGGGGTGGGTGTGGCAGTCATCGGATCTCCCTCTGCTTCTGGATCTGGCGGGCGTTGTAGATGACGATCGGCAGCACGAGCACGAAGAGGATGACCGCCAGCGCCGAGCTGTAGCCGGTACGGCTGCCGAGCTGGAACTGCCGGACCATCTCGAACGCGAGGATCGTCGTGTCGTTGCGTCCGCCGGTCATGGCCGAGACGATGTCGTAGACCTTCAGCGAGGCGATCGAGATGGTCGTCAGCACGACGATGATGGTCGTTCGGATGCCGGGGACTGTGATGTGCCGGAACGCCTGGAACCCGTTGGTGCCGTCGAGCGACGCCGCCTCGAGTTGCTCGGCGGGGACGCCCTTGATCGCTGCCGACAACACGGTCATGGCGAATCCGGCCTGGGTCCAGATCAGCACGATCACGAGCAGCAGCGTGTTCCACGGTTCGAGCCCCAGCCAGTCGACGGGCTGGCCGCCGAAGGCGACGAGGATGCCGTTGAGCAGGCCGATCTGTTCTCCCTGGCGGATGTCGTAGAAGAACTTGAAGATGATCGAGGCGCCGACGAACGAGATGGCCATCGGCATGAACACGAGCAGCTTGAGGAACTTCTCGCCCCGGCTCTTGTCGATGAAGACGGCGTAGGCGAGGCCGATCGCGGTCGCCGTGATCGGTGCGAGCAGCACCCAGACGAGGGTGTTGCCGAAGGCGGTCAGGCCGTCGGGGCTCGTGAACACCCAGACGAAGTTGTCGAGCCCGGCGAAGCCCGATCCGTCGTTCTTCATGAAGGCCTGGCCGGCGGTCGTGATGGTCGGGTAGATCAGGCCGATGACGAGGAAGAACACGGCCGGGGTCATGAAGGCGATCAGCTGCAGCGAGTAGCCGGCACCGCGTTTCGAGCGGTAGTCGAGCAGGAACAGTCCGCCTCCCAGGACGGCCGCGACGGCGGCGACCCAGATGACCGAGTTGTAGAGGCCGAACGCCAGCAGCACGACGACCGGGACGACCACGCAGACGGCCAGTCGGATGATCGTGTACTGCGTGCCTCGGCGGGGGGCGAACTCGACGAAGACGAGCACCACGGCCACGAGGGCGGTGAAGGCGATGAGGATCAAGGGGATCTGCGCCAGGGGCGGGATTCCCGCCAGCCACTGGAAGAAACTGGACATCTCTGTCCTTTCACGTTCGGGTCCGAGCAGGACGCGGCCCGTCGCCGCCGCCGCTCGGAGCGGCGAGCGGGGCGGCGAGCGGGCGCGGGGTCAGGGGCCACCGACGTGCGGTGGCCCCTGTGGCGCGGGTGTTACGAGGTGTAGCCGGCCTGGATCTCGTCGAGCACCGTGTCGGTGTCGGTGCCGTCGATCCAGTCGACCATGCCCTTCCAGAAGCTGTCGGAGCCGACCGACTTGGGCATCAGGTCGGAACCGTCGAAGCGGAAGGTGGTGTCGGTGCCCTGCAGGATCTCGACGGCGCCCTTCAGCAGGTCGCTACCGGCGTTCTCGGGGTCGAGTCCCTTGTTGGCCGAGATGACTCCGCCGAGCGAGACGCGGCTGTTCGCCCAGTCGGCGCTGGCGAGGTAGGCCTGCACCTTGGCGGTGTCGTCGTCGTTCGAGAACGCCGCGACGAACTCGCCACCGCCGGTGACGGCTGCGGGGTCGCCTTCCTTCATGGGCGGGGTGAGGAAGGCCCAGACGTCGCCGTCCTCGGCGACCGTCGCCGGCTGTCCGCTGGCGTTGTTCGCCGCCGTCAGGAAGCCCTCGAAGAACGAGGCCTGGTGGGTCAGGGCGCAGCTGCCGTTCGCCACGTTGGTCGCGACGTCTCCGAAGGCCGTCGAGTTGATCGACTTCACGTCGCCGTAGCCGGCGTTGACGAGGGTCGGGTCGAGCAGGATGTCGCCGACCGAGTCGAACGCGGCCTTGATCTCGGGGTCGGTGAACTCGGTGTCTCCCGCGACCCACGAGTCGTAGGCGTCGGGTCCGGCCTCGCGCAGGACGAGGTCCTCGACCCAGTCGGTGCCGGGCCAGCCGCTGGCCTCGCCCGAGTTGAAGCCGGCGCACCACGACGGGCCGCCGGTCTTCTCCTGGATGGTCTTGGACAGGGCGATGAGTTCGTCGTAGGTCTTCGGGACCTCGACGCCCCACTCCTCGAACTTGGCGGGGGAGTACCAGACGTAGCCCTTGACGCTCGCCATCAACGGGGCCCCGTACTGCTTGCCGTCGACCTGACCGTACTTCTGCCAGTCCTCGGACCAGCCCTCCTTGACGTTGGCCAGGGCGTCGGCGGGCAGCTCTTGTACCTTGCCCGAGGCGACCGTGTCGGCCAGCAGGCCGGGCTGGGGGAAGATCGCGAGATCGGGGGTGTCGCCACCCTGCACCTTGATGCCGATCTGCTTCTCGAACTCCTTGTCGCCCGTGTACTTGATCTCGATGTCGTTGGCCTTCTCCCAGTCGGCCCACGACTGCTCGAGCAGGGTCGCCTCGTCGCCGTTGATCGTGCCGTAGACGTTGACCACGCCGTCGGCGGTTCCGACGTCACCGGCACCCGCGCCTCCGGCGTTCGGGTCGTTGGGGTCGGCCGTGCCGGAGCATCCGGCCAACAGGAAGCTCGACGCCGCCAGGATGGCCAGGGGGCCCGTGAAGCGGCGGTGCAGGGATGCTCGCATTGGTGTCTCCTCATTGAGTCGCAAGAACGGACGGCCCGTGCTGTCGGGGTGATCGTCCGCCGCACGTCGTCGTCGACGCGCGTCGACGATGAGTGTCACATACTCGCAGGAGGCGCGCAACCGCGTCTGCTAGCGAGTCCGTTCCGACGGGGCGGCGGCCGACGTGCCCCGCACGACGAGACGGGGGGCGACGAGGACGTGGGGGGCGTCGTGGCGTCGACCCTCGATGCGGTCGACGAGGTCGTCGACCGCGGCGGCGGCGATGTCGGCTCCGGGAGGGTTGACGGTCGTGAGCGGCGGCGAGGTCATCTCGGCGGCGAGGTCGCCGATGCTCAGCGCGACGACCGTGAGGTCGTCCGGGATGGACCGGCCTGCCGCCGCCGCGGCCTGCACGAAGCCGGCGAGGGCCATCTCGTTGAACGCCAGCACGGCCGTGGGGCGGGCCGTCAAGGCGGCGAACGCGTCGAAGGCCCGGCGGCCGCCCGGGACGGAGTCGGTGGCGGCGTGCGTCTCGAGCGACAGGCCCCGCTCGTCGGCCGGGCCGCGCAACGCCCTCGTCGTGCGGTCGAGCGGACCCGACCCGCGCTCGGGGGCCCGGATGCTCTGACCGAGGAAGAACACGCGTCGGTGGCCGAGGTCGGCGAGGTGGTCGACGGCCTGTCGGGCCAGCGAGTCGTAGTCGGCGTCGACGAACCAGAGTCCCTCGACGTCGTCGGGGCGACCGATGTTCGTGAACGGCAGGCGCGACCGCGACAACACGGCGACGCGGTCGTCGCGCGCGGTGAGCTCCATGAGGATCACGCCGTCGACGAGGCCTTCGCTGACGAGGCTGCCGAGTCCTTCGACGTCGTCGATGGGGTTCGACCACAGCAGCAGGTGGTAGCCGCGCTCCCTCGCCCGGTCGGTGGCCGCCGCCACGTACTCGAACTCGGACGACGTGACGCCGCGGCGTCCGTAGGGGTAGTGCAGGGCGAGGATGCCGCCCCGTGCTCCGGCGAGACCCCGGGCGAACGCGTTGGGGGTGTAGTTCAGCTCGGCCATCGCCGCCTCGACCCGGCGGCGGGTGGCGACGGAGATGGTCCGTCGCCCGCTGATGGCGTACGACACGGTGCTCGACGAGACGCCTGCCAGACGCGCCACGTCGTCACGGGTTGCCGGCATACTCGTCCACCTCGTCGTCGATCGTGTGCACAGCATACGAGCGACGGCCCCGTGGTCCGCGCGGCCGGCCGGTCCGTCAGAGGCGGGCTAGGTGGGCCACACCGGTCGGAACTGCACGCTGATTCGCGGGCCGACGGCCTTCTTGGTCTTGGCGATGGCGTGCTCGTGGGTCCGCTGGCAGCTGCCGCCCATCACCAGGAGGTCGCCGTGGCCGAGCGGGAACCGCCGGGTCGTGCCGGTCGATCGGGACCGCACCGCGAGCGTGCGCGGTGCCCCGAGCGAGAGGATGCCCACCATCGTGTCGCGGTCGATCGTGCGCCCCACGTGGTCGCCGTGCCAGGCGATGCTGTCGTCGCCCGTCCGGTAGAAACACAGCCCCGCCCGGTCGAAGCGCTGCTCGACGGGGGCGCCACGCTCGAGCGCGTAGTACGCGTTGAGGTCGTCTCGAGCCTGGGCGAGCACCGGATCGGGGAGCGCGTCGCCCGCGTCGTAGGAGGAGACGAGCCGGGGCACCTCGACCACCCGGTCGTACATCTGGCGGCGGTCGGCTCGCCACGGCACGTCGGTCACGAGACGTTCGAACAGGGCGTCGGAATTCGACGCCCAGCCCGGGACGACGTCCAGCCAGGCGCCCTCGCCGAGGTCGAGGTGGTCGACTCGCCCGACAAGCGGCGCGAGGTCGGGGCCGTCGGACAGGCCGTCCAGCAGCGAGGCGGTGAAGGGGAGGCTCATGCCGACACCCTACGCCCGATTCGAACACGTGTTCGAACCGAGCGGGCGAAGCGTCACCCCCCGGAGGAGCCCGTCGGGACGGCGAGGCGCTCGGGGGAGACCAGCACCCGCGCGACCCCCTCGACGTCCACGTCCACCAGCCGCCCCGCCCAGGCGTAGACCTGCAGCTCCGCAGCGTGCTCCCATAGGGCGCGCCCGCTCGAGAGGTCGAACGCGACGAGGGTCGACCGCCCGCCCGAGGTGCCGTAGGCCAGGGCGTAGCCGACCGTCCGGCCCGCCGCCGCGAGGACGGCTCCGTCGGGCAGCGACAGGCGGGCGCCGGCCGAGCCGCTGGAGCCGTCGAGCGCACGGACCACCACGGGCCCCGGGCCTGCGGCGGTCGCCGTCGCGAAGACGCGGTCGTCCGTCTGGCCGGGCAGGCCGTCGACGGCGGACGAGCTCGACGCCGGGTCGGTCCACCGCACGTCTCCCGTCGCGAGGTCGAGGCAGGTCACCGTCTGCGCGCGCACGTCGGTGACGGCGAGACAGGAACGCGTCACCGAGTAGCCGCCCCGGACGTCCCGGTCCGAGCTCCAGAGGCGCTCGCCGTCGGCGGTCAACGCGACGAAGCCGGCGTCGCCTCGTCCCGTGGCCGCGCCTCCTCGGGGGGCGTAGACGACGTCGTCGTGGACGACGTAGCCGATGAGACGGTCGAGCCGTGCCGCCCAGGGGCGCTCGGTACCCGTGGCGAGGTCGACCTGGACCGAGCCGTCGGCCCGCGCGACGACCAACCGGTCGCTCAGTGCGAGGGCGACGCCCGTGGTCGAGGCGGGTCCGCTCCACGTCACGCGGTCGAGGTCACGGGCGTCGCGCAGGTCGTAGCGGTAGACGCCGCCGACGCCCTGCTGCCGACCGGTCACCACGACGGCCCCCACGGTCTGGAACTGGTCCCCGTCACCCGCCGAACCGGTCTCGACCACCTCGACGGGTCGCCCGGTCTCGACGGACAACGTCATCAGCACCTGCTCGCCGTCGACCGACGCCCGGACGAGCACGAGTCCCGCCTCGTGCACCGCCGTCACGGACGAGACGAGTGCCGGGCCGGTCAGGCCGAGCCCGGCGACGTCGTCGGCGACGTCGTGCACCCAGCGGAAGGTGCCGCGGTCGACGTCGAGCGCTCCGATGCGCGTGCCGACCCCCTGGGTCGGGGTGGCGCAGTCGCCGTCGTTGGCGAATCCGTAGGTCCAGGCCCCGGCCGCGCTCACGAGTGCGAGCCCCTGCGCGACGGGCGTCGCCCGGTAGCGGAGGCACTCGGCGGGGGCTCCGGGGGCGAGAGAGGCGCGGAGGTCGACGCGCCACCCGGTGGTGCCGGGTTCCTGCCGGAGGTCGTCGACGGCGATGCCCTGCCACGGCGTGTCCGACCCGTACTCGGGCTGCGTCGGCGCGACCAGCACCGTGGTCGCCAGCGTCGCCAGGACCACGGCGGCGTAGGCCACGGCGAGACGACGCCCCGCCCTCACGACGTCGCCCCGACGCGGGCGGTGTCCACGAGTCGTCGGGCGACCCCCTGGTCGTCGATGCGCACGAGATGACCGCCCCAGAACACCACGGTGCCCGAGGACGAGGTCGCCCACAGCGGCCGACCGTCGTCCAGGTCGAGGGCCGCGACCTCCCGCCCCGAGGAGCGACCGTCCTCCGTCTGCAGGTAGAGCACCGACCGGCCCGCCGCCGCGAGGTCGTCGAGCAGCCCCACGGACGAGCTGAAGCGGGTGTGCCCGTCGGCGCCGTCGAGGGCGAGCAGGCGCGACCCGCCCGACCGCTGCACGACGACGAAGACGTCGGTCGCGCGCTGACCCGGCACGGCCTCGACCGCGAACGGGGCGCCGAGGTCGGTCCTCCAGCGGACCGAGCCGTCGCGGGGATCGAGGCATTCCGCGGCCGTGTCGCCGTCGGTGACGACGACCACGCAGGACGGCGTGACGGCCAGGCGGCGCCCGGAGGTGGGTCGGCTCCAGACGGCCTCCCCGTCCTCGTCGAGCGCCTCGACGGTGCCGTCGGCCCTGGTCCTCTCGATGCCGAAGGCGACGATGCGGCGCCCGTCCCCGGTCGTCACGGGCGAGCCGACGGGCGGCACGGCGATCTCGTCCGGTGAGGCCGCGAAGGGACGTTCCCGGCCCGTGGCGGCGTCGACGAACACGGTCTCACCGCCCCGTGACACGAGGGCGCCGTCGTTCAGCAGCGCCGGAGAACTGCCCGAGTCGACCCCGCCCTCCCACACCGGGTCGGCCAGACGCGAGGCCTCGACGAGTTGGTACCGATCGCCCGACCCCGCGATGCCCGAGAAGGTGCGCAACTGCAGGGGTCCCCGCGAGTCGACGCTCACGCTCGGCAGGTCGCGCCGGCCGCGGGTCGACTCGACGAGCGAGCCGTCGCGCAGGTCGAGGGCGGCCAGCACGGTCGCCCCCGTCGTCTGCGTCTGGACCAGCACGCGACCGGCCGAGGGGACGACCTGCGTCGCGGGGATGCTCAGGGCGTCGGTGTCGGGGACGTCGCGGGCCAGGTCGTGCACCCAGCGGACCGTGCCCGTGGCCGTCTCGACCAGCCCGACGAGGCTCGTGCTCGCCTCGGACGCGTACGAGCGGCAGGCCGGCGCCCCCAGGGCGTCCCCGAAGTCCAGGTCGACCGAGGTGCCGACCGCCACGAGTCCGTCGACCGCGGGGGAGGTCCAGAAGTTCAGGCAGCGCCGCGGGGCGTCGGGGGCGAGCGTCGCCGCCAGGTCGAGCGTCCAACCGGTCGCGTCCGGCGACCGTCGGAGGTCGTCGACCGCGAGCCCCGTCCACGGACGGCCGTCCCCGTAGTGCGGAGCCACCGAGACCGCCCCGGCGGCCACGAGCGTGGACGCCACCACCAGGGCGCCGAGCACGGCGGCGACGCGACGACCCGGGGAGGCGCGGTGCCAGCGACCGACGACCCGCGCCTCCCCGGGGTGGTCGCGTGCGCGCTCGGGGTGGCTCATGGTCGGCCTCCTCGTCGAGCGCAGCCGTCGTCCGCCCGACGGGTGTCGTCATGCTATTCGGAGCCCTCGTCCCACGCGCTCGCCGCAGCCCCCGGGTGCGCCGGGAATGGCCGCCCTCGGGGCGGGGTTCACCCCACGACCGTCGAGAAACGTGCCGGAGGCACTGGCGTAGACTCCACGGATCATCTTTCCGTCGATACAGGAGAAGGGGCGTGCCCGTGGGTAGGACGCTGGCCGAGAAAGTGTGGGACGACCACGTCGTCGTCAAGGGCGAAGACGGCGCCCCCGACCTTCTCTACATCGACCTCCACCTCGTGCACGAGGTCACCAGCCCCCAGGCGTTCGACGGACTGCGCCAGGCCGATCGGCCGCTGCGTCGCACCGACCTGACTATCGCCACCGAAGACCACAACACGCCCACCCTGGCGATCGACAAGCCGATCGCCGACCTCACCAGTCGCACGCAGATCGAGACGCTCCGTCGCAACACGGCCGAGTTCGGCGTCCGCCTGCACCCGTTGGGCGACGCCGAGCAGGGCATCGTGCACGTCGTCGGCCCGCAGCTCGGACTGACCATGCCGGGCATCACCGTCGTCTGCGGCGACTCGCACACCTCGACCCACGGGGCCTTCGGCGCCATGGCCTTCGGCATCGGCACCAGCGAGGTCGAGCACGTCATGGCGACGCAGACCCTGCCGCTGAAGCCCTTCAAGACGATGGCGGTCACCGTCGAGGGCACGCTGCGCCCCGGCGTCACCGCGAAGGACATCATCCTCGCCGTCATCGCGCAGATCGGCACCGGCGGCGGGCAGGGCTACGTGCTCGAGTACCGCGGCAGCGCGATCCGCGCCCTCTCGATGGAGGGGCGCATGACGATCTGCAACATGTCGATCGAGGCGGGTGCCCGGGCCGGCATGGTCGCTCCCGACCAGACCACGTACGACTACCTGCAGGGTCGTCCGCACGCCCCCACGGGTGCCGACTGGGACGAGGCGATCGCCTACTGGGACACCCTGCCGACCGACGACGACGCGGTGTTCGACGCCGAGATCTTCCTCGACGCCGACACGCTCGAGCCCTTCGTCACGTGGGGCACCAACCCGGGCCAGGGCGTGTCGCTCAGCGACTCCGTGCCCGACCCCGAGACCGTCGTCGACCCCAACGAGAAGGCCGCGGCGACGCGGGCGCTCGAGTACATGGCCCTCGAGGCCGGCACGCCGATGAAGGCCATCCCGGTCGACGCGGTGTTCATGGGGTCGTGCACCAACAGCCGCATCGAAGACCTCCGGGCGTTCGCGTCGATCATCCGCGGGCGCACCAAGGCCGAGGGCGTGCGCGTCATGGTCGTGCCGGGGTCGGCTCGCGTCCGCCTCGAGGCCGAGGCCGAGGGGCTCGACGAGGTCTTCACCGCCTTCGGTGCCGAGTGGCGCTTCGCCGGGTGCTCGATGTGCCTGGGCATGAACCCCGACCAGCTCGCACCGGGCGAGCGATGCGCGTCGACCTCGAACCGCAACTTCGAGGGTCGCCAGGGCAAGGGCGGTCGGACGCACCTCGTGTCGCCCCTCGTCGCCGCGGCCACCGCGGTGCGCGGGACGCTGTCCTCGCCGTGGGACCTCCAGGCCGACGACGACGCGGCGGCCTCCACGGCCGTCCGCACGTCCGACGAACCCGTCCTCGCCGACGGCACCGATCGGGCAGGGGTCCGCTGATGCAGAAGTTCACCACCGTCACCGGTGTCGCCGCGCCGCTGAAGCGCTCGAACGTCGACACCGACCAGATCATCCCGGCTCAGTTCCTCAAACGGGTCACCAAGACCGGCTTCGAGGACGCCCTCTTCTTCGGGTGGCGCAACGACCCCGAGTTCGTGTTGAACCGACCCGATTTCCAGGGCGCGCGCGTCCTCGTCGCGGGTCCCGACTTCGGCACCGGCTCGAGCCGTGAGCACGCCGTCTGGGCGCTGCGCGACTTCGGCTTCGACGTGATCATCAGCTCGCGGTTCGGCGACATCTTCCGAGGCAACTCCGGCAAACAGGGGCTCCTCGCGGCGGCCGTCGCCGAGGACGATGTCGAGCGCATCTGGGCCGAGATCGACCGGCAGCCGGGCGTCGAGATCACGGTCGACCTCGTGGCGCAGACCGCCACGGTCGGCAGCCTCACCGTCGGATTCGAAGTCGATGCCTACACTAAGTGGCGACTCCTCGAAGGCCTCGACGACATCGGCCTGACCCTCCGCGACGAAGCGGCCATCACAGAATTCGAATCCCGCCGCGCCGCCTGGCGCCCGAAGACATTGCCGGTGAAGTAAGTGAACTCTCTCGTCCAAGACGCAGCAGCAGCAGGTGCCCGTGTGGGGCTCACCTCCGATGAGATCGTCATCCGGGGCGGCAAACCGCTGATCGGTCGCATCGAGGTGCGCGGTGCCAAGAACCTCGCCACGAAGGCCATGGTCGCCGCCCTCCTGGGAGACACCCCCAGCATCCTCAAGGACGTCCCCGACATCAGCGACGTCAACGTCGTCCGCGGCCTCCTCTCGGTCCACGGGGTGCGCATCACCGACCCGGCCCGCGGCGAGATGATCCTCGACCCGTCCAACGTCGAGTCCGCCCACTTCGCCGAGATCGACGCCCACGCCGGGTCGAGCCGCATCCCGATCCTCTTCTGCGGGCCGCTGTTGCACCGCCTGGGCGAGGCGTTCATCCCCGACCTCGGCGGCTGCCGCATCGGCGACCGGCCCATCGACTTCCACCTCGACGCCCTCCGCGCCTTCGGCGCCGTCGTCGACAAGTCGTACAACGGCATCCACCTCACCGCGCCCGACGGGCTCACCGGTGCCAACATCGAGCTGCCCTACCCGAGCGTCGGGGCCACCGAGCAGGTGCTGCTGACCGCGGTCCTCGCCAAGGGCGTCACCGAGCTGCGCAACGCCGCCATCGAGCCCGAGATCATGGACCTCATCGCGATCCTGCAGAAGATGGGCGCCGTCGTCTCGGTCGAGCCGAACCGCGTGATCTTCATCGAGGGCGTCGAGAAGCTCCGCGGCTACACGCACCGGGCGATCAACGACCGCAACGAGGCCGCGAGCTGGGCCTCGGCCGCACTCGCGACCAAGGGCGACATCTTCGTCGAGGGCGCCGACCAGAAAGACCTGATGACGTTCCTCAACGTCTTCCGCAAGGTCGGCGGCGACTTCGACGTCCACGAGGACGGCATCCGCTTCTTCCACCCCGGTGGCGAGCTCAAGCCCGTCGTCGTCGAGACCGACGTCCACCCCGGGTTCATGACCGACTGGCAGCAGCCGCTCATCGTCGCCCTGACGCAGGCGCAGGGCACCTCGGTCGTGCACGAGACGGTCTACGAGAACCGCTTCCAGTTCACCGAGGCCCTCAACGACATGGGCGCCGACATCACGGTGCACAAGGACGGACTGCCCGACCACGACCGTCGCGTCGCGCGTCGCGAGTTCGAGCAGGCCGCGGTCATCAACGGACCGACGGCCCTGCACGGTGCCGACATCCGCGTTCCCGACCTGCGGGGCGGCTTCAGCCACCTCATCGCGGCCCTGACCGCCGAGGGCGAGTCCAAGATCAGCAACGTCGGCATCATCAGCCGCGGCTACGAGCACTTCATCGCGAAGCTGCGCAAGCTGGGCGCCGACTTCGACTTCAAGGGCTGATCGGCCGGTGTCGACAGCCGACCCCGACGCTCCCGTCGTCCCGGTCCCGGCGCGGAGGCGTCGCAAGGAGAAGGGTGCGTTCTTCCGCGTCCTCGCGACCCCGGCGGCACCGCTCTTCGACCTGATGGCCCGGATCGACATCGTCGACGGCGACAAGCTGCCGGCCGAGGGTGCGTTCGTGCTGACCCCGAACCACTACACGAACATCGACCCGGTGGTCGTGGGCCGTGTGATGTGGTCCCTCGGGCGGGTGCCTCGCTTCCTCGCGAAGGCGTCCCTCTTCCGGGTCCCCGTCTTCGGTCGCATGATGCACGCGATGGGGCACATCCCCGTCGAGCGGGCGGGTCGCACCCACGACCACGACCCCCTGGCGGCCGGGCGTCTGCTCGTCGCCCGGGGCGGTGGCGTGATCGTCTACCCCGAGGGCACCCTCACCCGCGACCCCGACCTCTGGCCCATGAAGGGCAAGAGCGGTGCCGTGCGCCTCGCCCTCGCCGCCGGGGTGCCGCTCGTCCCGATGGCGCACTGGGGCAGTCAGCACCTCATGGGTCGCTACTCGAGTCGGCTGCACGCCTTCCCGCGGAAGCGCATCACCGTCGTGATCGGCGACCCCGTCGACCTCTCGGCCTTCCGCGATCGTTCCCTCGACCAGGCCTCGGTCACGGCCGCCACCGCCCTGGTGATGGACGCCGTCACCGAGCTGGTCGAGCGGCTGCGGGGCGAGAAGGCACCCCCCGAACGCTGGAACCCCACCAAGAACCACCAGAAGGAGACAGGCCGCTTTGAGTAGCTCCGAGTCACGCGAAGGCGCCATCGAGGCCCTCGGGGAAGGGGCGGTCACGACCGAGGCGATCTCGATCGTCATGCGCGACTCCATCCCGCGCCGGGTCGCCGTCCTGGGGTCGGGCAGCTGGGGCACGACCTTCGCCAAGGTCCTCGCCGAGGGGGGCGCGGACGTCACGCTCTGGGCCCGCCGTCCCGAGGTGGCCCGCGAGATCACCGAGAGCAAGCGCAACAGCGACTACCTGCCGGGCATCAACCTGCCCCGCACCCTCGTCGCCACCCCCTCGGTCGAACAGGCTCTGGCGGGTGCCGAGCAGGTCTACCTGTCGGTCCCCAGCCAGACGCTCCGCGACAACCTGACCGCGATCCGCGGCATGGTCCCGTCCGGCGTGCCGGTCGTCAGCCTGATGAAGGGCGTCGAGAAGGCCACCGGGTTGCGCATGAGCGAGGTGATCGAGGCCGAGCTCGGCATCGACCGCGACCTGATCGCCGTCGCGTCGGGGCCCAACCTCGCCCTCGAGATCGCGAAGCGGCAGCCCACGGCCGCGGTCGTGTCGTCGTACAGCCTCGACACCGCGACCCTGGTCGCGGCCACCGCCACCAACCCGTACTTCCGTTCGTTCGTCAACACCGACGTGATCGGCACCGAGTTCGGCGGGGTCCTCAAGAACCTCATCGCGGTCGCCATCGGCATCGTCGACGGCGTGGGGTACGGCGAGAACACCAAGGCCTCGATCATCACGCGCGGACTCGCCGAGATGACCGCGTTCGCGGTGTCGTTCGGGGCCAAGGCCGAGACCCTCGCCGGTCTCGCCGGCCTGGGCGACCTCATCGCCACGTGCGAGTCGCCCCTCTCGCGCAACAACACCGCGGGACGACTGCTCGGGCAGGGTTACGCCTTCGGCGACGTCGTGCGCCAGATGAACCAGACCGCCGAGGGACTGGCCTCGGTCGCTCCCATCCTCGAACTCGCGCGGTCCCGCGGCGTCGACATGCCCATCGTCCAGCAGGTGGCCGAGGTGCTCGCCGGTACACTCGACCCGCGCAACATCGCCCCGCACCTGACCGAGACGGACGAGCCGCAGGGCGAGTGACCGCTGGTCGGTCGTGCCGGGAGGCGTGACGACCAGAGCCCGCCCACCGCGGGTCGGCCCGCGGGCCGTGACACCGACGAAAGGCCCCTCATGGCGAGCACCGAGCCCACCACGACCCCGCGCGTCGCCGCGAACGACGCCTCGTCCGTCGGTGCCTCGACACCCGGGGTGGCGAAGACCGTCGTGGTCGTCCTCTTCGGCGGCCGCTCGAGCGAGCACTCGATCAGCTGCGCGACGGCCGGGGGAGTCCTCTCGGCGATCGACCGCTCCCGCTACGACGTGGTGCCCGTGGGCATCACCGTCGAGGGGGCGTTCACGCTCCAGCCCGACGACGCCGCACGGTTCGAGCTCGACGCCGAGACGCTGCCGACCGTCGTCGACAACGGCACCCGCGTCCACTGGCCCGAGTCGTCCACCACCCGCGAGCTGACCGTCACCGAGCCCGACGGCACGACGCGCCTGCTGGGCGAGGTGGACGTGGTGTTCCCGATCCTGCACGGTCCGTTCGGCGAGGACGGCACGGTGCAGGGTCTGCTCGAGCTGACCGGGTTGCCCTACGTCGGCGCGGGCGTGCTCGCCTCGTCGCTCGGCATGGACAAGCACTTCACCAAGACCGTGCTGCAGGCCGCCGGCGTGGTCGTCGCCCCCTGGCGCACCGTGCGTCGTCGGGACTGGGACGCCGCGCCCGAGCGCGTGGCCGCCGACGTCGAGGCGCTCGGTTACCCGATGTTCGTCAAGCCCGCCCGAGCCGGGTCGAGCGTGGGGGTGTCGCGCGTCGACTCGCCCGCCGGCCTCCCGGCGGCCATGCGGAAGGCCTTCGCCGAGGACCACAAGGTGCTCGTCGAGTCCGCGGTCGTCGGCCGCGAGATCGAGTGCGCCGTGCTCGGCGGACGCGACGGCGCGCCTCCCCGCACCTCGGTCGCGGGCGAGATCGTCCTCGCCGGCGACACGTTCTACGACTTCGAGTCGAAGTACCTCGGCGCCCCCGGGGCCGACCTGGTCTGCCCCGCCGACCTCGCACCCGGCGACCTGACCGAGATGCAGCGTCTCGCCGCTCTGGCCTTCGAGGCCATCGACGGCACGGGCCTCGCCCGCGTCGACTTCTTCTTGACCGACGACGGCTGGGTAGTCAACGAGGTCAACACGATGCCCGGCTTCACGCCCATCTCGATGTTCCCCGCCTGCTGGCTCGCGAGCGGACTCAGCTACCCCGAGCTGATCGACGAGCTCATCGCCCTCGGCCTCGAGACCGAGCGCTGACGGAGCCCGTCCGTCCCGGCCACCGGGCCTACGGCGTGGGTGTCGCCGACGGGTCGTCGGCCGATCCGGCCGAGCCCGGCAGGTCGCCCGCGCCGACGCACTCCTTGCCGTCGTTCGGCAGGTAGCCGACCGAGTCGGCCAGGTCGCGCAGCACGTTGCCGCCGTTCGCCTTGGTGGTGTCGACGATCACCTGCACGCCCGGCTCACGGCCGTACGTGGTGAGGATCGAGGTCTCGGCGTCGTCGGGGTCCTGGTCGACGAGCCAGTCCACGCCCTGGATGTCGTAGCAGGGCAGGTCGGACACGGCGGGCGTCTCGACGCCGCAGTGCAGCAGCACGCTCGTCGGCGAACCCCAGGCGCCCGTCGCCTGCGCGTCGGTCTCGCGGCGGTCCTGCCCGTCGTCGACGACCTCGGGCAGGTGGACGGTGACCTGCGCGCAGGCCGGGTCGTTCGCCCCGGCGGCGGGCTGCATCGGGACCGCTTGCGAGCAGCCGACGAGCGTCGTCGCGAGACCGGCCCCGACGAGCACGAGGGCCGGGACGCGAAGGCGGGGACGGAGGCGCGCGGTGAGGCGCGAGGACGGGTTCGACATCGCATCCAGGCTACCGTTCAGCACATGGAACGACGCTCCACGGACCCCCGCCCGGACGACGCCGACACCGTCGAGGGCGTCGGCGAGCTCGCCACCCTCGCCCGCATCCTGCCCCGCCTGCCCCGCGGCGACGACACGCTGCTCGGTCCCGGTGACGACGCCGCCGTCGTCGCGGCGCCCGACGGTCGGTTCGTCGTGACGACCGACCTCATGGTGCACGGCCCCGACTTCCGGCGCGCGTGGTCGACGTCGTACGACCTCGGCTGGAAGGCCGCGGCGTCGAACCTGTCCGACGTCGCGGCGATGGGCGCTCGGCCCACGGCGCTGGTGGTCGCCCTCGCGGTGCCGGGCGACACGGGCGTCACCGAACTCGAGGCCTTCGCGGACGGTCTGCGCGCGGGTTGTTCCGTGATGGCCCCGGGCGCGGGGGTCGTCGGCGGCGACCTCTCGGTGTCGCCGACCTTCACGGTCGCGGTGACGGCGTTCGGTGACCTCGAGGGGCGCACGCCCGTGCGGCGGGACGGGGCGCGCGTCGGCGACGTCGTCGCCGTGTCGGGCGCGCTCGGCCGCTCGGCGCGGGGGCTCGACCTGCTGTTCCGTCTCGGCGTCGACCACGACGGGTCGCCCGACACCGCCGCGGCCGCCGCCCTGCGCGAGCGCGACCCGGACGTCGGCTGGCACCTCGCCCCGACCCCGCCCGTGGCCGACGGCCGTTCGGCGGCGCTGGCGGGGGCGACCGCCATGCTCGACCTGTCGGACGGCCTCGCCCTCGACGCCGGCCGGGTGGCCCGCGCCAGCGGTGTCGTGGTCGACTTGTGTGCCCCTGCCCTCGGCGACGATCCACGGCTCGCGCTCTCGGGTGGTGAGGACCACTCCCTGTTCGCCACGTTCCCGCCCGACGTGGCGTTGCCCGGTGGGTTCCGCGCCGTCGGCACGGTCCGTGACCCGGCAGGAGGCGCGCCCCGCGTCACCGTCGACGGTTCCGAACCCGGCGAGGCCGGCGGGTGGGACCCGTACCGCCTGTGGTCGGGGGCGCAGGGCTGACGAGCCGACCCGCGCCTCCTGCGGGGGGTCAGTCGCGCAGCGCGAACCAGACGGTCGTGTCGCCGTACTGCTTCTTCACGTCGAGGGTGAGGCCCTCGGGCCAGCCCGGTTCGCCGTCGCGCGAGGCGCGCTCGACGACGACGAGGGCCTGATCGTCGAGCGAGGGCAGCAGGGCCGTGAGGTCGGCGGTGAGGTCGGCGGCCGACAACTCGTAGGGCGGGTCGAAGAAGACGAGGTCGACGAGAGCCGAGCCGCCCTCGAGGTAGGACCGCACGGGCTGGGTTACGACGTCGACGCGCGGGGGAGTGCCGCGCGGCGGGCGGGGAGCCCGGGCCAGCACCGACTCGACGTTGCGACGCAGCACCTTCGCGGCGGCCGGGGCCTTCTCGACCAGCACGACCGAGGCGGCTCCTCGCGACGCCGCCTCGAGCCCGAGGCCGCCCGTCCCGGCGTAGAGGTCGAGGACGCGCCGACCCCGGATCTCGTCGCGCGCGTCCAGCGACGAGAACAGCGCCTCGCGGACCCGGTCGCTCGTGGGCCGCGTCCCGACCTTGGGGACGACGAGCGAGAGGTTGTCGGCGAAGCCGGAGATGATGCGGGACATGGGGTCAACCTTGCCAGGTCGGCGCCAGCCACCCGTCGCCCGTCGGGTTCGAGCATCCCGACAACGCGCGACCGTCGACTCCCGCGCCCGGTCGTCGGACCTGCACAACCGAGTTGTCGCCGCCCGCCCGCGTCGGCAGCATCGGGTCCCATGACCAGCGTCGATCGCACCGTGAGGCCCTCGTTCACCAAGTCGCTGTTCGCGGGGCGCATCGCCTCCGAACTCGCCTTCCCGTACCCGCACATGACGGCGGCCGAGAAGTCCCGGGTCGAGACGGTGTCCGCGTCCGCCCGCGAGGTGCTCGCCGGCTACGACCCGCTGAAGGCGGAACGCGAGGGGTGGATCGGCGACGACCTGGTGCGCGAGCTGGGCGAGCGGGGCCTGATGGGACTCTTCGTCGCCGAGGAGTACGGCGGCCTCGGGCTCGGCCAGAGCGCCTACTGCCGCGTGTACGAGGAGTTCGGTCGGGTCGACGGCACCCTGGCCACGGTGATGGGGGTGCACCAGTCGATCGGCACCAAGCCGCTGCACCTCTTCGGCACCGACGACCAGAAGGCCCGCTGGCTGCCCGACCTGGCGAGCGGCCGCAAGCTCGCGGCGTTCGTGCTCACCGAGCCGAACGTGGGCAGCGACGCCTACGCGCTCGAGACCCGCGCCGAGCGGCAGAGCGACGGCAGCTGGCTGCTGAACGGAGAGAAGCGGTGGATCGGCAACGGCGACAAGGACGTCCTGACGGTCTTCGCGCAGAGCGACCTCGGGCACGTCGCGCTCATCGTCGAGAAGGGCATGGAGGGGCTGAGCGCCGGCCCGCGGTTCGAGACGCACGGCCTCAAGGCCAACCACCTGCAGCGGGTGCACTTCAAGGACGTGCGCGTGCCCGCCGAGAACCTGCTGGGCGAGCCCGGTGACGGCTTCCGCATCGCCGTCAACACGCTCAACAACGGTCGCATGTCGATGGGCACGGCCATCGCGGGCGGCATGAAGCGGTTCCTCGAGCTGAGCCTCGAGCACACGGAGGCGCGGCACCAGTTCGGCAGACCGCTCGCGGACTTCGAGATGGTCGGCGACAAGCTCGCGTGGATGACCCAGCAGATCTACGGCGTCGAATCGATGTCGTACCTGACCACGGGCCTCGTCGACCGCGGCGACACCGACTTCGCCCTGGAGTCCGCCCTGACCAAGGTCGCGGCGAGCGACACCGGCTGGTACGCCCTCAACCGGGCCGTCCAGCTGCACGGCGGCGAGGCGTACATGGAAGGTCACCCGCTGTCGAAGGCCCTGCGCGACTTCCGGATCTTCCCGATCTTCGAGGGGGCCAACGACGTCCTCCGCGCGTTCGTCGCCCTCAACGGGCTCAAGACCCTCAGCGAGGAGCTGCCCGACGTGGCGTCGCTCCGCATCGGCGACCCCGGGCGGGCGCTCGGGGTACTCGCGCCGTACGTCGCCGGCCGCGTCCAGCGCCGCATCCGGCCCGAACGGCCGGTCGGGGTCCATCCCGCGCTCGCCAAGCAGGCCGCCGAGCTCGGCGACCAGGTCTCGCGGCTGCGCGAGCGCACCGAGGGCGCCCTCCGCAAGCACGGCAAGAAGGTGCAGGAGAAGCAGCTCGTGCAGAAGCGCCTCGCCGACGCGGCGAGCGGCATCTACGCGCAGACGGCCGTCCTGTCGCGGGCCTCGACGGCCCTCCAGGAGGCGCGGGCCGACTCCGACGCGGAGCGTCACCTCGCCGTCGGCTTCTGCAAGCAGTCGGCGCGCGGGGTGGGGCGGCAGCTGAGGGCCCTCGAGGTCAACGACGACGGGCACGGGGCCGACCTCGCGAAGGCGACCCGCGCCTCCGGCGGGTACTCCTTCACCCTCTGACGCCGGGCGGCGCGTCCGCCGGGGGCGGGCGCTGTCGGGGGCGCGCGCTAGCGTGGTGTGCGTGCCCGACTCACCCCTCGACGCGTCGCTGGCCGGGGCCCTCGGCGGCCGGACGGCCACCGCCCTGCAGAAGGCCTTCGGCCTGCGCACGGTCGGCGACCTGCTGACGCACTTCCCTCGGCGCTACGCCCGTCGGGGCGAGCTCACGGCCCTCGACCAGCTGCCGCTCGGCGAGTCCGTCACCATCGTCGCCCAGGTGCTCGACGTCCGCGAACGCACGATGCGGGCCCGGCGCGGGTCGATCCTCGAGGTGCGCATCGGCGACGGCCAGGGCATCCTCACGCTCACCTTCTTCAACCAGGCCTGGCGGGCGAAGGACCTCGTGCCCGGCGCCCGCGGCATCTTCGCGGGCAAGGTCGGCGACTACCGGGGGCTCCGTCAGCTCGCGCACCCCGACTACGAGCTCTTCGACGCCTCGCACGAGGCCGTCGCCGGGGTCGGCGACCAGCAGGCCCAGAAGTGGGCGAAGCAGCCCATCCCGATCTACCCGGCCAGCGCCTCCGTGGCGTCCTGGCAGGTGCAGAAGTCGGTCGAGGTGCTGCTCGACGGACTGCCGCCGATCGACGACGCGGTGCCGGCGTCGGTCCGGTCCGAGCTCGACCTCATGCCCGTGTCCGAGGCGTACGAGCGCATCCACCGGCCCGAGAGCGATCGTGACCACCTCACGGCTCGTGACACCCTGCGGTTCGACGAGGCCTTCGTACTGCAGAGCGCGCTGCTCCAACAGCGGGCCCTCGTGCGTCGATCGGCCGCGACCCCCCGTCGTGCGGCCGCCGACGGCCTGCTCGCCGCCTTCGACGCGGCCCTGCCGTTCGAGCGGACGGGTGACCAGCGCCTGGTCGGCGACGAGATCACCCGCGACCTCGAGGCCGAGGTGCCCATGAACCGCCTCGTGCAGGGCGAGGTCGGCTCGGGCAAGACCCTCGTCGCCCTCCGGGCGATGCTCGCCGTGGCCGAGAGCGGTGGCCAGTCGGCCCTGCTGGCTCCGACCGAGGTGCTCGCGGCCCAGCACCTGCGGTCGATCACGGCCACCCTCGGGCCCGACCTCGCCGCCCGACTGCGCCCGACCCTGCTGACCGGCCAGATGACGGTGGCCCAGCGCAAGAAGGCCCTGCTCTCCATCGTCAGCGGGCAGGCGCACGTCGTGGTGGGCACCCACGCACTGATCAGCGAGGCCGTCGAGTTCTTCGACCTCGGCCTCGTCGTCGTCGACGAGCAGCACCGCTTCGGCGTCGACCAACGCGAGGCGCTCCGCAAGAAGGGCGCCACGCCGCCGCACGTGCTCGTCCTCACGGCGACGCCGATCCCGCGCACCGTGGCCATGACGGTCTTCGGCGACCTCGACGTCTCGACCATCGCCGAGCTGCCGAAGGGCCGTCAGCCGATCGAGTCGTTCGTCGTCCCCCTCGCCGACCACCCGACCTGGGGCGGCCGCATCTGGCAACGCTCGGCCGAAGAGGTCGCGAAGGGGCGACAGGTCTTCGTCGTGTGCCCGGCGATCGACGCGGTGACGGCCGAACCGGGTGACCCGCCCGACGCCGAGGTCGCGCCCGGTGACGACCCCGACGGCGCCGAGCCCTCCGACGCACCGGCACCGGAACGCGCCAGCGTCGAGGGGGTCATGGCCCGGGTCCCCACCATCCCCGTGCTGCAGGGCCTGCGGGTCGAGCCCCTGCACGGCCGCATGTCGTCCGACGAGAAGGACGACGTCATGCGCCGCTTCGCGGCCGGCGACATCGACGTCCTCGTCGCGACGACGGTCGTCGAGGTGGGGGTCGACGTGCCGAACGCCTCGACCATGGTCGTGCTCGACGCCGACCGCTTCGGCGTCTCGCAGCTCCACCAGCTGCGCGGCCGCGTCGGCCGTGGCGGCCACCCGGGCCTCTGCCTGCTCGTCACCCACGCGGCGGCCGACACCGTGGCCCGCGAGCGGGTCGACGCGGTCGCGGCCACGCTCGACGGCTTCGAACTCGCGCAGGTCGACCTCGACCTGCGCCGAGAGGGCGACGTGCTCGGCAACCTCCAGTCGGGCGGCCGCTCGTCGCTCCGGCTGCTGAGGGTCGCCCGCGACGGCGACCTCATCGGACTCGCCCGCGAGCACGCGGCCGAGGTCCTCGACGCCGATCCCCGCCTGGTCGACCACCCCGCCCTCGCCGCCGCCATCGCGCGGCGCCTCGACGACCGGGGCCGCGAGGCCATGGGCAAGAACTGAGCCGGTGGTGACGCGTGACGCGTCCTCGACCCGGTCCTCGCCCTGGGCATCCGTCCGGGGTCGGCGGGCTACAGTGACCGGATGAGCAGGATCGCCGTCGTCCCGGGTTCGTTCGACCCGGTGACCCTCGGTCACGTGGACGTGATCGCCCGGGCCGCCAACATCTTCGACGAGGTCCACGTCCTCGTGGTGCACAACCCCGAGAAGAGCGCGTTGTTGCCCCTGGCGCAGCGGGTCTCGTTGCTCACCGAGTCGCTCCGGGCGGCGGGGCTGCCCGACACCGTCACGGTGCACAGCTGGAGCGTCGGGTTGCTCGTCGACTACTGCACCGAGGTCGGGGCGAGCGTGCTCGTCAAGGGCATCCGCTCGCAGGTCGACGTCGCCTACGAGACCCCGATGGCGATCATGAACCGCAGTCTGGCCGGTGTCGAGACCGTCTTCTTGCTGCCCGATCCCGCCCACGCGCACGTGTCGAGCTCGCTGGTGCGACAGGTGGCCTCGCTCGGCGGCGACGTGTCGCCCTACGTGCCGGCGGCCGTCGCCGCCTACCTCAGCACGACCTGACCCCGACCCCACCCGACGAGGACGCCGCGATGACCACGACCAACGACCCCACCGTCGAGCCCGCCGCCGTCCGGGCGGCCGGCTCCGGTCCCACGATGTCGCTCGACGAGGTCCAGCAGC
This sequence comes from Frigoribacterium sp. NPDC087798, assembly GCF_044742985.1. Taxonomy (NCBI): domain Bacteria; kingdom Bacillati; phylum Actinomycetota; class Actinomycetes; order Micrococcales; family Microbacteriaceae; genus Frigoribacterium; species Frigoribacterium sp. NPDC087798. The sequence goes on along the minus strand of NZ_JBIUVP010000001.1, from coordinate 715,784 downwards.
GGGCACGGGGCGTCCTCGAGGCCGTGGCCACCGTCATCGACGGCAAGGACGGCGCCATCTCGACGGCGCTGACCGTGTTGCTCGCCGAGGGCCACCTGCTGATCGAGGACGTCCCCGGCGTCGGCAAGACCCAGCTCGCCCGAGCGCTCGCCAAGGCCGTCGACGCGACCGTGACCCGCATCCAGTTCACCCCCGACCTGCTGCCGAGCGACATCACGGGCGTCTCGGTCTACGACCGGCAGAGCGGCGGCTTCGAGTTCAAGCCCGGTCCGGTCTTCGCCAACGTCGTCATCGGCGACGAGATCAACCGTGCCTCGCCGAAGACGCAGTCGGCGCTGCTCGAGAGCCTCGAAGAGCGCCAGGTGACGGTCGACGGCATCACGCATCCCCTCCCGTCGCCCTTCCTCGTCGTGGCGACGCAGAACCCCGTCGAGATGGAGGGCACCTACAACCTGCCCGAGGCCCAGCGCGACCGGTTCATGGCCCGCATCTCGCTGGGGTACCCGGACGCCCGCAGCGAGCTGCGCATGCTGCAGCAACGCGAGCGGGTCAGCCCTCTCGACACCCTGCGCCCGCTGGTGTCGCTCGACGAGCTCACGCGCATGATCGCCGCCGTCCGCACCGTCTACACCGCCCAGGCCGTCGAGGAGTACGCCGTGCGGATCGTCCAGGCGACCCGGGTCCACCCCGACGTGCGGCTCGGGGCCAGTCCCCGCGCGACCCTGCAGCTCATGCGCGCGGCGAAGTCCTGGGCCGCGCTCAACGGCCGCGGCTACGTGGTCCCCGACGACGTCGACGCCCTCTCCGGTCCCGTCCTCGGTCACCGGGTGATCCTCGCCGGTCGAGCCGGTGCCGGTGCCGCCTCGGCGGCCTACGACCTCGTGGCCGAGATCGTCGAGCAGACCGCCGTCCCGCTCGGCGACGCGGCCGACGCGCGCTGAGCATGGGACGGGGTGGGGTCCCCAGGCCGACCGGCCGTGGCGTCGGCGTGCTCGCCGCCGGGGTGCTGGTCGTGCTCGTGGGCTGGCTGCTCCAGGCCCCCGCCCTCGTCTTCGCCGGCACGACCCTGGTCGTGCTCATCGTGGCCGTCACGATCTCCTTGCTGTTCCGCACGGCCGACGTGCGGGTCACCCGTCGCTTCACTCCCGACCGGGGCGTCGCGGGGTGGTCCGCCGTCGAGACGGTCGCGGTCCTCCCTCGTGGGGGGCGGACCTCCGGCACCGTGCGGGTCCGCGAGCAGCTGCCGTTCGGACGACTGTCCGACGCCGAGGCCGCAGCCGTCCTGTTGGTGCCGGGCCGCGCCTCCTCGGCGGTCTTCCGCCACCACGACCTGCCGCGCGGCCGACACCGCATCGGCCCGCTGCACGTCGACCTCGTCGAGTCGTACGGCGTGGCCCGTCGACGGGTCGTGGCCTCCGGCGTGGCGGAGTTCGTCGTGGTGCCCGAGGTCGTCGAGGTGGGACTCGGCCGCGAGTCCCGTGCGCTGGGCGACGGGTCGAGGCGTCAGCGCGAGCACAGCCTGGCCGGCGGCGAGGACGATCCGGTCACCCGCGAGTACCGCCGGGGCGATCCGATGCGACGGGTGCACTGGAAGGCCACGGCGCGGCACGGCGAGCTCATGGTGCGGCAAGAAGAGCAGCACGGCCTGCCGAGTGCGCGGGTCGTCATCGCCGTCGCGGCCGAGGGATGGCCGGACGCCCGTCCGACCCTGCCCCCGACGAGCAGGGTCGGGGTCAGGGCGGCGACGGCCGCGATTCCTCTCGTCAGCGACGCCTTCGAATGGGCGGTGTCGTTCGCCGCGACGGTCGCGGTCGAGGTGGGCCACGCGGGCTCGGCGACCGTGCTGACGACACCCGGCGGCACGCTCGTCGCCCGGCACGATCCCGACTCGACCACGATGTTCCTCGACGACCTCGCCGACCTGCGGCTCGACGACGCGCCCGGGGCGCCCGCTCCGGCCCCGTCACCCCGCGAGCCCGTCGTGGCGGTCGTCTCCGGGCTGGGCCGACCCGACCTCGACCTGCTCGTCGCCTCGAGGGCCCCCGGGTCGTCGGCGGTCGCGGTCGTCGTCACGGCCGCGCTGCCCCTCGGCGCCGGCCTGACCTCGCGACCCACCCGCCCCGCCGACGGTCGTGCTCGGGCCGACGACCGCGTGCTGGCCCCCGACGAGGTCGCCGGTGCGCTGCGCGACTCGGGCTGGCGGGTCGTCGAGACCGACTCGAGCGTCGACGTCGGCCGCCTGATCACGACGTCGGGAGTCCTCGATGACTGAGTCGCCGACCCGCACGGGGTTCTTCGGTGCCGAGCCCACGGGCGCCGTCCGCGGGCAGACCACGGCCCTGCTCTGGCTCGTGCTCGTCCTGTCGCTCGCGAGCCTGCACCCCGTCTTCGTCGGGATCGGCTGGTGGGTGGCCGGGGCCGTGGTGGCCGCCGTCGTGCTGGGCGGTTCCCTCGTCGTGCGGGCGCTGGGGGGCGCCTCCTGGCTGGGCGTCGTCGGTGGAGCGGTGCTGGGCGCCCTCGTCACGACGGCCTTCGCCTCGGGCGGCACGGCCCTGCTGGGCGTCGTGCCGACGGGGGCCACCTTCGCGCGCCTCCCCGAGCTGTCCGCGCAGGCGAACGCGGCGATCGTCGAGGGCTCGGCCCCCGTCGAGGTCAACGACGGCCTGCTGGTCACGGTCGCCCTCTCGGTGCTCGTCGTCGCCGTCGTCACCGACCTGTTGTCGTCGGTGGGGCAGCTGCCGGTCGTGACCGGGGTCTTCCCCGCCCTCGTGCTGGCGGTGCCGACCTTCGTCCCGGGCGTCGTCACGAGCTGGCCCTGGGTGGTGGCCACCGTGCTGGCCTTCCTGGTGCTGCTGATGGTGTCCACCGGCCGACGACCCTCGCGCGCCGGCCTCGTCGGAGCCGCCGCGTCGGTCGCCGTGGCGGGGTTGCTGACGGCCGTCGTCCCGCTCACGGGCGTGGCTCCGTTGACCGGTTCGGGCACTGGGACCGGACTCGCGACCGGCGTCAACCCGATCATCGACCTCGGCGACGACCTCCGGCGGGGGGCTCCGGTCACCGTCCTGTCGTACCGGACCGACGACCCGCAGGGCAACTACCTCAAGCTCGTCGACCTCGTCGACTTCTCGGGCCGCACCTGGAGCCCCGCCGACGTGCCGCTCGACCCGCTCAACACGCTCGACGCGCTGCCCGACGCTCCCGGCATCGACCCCGGCACCGCTCGACGCGACGTCACGACCGACGTCACGATCGGGGCGCTCCGCAGCCCGTACCTGCCCGTGCCGGTGCCGCCCGCGACCATCGAGGGTCTGGACGACGGGTGGCGGTTCGTCGACGAGAGCGGCGTCACCGTCCGCAGCGATTCCGAGGGCACGCAGGGCCTCGAGTACGAGGTGACGAGCCGGCCCGTCGATCCCAGCCCCGAGCAGGTCGTCGCCTCGCTCGACGACACGGGGCCCGACATGGCGCCCTATCTCTCGGTGGACGAGGTGCCGCAGTCCGTCACCGACCTCGCGGCGCAGGTGACGGCCGGTTCCGCGAACCCCTTCGACGCGGCCGTCGAGCTGCAAGACTTCTTCCGCGACGGCGACTTCACCTACTCGGAGGACACCCCGGTCGAGCGCGGCTACGACGGCAGCGGCCTCGACGCGATCGAGACGTTCCTGCAGGTCCGCAGCGGGTACTGCGTGCACTTCGCCTCGGCGATGGCCGTCATGGCGCGGACGCTGGGCATCCCGTCGCGGGTGGCCGTGGGCTTCCTGCCGGGCGACCTGCAGGGCGTCGGCGACGACGCCGCGTTCCGGGTCAGCAGCGACGACCTGCACACCTGGCCCGAGCTGTACTTCGCCGGACTCGGGTGGGTCCCCTTCGAGCCGACCGTCGGCCTCGGCGCACCGCAGCAGTACCTGCAGCAGACCGGCGTCGAACCGAGCGACGTCCCGAGCGACGACGCCAGCACCGCGCCCGACGCGAGCACGGCACCCTCGGCGTCGGCCGCCCCGACGAGCGCGGCCCCGGGCGCGAGTGCCACGCCGACGTCCACCGCCTCCGGCCAGGGAGCCGGCGGCGGTCCCGTGCCGACGATCGCCCTGTCGGTGCTCGCGGCGCTCGCGCTGGCGGCCCTCGTCGTCCCCTCGGGGCTGCGGGCCGGTCGCCGTCGCCGCCGCCTGTCGGCGTCGCCTCCCGACCTGGCCCTGCACGCCTGGCACGAGGTGGTCGACACCGCTCGGGACCTCGGCGTCCCGGTGACGGCCGCGATGACCCCTCCGGCCGTCGCCGACCTGCTGGCGCAGCGACTCGCGGCTCTCGGCGACGGTGCCGCGGCGACGGCCTCACCGGCACCGTCCGCCGGCCGGACGGCCACGGCCCAGGAGGCGCGGGCCGCGTCCGTCGCGCTGCTGGACGCCCTGCAGGCCGAGCGCTTCGGAGCCGAACCGGCCGCCCGACAGGTGCAGGAGGACGCGCGTCGGGTCATCGCCGGGCTCCGTGCCTCCTCGTCCGTGGGGCAGCGTCTCACCGCCACGATCGCGCCGCGGTCGCTCGTCAGGGGCACGGAGGCGGCGTCCGGCTCGACGGCGTAAACTCTTCGTTCGTGCCTCATTTCACCCAGACCCCCTACACCGTCCCGGTGTTCGACCTCGTGCACCGTCCGGGCGAGATGCGCGAGCACGAGCTCGACGTCGTCGTGCCCGAGAAACTCGGCGAGGGCCAGATCTCGGTGCCGAAGGGTGCCGAGATCGCGATCGACGTCAAGCTCGAGGGGCTGCACGACGGCATCCTGGTGTCCGCACACGTGTCGGGCACGGCGGTCGGCGAGTGCAGCCGGTGCCTCCGTGACATCTCCGAGCCCGTCGAAGTCGATTTCGCCGAGCTTTTCGCGTACGATGTCGACGAAGCTTTTGACTATCAGGTTCAAGACGATCACGTGGATCTTGAACCCGTGGTCAGAGACGCAGTGGTTCTGTCACTGCCCTTCCAGCCGGTCTGTCGGCCGGATTGTCCGGGCCTCGACCCCGAAACGGGCGAGCGCGTGGACGACATCCCCGACTACCAGCCCCGCGAGATCGCCGACCCCCGCTGGTCGGCACTGGCAGGGTTCCAGGCTGAATCGGCACCCGCCGACGGCACGTCACAGGGCACCGGTCACGACGACCAGCGCCCGGCCGACGAGCAGCACTGAACACCACCGCGTCACCCACCATCGTCAGACCCAGGCACCCGCGAGGGTGCCGACAGAGAGAAGAGAAACCCATGGCCGTCCCGAAGCGCAAGCAGTCACGCTCCAACACGCACGCTCGTCGTTCGCAGTGGAAGGCCACGCCGGTCCAGCTCGTCAAGACGATCGAGAACGGCAAGGTCACCTACAGCCTCCCGCACCGTGCCAAGGTCGTCGAGGACAGCGCCGGCACCGCCCTGTACATGGAGTACAAGGGCCGCAAGGTCGCCGACGTCTGATCACCGACGTGAACCCGTCCACCCTCGCGGTGAGCGCATGAGTCAGCCCGAGTCGAGCCCTGGTGCCGACCGGGCTGTTCTCTTGTCCCGACTGCAGATCGAGCTCAGCGACGACCTGATCGACCAGGCGCTGACCCACCGGTCGTACTCGTACGAGCACGGCGGCGTGGGCAACAACGAGCGCCTCGAGTTCCTCGGCGACTCGATCCTGGGCCAGGCCGTCACGGTCATGCTCTTCACCGAGAACCCCGACCTCGACGAGGGCGACCTCGCCAAGCGTCGGGCCAGCCTGGTCAGCACCGTCGCCCTGGCCGAGGTGGCGCGGATCATCGGCCTCGGCCCGCACCTGCGCCTCGGTCGCGGCGAAGAGCTGACCGGTGGTCGCGACAAGCACTCGATCCTGGCCGACACGGTCGAGGCCATCATCGGGGCGACCTACCTCGAGGCCGGCGGTGAAGCCGCCACGGCGCTCGTGCTGCGTCTCGTGGCTCCTCTGCTGGTCGACCCGGATCGCTTCGGCGCCGCGATGGACCCCAAGACCAGCCTGCAAGAACTAGCAGCGACCCTCGGCAGGGGCATGCCCTCGTACTCGGTGACCGACAGTGGGCCCGACCACGACAAACGGTTCCACGCCGTCGTCGCCCTGGGCGACGACCAGGGAGTCGCCGAGGGGTCCGGCAGCAGCAAGAAGCAGGCCGAGATGGCCGCCGCCCTCGGGGCGTGGACGTCCCTCAACGCGTCGGCTGCCGGCGTCGCCGCCGCCCGTCGGGCCGCCGCCTCCGTCGACTGACCGTGCCCGAACTGCCCGAGGTCGAGGTCGTCCGTGCCGGTCTGCACCCGGTGGTGTCCGGCGCCGTGGTGACGGCCGTCGAGGTGCTCGACCAGCGGTCGCTCAAGCGACACCGTGGTCCGAGCGACGACTTCGTCGACCGGCTCGTCGGCGGCACGATCGATTCGGCCGTCCGCCGGGGCAAGTTCCTCTGGTTCCCCTTCGAACCGGTCGAGCGGCACGAGCAGCCCCTGGCCCTGGTCGCGCATCTCGGCATGAGCGGGCAGGTGTTGCTCCGCAGCCGGGATGCCGAGCCCGACCGTCTGATGCGCATCCGGCTCGACGTCGAGAGCCCGTCGCTCGGCCCCGTGCGGCTCGCCTTCGTCGACCAGCGCATCTTCGGCTCGATGGCCCTCGACGAGACGGTGCCCACCCTGGACGGGCGCGCGGCGGGGTTCGCCGGCCCGCGCCTCCTGGGTTCCGACGTCCTGGCCGCGGGGGAGGCCACACCCGGCACCACGACCGCCACGACGACCGTCGGCACCGACGCCGACCCGGCCGCCTGGGTGCGCCGCGTCCCGCAGCAGGTCTCGCACATCGCGCGCGACCCGCTCGACCCGGCCTTCGACGAAGCGCGGGTGATCACCCGTCTGCTGGACCGCCGCACGGCGGTGAAGCGGGCGCTCCTCGACCAGGGTCTGCTGAGCGGGGTGGGCAACATCTACGCCGACGAGAGCCTCTGGGCCGCGCGGGTGCACCCCGAACAGCCCACCGAGTCGTTGTCGAGGGCTCGGGCGCGGGTGCTGCTGGCCGAGGTGCGGGTCGTGCTGCTCAAGGCCCTCGGCGAGGGGGGCACGAGCTTCGACGCCCAGTACGTCAACGTCAACGGCCAGTCGGGCTATTTCAGCCACAGCCTCGCCGCGTACGGGCAGCAGGGGCGTCCGTGCCCACGGTGCGGCACGCTCATCGTGCGCGAGGCCTTCATGAACCGGTCGAGTCACTTCTGCCCCCGCTGCCAGCGAGTGCGCACGCGCTGAACCCCGACGGCCGAGGGCGTCCGCCTCCCCGGTCCGCGGGGCCTCCGCCCCTATCCTTGAGCGCGGGTCACCACCCGTCACGAGTCCCGAGGAGGCGCGGCGCATGTACCTGAAGAGCCTCACGCTCAAGGGCTTCAAGTCGTTCGCCTCCGCGACCACGTTCGCCTTCGAGCCGGGGGTCACCTGCGTCGTCGGCCCGAACGGTTCGGGCAAGAGCAACGTCGTCGACGCCCTCGCCTGGGTGATGGGCGAGCAGGGGGCGAAGAACCTGCGCGGCGGCAAGATGGAGGACGTCATCTTCGCCGGCACGTCGACCCGCGGTCCGCTCGGTCGGGCGCAGGTCGTGCTGACGATCGACAACTCCGACGGGGCCCTGCCCATCGACTACACCGAGGTGACGATCAGTCGGACGCTCTTCCGCAACGGGGGCAGCGAGTACGCCATCAACGGCGAGGGCTGTCGGCTGCTCGACGTGCAAGAGCTCCTCAGCGACTCCGGCCTCGGCCGCGAGATGCACGTCATCGTGGGGCAGGGGCAGCTCGACGCCGTGTTGCGCGCCACTCCCGAGGACCGCCGGGGCTTCGTCGAGGAGGCCGCCGGCATCCTCAAGCACCGTCGTCGCAAGGAGAAGACCCTCCGCAAGCTCGAGGCCATGCAGACGAACCTCACGCGCCTCAGCGACCTCGCAGGCGAGATCCGCCGCCAGCTCAAGCCGCTCGGGCGCCAGGCCGAGATCGCCCGTGAGGCGCAGACCATCGCGGCGGTCGTCCGCGACGCCCGCGCCCGTCTGCTGGCCGACGAGGTCGTCGCCCTCCGCGAGTCGCTCACGGCCCGGTCGAGCAACGAGGCCGAGCGCAAGAGCGAGCGCCTCGTCCTGCAGGGCCGCCTGGACGAGAACAAGCAGCGCGAGCACCGCCTCGAGCAGGCCATGGTCGGCGACGCCGTCGACGAGGCCCGCCGGGTGGTCTTCGGACTCGAATCGGTCCACGAGCGCCTGCGCAGCCTGTCGAGCCTCGCGCAGCAGCGACTCCAGCTGCTGGCCCAGCAGGGGGACCGACCCGCCGTGGCGACCACCGTCAGCTCGGGCATGGTCGCCGACGCCCGCGACGAGGCCGAGCGCCTGCGCGGCGACGTCTCGCAGGCCGAGGCGGCGGTGGGGGAGGCGGGGGCCGACCTGGCCACGGCCCGGGCGTCCCTCGACGCCCTCGACGTCGAGATCCAGGCCCAGAGCGTCCTCGTCTCGCAGCACGACCTCGAGGCCACCCGCCTGCGCGGTGCCCTCGAGGCGGCACGGTCGGGGCTCGCCGCCGTCCGGGGCGAGCAGCTGCGGCAGCGCGCGGCACTCGAGGCCGCCGAGGCGCGTCGCGACGCCGGGCGGGCCGAGTACGCCGAGCTCGAACAGCGGTCCCCGCGGGCCGACGCCGACGGCGTCGACCACGCCGCCGTCCAGGCCGAGGCCGAAGAACAGCTGTCGACCCTCACGGCGAGCATCGACGAGCGGCGCGACCGCCTGCACGAGGCCGAGCGTGAGCGCGACGCCCTCGCGGCCCGCCGCAGTGCGCTCTCGCTGGCCCTCGACCAGAACGACGCCACGGCCGCCCTGGTCGCCGCGGCCCGACCAGGCATCCGCGGCCTGGTGGCCGAGCACGTGCAGGTGAGTCCCGGCTACGAGGCCGCCGTCGCGGCGGCTCTCGGCAGCGTGGTCGACTCGGTGCTGGCCGACGACGTCGAGGCCGCCGTCGATGCGGTCGCGCACGCCACCGAGGCCGAGCTCGGTCGGGTCGAGGTCGTCGTGGCCGAGCCCGAGCGGCCCCGGGCGACGCTCGACGTCGACCTCCCGGCCGGGACCGTCGTCGCCACGGCCGTCGTCACCGCGCCTCCCGGGGTGCTCGGACTGCTGGCCGCCACCGTCGTGGCCGACGACCTCGCGGTCGCTCGCTCGGCCTGGCGGGCACTCGCCGGCCACCCGGTCCCCGTGACCGTCATCACGCGGGCCGGCGAGGTGCTGACCGACTACGTGCTGCGCGGCGGGTCGGGCGTCGAGCGGTCGCGTCTCGAGCTCGTCGCCGAGCGTGATGCGGCCGCCGAGCGGCTCACCGGCGTGGCCACCGAGATCGAGCGGCTCGCTCCCGGGCTCGCCGAGCTCCGGGAACGGCTCGCCATGACGCGCACCCGCGCGAAAGAGGCAGTGGCCGCCGCCCGGGACGAGGAGGCGCGGGTCACCTCCCACGGGCAGCAGCTCGGTCGTCTGCGTGCCCGGGTCGAGGCCGCCGAGGCCGAGGTCGATCGGCTCTCGGTCGCGCTCGACGCGCCGGTCGAGGCCGTCGACGCCGCGAGCCGCGCCGTCGACGCCGCCGAGGCCGCCCACGACGAACACGCCGCCCGCCCGCGTCCGCTGCTCGACGCGTCGGCGCGCGACGGCCTGCTGGCAGAGGTCGAGACGGCGCGCGCCGTCGAGACCGAGCGCCGCATCGCCCTCGAGACCGTCCGCGAACGGGTCCGGGCCGAGATCGCCCGGGCCGAGGCCCTGCAGCGACAACTCGACGAGCAGCGGGCGGCCGCCGAACTCCAGGCCCGTCAGACGGTGGTGCGGCATCGCCAGATGGCCGCCACGTCGTCGGTGCTCGAGGCCCTGCCGCCGACCCTGGACGCCGCGGCCCGGTCGGTGGCCGAGGCGCGCGCGGTCCTGGCGGAGGCCGAGGCGGCCCGGGCCGAGCAGAACACCGAGCTGCAGGCGCTCCGCGGAGCCGAGCGCGAGCTGCGCGACCGGCTCGCCACCGTGACCGAGAGCGTGCACGGCCTCGAGATGGAGATCTACGAGAAGACGCTTCACCTGTCCGGGCTGCTCGAACGGGCCGGCTCCGAGCTCGGCCTCGTCGAGGACGTCCTCGTCGCCGAGTACGGCCCACACGTCCTCGTGCCGAGCGACGACGACGTCGTGACCCGCCCGTCCGTGGACGACGAGGTCGACCTGGTCGACGTCGACGCCGCGGGCGAGGACGGCGCCGCGGGCGAGGACGACGCCGCGGGGGAGGACGACGCCGCGGGGGAGGGCGCTGGCCGTGCCGCCCGGGGAGCCGACGGTGCCGCCGACCTCGACGACGCGACCCTCGCCGGGGCCGCCACCGCGCCTCCTCGGGGCGTGCCCTTCGACCGGGCGACGCAGCAGCGCCGGCTCGCCGTGGCCGAGAAGAAGCTGGCCCGGCTCGGCCGGGTGAACCCCCTGGCCCTCGAGGAGTTCGCGGCGCTCGAGCAGCGCCATCTCTTCCTGACCGAGCAGCTCTCCGACCTGACCGGCACCCGCGCGGACCTGCTGACGATCATCGACGAGATCGACGACAAGATGCAGACCATCTTCGCGAGCGCGTTCGCCGACACCCAGGCCGCCTTCGACCGGGTCTTCCCGATCCTCTTCCCGGGGGGCAGCGGTTCGCTCCACCTGACCGACCCCGACGACCTGCTGGCGACCGGGATCGAGGTGACGGTGAAGCCCGCCGGCAAGAAGATCGAGCGGCTCTCGCTGCTGTCCGGGGGCGAGCGGTCGTTGGCCGCCGTGGCGTTGCTGATCGCGATCTTCAAGGCCCGGCCGAGCCCGTTCTACATCATGGACGAGGTCGAGGCGGCCCTGGACGACGCCAACCTCGGCCGGTTGTTGACGATCTTCGAGGACCTCCGCAAGTCGAGCCAACTGATCGTCATCACGCACCAGAAGCGCACGATGGAGATCGCCGACGCGCTCTACGGCGTCTCGATGCGTCAGGACGGGGTCAGTGCCGTCGTCGGCCAGCGCGTCGTCGCCGAGCGCGGCACCGCCGCGGGCCCCCCGGCCGAGCGCGACATCGCCGACGCCTCCTGAGCCCGGCCCCGACGTGAAACGCAGGAGGCGCGACCTGCGTGGCCGCGCCTCCTGCGTTCTCGTCGCGCCCCGTGGGGCACCGGGGTGTCAGTCGATCGGCGTGTCGACGACCCCGCCGTTGATGCTCAGCACGTGCCAGGCGGTGCCGTCCCACTCGACCGTGTTCGCCGCGGCGTTCTCGATGTGCGGCACCTCGCGACCGAGGATCTCGGCGAGGGTGAACCGGATGATCGTGCCGTGGCAGACGACGACGATGTGGGCGTCGTCACCGTCGAGGGGCAGCCGCGTGTCGCGGATCATCTCGAGGGCGCCGAGGCCGCGGGCCGCGACCGACTCGCGCGGTTCGATGTCGGGGTAGTCCGCGTTCGGCTGGTCGGGGATCGGCGACTCGGGGGTGCGGCCCTCGTGCGACGCGTAGTCGCGCTCGATGAGTTCGTCGTAGGCGTCACCCAGCTCGATGCCCAGTTCGGCGGCGATGATCTCCGCGGTCTCGCGGGCACGCCCGAGCGGCGACGACACGATGGCGCTCCACTCGACGCCGGCCAGCAGGCGAGCCGCCTCGAGGGCCTGGCCGCGGCCCGTGTCGTTCAGGGGGATGTCCGAGGAGCCCTGGAGCTTGTCGGCGAGGTTCCAGTCGGTCTGACCGTGGCGGATGAGTTCGAGGCGCATCGGGGTGTTCCGTTCCGTGGTGCGGCCGCGGGGGGTGCCGCGGGGGAGTGGCGACGGGCGGCCCCGGTGGGGACCGCCCGTCGGGGGATCAGTGGTCGTCGTCGGTGTTCGCCGTGACGCCGGCCTTCGTCCGGGCGTCCCGACGGGTCTTCGCGAGGCTGGCGACGGTCGCGACGGCGATCGTCAGCACGATGAAGCCGAGGGAGAACCAGATCGGGATCTCGGGGATCCAGGTGATCGGCTCGCCACCGTTGATGAACGGCACCTCGTTGACGTGCAGGGCGTGGAACAGCAGCTTGACGCCGATGAAGGCGAGGATGACCGCGAGGCCCTGGGCGAGGTAGACGAGGCGCTCGAGCAGGCCCGAGATGAGGAAGTACAGCTGGCGCAGGCCGAGCAGCGAGAACGCGTTCGCCGTGAAGACGATGTAGGCCTCTTGCGTGAGGCCGAAGATGGCCGGGATCGAGTCGAGCGCGAAGAGCACGTCGGTCAGGCCGATCGCGACCATCACGAGGAAGAGCGGGGTGAAGAGGCGCTTGCCGTCGACCTTGGTGGTCAGCTTCTGGCCGTCGTAGTCCTGCGAGGTGGGGATGACGCGGCGCAGGGCGCGGATGAGCTTGCTGTCCGCCTCGTCCTTCTCGTCGTCGCCGTGGCCGCCCTTGACCTGGCTGTAGGCGAGCCAGAAGAGCAGGATGCCGAAGAGGTAGAAGACCCACGAGAAGTTCTCGATGATGACGACGCCCGCCGCGATGAACAGACCACGCGACAGCAGGGCGATGGCGATGCCGACGAGCAGCACCTTCTGCTGGTAGATGCGGGGCACCGCGAAGCTCGTCATGATGATCAGGAAGACGAACAGGTTGTCGACCGAGAGGGCCTTCTCGGTGATGTAGCCGGCGAAGTACTCGCCACCGAACGTCCAGTTCGAGAAGACGCCGACCCCGACGCCGAACAGGACGGCGATGCCGATGTAGACGCCCGACCAGATGGCCGATTCGCGGATGGTCGGCTCGTGCGGCGTGCGCACGTGACTGAAGAAGTCGAAGAACAGCAGGCCGATGATGCCGGCGATGGTGATCGCCCAGGTCAAGAAGTGGACGTCCATGTGTGTACCTCCAGTACGCAGCGGGTACCGAAGGTCTCCTCCACTCGCGACGCGTCCTGATCAGGACGGCTGCGAACCGGTGCACCGGGTCGAGATCGGTCTCTTCCGTATTGACGACGCCACCGCGTGGGAGTACTCCCCTTCAACCTGGCGAGCTTACAGCCTCTGCACGTCCGCGGTCTCGCCCGGGGCCGAATATGCTGGCCCGCATGGCTTCTCCCTGGTCCCTCTCCGGTGCCCTCCGTGGCATGTTCGCCAAGAAGACGATCGACGAGACCACGTGGGACGACCTCGAGGCCGCCCTGATCGGCGCCGACTTCGGCCCGGACGTGACCGAGCAGATCATCGACGACCTGCAGGCGAAGGTGCAGCGCTACTCGACCACCGACCCCGCCGACCTCAAGCGCATGCTGCGCGAGACCCTCGAAGAGCGCCTCTCCAAGCTCGACTCGACCCTCAAGCTCAGCGCGCGACCCGCCGTCGTGCTCATGGTCGGCGTCAACGGCGTCGGCAAGACGACCACCATCGGCAAGTTCGCCAAGTTCCTCCGCAACTACGACCGCTCGGTCGTCGTGGGCGCGGCCGACACGTTCCGGGCCGCGGCCGTCGAGCAGGTCGCGACCTGGGCCGATCGGGCGGGAGCGCGCATCGTCCGCCCGCAGCAACAGGGGCAGGACCCCGCGTCCGTGGCGTTCCAGACGGTCGAGCTCGCCATGCGCGAGGGCATCGAGATCGTCCTGATCGACACCGCCGGGCGCCTGCAGACGAAGTCGGGCCTGATGGACGAGCTCGGCAAGATCAAGCGCGTCGTCGAGAAGCAGACCGAGATCGCCGAGGTGCTGCTCGTGCTCGACGCGACGACGGGTCAGAACGGCCTCGCCCAGGCGCAGGCTTTCATCGAGCACGCCGGGGTCACGGGCCTCGTGCTGACGAAGCTCGACGGTTCGGCCCGCGGCGGCTTCGTCCTCGCGGTGCAAGAACAGACGGGCATCCCGATCAAGCTGGTCGGGCAGGGCGAGGGCATCGGCGACCTCACGGGCTTCACGCCGCACGTGTTCGTCCAGAACCTCATCGCGTAGCGCGCCCCGGCGGGCACGGGTCACACGGCCTGGCGCCCGGCCCCGGCCTCGAGCAGGTGTCGCAGCGCCTCGGGCACGACCTCGCCCCGCGCCTCGGTCGCCCTCGCCCAGAGGCGGCCCGCCCGGTACGACGAGCGCACGAGCGGCCCGGCCAGCACGCCGCTGAACCCCATGTCCTCCGCGATCTCTCGGAAGTCGACGAACTCGTCCGGGTGCACCCATCGCGCCACCGGCAGGTGTCGCGGGCTGGGACGCAGGTACTGGGTCAGCGTGATGACGTCGGTGTGCGCCTCCCTCAGGCGCTCGAGGGCGTCGATCACCTCGTCGCGTTCCTCGCCCATGCCGAGGATGAGGTTCGACTTGGTGACCAGGCCGGCGTCGTGCCCCTGCCGGATGACGTCGAGCGACCGCTCGAAGGTGAACGCGGGGCGGATGCGCTTGAAGATGCGCGGCACGGTCTCGACGTTGTGGGCGAAGACCTCGGGACGGGCGTCGAAGACCTGCGCGAGCAGTTCGGGGCGACCGTTGAAGTCGGGGACGAGGATCTCGACGCCCGTGCCCGGGTTCAGCTCGTGGATGCGACGGATGGTCTCGGCGTAGAGCCACGCGCCTCCATCGTCCAGGTCGTCGCGCGCGACGCCCGTGACGGTCGCGTAGCGCAGCCCCATCTCGCGCACCGACTCCGCGACCGAAAGGGGCTCGCGGCGGTCGATCGGGCTCGGCCTGCCCGTGTCGATCTGACAGAAGTCGCAGCGCCGCGTGCACTGCGAGCCGCCGATCAGGAACGTGGCCTCGCGGTCCTCCCAGCACTCGAAGATGTTCGGGCAGCCGGCCTCCTGGCAGACCGTGTGCAGCTTCTTGTCGACCACGAGCTCGGTCAGGGCGCGGTACTCGGGGCCCTGCCTCGCGGTCGTCCTGATCCAGGTCGGCTTCTTCTCGATCGGGGTCTCGGCGTTGCGGGCCTCGACGCGCAGCAGGCGTCGTCCCTCGGGGGCGGTCGTCGTCATCGGTGGGCTCCCACGGGGTCGGTTCGGGCCGGCACGCGGCCGGCGGTCTCGAGGCTGGTCAGGTAGGCGGTCAGGGAGGTCTCGAGGGCGTCCGCGACGTCGGTCACGGCCACGCGCCTCCCGGAGGCGCGGGTCAGGCTGGTCACGCCGGCGTCGGTGATGCCGCAGGGCACGATCCCGGCGTACGACGACAGGTCGGCGTCGCAGTTGAGGGCGACGCCGTGCATCGTCACTCCCTCGGCGACCCGCACGCCGACCGCCGCGACCTTCTCGTCGCCGAGCGGTCCGCGCACCCAGGCGCCGCTGCGCCCCTCGACGCGGACGGCCGACACCCCGACGCCCGAGCACACGGCGATCAGGCACGCCTCGAGCGCCCGGACGTGGGCGACGACGTCCAGCGGTTCGGGCAGGCGCACGATCGGGTACGCCACGAGCTGGCCGGGGCCGTGCCACGTGATGCGTCCGCCGCGGTCCACCCGGGTCACGGGGGAGCCGTCGCGCGGCAGGTCGGCGGGCTGCGTCCGCGTGCCCGCCGTGTACACCGACGGGTGCTGGCAGAGGACGAGGGCCGAGTCCAGTCGGCCGGCCACGACGTCGGCGTGCAGCTCGCGCTGCAGGCGCAGGCCCTCGTCGTAGTCGAGTGGCGGGCCCGTGAGGCCCGTGCGTCGCGTCGTGGTCACACCCCGAGGCTAAGCCCATTGATGCACTCGGTACAACAACGACGGACCGAGGAGGCGCGGCCACGCAGCACAGGAGGCCGACGGTCGGTTAAGATGGGCGCACCATGGCCACTTTTGGAACCCTCTCCGACCGCCTCGCGGAAACGTTCAAGAACCTCCGCAACAAGGGCAAGCTGAGCCCCGCCGACGTCGACGGCACCGTGCGCGAGATCCGTCGTGCCCTGCTCGACGCCGACGTCGCGTTCGACGTCGTCAAGGCCTTCACGAACACGGTCCGCGACCGCGCCCTCGGCGACGAGGTCAGCAAGGCCCTGAACCCGGCGCAGCAGGTCGTCCAGATCGTCAACGAAGAACTGGTGCAGATCCTCGGTGGTCAGCAGCGCCGGCTCGAGTTCGCGAAGAACCCGCCGACCGTGATCATGCTCGCGGGCCTCCAGGGTGCCGGCAAGACGACCCTCGCGGGCAAGCTGGCCAAGTGGCTCGCGAAGGACGGCCACACGCCCATGCTCGTGGCGGCCGACCTCCAGCGCCCCAACGCGGTGACGCAGCTGCAGGTCGTCGGTGAGCAGGCCGGCGCCCACGTCTTCGCGCCCGAGCCGGGCAACGGCGTCGGCGACCCCGTCAAGGTCGCGAAGCAGGCCATCAAGTACGCCCGCGACAAGCAGTACGACACGGTCATCGTCGACACGGCCGGCCGTCTCGGCGTCGACGCCGAGCTCATGAAGCAGGCCGCGAACATCCGCAAGGCGGTCGATCCCGACGAGGTGCTCTTCGTCATCGACGCGATGATCGGTCAGGACGCCGTCGCGACCGCCAAGGCCTTCCAAGACGGGGTGGACTTCACCGGCGTCGTGCTCTCCAAGCTCGACGGAGACGCCCGCGGTGGTGCCGCACTCAGCGTGGCCTCGGTCACCGGCCGCCCCATCATGTTCGCCTCGACGGGCGAGTCGCTCGACGACTTCGAGCCGTTCCACCCCGACCGCATGGCGAGCCGCATCCTCGACCTCGGCGACATCCTCTCGCTCATCGAGCAGGCCCAGCAGGCCTTCGACGAAGAAGAGGCGATGGCGGTCGCGCAGAAGATCGCGACCGACTCCTTCACGCTCGACGACTTCCTCACGCAGATGCAGCAGCTGCGCAAGATGGGTTCGATCAAGGGCATGCTCGGGATGCTGCCGGGTGCCAAGGGCATGCGCGAGCAACTCGAGAACTTCGACGAACGCGAGATCGTCCGCACCGAGGCGATCATCCAGTCGATGACCAAGCAAGAGCGAGCGATGCCCAAGCTGCTCAACGGCTCGCGTCGCCTCCGCATCGCCCGCGGTTCGGGCATGACGGTCACCGACGTCAACCAGCTCGTCCAGCGCTTCGAGCAGGCGTCGAAGATGATGAAGACCGTCGCCAAGGGCGGCGTGCCCCAGGTGCCCGGCATGGGGCCGATCCCCGGGGCCTCGTACGCCGGCAAGAAGGCGCAGCCCAAGAAGAAGGGCTCAAAGGCCGGCAACCCGGCCAAGCGTGCCGCACAGAACGCCGCCCTCACCACGGGTGCCAGGTCGGCGTCCTCGGCTCCGGGCGGCTCGGGCTTCGGGCTCGGCGGCGGCGGGGCCGCCGCGGGTGGCGCGGCGCCCTCACCCGAAGAACTCGCGTCGCTGCAGAAGATGCTCGGACGCGGCTGAGCCGACCCGCGCCTCCTGACGGCCCTCGACGCCCGCCCCGCCTGCTGCGGGGCGGGCGTCGTCGTGTGCCCGCCGCACCGCAGGCGGCTGGTCACTCGGCTGCGGACAGCCCTTCGTCGAACTCGCGGACCAGCGACGCCACGACGGGGCGCAGGTCGCCCCCGTGCGCGGCGGCGACGGTGAGCTGACGTTGGTAGCTGGCCCCGCGGTCGGTGATCGTCGCGAGCGAGTGCAGTTCGTCGAGGCAGCCGAGGCGTTCGGCCGCCGGCTCGAGCGACGTCACGAGTTCGCGCAGGTCGTCCGTCACCAGTCGTTCGTCGCCGGCCGCGTTCTGGATCACGATGGCGTCCATGCCGTAGCGGGCGGCGCGCCACTTGTTCTCACGGACGAACCACGGCTGCATGCTCGTCAGGGTCTCGCCGCGGTCGAGCCGCTCGGACATGTCGTCGACGAGGCACTGCACCAGTGCCGTCACGGCGGCGAGCTCGTCGGTCGTCGCGATGCCGTCGAAGACGCGCGTCTCGAGGGTGCCCCACTTCGGTGAGGGGCGGAGGTCCCAGCGCAACTCGCTGTGGTCGTCGATCACGCCGGTGTGGGTCATGTCGGCGACCATGGCCTCGTACTCGGACCAGGTCGCGAACTGGGGCGGCAAGCCCGCCGTCGGGAGTTGCTGGAACATCAGGGCGCGGTTCGAGGCGTACCCGGTCTCCTCGCCGACCCAGAACGGGCTGGACGCCGTCAGCGCCTGGAAGTGCGGCAGGTAGGTGAGCATGCCGTTGAGGATCGGCAGCACCTTGTCCTGGTCGTCGATGCCGACGTGGACGTGGACGCCCCAGATCATCATCTGGCGGCCCCACCACCGCGTCCGGTCGATCAGGGTGGCGTAACGCTCCTTGTCGGGCGTCACCTCCTGGTCGGCGTAGCGGCTGTAGGGATGCGTCCCGGCGCACATGAGGTCGGCGCCGAGCACGGAGGCCGGGCCCCGGACCAGGTCGATCGTGCCCCGGAGGTCGTCGACGGCGTCGGCGACCCGACGGTGCACGCCCGTGACGACCTCGACCGTGTTGGTGAGCAGTTCGGTGGTCAACCGTTCCGGACCGCCGTCGTTGACGTGGGCCAGGTCGGCGAGGATCGCCGGGGCGTGCGGCGCCAGTTCTCCCGACTCGTGGTCGACGAGGGCGAGCTCCCACTCGACGCCGAGGGTCGACCGTTCTGAGGTCGTGAAATCGATGCGCATCCGCGTGGCCTTCCCATGGGCGTCAGGGCGGTTCCATCCTGCCAGTCGGGTGCCGGTCGGGGCCGTCCGGCGGGCCGGCCTGCGCCGCCCGTGACGTCCGGTGACGCCGAGGAGGCGCGGTGTCGGACACGACGCGACGCAATTCGTGCAGATGGCCTTTCGTCTGCAACAATGGGAGGTCGAGTCTTCTGTCGTCCGACCCTCTAATCAGACGACGTTCGACTCCCATCAGAGCTTTCGAGCCGAGTGTGCCCCCACGCTCACGGCTGGCAACTCGCCCACATCACATCACACAGGAGAATTGTGGCTGTCAAGATCCGTCTCAAGCGCATGGGCAAGATCCGCGCCCCCTACTACCGCATCGTCGTCGCCGACTCGCGCACCAAGCGTGACGGTCGCGTCATCGAAGAGATCGGCAAGTACCACCCCACCGAGGAGCCCTCGTTCATCGAGGTCGAGTCCGAGCGTGCGCAGTACTGGCTCGGCGTCGGCGCTCAGCCGACCGAGCAGGTCGCCGCGCTGCTGAAGCTCACGGGCGACTGGGGCAAGTTCAAGGGCGACGCCGACGCCGTCAGCACCGTCAAGACCAAGGCTCCGAAAGAGGCCTTCGTCGCCGACGAGAAGAAGAAGCCGGTCCTCGTGCCCAAGACCGAGAAGCCCGCGGCCAAGGCCGAGGCTCCCGCCGAGTCCAGCGACGACGCCGAGACCACCGAGGCGTAGTCGGTGCTCGCACCTGCACTCGAACACCTCGTCCGGGGGATCGTCGATCACCCGGACGAGGTGCAGGTCGTGGAGAAGAACTCCCCACGAGGCGACGTCCTCGAGGTGCACGTCCACGCGGACGACCTCGGTCGCGTCATCGGCCGTGCCGGTCGCACCGCCAAGGCCCTCCGGACCCTGATCACCGCGCTGGCCGACGGCAAGCGGGTCCGGGTCGACGTCGTCGACGGCGATCTCTAGAACCGTGCCGTCCGACCGCAAGACCGAACTCCGGGTGGGGCGCCTCACCAAGGCCCACGGCCTCAAGGGCGCCCTCAAGCTCGAACTCTTCACCGACACCCCCGAGCAGCGCTTCGTGCCGGGCGCCGTGTTCCGCCTCCAGGTGCCTGCCGACAGCGCCTGGCACGACCAGACCCTCACCCTCACCGAGTTGCGCTGGTACAACAGCCACCCGGTGGGCTTCTTCGAGGGGGTCGACGACCGCACGGCGGCCGAGTCGCTCGTCAAGGCGATCCTCTGGGTCGACCAGGACGCCGACGAACTGCCCCACGAGGACGACGCCTGGTACGACCACCAGTTGGTCGGCCTCCGCGTCGAGCGTGACGGCGTCGTCGTGGGCACCGTGGCCCGGGTCGACCACCTGCCGGCTCAAGACCTCCTCGCGGTCGACACCGCGTCGGGCGAGGTGCTGGTCCCGTTCGTCTCGGCCCTCGTGCCGAAGGTCGACGTCGAGGCCGGTGTGGTCGTCGTGACCCCGCCGCAGGGGCTCTTCGAAGAGCTGGCCGACGACACCGACGACGAGCCGGCCTCCGACGACGTCGACCAGTCGGTCGCCGACGGCGTCGACGAACCGGCCTCCGACGGCGAGTCCGCTCCCGACGACGAGCGCTGACGCGTGCGCATCGACATCGTGTCGATCTTCCCCGAGTTCTTCGGGGTGCTCGACATCTCGCTGCTCGGCAAGGCGCGGCAGCAGAAGCTGCTCGACGTCGAGGTGCACGACCTGCGTGACTTCACGCACGACCGGCACCGCACCGTCGACGACACCCCCTACGGTGGCGGGGCAGGCATGGTCATGCGGCCCGAGCCCTGGGGCGAGGCGCTCGACCACGTCTTCGGCGAGACGTCCACGCCCGACGACACGATCATGATCGTTCCGTCGCCGGCCGGCACGCCCTTCACCCAGGCCACGGCTCGCGAGCTCGCGTTCGCTCCGCACCTGGTCTTCACCTGCGGCCGGTACGAGGGCATCGACCAGCGCGTCGTCGAGCACGCCGCCACCCGGGCGACGGTGCGCGAGATCAGCCTGGGCGACTACGTGCTGAACGGTGGCGAGGTCGCCGTCACGGCGATGATCGAGGCCATCGGTCGTCTCGTCCCGGGCGTCGTGGGCAACCCCGAGAGCCTCACCGAAGAGAGCCACGAAGACGGCCTGCTCGAGTACCCCAGCTACACCAAGCCGGCGTCCTGGCGGGGTCTCGACGTGCCTCCGGTGCTGCTGAGCGGCAACCACGCGGCGATCGCGACCTGGCGTCGCGAGCAGCAGCTCGAGCGCACCCGCCGGGTACGGCCCGACCTGCTCGACTGATCGGGCCGAGCCTGCGCGGTCCGGGCGTCCCGGTCCGACCCGCCGGGGAGGGTCCGCCGGGGACGGCCCGTCCGGGTCACCCGCGCGCGGTGAGCACGAGCGGCCCGTCCTCGGTGACGGCGACGGTGTGCTCGACGTGTGCGGCCCGTGAGCCGTCGACGCTGCGGAGCGTCCAGCCGTCGGCGTCGGTCACGATCGCGTCCGTGCCGCGCATCAGCCACGGCTCGATCGCGACGACGAGGCCCGGTCGGACGGGCCACCCGCGCCCCGCACGCCCGTCGTTCGGCACGTGGGGGTCGCCGTGCATGGTGCGTCCGACCCCGTGGCCGCCGAACTGCAGGTTGACGTCGTAACCCGCCCCGCGAGCGACCTGTCCGATCGCGGCCGAGACGTCGCCGAGCTTGGCGCCCGGCCTCAAGGCCGCGATGCCGGCGTCGAGGGCCACCTCGCACGTCTCGATCAGGCGGAGGTCCTCGGGCGACGCCCGCTCGCCGACGACGAACGACACGGCCGAGTCGGCGACCCAACCGTCCACCGAGGCGGCGAAGTCGAGGCTGAGCAGGTCTCCGTCGCGCAGTCGGTAGCGATGCGGCAGGCCGTGCAGGGCCGCGTCGTTGACCGACGTGCAGATGACCTTGCCGAACGGGCTCGCCCCGAACGACGGGTGGTAGTCGACGTAGCAGCTCTCGGCCCCCGCCTCGCGGATCATGCGGTGCGCGAGCGCGTCGAGGTCGAGCAGGTCGACGCCGGGTCGCGCGGCCGCACGGGTCGCCTCGAGCACGCGGGCGACGAAGACTCCGGCGGGTCGCATGCGTTCGATCTCGTCGGGGGTGCGCAGTTCGATCATGCAGCCATTCTTCACGAAGCCCTCGTAGCCTCGACCGCATGACGACGCGCAGGATCTTCTACCGCCTCCTCTGGGTGGCCGTCTTCGTGTTGCCGCTCTGGGTGCTGCTGGGTCGGGCGTTCTTCGGCGTCCCGCTGGGCCTGCAGTTCGTCGGCCAGTTGCTGCTCGTTCCCCTGCTCTTCGTCGGGCAGGCGGTGGCCACCGGCGTGGTGGTGGGCCGCCGCAGCGTCCGGCGGGCGAAGGCCGTGTCGTGGGCCGACGCGGGTCTGCTCGCCCTGTCCTGGCTCGGCCAGCTCGGCGTGGGGTTCTTCATCGTCGACAGCTCCGCCGAGTCCGCGTCCGCGTCGGCCTTCACGCAGGTCGCCGGCGGGGTCTCGTCCCTCGACCTCTCGACCGCCCTGTTCGCCCTCTGCGCCGTCGTCACGATCGCGGCGGGCGTGGGCCTGTTCGCCTCGGCCCTGTGGCAGTTCGCGAAGGAGGCGCGGGCCCGCATGGCCACGTCGCTCGCCGATCTCGAGCGGGTCGCGTCGGGCACCGGGGCCGCCGCGGGGCGTCGGCCCGGCTACGGCGACGAGGGCCCCGTCATCACCATCACGCCGCGAGGCTGACACGGGTGCCCGCGCTGTGGCACAATAGGCGCTTGTGCCTGCGCACGACTCTGCCACAGGGGAGTCTGCCGATCCAGAGCACACCTTCTTCATCATGACGGGCGCGTGACGCGCCCCAGACACGCAGTCGACCTGTGGCGGTTGCAGAGAGCGAACGACAATGCACATCCTCGACGCGGTTGACTCCGCCAACCTCCGCTCGGACGTCCCCGACTTCCGCGCCGGCGACACCGTCAAGGTGCACGTCAACATCATCGAAGGCACGCGCTCGCGCGTCCAGGTCTTCCAGGGTGTCGTCATCGGCAAGCAGAACGAGGGCATCCGCGAGACCTTCACGGTCCGCAAGGTGAGCTTCCAGGTCGGCGTCGAGCGCACCTTCCCGGTGCACTCCCCGGTCATCGACCACATCGAGGTCGTCAGCCGCGGTGCCGTCCGTCGCGCCAAGCTCTACTACCTGCGCGAACTGCGTGGCAAGAAGGCCAAGATCAAGGAGAAGCGCGACAACTAGTCACGCCCCTCAGCGACATCACGCGAGCTCCTCGCCATCTAAGATGGCGGGGAGCTCGGGTGGTTAAATGACGAATGACACAGTGAGGCGCGCCCTGCGTCCTCGACGCGACGACGGCGGAAAGCGCGGCATCGGCACCTTCGTGCGCGACGTGCTCGTCATCTTCCTGGCGGCCCTCCTGATCTCGTTCCTGATCAAGACGTTCCTGATCCGGTCGTTCTACATCCCCTCCGGGTCGATGGAGCAGACGCTCCAGATCAACGACCGCATCATCGTCAACGAGCTGGTGCCCGACCTCGTCGACGTCAAGCGGGGCGACGTGGTCGTGTTCACCGACCCGGGCGGCTGGCTCGACGGCACGGCTCCCATCAGCACGACCACCGGCAACCCGGTGTCCGACGGCTTCTCGTGGTTCCTCACGCTGGTCGGGCTCGGCGCACAAGACAGCAACGACCACCTGATCAAGCGGGTCATCGGCCTGCCGGGCGACACCGTCGAGTGCTGCAACGACTTCGGCCAGATGTCGGTCAACGGCGTCCCCCTCGACGAGCCCTACGTGAACCTGCCCCCGGGCGAGACCCGGGTCTCGGCCGACGACTTCTCGGTCACGGTGCCCGCCGACTCCCTCTGGGTGATGGGCGACAACCGCTACAACTCGAAGGACAGCCGCTACAACGGCGCCACCCCGAGCAAGGGGTTCGTCCCGATGAGCGACGTCGTCGGACGCGCCTTCGTCATCAGCTGGCCGACCGAGCGCTGGACGTGGCTCGGCGACTACCCCGACGTCTTCCGCGGCACCGAGCGAGAGGGCGAATGAGCCCCGTCGTCGACCCCACCCTCGACTACGAACGAGAGCTGCACGCCGCCGGCGCGACCTGGGTGATCGGCTGCGACGAGGTCGGTCGGGGAGCCATCGCCGGGCCGGTCGCGGTCGGGCTCGGGGCGGTCCACGTCGAGTGCCTCGACGTCCCCGCGGGTCTGCGCGACTCGAAGCTCCTGTCCGAGAAGCGACGCGAGGCCCTCTACCCGCTGGCGACGTCGTGGGTGTCCCATCACGCGGTGGGCTTCGCCGAAGCGCACGAGGTCGACCGGCTGGGCATCGTCGTCGCCCTCGGGCTCGCCGGCAAGCGTGCCCTCACGGCGCTGCACCACGCCGGTGTGGGCATCATGCAGTCCGTGGTGGTGCTCGACGGCAACCACGACTACCTGTCACCCCAGCTCGCCACCCCTCCGCGCATCACGACCAGGGTCAAGGCCGACCGCGACTGCGCGTCGGTGGCGGCGGCGTCGGTCATCGCCAAGGTCGAACGCGACCGGCTGATGATCGAGGCCGACGGCGTCCACCCGGGCTACGCCTGGGCCGGCAACAAGGGCTACGGCTCGTCGGCGCACTACGGGGCCCTGTCCGAGTTGGGTCCGTCGCCGCTGCACCGCCTCACCTGGCTGCACTGACCCCGAGCGCCTACGCCGGCGGCAGAGGGACGACGGCGACCGCTGCCCCGAGGGCCGCGTAAGCTCGACTCCGATGGACGAGGACGATTTCGAAGACTACGACCGCGAGGTCGAGCTCGCGCTCTACCGCGAGTACCGCGACGTGGTGTCGCAGTTCCGCTACGTGGTCGAGACCGAGCGGCGTTTCTACCTGGCCAACGAGGTCGACCTGGTCCGGCGTGACACCGAGCACGACTTCTACTTCGAACTGTCGATGACCGACGTCTGGGTCTGGGACGTCTATCGCTCCGACCGCTTCGTCAAGTCGGTCCGGGTGCTCACCTTCAAGGACGTCAACGTCGAAGAGCTCACGAGCCGCGACCTCGAGCTCCCGAAAGAACTCGCACTCGACGAGTAGTCGTCCGTCGCCACGCGACCTCCTGGCGCGGGACGCGCTGCGTCTCGACTCGGCTCGTCCCCAGCCGCCGCCGGGTCGGTGGCGTCCCCAGCCGATGCTCCGCCCGCCCTCCGAGGGGCGTGCCTCCGCCAGCCTGCTGGCAGGAGGTCAGACATGGCGAAGAAGGACGAATTGGGTCGGCGCGGCGAGGACGTCGCGGCCGAGTACGTCGAGGCGCAGGGCATGCGGGTCGTCGAGCGCAACTGGCGGTGCCGCGAAGGCGAGATCGACGTGGTCGCCCTGGACGGCGACGAGGTGGTCGTCGTCGAGGTCAAGACGCGGTCGGGCACCGGCTACGGCCACGCGCTCGAGGCCGTGACGCCGGCCAAGCTGGCCCGTCTGCGACGGCTGGCGGGGGCCTGGTGCCAGGCGCATCCCACCTCGACGCCCCGGGGGTTGCGCATCGACGTCGTGGGCATCACGGTCGAGCGGTGCGCGGGGCACGAGCGGATCGACCACGTCCGCGGGGCCGGAGCATGAGCGTGGCGCGGACGCGGGCGGTCGCCCTGCTGGGCGTCGACGGAGCCCTCGTCGAGATCGAGGCCGACATGGGTGCCGGGCTGCCGGCGTTCGTGATCATCGGACTGCCCGACACGTCGCTGGGCGAGGCCCGTGACCGGGTCCGGTCCGCAGCGACCAACTCCGGGTGCGCCTTGCCGGCGCGCAAGCTGACCGTCAACCTGTCACCGGCGTCGCTGCCCAAGCAGGGGTCGTCCTTCGACCTCGGCATCGCCATCGCGGCCCTGGCCGCAGCCGAAGTCGTCCCCGCCGAGTCCGTCGAGGGCGTCGTCCACCTGGGCGAGCTCGGGCTCGACGGCCGGCTCAGGCCCGTCGACGGAGTCCTGCCCGCCGTGTTGGGTGCGCGCCGGGCAGGGGCCGCCACCGTCATGGTGCCGACCGACAACGCGGACGAGGCCGCCCTCGTCCCCGGCATCCGCGTGGTGGCCGTGCCGAGCCTGCGCGAGGCAGCGATCTGGCACGGTGCAGGGCTCGAACCCGAGCCGGTCGAGGCCATCACGCGATCGCGCACCGAACCGACGGTGCCGGCCGAACTCGACCTCGCGGACGTCATCGGCAACGTCGACGCCGTCGAGGCGCTCGTCGTCGCCGCGGCCGGCGGCCACCACCTCCTCATGGTGGGGCCGCCCGGCGCAGGCAAGAGCATGCTGGCGGCCCGTCTGCCCGGTCTGTTGCCCGACCTCGACGCCGATTCGGCCCTCGAGGTCGCGTCGATCCGTTCGTTGGCCGGGGTCGCCGTCACGGGCGATCTCGACCGGAGGCCGCCGTTCGAGGCGCCCCACCACACCTGCAGCGCGGCGGCCCTGGTCGGCGGGGGCAGCGGGGTCATCAGGCCCGGCGCCGCGTCGAGGGCGACCCGGGGCGTGCTGTTCCTCGACGAGGCGCCCGAGTTCCAGCAGACGGTCCTCGACTGCCTTCGCCAGCCTCTCGAATCGGGTGAGACCGTCGTCCATCGGTCGAGGTCGGTGGCTCGCTTCCCGGCGAGGTTCCAGCTGGTCGCCGCGGCCAATCCTTGCCCCTGCGGGCAGTACGGTTCCCGCGACTCCGACTGCAGCTGTTCCCCGCATCAGCGGCGTCGGTACCTCGGCAAGCTCTCCGGGCCGCTCGTGGACCGCATCGACCTGCAGTTGCGGGTGGCCCGCATCAGCTCGTCTCAGTTCCGAGCCTCGGCCGACGTCGTCCCGACGACGACACGCCAGGCCCGCGAACGCGTCGACCGGGCGCGCGGCCGTGCCGCCCGCCGGCTCGACGGAACACCCTGGCGGTCGTCCGGCGAGGTCCCGGGAACCTGGCTGCGTGATCCGGCGAACCGCCTGGCCGTGGCGGACTCAAGGCCCATCGATCGGGCTCTCGAGACCGGTGCCCTGACGATGAGGGGTTACGACCGCGTGCTGCGCGTCGCCTGGACCCTCGCCGACCTCGACGACGAACCCGCCCCCGTCCGCCGTCACGTGGTCCGGGCCCTGAGCATGCGGCAGTCGCTGTGAGCGACCTGCTCCGGGCGACCCCCGCCGAGCTGGCCGACCTCGTCCGGCCCCTCCTGCCCGGCGCCCACGAGTTCAGCGAGGCACAGACCCTCGAGGCGTTCGCCCTGGGCGCCTGGACAGGTGTGGTCGAACCGGGTGACGCGGTGGGTGGCGTCGTCCGGTCCCTGCTCGGGCCGACCGTGGGGCTCCGCCTCGTGCTCGAAGCGGCGGTCGGTCACGACGACCCCCGCGCGGGTCTGCTCGCGGGGGCCCTGGTCGAGGCAGGGGCCACCCGCGACGACGTGGAGCGGCTCGACCTCGGACGGGCGCTCACGAGATGGCGGCCCCGTCTCGAGACCAGCGTGATCCTCCGGTCGTTCCGCACGGCGACCGTGGTGGGATCGAGGCTGCTCGTGCCGGGCACCCCGCTGTGGCCCGAGGCCCTCGACGACCTCGGTCATCACGCTCCCGTGGCCCTCTGGGCACGAGGTCCGGCGTCCGTTCCGGCGCCGACGTCGAGCATCGCGATCGTCGGCTCGCGGGCGGCGACGGCCTACGGCGAGCAGGTGTCGGCCGAGCTCGCCGGCGGCGTGGCCGACCGGGGTCTCGCGGTCGTCTCGGGTGCCGCCTACGGCATCGACGGTGCCGCCCACCGGGCGGCCCTGGCCGCCTCGGCGACGACGGTGGCCGTCATGGCCGGGGGAGTCGACCACCTCTACCCGGCCGGTCACGACGCCCTGCTGCGACGCGTCATCGAGACGGGTCTGGTGATCTCCGAGGCTCCGTGCGGTGGCAAGCCGTCGCGGTGGCGGTTCCTGCAACGCAACAGGCTGATCGCGGCGTTGACGGCCGCGACCGTCGTGGTCGAGGCCGGCGGCCGCTCGGGGTCGCTGAACACGGCCGCCCACGCGCAGTCGCTCGGTCGTCCGGTCGGGGCCGTGCCCGGCCCGGTCACCTCGCCGTCGTCCGTCGGCTGCCACGCCCTGATCCGGTCCGGTCTGGCCGAGTGCGTGACGGGTGCCGACGAGGTCCTCGCACTCGCGGGGGTGTCGACCGACCTCGTCGTCGCCTCGTACGAGGGCCGACGGCTCGACCCGGAGACGATGCGGGTGCTGGACGCGCTCAGCACGACGGCGACCCGGGAGACCGACGAACTGGCCGTCGCGAGCGGGCTGTCGCTCGAGACGGTCCGCGACGTGCTCGCCGAGCTCGACCTGTCGGGTGCGGCCCGGCGCTCCGGCTCGGGGTGGCGACGAGTGAGGGGGCGCCGCGATGGTTAGCCTGTCGGCATGCGCGAGCCGGGGTCGAGACGCGAGGGGCGGGTGCTGCCGTGACGCGCCTCCTGGGCGAGGTCGAACGGTTCGCCGACCACCTGCACGACGGCCGGGGGCTCAGCGACCACACGGTGCGGTCGTACGGGGCCGACCTCGACTCCCTCGTCGCCTTCGCCGAGAACCGGCTCGGTCGCCCGGGTGAGGTCGGCGACCTCGATCTCGACCTGCTTCGCGACTGGCTCTGGCAGGGCACGCAGGCCGGGCTCGCCCGGGCCACCCTCGCCCGGCGGTCGGCGAGCGTCCGGGCCTTCACCCGGTGGCTCGACGAGACCGACCGCACAACGGTCGACGTCGGTGCCCGACTGCGTTCGCCGAAGCCCGAGAGTCGCCTGCCGCGCGTCCTCACGCGCGAGCAGGTCGACGGCCTGTTGGCGTCCCTCGCCGTCCGGGCGGACACGGGCGACCCCGGGGCACGCCGGGACCTCGCGGTCGTCGAACTGCTCTACGGCGCGGGCCTGCGCGTGTCGGAGCTCGTCGGGGCGGACCTCGGCGACGTGGACCTCGAACGGCTGACCGTGCGGGTGACCGGCAAGGGGGCGAAGCAGCGCGTCGTGCCGTTCGGGGTGCCGGCGGCCGAGGCCCTGGGGCGGTACGCCGACCTCGCCCGCCCGACGCTCGTCACCCCGGTCACGGACGCCGCCTTCTTCGTGGGGTCGACCGGGGGGCGGCTCGGAACGAGGGCCGTCTACCGACTGGTCGCCGGGCTGCTCGCCGACCTCCCGGGCGGCGGGCCGGCGGGGCCGCACGCATTGAGGCACACGGCCGCCACCCATCTGCTCGACGGAGGGGCCGACCTCCGGGCCGTCCAGGAGCTGCTCGGTCATGCGAGCCTCGGCACCACGCAGATCTACACGCACGTCTCGACCGACCGTCTGCGCGACAGCTACCGGTCGGCACACCCGCGCGCCTGACGACGCTCCACCCGACGACGCCCACGACGCCCGAGGACCCTCCGAGCACCCGACCGTGCTGCGGTCGTCGGCCCGGCCGGTGCCGACCGGTGCTCAGCGGGGCGTGGTCGGCAGCAGCACCGACGGCTCGATCCCGCCCAGGAACAAGAGAGGCGAGACGTACTCGCCGTCGATCCGCGCCCCCAGGTGCAGGCACGGTCGGTCGGGGCAGTGCCCTCGCTCGAGCACCCCGACGGTCTGCCCCCGCGTGACGGCGTCGCCCTTCGAGACGTCGGCCACCACCGGTTCGACGCTGCTCAACACCCCACCCGGGTGGGCGATCGACAGCACCGGCCGGTCCACCACCACCCCGGCGAAGTGCACGACGCCGTCGTCCGGGGCCGTCACGACCGAGCCCTCGACCGTCCCGACGTCGAGGCCGCGGTGCCCCGGCGACCACGGGTTCGGCGGCCCGACGAAGGGCCGGACCACCGGATGGGGCGAGGCGACCGGCCAGGCCCACACCGCGCCTCCTGCGCTCGCTGCCCGGGGGTTCGCTGTCCGGGGGTTCGCGACCGCGGGCGTGACCGAGAGCGACCCGGCGAGGACCGTGACGAGGGCCGCCGTCGTGAGGGTGACGAGAAGCCGCGTCGTCGGCCGCAGGTGAGAGCGCATACCGGCACCTTGCCGGTTGCGCAAGCTTTCTCGGCGAGGCGTAAGGTTCACCCGTGCACGAACACCCCGTGCACATCGTTTGTGGGGGAGTCGTGGCCACGAGCCCTGCTCCTCGAGCCGTGAAGGAGTACAGGTGTCGAACACCACTGCAACGACGAAGAGCTTGAACAGGCGGGTGACCGCGCTGGCCGTGGCGGCGGCCATCGGCGGGTTCCTGTTCGGTTTCGACTCGTCCGTCATCAACGGCGCGGTCCAGTCGATCACCGACGAGTTCGGTCTCACCGAGTTCGCCTCGGGCTTCGCGGTCGCCTCGGCCCTGATCGGTTGTGCCATCGGTGCCTACGTCGCCGGCCGCCTCGCCGACAAGATGGGTCGCATCAAGGTGATGCTGATCGGTGCCGGTCTGTTCCTGATCAGCTCGATCGGTGCGGCCGCGGCCTTCGCCGTCTGGGACCTCGTCCTCTGGCGTGTCATCGGCGGCCTCGGCATCGGCATCGCGTCGGTCATCGCCCCCGCCTACATCAGCGAGGTGTCGCCCAAGGCGATCCGCGGTCGCCTGGCGTCGTTCCAGCAACTCGCCATCACCCTCGGCATCTTCGCCGCCCTGCTGTCGGACCAGCTCTTCGCGGTCACGGCGGACGGCGCATCCGAGCCGTCGCTCTTCGGCCTCGCCGCGTGGCGCTGGATGTTCCTGGTGGGAATCGTCCCGTCGGTCGTCTACGGCGTCCTGGCCTGGCGTCTGCCCGAGTCGCCGCGGTACCTCGCCGGTGACGGGCGGGAGGCCGAGGCCAAGAAGGTCCTCCAGACGATCGTCCCGGCCGAGACGGTCGAGACGAGCCTGAAAGAGATCACGGACTCGATCCGCACCGAGGCAGAGCTCGAGAAGAAATCGTCGATCCGGGGGTCCCGCTTCGGCCTCCAGCCCATCGTCTGGGTCGGGATCATCCTCGCCGTGCTGCAGCAGTTCGTCGGCATCAACGTGATCTTCTACTACTCGACCACCCTCTGGCAGGCCGTCGGCTTCCAGGAAGAGGACTCGTTCCTCATCTCGACCATCACCGCGGTCGTCAACGTCGCGGTCACGTTCATCGCGATCGGGCTCGTCGACAAGGTCGGCCGTCGGCCCATGCTGCTCACCGGCTCCATCGGCATGTTCGTCAGCCTCGCCGTCACCGCCCTGGCCTTCAGCCAGGCGACCACCTCGGCGAGCGGCGACCCGTCGCTGCCCGGCGCCTGGGGCCCCGTGGCCCTCGTCGCGGCCAACCTCTTCGTCGTGTCGTTCGGTGCCACGTGGGGCCCGCTCATGTGGGTGCTGCTCGGAGAGATGTTCCCCAACAGCATCCGTGCCACGGCACTCGGCGTGGGCAGCATGGCCAACTGGATCGCCAACTTCATCGTGACGGTGTCGTTCCCCACCCTCGCCGCCCTCAGCCTCACGCTGTCGTACGGCATCTTCGCGTTCTTCGCGCTCGTGTCGTTCTTCTTCGTGCTGGCGAAGATCCCCGAGACGAAGGGGCGCTCGCTCGAGGAGATGGGCACCTCGGCCGTCCAGGCCGATGCGGGGCGGTCGGCGAGGGCCTGAGTCCGACACGATCCACGAACGTCCCGTCCAGATCCTGGGCGGGACGTTCGTGCACGTCGGGGTCCCCGCCCGGGGTCGACCTCCACCTCACCGGGCCCGTGGTGGTGCTAACATGAGCGATGCAGCCTGCTCAGCAGGCTGACTTCGCGTGCCCTGTGCGTCCTCGGACGCACCGACGTCGAGGCGACCTGGTCGCCTCGCGCCGCTCCCGGCCTCCACGTCCATTCGGTCCGAACCGCCTCACGGTGGGCTCGGCGGACGTGTGCCCGGGCACCAGGCAGTGGCGACCGACCGGTCGCCCGACAACCGACAAGCAGGCGCACCCGCGGGTGCGCCCAGGAACAAGGAGAACGACCATGGCCGTCGTCACCATCCGCCAGCTGCTCGACAGCGGCGTCCACTTCGGACACCAGACCCGCCGCTGGAACCCGAAGGTGAAGCGCTTCATCCTCGCCGAGCGCTCGGGCATCCACATCATCGACCTGCAGCAGTCGCTCGGCTACATCGACAAGGCGTACGACTTCGTCAAGGAGACGGTCGCCCACGGCGGCACCATCCTCTTCGTCGGCACGAAGAAGCAGGCCCAGGGCTCCATCGCCGAGCAGGCGAACCGCGTCGGCCAGCCCTTCGTCAACCAGCGCTGGCTCGGTGGCCTCCTGACCAACTTCCAGACGGTCTCGAAGCGCCTCGCCCGCATGAAAGAGCTCGAGGACATCGACTTCGACGACACCACGCAGGGCTTCACCAAGAAAGAACTGCTGATCAAGAAGCGTGAGCTCGACAAGCTCCACAAGACGCTCGGCGGAATCCGCAACCTCACCAAGACGCCGTCCGCCCTCTGGGTCGTCGACACCAAGAAAGAGCACCTCGCGATCGACGAGGCCAAGAAGCTGGGCATCCCGGTCATCGGCATCCTCGACACGAACTGCGACCCCGACGAGATCAACTTCCCCATCCCGGGCAACGATGACGCCATCCGTTCCGTCGGCCTGCTGACGCGCATCGTCGCCGACGCTGCCGCCGAGGGTCTGGTGCAGCGTCACCAGAAGCCCGAGGACGCCGACCAGCCCGTCGAGCCCATGGCCGAATGGGAGGCCGAGCTGCTCGCGCAGGGCGAGGCCAAGGCCGCCGACGCCGCCGCCGAGGCACCTGCTGCCGAGGCCCCCGTCGAGGAGAACGACGCCGACGCGCAGGTCGCCGCGAAGCCCCTGGGCGAGCCGGTCGTCGAGCCCGTCGCCGAGGCGACCGAGGCCACCGCGGCCGAGCCGGCCGACGCCGACTCGAAGTAGTCCTCTCCTTCACCCTTCCGACTCCACGAAAGGAAGTCAGACACATGGCCAACTACACCATCGCTGACGTCAAGATCCTCCGTGACCGCCTCGGCGCGGGCATGGTCGACAGCAAGAACGCCCTCGAAGAAGCCGACGGCGACATCGAGAAGGCCGTCGAGATCCTCCGCGTCAAGGGACTGAAGGGCGTCGCCAAGCGCGAGGGCCGTCAGACCACCGCGGGTCTCGTCGCCGCCAAGCCCGGTTCGGGGTACGCCACGCTGATCGAGCTCGCCAGCGAGACCGACTTCGTCGCGAAGAACGAGAAGTTCGTCGCCCTGGCCGACCAGGTCCTCGAGGCGGTGCACGCGGGCAGAGCCTCCAGTGCCGCCGAGGGCAACGCCGCCGCGATCGGCGGCCAGACCGTCGAGGCCTTCGTCAACGACGAGGCCGCGCTCATGGGCGAGAAGGTCGAACTGCGCACCGTCAACCGCATCGAGGGCGAGCAGTTCGCCATCTACCTGCACAAGACCTCGAAGGACCTGCCCCCGCAGGTCGGCGTGGTCGTGGGCTACACGGGTGACGACGCCGAGACCGCTCGGTCGATCGCTCAGCACATCGCCTTCGCCGCGCCGACGTACCTGTCGCGCGACGACGTGCCGACCGAGCAGGTCGACAAGGAGCGAGCCATCGTCGAGGAGACCGCGAAGAACGAGGGCAAGCCGGAAGCGGCCCTGCCCAAGATCATCGAGGGACGCCTCACCGGCTTCTTCAAGGAGATCGCCCTGCTCGACCAGGCCTACGCGAAGGACAACAAGTTGTCCGTCGCCAAGGTGGTCGCCGAGGCCGGACTGACGATCACGGGCTTCGCCCGCATCAAGGTCGGCGCCTAGACAGCACCGTGACGGGGTCCGAGACGAACGTGTCTCGGACCCCGTTCCCATGCCCGGCCGAGGTGACGACGTCGGGTGCATCATCGGCGACGGACGGCGACCAGCCCGAACTCGCTAACCTGGCTACGGCCACGACGAGACGGAGACTCGCATGACATCGGAAACCACCGGACGACGACGCGTCCTGCTGAAGCTCTCGGGTGAGGCCTTCGGCGGCGGCCAGCTCGGCGTGAACCCCGACGTGGTCGGCTCCATCGCCCGTGAGATCGCCGACGCGGCGACCGACGTCGAGATCGCCATCGTGGTCGGTGGCGGCAACTTCTTCCGCGGTGCCGAACTCAGTCAGCGCGGCATGGACCGGGGCCGGGCCGACTACATGGGAATGCTGGGCACCGTCATGAACGCCCTCGCCCTCCAGGACTTCCTCGAGCAGGCCGGCGCTGCGACCCGCGTCCAGTCCGCCATCGCGATGACCCAGGTCGCCGAGCCGTACATCCCCCGTCGCGCCGAGCGGCACCTCGAGAAGGGGCGCGTCGTCATCTTCGGTGCCGGCGCCGGCCTGCCGTACTTCTCGACCGACACCGTCTCGGCCCAGCGAGCCCTCGAGATCGGGGCCTCCGAGGTGCTCGTCGCCAAGAACGGCGTGGACGGCGTGTACTCGGCCGACCCCCGACACGACCCGTCGGCGGTCAAGCTCGACCAGCTCACGTACCAAGAGGCGCTGATGCAGGGGCTCAAGGTCGTCGACTCGACCGCCTTCAGTCTCTGCATGGACAACGGCATGCCCATGCACGTGTTCGGCATGGAAGGCGAGGGCAACATCGCCCGCGCCATCCGCGGCGAACGCATCGGAACAATCGTCAGCAACTAGACGACTAAACTCGACCGCGAACCGAACAAGGAGCACCAGTGGCGATCAACGACGTACTCACCGAGACGCGCGAGAAGATGGACAAGGCGCTCGACGCCGCCAAGAACGACTTCGGGACGGTGCGCACCGGCCGCATCAACCCCGCTCTGTTCCAGAAGATCCCGATCGACTACTACGGGACCCCGACCCCGCTGGCCCAGCTCGCCTCGCTGCAGGTGCCCGAGGCGCGCACCATGATCGTCACCCCCTACGACAAGACGGCCCTCAAAGAGATCGAGAAGGCCATCGCGACCTTCCCGAACCTCGGGGCCAACCCGACGAACGACGGCACGATCGTCCGCGTCACCATCCCCGAGCTGACGCAAGAGCGTCGCAAAGAGTTCGTCAAGCTCGTGCGCAGCAAGGGCGAGGACGCCAAGGTGCAGGTGCGCAACGTCCGTCGCAAGTCGAAAGAGGCGCTCGACGCCCAGAAGACCGAGGTCGGCGACGACGAGGTCGCTCGTGCCGAGAAAGAGCTCGAGTCGATCACCAAGGGGTACATCGACTCCATCGACGACGCGTTGAAGAAGAAAGAAGCGGAGCTGCTCGAGGTCTGATGAGACAGCGACCCGACGGCGCCGGCCCCGACGACTCGTCACCGGCTCAGAAGAGCACTCTCGGTAGTCGCCGGGCCGACTTCGACGCTCGAGCGCAAGCGGCCCGCCACGACATCGAGAACCAACTGCGGGCAGGCAAGGCGCGCCTCGACTCGCGCAACGAGAAGTTGACGGCGCGCACCGGTCGCAACCTTCCGGCCGCCATCGCCGTGGGTGTCCTGCTCGGGGCCGCGGTCTTGTTGAGCCTGATCTTCGTCAAGGCGTTCTTCATCATCGTGGCGGCGGCCCTGATCGGTTCGTTGTGCTTCGAACTCGCCAGTGCCCTGCGCTTCGCCGGGCGCGACGTGCCCCGCCTCCCGAGCGTCCTCGCCGGCGTGGCCGTGGTCCCCGCGGCCTTCTACGGCGGAGCCGGCGGCCAGTGGGCCGCTCTGGTGGGCGGCATCGTCGTCGTCTCCGTGTGGCGCCTCGTCGAGACGGCCCGTCCGTCGCACCGAGCCGGCGCCTCCGCGCTGGGTCGTGATCTCGGTGCCGGTGCGTTCGTCCAGATCTACTGCTCGTTCCTCGGCAGCTTCATGGCCCTCATGGCTGCTCGACCCGACGGCCAGTGGTGGACCCTGTCGGCTCTCATCGTCGTGATCGCGGTCGACACCGGTGCCTACGCGACCGGCCTGAACTTCGGCAAGCACCCGATGGCGCCCCGCATCAGTCCCAAGAAGACCTGGGAGGGCTTCGCCGGTTCGGTGGCCGCCAGCCTCATCGCGGCCGTGCTGTTGTCGGTCTTCCTGCTCGACGAGCCGTGGTGGTTCGGTCTCGTCTTCGGTGGCGTCATCATCGTGACCGCCACCATCGGCGATCTGTCCGAATCCCTCATCAAGCGCGACCTGGGCATCAAAGACATCAGCACCTGGCTTCCCGGCCACGGCGGGTTCCTCGACCGGCTCGACAGCACGTTGCCCTCGGCCGCCGCGGCCTACGCCCTGTACCTCCTCTTCGCGTGACGCCCGTCCGCCGGTACTGACCGGCCGCGCGTCCAGCGGCTTGCCATCGGCCCATGCGGCATGATGGTGGCCGTGAGCAGCACATTCCCGATCGTTCCCAAGGGCAAGCGGGGTTACGACGTCGACGAGGTCGACGCGTTCCTGGTCGAGGCCCGGAAGGCCTACGCCGGCGAGACCGGCCTCGGCATCGACTCCGCCCGCATCCGACGCACGGCCTTCGGGTTGACCAAGAACGGGTACTCGACGGCACACGTCGACGCCGCGCTCGAACGTCTCGAGGACGCCTTCGCCAGTCGGGAGCGCGAACGGGCCGTCTCGTCGGGCGCCGAGTCGACCTGGTTCTCGACCGCGCGCTCCGGGGCGGAAGACATCGTGGCCCGTCTCGAGCGACCGCAGGGCCACCGCTTCGACAGGGTGGGCATCCTCACGACCGGCTACCACCCGCGAGACGTCGACCGCCTCACCCGGCGGCTGCACGGCTACTTCACCGACGGCCGCCCCCTCAGCATCGACGACGTCCGGGCTTCGGTCTTCCGGGCGAAGCGCGGCGGTTACCGCGAGAGCCAGGTCGACCTGGTGCTCGACACGGTGGTCGACGTCATGCTGGCCGTCCGCTGACGGTCACGGCCGGGCCTCTCCTCTTCCCCCGAGCCTCCGACACGCTGACGGGTCGTCCCTGGCCCTCCGGCGTCCCATCGGTTACCCTGGACGGACTCATGGGCAGGCACGCAGCGAATCCGACCCCCGGTCCCTCTCGACGAGAGCACCCGGCCGCGGTCGAACGACCCTCGACCCGCCGGCGCATCCGCGTGCCGGCCTCGCAGAGCGTCGTGCGACGCCCCGCAGCCGGCTCCCTCGCGTTCACCGGTCCCGTCCGCGATGCCGTACCGGCCGCTCGTCGAACCGGATTCCCTCGACGGGTGGCAATTCCCCTCGTCGGCTTCTGCGCGTCGTTCGCCTTCGTGTCGGCCTCGCTCGTCAACCCCTTGGCCGGTGCCGAGGCCGCGACGACCGTTCCGGGCGCTGCGTCGGTGCTAACGGCCCCCGGTCAGACCCTCACGGTCGCCGGTGCCGCCGTGACCGTCGCCGACCGGGACGCCTACGGCGTGACCGAGTACGTGCCGCCGCCGCCCCCGCCCGTCGTGGTGGCCGAGACCGAGAAGCCCGAGGCCCCGTCGGGTGCGACGTCCGGCTCTGCCAAGAAGTCGTCGTCTGCTCCCGTGGCGGGTACCCCCGACCCGGGCAGCGCCAAGGCCGTCGCCGCCGAACTCGTGGCCGCTCGCGGCTGGGGTTCCGACCAGTACGACTGCCTGGTGTCGCTGTGGCAGAAAGAGTCGAGCTGGAACGTCTACGCGTCCAACCGGTCGAGTGGTGCCTACGGCATTCCCCAGGCCCTGCCGGGTAGCAAGATGGGCTCCGTCGGTGCCGACTGGCAGACCAACCCCGCCACGCAGATCACGTGGGGGCTGAACTACATCGGCGGCCGCTACGGCAACCCCTGTGGCGCCTGGGCCCATTCCGTCGCCAACAACTGGTACTGATCCGTCGCACGGCCCTCGACCTCGGGGGCCGTTGCTACGCTGGTCGTCATGCCCCGCAGCAACCGCTCCCGTCGCTCGCGCGACCGGCGTGACGCCGACGAGGCCTACGACGTCACCCGAGCGTCGTTCGGCGGCTTGACGGTCGAGACCAAACACGGGCGTTCGTTCAACGTCCAGTCGGTCTCGGCGACGTCGGCCGTCAAAGAGTACGTCTGCCCCGGCTGCTCCTTGGGCATCGCTCCCGCGACGCCGCACGTCGTGGCCTGGCGTGCCGACGGGCTGTTCGGTGCCGAGGACGACCTGGCGGCCCGCCGCCATTGGCACACCCACTGCTGGAGGATCTCGTGACGACCCCCGACGCCGACCCTCTCGAGATCCGCGGGGGCGTCCTGCTGCCCGCGCGCCGCGAGGACGTCGAACTGCACACCGGCGACGGTCTGACCCTGGTGGGCGAGCTGAGCCTCCCGGCGGACCGCGAGCCCGTCGGCACGATCGTCGCGCTGCACCCTCTGCCCACCGCCGGCGGGTTCATGGACTCCCATGTCATCAGGAAGGCCGCGGCCCGTCTTCCGGCCCTGGCCGACCTCGCCGTGCTCAGGTTCAACTTCCGCGGGGTGTCGTCTCCGCGAGGTCGGTCCGAGGGTGAGTTCGGCGAGGGGGTGGCCGAAGCGGCCGACCTCGCCGCCGCCGTGGCCTTCGTGGGCGATCGCGGTCTGCCCACCCCGTGGTTGGTGGGTTGGTCGTTCGGCACCGAAGTCGCCTTGAAGCACGGCCTCGACGTCGAGGTGGCCGGCGTCGTGCTGCTGTCCCCACCACTGCACCGCACGTCCGACGCCGAACTCGGGGCGTGGCACGACTCCGGGCGGCCCGTGGTGGCCGTCGTGCCCGAGTTCGACGACTACCTGCGTCCCGACGAGGCGCGACGTCGCTTCGCCCTCGTTCCCGAGGCCGAGGTGGTCGCCGTCGAGGGAGGCAAGCACCTCTGGGTCGGCGAGAAGCAGACCAGTCGCGTGCTGACCGAGATCGTCCGTCGGGTCGCGCCCGGTGCCCTGCCGCTGCCGTCCACCTGGCCGCCCCGCGCCTCCTGACGGTGCGTCCGCCGGACGGCGGACTGGCCACCACGCGGGCTCGGAGCGACCGGGGCGTGGCGCGTCTCAGAGCTGGTTCTGGCGTGGCACGTAGACCTCGCGGATGATCAGCAGGATCGACGCGGCGACGGGGATGGCGATGAGTGCGCCGAGCACTCCCAGCAGGGTGCCACCGACGAGGGCCGCGATGACGACGATCACGCCCGGGACGCGGACCGCCCGCCGCATGATGCGCGGGCTCAGCAGGTAGGCCTCGACCTGCATGTAGACCAGGTAGTAGACGGCTGTCGTCACCCAGGTGGCCGGTGACTGGGGCAACAGCGCGATCTGTGCCAGCACGATGATCGCCGAACCGCTGATGGTGCCGACGAGGGGGATGATCGACCCCAGGAACGCGATGAACGCGAAGACCGCCGGCTGTTGGGCTCCGATGATGGTGAGGAACACGAAGCTCAGGATGCCGTTGAGCGCCGCGAGCGTGAACTGGCCGATGACGTACCGACCCACCGATTGGCTGATCTGTTCGGAGATGTCGACGAACGTGGCCCGCTTCGAGGCCGGGACGAGCTGGTAGAGCGCGCGCTTGACGCTGTTGATCGACGAGGTGAAGTAGATCGTCAGGATGACCACGACGATCGTGCCGAAGAGGCCGTTGCCGATCGCGACGCCGACGGCGAGGACCCCGCCGCCGATCGTGACGACGTTGTCGGGGTTGGTCAGGAAGTCGACGATGGAGTCGAGCGCGTCCTGCACGTCGAAGACGTTCTGGGGGACGAGTTCTTGCAGGTTGTCGACGAACTGCTGGGTGGTGACGCTCTGCAGGTACGACGTCAGCGCCTGGATGAGGCTCGTGGTCTGCTGCACGATGACGGGCACGATCGCGAAGACGACGCCCACGAAGGCGCCCACCACGGCCACGAGGACGATCACGATGGCGATGCCCCGGGGCACCCGACGCTTCTCGAGCCACGAGACGACCGGGTCGAGCCCCAGCGAGATGAACAGGGCCGCGCCCACGTAGGTCAGGATCGTCGAGAGCTGGCCGACGGCACCCCCGATGACGAGGGCGACGAGCACTCCCAGCCCCGCGAGCAGACCGATGCGGAACGGGTTGTGGATCTTCACGGGCGGGCTCCTGTCGACGGCACGGGCCGGTCGAGGTCACGGCGGCACCGACTGCCCGACACGGCCTGTCGCCCTACTCTGACGTACCGCCGCCGACTTGTCCGATCATGCCACGCAGGTTCTCGAAGTACTCCGCGACGGCGTCGCGTTCGGCCGTGATCTCGGCCAGGCGTTCTTCGGCGTCGCCGATGAGGTCGTCGGCCCGCTGCTGGGCATCGGCCAGGATCGACCGTGAGCGTTCGTCGGCGTTGGTGAGCACCTCGTGGGCCGTCTCGTCGGCGTCCGTCCGGGTGGTGCGGGCGTACTCGAGCGCGGTGCGTTCGAGGTCGTCGGCCTCGCGCCGGACCTCGGTGGCACGACGGGTGGCCTCGGCGAGCTGCTCGGCCGCCGCGTCGAGCAGCTCCTGGGTCTCGGCGACGGCGTGCTGGTGTCGCTGCGTGAGCTCGACCTCCGCCTCGTCGCGACGGGCCAGCAGCTCGACCTCGAGGTCGGCGCGCCCCTGGTCGACGTCGCGGCGCAGGTCGGCGACGGCCCGTTCGCGGTCGGCCTCGAGCCCGGCGCGGACCCGGACGTCGTCGGCGGCCAGGCGGGCGCGCTGGGCCTCGGTCTCGTCCGCCAGGGCGGCGCGGGCCTCGGCGGTCTCGGCGGCGAGTTCGGCGCGTGCCTGCTCGATCTCGGTCGCGAGTTCGGCCCGCCGGTCGGCGTCCTCGCGGTCGAGACGGTCGGCCTGCGCCTCGCTCTCGCGGGTGAGGCGCTCGTCGGTCTCGACGGTGATGCGCGCGATGCGTTCGCGTGACGTGGTCTCGGCGAGGTCGAGTTCGTCGCGGCGGCGCCGGGTCTCGCGGTCGAGCTCGGTGCGGGCGTCGCCGACCTCTTTCTCGAGTTCGGCACGGGCCTGTGCGATCTCGGCCGCGAGGCGGTCACGACCGGTCGCGATCTCGCGCTCGAGCTCGACCCGGGTGGATTCGACCTCGTCGGTGAGGTCGGCACGGGTGGCGTCGACGTCGCGGGCGAGGAGCGCCCGGGTCTCGGCGACCTCGTGGGCGAGTTCGGCACGGGCCGCGGCGACGTCGCGTTCGAGTTCGGCGCGCTGGGCCGCGACGTCGTCGGCCAGCTCGGCGCGGGCGGCCGTGATCTCGCGGTCGAGTTCGGCGCGGCGGGCACCGACCTCGGCGTCGAGGTCGGCGCGGGTGGTCTCGTCGAGCCGGGCCAGCTCAGCGCGGACGGTGACGCCCTCGCGCTCGAGGTCGGCGCGCTGCCGCCCGGAGTCGCTCTCGAAGACGGCTCGGGCCTCGCGCGTGTCGGCGGCGAGGGTGTCGGCCTCGTCGCGGGCCTCGGCGAGGTCGCGGGCGACGGCGGCCCGCTGCTCGGCGACCTCGTGCTCGACCTCGGCACGCAGTGCGGCTGCCTCGCGTCGAGCCGTCGAGACGTTCTGGGCCGCCTCGGTGGCGGCCGAGCCGCGGATCGAGATGGCGTCGCGCTGGGCCTCTTGCAGCAGGTCACGTGCTTCGGCCTTGGCGCGTGCGACCAGACGGTCGGCGTCGGCGGTGGACTCGGCGACCTGCGCCGCGGCGCGGCCCCGGGCGTCGTCGAGCACCGCCGTGGCCCGTTCGCTCGCGTCGTCCAGCAGGCGCTTCGCCTCGGCCGTCGAGGACGAGCGCAGGGCCTCGGCGTCGATGTCGGCCTGGCTGATCACCAGGGTGGACTGCTGTTCGGCCAGACGCAGGGTCTGCTCGAGCTTGCTGCCGAGACCGGAGTACGTGGGGGTGCCGGCCTCTTCGAGCTCGGCACGGATCTCGTCCACCCGCTGCTGGAGGAACGCGACCTCGCTCGCCCGGTCGGCCCGGTCGGCGTTGGCCTTGATGAGCTCCCGCCGCAGGTCGCCGAGCACGCGGTCGACCTCGTCCTTGCGGTAGCCCCGGAGTTCGATGCCGAAATCGGCTTCGTCAGCAGCCACGGTGTCTCCTTCGATGCAGGGTTCGGACCAGGGGAGCGCGGCCCGCGACACGATGCTAGTGGGAGGCCCTCGACGGACCCCGATCCACGGGTTAGGTGCCTCTCAGCCTCGTCGGATACGCTGAGCCGTCTTAAATTCTGCTGCCGCGCCCGGCCCCCTGGCCAGGCTCGTGCGAGGCCCGTCGTCGACCACGACGGTTCCTGGCGCCCCGACCGGGATGGTGGCTCGGAGGGAGAGAAACGTGCGTTTCATCGTCGCAGTCGTCGTCGTCGTCCTGGCGGCGGTGATGGTGGCGTTGGGCTTCGCCCAGCGCACCGTCTTCGCACCGCCGCCGAGCGTGTCGTCCCAGGTCGACACCGCCGACTCCGACGCGACCGTCACGGTCGTCCCGGCGTCGGCGCTGCACGGCCGCGACGGGCGTCAGACGGTCTCGGTGTCGGGCGGCGACACCGCCTTCGCCGCCTACGGCCGCACGTCGGACGTCCTCGGGTGGGTCGGCGACGCCAGCTACAACGAGGTCGAGTACGACGAGGCGTCCGGTCGGCTCGTCAGCCGCACGGTCGCCGGCGACACCACCG
This sequence comes from Frigoribacterium sp. NPDC087798, assembly GCF_044742985.1. Taxonomy (NCBI): domain Bacteria; kingdom Bacillati; phylum Actinomycetota; class Actinomycetes; order Micrococcales; family Microbacteriaceae; genus Frigoribacterium; species Frigoribacterium sp. NPDC087798. Next base: position 673,675 of record NZ_JBIUVP010000001.1, on the reverse strand, counting down.
AGGTGCCCGACCCGACCGACTCCGACCTCTGGTTCGACCAGTTCGCGGGCAAAGACCTCACCTTCTCGCTCGACGCGCCCGACGACGTCTCCCTCGTCATCGTCTCGGACGGCAGCCAGCCCGCCCCGTCCGACGTCCGCATCACCTGGCCGCTCTCGACCGCGACGCCCCTGGCCGGGCCGCTGATCGTCGGTGGGCTCGTGGTCCTGCTGATCGGCATCGGCCTGTACGTCTGGGCGATCCTGCACCACCGCCGGACGCGTGGCCCCCGTCGGCGCTCGGGTGACGGGAAACGACCCCGCCTGTCGCGTCGGGCCGGTCGCAAGGCGGTCAAGGCGCTCGACGCCGCCGGCACCGAGACCCTGGCGCCCGGCCGTGGTCGTGCCCGCGGCATCCGTCGGTTCGCCGCCGTGGCGCCGATCGTGCTGGTCTCCTCGCTCGCCCTGTCGGCGTGCACCGCCGACTACTGGCCGCAGCAGGCGCCGGCGGCGGGTTCCGACTCGTCCACGCCCACCCCGACGCCCACCTCGACCGACGGCACGGACTCCGGCGACCAGGGCAACGCGCTGCAGCCCCCGGTGATCAGCGTCGCCCAGGCGAAGCGCATCGTCGAACGCATCTCGGCCACGGCGACCGAGGCCGACGCCTCGCTGAACGCCGACCTCGCCGCCACCCGTTTCACGGGTCCGGCCCTCGAGCAGCGTCAGGCGAACTACACGATCCGTTCCAAGGACGCCGCCGCCGCCGCGCCCCTGGCGATCCCCACCGGCACCGTCACGCTGACGCTGCCCCAGCAGGCCGACTCGTGGCCGCGCTCGGCGTTCGTCGTCGTGCAGGACGCCGACGCGAGCGTGGCGCCCGTCGCCCTCACCCTCGAGCAAGAGAGCGCCCGCGACCCGTACAAGGTCGAGTACGCGGTCAGCCTGCAGACGCAGACCCCGTTGACCGTCGCACCCGCTTCGATCGGCGCCGCCCGGCTCTCGCCCGACGTCAAGCTGCTCACGCTGCAGCCCGACCAGCTGGCCGAGGCCTACGGCGACATCCTGCGCAACGGCGACGAGAGCCAGTACGCCGCCCAGTTCCAGACCGAGGGCGACACGCTGCGCGAGAAGATCGGCAAGGCCTACAAGGACGCGAAGCGTGCGGCCCTGCCCACCACGGCGTCCATCGACTACACGTCCCAGGCCGACGACGAGACCCCCGTCGCCTTCGCCACGAACGACGCCGGTGCCATCGTCTCGGTCGCGTTGAACGAGATCGAGACCGTCAAGCCGACGGCCACGGGTGCCAAGGTCAACCCCGAGGGCACCGTCAAGACCCTGCTGGGGCTCGATGAGTCGTCGAAGGGCATCGAGGCGACCTACGGCGTCGAGCTCTTGTTCTCCGTCCCGCCCGTCGGCAGCGACGACCCCATCGTCCTGCTCGGTTTCAGCCAGGCCCTCACCTCTGCCAAGGAGCTGCCATGACCAACCTCCCTCCCGTCCCCGCCGGTCTCCGCGGCGCCGTCGACCTCTCATCGCTCGTCAACCGTCCGCCGGCCCCCGCCCCGGCGGGTCCGTCCGCCGGGGCACCCGTCGACGGTGCGCCCGCAGGAGGCGCGGGTGGCGTCCCGGCCCCGTCCGCCGGTCAGGTCGCGGTGCCGGGCCTCGTGCTCGACGCGACCGACGCCACCTTCACGCAGGTCCTCGAGATCAGCAACACCGTCCCCGTGATCGTCGACCTGTGGGCGGAGTGGTGCGGCCCGTGCAAGCAGCTGTCGCCCGTCCTCGACAAGCTGGTCGGCGAGTACGCCGGCCGCCTGCTGCTCGTCAAGGTCGACGTCGACGCCAACCCCCAGCTGACGCAGGCCTTCCAGGCGCAGTCGATCCCGGCGGTCGCCGCCGTGATCGGCGGTCGTCCCGTGCAGCTCTTCGTCGGGGCCCTGCCCGAGGCCCAGGTCCGCGACGTCTTCGAGCAGGTGCTCGAGCTGGCCGCGCAGAACGGCGTCACCGGCACGGCGGTCGTCGACGGCGCCCCGGTGGGCGAGGCCGACGAGGTCGAGCCCGAGCCGGAACCGCTGCCCCCGCACCACCAGGACGCCTACGACGCGATCGACCGGGGCGACTACGCCGCGGCGATCACGGCCTACAAGACCGCCATCGCGCAGGACCCTCGTGACCAGCTCGCCGTGGCGGGCCTCGCCCAGGTCTCGCTGCTCGAGCGACTGCAGGGCGCGTCGCTGGCCGACGTCCGTGCGGCGGCCGCGGCCGCCCCCACCGACCTCGACGCCCAGCTCGACGTGGCCGACCTCGACCTCAGCGGGGGGCACATCGACGACGCCTTCGACCGCGTGCTGACCGTCTTCCCGTCGCTCGACCCCCACGGCCGTGACGCCGCCCGGGCCCGCCTGCTCGAGTACTTCGAGATCGTCGGGGTGGACGACCCCCGGGTGGCGACCGCCCGTCGTCGTCTGGCGATGCTGCTGTACTGAGCCGCGCCTCCTGCACGGATGACGGAACCCCCGCGACCCGGAAGGGGCGCGGGGGTTCCGTCGTGTGTCGGCGTCGGATCAGCGGCGCAGCTTGAGCCAGACGACCCCGAGCGGCGGTAGCTGGACGTCGGCGGCCGCGGGGCGACCGGCCCAGGGCTCGTCGGTGGCGGTGACTCCCCCGAAGTTGCCCACGCCCGAACCGCCGTAGACCCCGGCGTCGGTGTTGAGGATCTCGTCCCAGCGACCGGCCTCGGGCAGACCGAAGCGCATGTGCACCGGTTCACCCGAGAAGTTCGCCAGGACGGCGATCGACTCGCCCGAGCCGGACTTGCGCATGAAGGCCACGACGCTGTGCTGCGCGGCACCGCCGTCGATCCACTCGAAGCCGTCGGTGTCGAAGTCGTGCGCCCAGAGAGCCGGCTCGTCGCGGTAGACCTCGTTGAGGCGGGCCACCAGGCCGTGGAGCCCCTGGTGGGCGGGCTGGTCGAGGATCCACCAGTCGAGCCCTCGTTCTTCGCTCCACTCGCCGGGCTGGCCGAACTCGCTGCCCATGAAGAGCAGCTGCTTGCCGGGGTGGCCCCACATGTAGGCGAGGTAGGCCCGCACGTTGGCGAGCTTCTGCCACTCGTCGCCGGGCATCTTGTTGAGCAGGGACCCCTTGCCGTGCACGACTTCGTCGTGGCTGATCGGCAGCATGAAGTTCTCGCTGAACGCGTAGACGAACGAGAACGTGATCTCGCCGTGGTGGTGCGAGCGGTAGAGCGGGTCCTCGGCGACGTAGCCGAGGGTGTCGTGCATCCAGCCCATGTTCCACTTGAGGCCGAAGCCCAGGCCGCCCTCGCTGGTCGGGCGGGTGACGCCGGGCCAGCTCGTGCTCTCTTCGGCGATCATGACGATGCCGGGGTGGCGCTTGTACGCCGTCGCGTTCGCCTCTTGCAAGAAGCTGATCGCCTCGAGGTTCTCGCGCCCGCCGAACTCGTTCGGCAGCCACTCGCCCTCGTTGCGGCTGTAGTCGAGGTAGAGCATCGAGGCGACGGCGTCGACGCGCAGCCCGTCGATGTGAAACTCCTCGAGCCAGTACAGCGCGTTCGAGACGAGGAAGTTGCGCACCTGCGAGTCGCCGAAGTTGAAGACCAGCGTGCCCCAGTCGGGCTGCTCGCCGCGGCGGGGGTCGGAGTGCTCGTAGACGGCGCGACCGTCGAACTTCGCGAGGGCCCACTCGTCCTTCGGGAAGTGCCCGGGCACCCAGTCCATGATGACGCCGATCCCGGCCTGGTGCAGGCGGTCGATCAGGTAACGCAGGTCGTCCGGGCTGCCGAAGCGGCTGGTCACGGCGTAGTAACCGGTGACCTGGTAGCCCCAGGAGCCGCCGAAGGGGTGCTCGGCGAGCGGCATGAACTCGACGTGGGTGAACCCGAGCTCGCCGACGTACTCGATGAGCTGGTCGGCGAGTTCGCGGTAGTTCAGGCCCGGTCGCCACGAGCCGACGTGCAGCTCGTACACGCTCATCGGTCCGGAGTGGACGTCGTTCTCGGCCCGGGCGGTCATCCAGGCGTCGTCGGCCCAGGCGTGGGCGGCCTTCGTGACGACGGACCCGGTGAGCGGCGGCACCTCGGAGGTGCGCGCCATGGGGTCGGCGCGTTCGACCCAGACGTCGTCGGGGGTGAGCACCTCGTACTTGTAGATCCCGTCCGTGACGCCGGGCACGAAGAGCTCCCAGACGCCGTTGCCGTCGAGGCGGCGCATCGCGTGCCGCTCGCCGTCCCAGCCGTTGAGGTCGCCCTTGACGCGGACGGCGCGGGCGTGCGGCGCCCAGACGGCGAAGGAGGTGCCGGTCACGCCCTCGTGCTCGCGGACGTGGCTGCCGAGCATCTTCCAGAGCTGCTCGTGGCGCCCCTCTCCGAAGAGGTACAGGTCGAACTCGGTGACGGTGGGGGTGAAGCGGTAGGGGTCGTCCGAGACCCACGCCGCGCCTCCTTCGTAGGTCGCCTCGACGGTGTACGCGCCGACGGGCTCGCTCGTGACGCCCTGCCAGAGGCCGTGGCCCACGTGCTCGAGGGCGAAGGACGACCCGGAGGCGCCGGTCACGGTGACGGTGTCGGCCAGCGGTCGGACGACGCGGACGGCGGTGCGACCGCCGCGGGGGTGGGCACCCAGGACGGCGTGCGGGTGGCCGTGGGTGCCGTTGGCGGCCGAGAAGACCTCGTCGTCGCCCAGGGCGAAGGAGGTGTCGGGCTCGGTCGGGGGAGTGGTGGTCATCGGGTCGCTCCTACGGGGCTCGGTTGAGGTCGACGGAGAGGACGTGCACCGGTTCGACGAAGGCGTCCAGTCGGACGTAGTTGTCGTCGCCCCAGGTCCACGACTGACCGGTGATCAGGTCGCGCACGGTGTAGGTGCCACCGGGCTGCAAGCCGAACTTCGTGACGTCGAGGTGGACGGTCGTCTCGCGCGCCGAGTGCGGGTCGACGTTGGCGACGACGATGATGCCGTCGGCGCGTCCGCTGCGGGTGTGCGCACGGGACAGGTACTTCGAGAACACGAGGATCGACTCGTCGTCGCTCGAGTGGATCTCGAGGTTGCGCAGCTGGCGCAGGGCCGGGTGGGAGGCGCGGATGCGGTTGAGCTGCGTCAGGTACGGCGCCAGCGACGCCCCCGCCTCTTCGGCGGCGGCCCAGTCGCGGGGCTTGTACTCGTACTTCTCGTTGTCGATGTTCTCTTCGCTGCCCGGGCGGGCGACGTCCTCGAAGAGCTCGTAGCCCGAGTAGACGCCCCAGGTCGGCGAGGCCGTCGCGGCGATCGCGGCACGGATCTTGTAGGCCGCGGGACCGCCGAACTGCAGGTAGGGGGTCAGGATGTCGTGCGTGTTGACGAAGAAGTTCGGGCGCAGCCAGGCGCTCGTCTCCTTCGACAGCTCGTCGAGGTACTCCTCGAGCTCCCACTTCTCGTTGCGCCAGGTGAAGTACGTGTACGACTGGTGGAACCCCACCTGCGCCAACGCCTGCATCATGGCCGGCTTCGTGAACGCCTCGGAGAGGAAGACCACCTCGGGGTTCGTCTGTCGGATCTCGTACAGCAGCCACTCCCAGAAGCGCACGGGCTTCGTGTGCGGGTTGTCGACCCGGAAGATCGTGACGCCGAGTTCGATCCAGTGACGGACGATGCGCAGCACCTCGCGGCTGACGCCCTCGTAGTCGTTGTCGAAGTTCAGGGGGTAGATGTCCTGGTACTTCTTCGGCGGGTTCTCGGCGTAGGCGATCGTCCCGTCGGGCAGGGTCGTGAACCACTCGGGGTGCTCGGTGACCCAGGGGTGGTCGGGCGAGCACTGCAGGGCCAGGTCGAGCGCGAGCTCGAGACCGGCGTTCTTCGCCGCGTCGACGAACCAGCGGAAGTCGGCGACCGTGCCGAGGTCGGGGTGCACCGCGTCGTGCCCGCCGTCGGGCGAACCGATCGCGTAGGGCGACCCGGGATCGTTCGGCCCCGCGGTCAACGTGTTGTTCGGGCCCTTGCGGAAGGTCGTCCCGATCGGGTGCACGGGCGGGATGTACACGACGTCGAAGCCCATGCGAGCGATCGAGGGCAGGCGGCGGGCCGCGGTGCGGAACGTGCCGCTCTTCCAGGTGCCGTCGGCCTGCTTGCGGGCGCCCTCGCTGCGGGGGAAGAACTCGTACCAGCTGCCGAGGCCGGCGCGGCTGCGTTCGACGCGGAGCGCCTCGGGGGCGCTGCGCGTGACGAGGCTCGCGAGCGGCGTGACCAGGAGGACCGCGGCGAGGCGCGGATCGGTGGCGACGCGGAGCCGCGAGGCGGGGGAGAGGGCGGGGTTCGCGAGGGCCTTGGCCGCGTCGCGGATCAGGGTCGTGTCGGGGTAGTTCTCGACGGCCTCGGTCAGCAGTCGACTGCCGAGGGCGAACGTGACCTCGACGTCGAGACCGGCCGGCACCTTGATCTCGGCCGCGTGCAGCCACGTGGCCCAGTCGTCGGTGTAGGCCTCGACCTGCCAGGACCAGTCGCCCTCGACCTCGAGCTGCACCTGGGCCGTCCACCGGTCGGTGCCGGGGATGCCGGCGACCATGCGGTGTCGGGTCTCGGCGCCCTCGGGGTCGATCGTGACGAGGTCGGCCCCGATCAGGTCGTGACCCTCGCGGAAGACGGTCGCCCCGAAGGTGACCACCTCGCCGGAGAAGGCCTTCGTCGGGAACACTCGGTCGGGGGTCGTCGGGGTGAGGCCCGTAATGGGGATCCGCCCGACTCTGGGTTCGTATGCTGTCGCCACGTTGTCGACCGTACCCGGTCTGGCCCGCCCGGTCCCGGCCCGGGGCCCCGCAGGGCCGACGGTCGCGGATCGGGGTGCGGAAGAGGCGTTTCGGGGTACGAAAACGTGTCCGCCCTGTCGCCGACAGACACTCCGGTCCATTTTGTCCCCCCAACTGGGTGCATGCATCGGCATGAATCCCCTGTCGGCACTTTGGGGGACCGCGTAATGTCGATCCTGTCGTCGCGGCCTGCCCGCCCGAAGAACCCGAACTCCTCGAGAGCCCGGCGCCCGACGACACCGATCGGCCGCCCGACCCGGAGCCGACAGCCCCTGCAGCGCCGTGCGCCACCCCGAAGTCGACCCGACCGACGGCGCACGGCGGTGCTCGAGCGCGCCTCGGCGCGCGGAACAGGACCGACATGAACAAGCTCGTCACGGGTGCCGTCGCCGGTGCCGCCGGCATCGCCCTCCTCCTCGGCGGCGCCGGGACCTTCGCCCTCTGGAACGCCAGCACCGAGGTCAACGCCGCCAGCGTCGCCTCGGGCACGCTCTCGCTCACCCAGTCGTCGGCGGGCAGTTGGACCGACGTGACGAACGGTCGCAGCACGGCCCTCACGGCCGCCCAGGTCGCCGCCTACAAGATCGTCCCGGGCACCAAGCTGCAGTTCACGCAGCCGATCACCATCGCCGCCTCGGGCAACGACCTGCGCGCCGACCTGACCTACGACGCGACCTCGGTCACCGGCAGCCTCAAGCCGTACGTAACCAACACGATGGCCCTGTCGACGGCCGCCGGCGGCACGACGCTGCCCTCGGGCGTGACCGCGGGCAGCACGGCCGGCAGCTACGTCGTGGCTCCCGTCTCCGCCGGCAGCACCTCGGCCGTCGTGACCTTCGTCGTCGAGCTGCCCTCCACGGTGTCCGACGCCGCCAGCCAGGGCGGCACGCTCGACCTGAGCAAGCTGACCTTCACGCTGAAGCAGCGCGCCATCGCGTAGCGGGTGTCGGCGGCCCGACGGCCACCGCACCCCGTCACCCACCGGCGACCGGACCGCACCCGACGCGGTCCGGTCGCCCCCTTCCGTCCGTCCGTCCCGCCCAGGGACCCACGGGCCGCCGCATCGCACGATCGACCACCAGGGGGTGAGACGTTGACCGGACCGTCCCGCGGACGCGCGCGTCACCGCTCGGTCGAGCGCGCCTCCTCGTCCCGCCGTCCGCTCCGCTCGCTGTGGGCGGCGACCGCCGTCGTGGCCGGCGCGGTCACCGTCGCCCTCGTGGCGACCGGGGGGACCTACGCGCTGTGGAACTCCTCCGTCAAGCCGACGGCCGTCACGGTCGGGTCGGGGACGGCGGGCCTCTCGGTCGGCGCCGTCAAGGCCCTCGACACGTCCGCGCTCGGCCCCGGCGGCGCGACCGCGGGGACGTTCACCGCGACCAACACGGGGTCGGTCGACCTGGCCATGCGGGTGTCGGCCGGGACCACCACGGCGTCCGCGTCCGCCCTGCCCGGCGAGCTGACCGTCAGGCTCGCCGCCGTGGCGAGGGCCGCGGACTGCGTCGTCGGCGTCGGCGGCTACTCCGCCCGGCCCGCCGCGTTCGACACGGGGAGCGGGTACTTCACGTTGCCGGCCGGAGTCACCGTCACCGGCTGCGTCGTCGTCACGCTCGACTCGGACGTCCCGGCGACCCTGCAGAACCAGACCTCGTCGATCGGGCTCGTCCTGACCGGGACGCAGGTGGCCCCGTGAGCGGGCGCCGCACCGTGAGCGGGCGCCGCACCGTGACCGGGCGCCGCACCGTGAGCGGGCGCCGGCCCCGGACGACCACGCGATCGACGTTGGCCGCCGTCGTCGTGGGCGTGATCGTCGGTGTGGCCCTGGCCTCGGGAGGCGCGGCGTCCGCCCTCTGGACGGCGTCCGCCACCGTCACCGAACAGGTCAGGACCGGCGCCGTCGGCCTCACGGCCGGCACCCTCGACGCCCTGCAGGCCGACTACGCCGGATCGACCAGGTCGCTCACGGCGCCCTGGACGTTCACGAACTCGGGGACGGTCGCGGCGTCCTACTCGACGAGCGGCAGCCTGAGCTCGGGCAGCTCCGCCGCCCTCGCCGCGTCGATCGCCGTCGTCGCGTGGCCGGTGACCGCCGCGTCCGCCTGCACGTCGACGACCGCCGTCGGCCCGGGCAGCGTCAGCGGCACCTGGTCCGCCGTGCCGAACCTCACCGGGACGTTGGCGAGCAAGGCCGCCGCGACCTGGTGCCTCCGCACCTCGATCGCGACGTCCTCTCCCACCGGGCGCGTGAACCCGGTCCTCACGGTGTCGCTCGCCTCCGGGTCGTGGGCCGCCACGCCGCAGGACCGCCGGATCGTCCAGAACAACACGATCGTCCCCCCGCAGACGGCGGTCTGCCGCACCGACGGCGAGGCCTACGCCTGGCTCGACTTCGACCCGTCGACCCGGGCGACCGCGACCCGGTACGCGACCTTCGTCGGCGGCACCCGGATCTCGAACGACGAGCGGACCGGCGACTACCCGCACTTCGCGTTCACCCGCGACAACCTGCCCCGGGACCCCTTCGGCGACGGCCCGATCCACGTCGACATCCGCGTGATGGTCGACGGGCAGCCGACCGACCTCATGGCCGTCGGCACGGTCACGGTGGTCTACGACCAGTACGGCACGAGGAACATCCAGTGCGGGTGACCGGCGGTCGGGCGGTCGCGGTCGTCGTCGCCGTCGCGGCCGTCGTCCTGGGCCCCGGCGTCGTCACGGCCGCGGCTCCCGCCACGGCCTCGACCGCGCCCCGCCTCATGGTGAGCGACGACGGCCGGCACTGGCAGGGTCGCCTCGACTCCGCGCTCTTCGGTGACGGGCTGCGGCTCGTCCCCGGGGCCGGCACGGTGGGCACCTTCTGGGTCAAGAACCTCTCGAGCGCGCCGGCCGTGCTCAGCGCCCGCCTCGTCGACGTCACGACCTCGTCGCCCGCGTTCGCCGAGGCGGTCACGGTCCGCTCGCACTCCGACCTCGACGTCGGCGACCTGCCGCCCGTCACCCTGTCCGGCGACGGGTGCACCCCCGTGCTCGCGCCGGTCCGCCTCGCCGCCGGGCAGGAGGCCCCGGTCACCGTCTCGGTCGACCTCGACGCCTCCGCCGCCGCGGGCACCGGTGACCAGACCCTGGACTTCGCCGTGCTCGTCACGCTCACGGGGCTGGCCGGGTCGGCCGTGCCGGCGGGCTGCGCGTCGGCCGGGACCGCCGGCGCGGCGGACCCCGCCGAGACGAGCACAGGAGGCGCGGGAGGCGACCGTGCCTCGAGCGCGACGATCGAGGCGGTGGCGACCCGCGCCTCCTCGGCCGGTGCGGCCGACGAGACGGCGCCCTCCGTCGGCGACGGCGCCTCGGGCGGGGCCGTCGACGGGTCGGGCGCGGACACCGAGCTGCCCGTCCACTCCCTGGACGTGCTCGACGACTTCGTGCCGGAGCCCTTGCGGGGCAGCTGGCTGCCGCTGCTGATCGCGGCGATCGCGGTGCTGTCGGGCGCGTTCGTGGCGGTCGGACGCCGTCGCCCGGACGAGGTCGACCCCTCGGGGGAGCAGCCGTGAGCGGCCGCCGAGCCGCCGTGAGCGGTCGCCGCGCCGCTGTGCGTCAGAAGGGCCTGCTGCACGCTCTCGGCCTCGGCCTCAGTGCGGGGCTGTTCGTGCTCGTGCTCGGCCTCGCGACCGTGTTGGTAATTGTGCCGAAGGTCGCGGGGGCCACGCCCCTGACCGTGTTGACCAGTTCGATGGAGCCGCGGCTGCCCCCGGGCACGCTGATCGTGGTGAAGCCGACCCCGACCGACGAGATCCGGATCGGTGACGTCGTGACCTACCAGATCGAGAGCGGCCGCCCCGAGGTGATCAGTCACCGGGTGACCGAGATCGTGTCGTCGTCGGACGGCGGCACGGCGTTCGTCACCCAGGGCGACAACAACTCCGAACCCGACGAGGCGCTCGTGCTGCCCGAACAGGTCCGCGGCACGCTGTGGTACTCGGTGCCGTGGCTCGGCTTCGTCAACCAGGTCGTGAACGGCGACGCCCGGTCGTGGATCGTGCCGCTGCTGGCGATCGCGCTGCTCGGCTACGCGGGCTACTCGGTGGCCGCCGGCCTGGTGGAGGCGCAGCGACGGCGGGCGGGGACGCGGAAGGCCCGCCCGGCCCCGCGCTGAGCGGGGGCCGGACGGGCCCGGGGGAGGCGTCTACTTCGTGAAGCCGACGACCGTCCAGTCCACGTCGCTGGCACCGGCGCGGGCGCCGAAGTTCGCGAGCTCGGGGCTCTGGAACGAGATGTACGGCGCCTGGATGATCGGCATCGAGTGCCCGATCTCCCAGATCTTCTCGTCGGCCTGGTTGTACAGGTCGGCGGCCTTCTCGGGATCGCCCTCGGCGACGGCCTGGCTGAGCAGGTCGTCGATCTCGGGGCTCGAGACGCGACCGTAGTTCTGGCCCTGCTCGTCCGAGTTGTAGATGCTGACGCCGGACGCCTGGTAGCCGGTACCGGCCCAGACGAAGATCGTCATGTCGTAGTTGCCCGGGGTGACGTTGTCCTCGAAGAACGAGTCGACGCTGACGGCGTTGATCGTCAGCTTGATGCCGACCGCGGCGAGCTGGCTCTGCATGACCTCGGACAGCTGCTGCGAGATGGGCGTGCCGGACGGGATCGTCACGGCGATCTCGAGCTGCTTCCCGTCCTTCTCGAGCACGTCGCCGTTCAGCTCCCACCCGTCGTCGGCCAGGATCTTCTTCGCCTCGTCGACGTCGTAGTTCCCGGTCTCCTTCGCGTTGTCCTGGTAGGCGCCGTCGGTGCTGAGGAACAGGTGGTTGTTCAGCGTGGTCAGCTCGTAGGGCAGGGTGCCCGTGATGACCTTGCCGAGCGCCTCGCGGTCGACCGCGTGCTGGATCGCCTGACGGATCTTCTCGTCGGCGAGCACGCCCTTCGTGCTGAAGTCGACGTGCGTGTAGCGAGCCGACGGTGCCGCCCGGATGTCGGTGTCCTTCGCGTCCTTCAGGCGGTCGTAGCGCTCCGACGAGTTGCCCGTGACGAAGTCGATCTCACCGTTCAGGTAGGCGTCGACGTCGGCGTCGCTGTCGAGGGCGCGGAAGACCACCGAGTCCAGCTTCGGCGCGTCGCCCCACCAGGTCTCGTTGGGCACGATCGTGACCGTCTGGGCGGTCGTGTCGATCTTCTCGACCTCGTAGGGGCCGCCCGAGACGGGCAGGGTGTCGACGTAGGCCGTGTTGAAGGCGTTCGGGTCGTTGTAGAGGCTCGCCGGGTAGAGCGGCGCGAACATGCTCTTCCAGTCCGAGAACGGCTCGGCGTAGGTCACGACGACCTGTTTGTCGCTCGAGCCCGCCTCGACGGAGGCCATGCGGTCGGGGCCGAGGGTGCTGCCGACGAGGTACTCGGGGTTCGAGCCGTCGAGTGCGGTCTTCCAGGCCTGGAAGTCGGCGACCGTGATCGGGGTGCCGTCGTTCCACACCGCGTCGGGGTTGATGTCGTAGGTCACGACCAGCGGGTCCTCGCTGGTGGCCTCGGCACTCGTGACGAGGTTCTCGTCGATCTGCGCGACGCCCTTCTCGTCGATGCGGAACGGCTGGGGCAGCACGGCGCTCTCGATCAGCGAGGCGTCGGCCAGGGCGCCGTCGAGCTGGCCGTAGTTCCACTGCGAGGGCAGCTGGCTGAGCGGCAGGGTCAGCGTCCCGCCCTGCTCGACATCGGCCGCCGCCGTGGCGTTGATGTCGCCGTCGGGGGACAACTGGCCGTTCTTCGCGGCTCCGTCGCCGTCGTTGCCGCCGCCACCGCTGCACGCCGTGACGACGAGAGCGATGCTGACGAGGCCGGCCGCGAGGCCGAGCTTCTTCGTGATCTTCATGGCACTCCGAACTGAAGGGTGGTGAAAAGTGCTGATCAGAGGGGATGCTGCATCGTCGTCGACTCGTGCGGGCACGCGTCGCGACACCTCCCGAGAGCTGACCGCGTGTGCCCAAATGTACGGACGCCTTGAATCCACGCAAACTTTCATGTGAATTTGTTACACGCTCGAAACCTGGCCAGCTGGTCGGGCCGCGGGGTACGTCTAGTGTGATCTGCCATGGCTCGATTCCTCGCCCGCCGGCTGGTGTACTACGTCGCCCTGGTCTTCATCGCGACGTCGCTCACCTACTTCCTCGCCTCGGCGACCCTCAACCCGCGCTCCGTCTACGCCGACCGCAACCCGCGTCCGTCCACCGAGATCGTCGACGCGAAGCTCAGCTCGATCGGGGTCAACGACAAGGACCCTCTCGGCGAGCGGTACGTCCACTGGGTCGCCGGCGCCTTCACGGGCGACCTCGGGCAGACCATCCAGGACAAGCCGGTGGCGCAGGAGTTCGGGCCGAGGCTGGGCGTCAGCCTGCGCCTCCTGCTGGTGGGATCGATCCTCGGCATCGTGCTGGCCGTCGTGGTCGGCACCTGGAACGCCATCCGGCAGTACGCGTTCTCGGACCGCGTGTCGTCGGTGCTGTCGTTCGTCCTGATCTCGACGCCGGTGTTCCTCACGGCGGTGCTGCTCAAGATCGGGGCGACGAAGCTCAACGACGTCCTGGGGTACCAGCTGATCACCTTCACGGGCGAGGCGACGCCCAACCTGACCGGCGGGCTCGGCACGATCGCCTGGGACCGCATCGCCCACCTGCTGCTGCCCACCATCTCGATCGGCGTCGGCCTCATCGCCGTCTACAGCCGGTACCAACGGGCGACGATGCTCGACGTGCTGCAGGCCGACTACATCCGCACCGCCCGGGCCAAGGGCCTGCGACGTCGGCCGGCCATCTTCAAGCACGGACTGCGCACCGCGCTCATCCCGATGACGACGCTGTTCGCCTTCGCGTTCCTGGGGGTGCTGACCGGTGCGACCTTCACCGAGAAGATCTTCGCCTGGAACGGCCTCGGCGCCTGGTTCATCGACGCCGTCCAGGCCAACGACATCAACGTCGTCGTCACCTACACCCTCTACAGCGCCGTCGTCGTGCTGCTCGCCGGCTTCGTGTCGGACGTGCTCAACGCGGTGCTCGACCCGCGCGTCCGAGCGCAGAAGTAGGGCCGCGCCATGACCCGGTTCACACCCGACCTGCTCGAGGGGCCCTCCGACGCTGTCGTGCCCGAGTCGCGAGAAGAGGTCGCCGCCAAGTCGACGAACCGCTTAGCGCTGACCTTCCGTCGCCTGTTCGCCAACCGCGGGGCCACCGTCGGGCTCGTGACGATCGTGCTGCTCTTCGTCTTCGCCTTCGTCGGCCCGCTCGTCTCGCCGTACGCCTACAACTACATCGACTACACGGCCCTGTCGTCGCCGCCGACCGGGGCGCACTGGTTCGGCACGAACAACATCGGCCAGGACGTCTTCGCACAGACCGCGCGCGGCCTGCAGAAGTCGCTGCTGATCGGCCTGCTGGTCGCCCTGTTCTCGACGGTGATCGCGGGCATGCTCGGCGCGATGGCCGGCTACTTCGGCGGCTGGATCGACCGGGCCGTGATGGTCTTCGTCGACCTGCTGCTCGTGCTGCCGTCGTTCCTGATCATCGCGATCCTGTCGCCGCGCCTCAAGCAGTACGGCTGGTTGATCCTGGTGGCCCTGCTCGCCCTGTTCGGCTGGATGATCACGGCCCGCGTGGTGCGCTCGCTCACCCTCAGCATCAAGGAGCGCGAGTTCATCCGCGCCGCCCGGTACATGGGCATCGGCCACTTCACCATCATCGTGCGGCACATCCTGCCGAACGTGGCCTCGTTCCTCGTGATCGACGCCACCATCGCCATCGGGGCCGCGGTGCTCACCGAGTCCGGGCTGTCGTACTTCGGCTTCGGCGTGCAGCCGCCCGACGTCTCGCTCGGCACGCTGATCGCCCAGAACCAGAGCGCGGCGACCACCAAGCCGTGGCTGTTCTTCTTCGCGGCCGGTGCGCTGATCGTCTTCGCCCTCGCCAGCAACCTGCTGGGTGACGGGCTGCGGGACGCGCTCGACCCGACCTCGACGGCCGGGCGCACCGGTCGTCGCCGTCCCACCCGCGGGCGGACGGCCGAGAGCCGAGGAGGCGCGGTGCCGCTCGGGCGCACCGGCGGCGTCTCCGAGGCCGCGAGCCCCGCCCCCGGGGCCGACGTCGGCTCGCCGGCGCCGACCCGCATGAACGACGAGAAGGGGGAGCGCGCATGACGCTCACCGAACCGGTCGACCGCACCCGCGCCTCCTCGGCTCCGGTGCTCGAGGTGCACGACCTCACCGTGACCTTCCCGACCCCGGACGGCGACGTGCGCGCCGTGCGCGGCGTCGACCTGACGCTGCGCCGCGGCGAGGTGCTCGGCATCGTGGGCGAGTCGGGCTCGGGCAAGTCGGTCACGAGCCTGGCCGTGCTCGGCCTGCTGCCCGCCACGGCCAAGGTGACGGGGTCGATCACGCTCGACGGCGAAGAACTGCTCGGCCGCGGCGACAAGGCGATGTCGGCGATCCGCGGCAAACGGATCGCGATGGTCTTCCAGGACCCGCTCTCGGCGTTCACCCCGGTGTACACGGTCGGTCAGCAGATCGCCGAGACGGTACTGATCCACCGCGGCGGCACGAAGAAGCAGGCTCGTGAGCGGGCGATCGAGCTGCTGGGGCTCGTGGGCATCCCCGAGCCGGAGCGACGCGTCGACTCGTTCCCGCACGAGTTCTCGGGCGGCATGCGGCAGCGCGCGATGATCGCCATGGCGATCGCCAACGACCCCGACGTCATCCTCGCCGACGAGCCGACCACGGCCCTCGACGTGACGATCCAGGCCCAGGTCATCTCGGTGCTGCGCACGGCGCAGCGCGAGACCGGGGCCGCGCTGCTGTTCGTCAGCCACGACCTCGGCGTCATCGCCGGGTTCGCCGACCGCATCGCCGTGATGTACGCCGGCCGCGTCGTCGAGACGGCGACCGCCGACGACCTCTTCGCCCACCCGCGCATGCCCTACACCGTGGGTCTCATCGGCGCGCTGCCGCGCCTCGACCAGCGGTCGGACCAGCCGCTCGTGCCGATCCCCGGCACGCCGCCGTCGCTGTTGTCGCTGGCGCCGGGCTGCCCGTTCGCGGCGCGGTGCCCCCTGGCGACGGCCGAGTGCCGGGTCGACGAGCCCGCGCTCGAGCAGGCTCCGGCGGTCGAGGCGGGTCACCGCGCTGCCTGCCTGCACGCCGACCAGCTGGTGGGGGAGGGCACCGACCCCGAGGACGTCTACGACCTGCCGCCCGTGCCGACCTCGGGCCTGGCTGCCGTCCCGCGGGCGGAGCGGGACCGGGTGCTGCACGTCGACGGGCTCGTCAAGACGTTCCCGCTCACCAAGGGGTCGGTCTTCAAGCGACGCGTGGGCAGCGTCTGGGCGGTCGACGGGGTCGACCTCGACGTCCGTGAGGGCGAGACCCTCGGCCTGGTCGGCGAGTCCGGCTCGGGCAAGAGCACGACGCTGCACGAGATCATGGACCTCCGGGTGCCCGAGGCCGGCACCATCGAGCTGCTCGGCACGGCCCTCGACCGCAAGCTCGACGGGTCGACGGTGAAGAGGCTGCGCGGTGCCGTGTCGATGGTCTTCCAGGACCCGATGGCGAGCCTCGACCCGAGGCAGCCGGTCAGCGACATCATCGCCGAGCCGTTGCTCGCGATCGGTCGACCCCGCGACGAGGTGTCGCGTCGGGTGCCCGAGCTGATGCGCCTCGTCGGGCTCGAGCCCGCCGCCGCGACGCGCTACCCCCACGAGTTCTCGGGTGGCCAGCGGCAGCGCATCTCGATCGCGCGGGCGCTCGCCGCCGACCCGAAGCTCATCGTGCTCGACGAGCCGGTGTCGGCGCTCGACGTGTCGATCCAGGCCGGCGTGCTGAACCTGCTGGCCGAGCTCAAGGCGAAGCTCGACCTGTCGTACCTCTTCGTGTCGCACGACCTCTCGGTCATCCGTCACGTGGCCGACCGCGTCACGGTGATGTACCTCGGCCGCACCGTCGAGACGGGCCCGGTCGACGAGGTGTTCGAGCACCCGCTGCACCCGTACACGCAGGCGCTGCTGTCGGCCGTGCCCGTGCCCGACCCCGTCAAGGAGCGGGCACGCGAGCACATCGTGCTGCCGGGCGACCCGCCCACGCCGACCGTCAAGCAGACCGGCTGCCGGTTCCGCAGCCGCTGCCCGCTCTACGCGATGCTGCCCGAGGCCCAGCGGTCGCGCTGCGAGGACGAGGTCCCCGCGATGCTGCCGCACGGACGCGACGGGGCCGACCACACGGCCGCGTGCCACTTCGCCCGCGAGAAGCAGTTGGTCTGAGGCCCGGACGCTAGCCGACGAGCGCGGAGGCCGCGGTGACGACCGCCACGTTCACGGCGACCGTGCCCCAGAAGGCGAGCTGGAACGACCGCTTGCTCGTCTTGTGCCGCAGCAGTTGTTGCGCGGCGAGGGCCCCGGGCCAGCCCCCGAGCAGGCCGAGCAGCAGAAGGACGCGTTCGGGCACGCGGCGACGTCCTCGACGGGCGGCGGACTTGTCGAGTGCGTAGACCGCCGCCGTCACCAGGCCGAGGGCGACGGCTGTGGCGACGAGCCAGGGGAGGGCCCCGTCGATCCGGGCGGACGGCCCGGCGGAGGGGACGACGCCCACCACGACCGCGACGGCCACGACGAGCAGCAGCCCGACGACGAGGGCGACCCGGCCGGCCCGTGTCGGGCGCGGGGCTCGTCCCCGGGGCGCCATCCAGCTCGATCCGACGGAGGACACCCGCACGGCGGCCGGCCCCCGGTCGCCGTGGCGGTCGACCTCGTACGAGTAGGCGTCACCGACCCGGGGCCGGGCCGTGCCGCGGCTGAACGCCGTGATGTGGACGAACGCGCGGCCGCGCCCCGAGGCCGGGGTGAGGAACCCGAAGCCGCGGTCGTCGTCCCACGAGGTGAGCGTGCCCTCGACCCGGGCCGGATTGCCGGTCATGCGCCCGACCCTAGCCCGCGTCGCCCGTGCCGCATTCGGCCATCCCGCCACGAGGTCGACATCCCGCCACGTTTTCGCGTGGCGGATTGTTCACTTCGTGGCGGCGTGGCGGCAGATCCGAGGAGGCGCGGCGCGGGTCAGTCGCGACGGATCGCCGCGTAGGAGCCGCCGGTGGCGCGCACGAGGTCGTCGGGTGCGATCTCGATGTCGAACCCGCGCCTCCCGCCGCTGACGAAGACCGAGGCGAAGGAGGCGGCGCTCGCGTCGACCACGGTCGTCGCGGCGGTCCGCTGCCCGAGGGGGCTGATGCCGCCCACGACGTAGCCCGTGCGGCGTTCGACCAGGGCGGGGTCGGCAAGCGAGGACTTCTTGGCCCCGACGGCGGCCGCGAGCGCCTTGAGGTCGAGGCGACCCGAGACGGGGACGACACCCACCACGAGGGTGCCCTCGGCGTCGACCACGAGGGTCTTGAAGACGCGTTCCGCCGAGAGGCCGAGCTCGGCGGCGGCCTCCTCGCCGAAGTTCGTCGCCGTGTCGTGGTGTTCGTAGGTGTGGGCCGTGAAGGGGATGCCGGCCGTGGTGAGCGCGACGGTGGCCGGCGTGGCGGGGCCGCGCGCCCCTCCGGACGCCTTGCTGGTCACGAGGCGGCCTCGGTCGTCGTGGCGCGGAACACCACCACGGTCGGCCCCGAGACGAGCAGGTCGTCACCGGGGGCCGTCGCCTGCGGCAGGCTGCGGTCGTCGCTCGACCACAGGGCCTCGTACGCCGTCACCCCGTGGTGCCGGGGGAGCGTCACCGAGACGGCGGTCTCGGCCCCGTGCACCACGACGAGGACCGTGTTCGGCGCCTCGTGCTCGGGCGTCGAGGTCGCGAGGTACTGCATCGTGCGGACGCCGGGGTCGTTCCACTCGTCGGGACGCATCTCGTCGCCCGAGGCCGAGTGCCACGACATCTCGTTGGCGCTGAGCGTGCAGGCGCCGTCGAGGCCGAACCGCGACGGGCGCAGGGCGGGGTTCTCGGCTCGCAGCCGGGAGAGCGTGGCGACGTCGTCGTGCAGGTCCCGGTGCCAGGGTTCGTCGGACCAGTCGACCCAGGTGAGCTCGCTGTCGGTGCAGTAGGCGTTGTTGTTGCCGTGCTGGGTGCGGCCGCGTTCGTCGCCGGCGGTCAGCATGGGGATGCCGGCCGACACGAAGAGGGTGGCGAGCAGGTTGCGCATCGAGCGGCGGCGGGCGTCCGAGATCCACGGGTTGACGCTGTCGCCCTCGACGCCGTGGTTGAACGAGCGGTTGTCGTCGGTGCCGTCGCGGTTGTCCTCGCCGTTGCTGAGGTTGTGCTTGCCGTCGTACGACACGAGGTCGAGCAGGGTGAAGCCGTCGTGCGCCGTGACGAAGTTCACGCCCGACAGCGGACCGCGCTCGTGGGCGTAGATGTTGCTGGACCCGCTGAGCTTCGACGCGAAGCTGCCGAGCCCGGACGGGGGTGCGCCCTGCGACCGGGCGGCGGCGATGTCGGTCAGCCAGAAGTCGCGGGCCCGGTTGCGGAACCGGTCGTTCCACTCGATCCAGCCGTCGGGGAAGGCGCCGGTCTGCCAGCCGCCCAGGCCGACGTCCCACGGCTCGGCGATCATCTTGACGCCCTCGAGCGCCGGATCGTCCACGATCGCGCTCAGCAGCGGGTGATCGGGGTCGAAGACGTGGTCCGCGCCGCGTCCGAGGGTGGCGGCGAGGTCGAAGCGGAAGCCGTCGATCTGCACCTCGTCGGCCCAGTACCGGAGGGAGTCGAGCACGAGCCGCGAGGCGGCCGGCGTGCTCGTGTCGAGCGAGTTGCCGCACCCCGTCACGTCGACCGGCCGACCCTCGGCGTCGTGTCGGTAGTAGCCGGAGCCGTCGAGACCGCGCAGGCTCGTGACCGGGCCGCCGACCTCGCCCTCTTCGGCCGTGTGGTTGTAGACCACGTCGAGGTAGACCTCGATGCCGGCCTCGTGCAGCAGGCGCACCATGCCCTTGAACTCGCGGAGGATCGCCGAGGCGCCGGCCAGCTGCGCGTCGCGGCTGGCGTAGGCGGCGTGAGGGGCGAAGTAGCCGAGGGTGTTGTAGCCCCAGTAGTTCTCGATGCCCTGCGCGACGAGGCGCTGCTCGTCGACGTGCTGGTGCACGGGCAACAGCTGCACCGCCGTCACGCCGAGGCCGGTCAGGTAGGCGATGGTCGACTCGGCGGCGAGGCCGGCGTAGCTGCCGCGCAGTTCTTCGGGCACGAAGGGGGCCAGGCGGGTGAGGCCGCGGACGTGCGCCTCGTAGACCACCACCCGGTCGAGCGGCGTGCGGGGCTTGGCCACCCCGCCCCAGTCGAACGACTCGTCGACCACGGCCGACTGCCACGTGCCGCGTCCGGTGCGACCGAGCCCGCGCGCGTAGGGGTCGAGGAGCTCGAGCGAGGGGTCGAAGGCGTTGCCGCCCCCGGCGGGGCCGTCCGCCCGCAGCCAGTACCGCCGCCCGGGGGTGAGGGCGCCGTCGGTGGCGCTCCACACGTCGTGTTCGTCGCGGACCATCGGGACGACACGGTCGTGCGGGGCGTCGTCGATCACGACGTCGACCCGGGACGCCGACGCCGACCAGACGCGCAGCGTCGGCCCGTCGGGGCCGGAACGGATGCCGAGATCGCGCAGGGGGTCGGGGTCGGTCACGCGTTTACAGTAGAGGAGGCGCGTGTCGGCCCCGAAATCATCGAGCGTCACCGCCCCACCCAGCCTGAGGACCCGAACATGAGCGTCTACCTCGACCACGCGGCCACCACGCCGATGCACCCGGCGGCGATCGCCGCCTACGCCGAGGCGCTCGGCACGGTCGGCAACCCGTCGTCCATCCACTCGGCCGGCCAGAACGCCAAGCGCGTCCTCGAAGAGGCCCGCGAGCGCGTGGCCGCGACCCTCGGCTGCGACCCGATCGAGATCGTCTTCACCTCGGGCGGCACCGAGGCGGTCAACCTCGCGATCAAGGGACTGTGGTGGGCGAGGCAGTCCGACCGACCGCGGCCGCGCCTCCTCGTCCCCGCCGGCGAGCACCACGCCACCGTCGACACCGTCGAGTGGCTCGAACGGTACGAGGGCGCCGTCGTCACCTGGCTGCCGCTCGACGAACAGGGCCGGCTGCGCGTCGACGCCCTCGCCGCGGCCCTCGACGAGCACGACGACGTCGCCCTGGTCAGCCTGCTCTGGGCCAACAACGAGGTCGGCACGATGCAGCCCGTCGACGAGGTCGTGGCGCTCGCCGCCGCCCACGGGGTGCCGGTGCACTCGGACGCCGTCGCGGCCTACGGGCAGGTGCCGATCGACTTCGCGGCCTCCGGGCTCGCGGCGCTCAGCGTCAGCGCCCACAAGATCGGCGGGCCCATCGGCATCGGCGCGCTCGTGCTGTCGCGGTCGGCGACCGTCGTGCCCCTGATCCACGGGGGCGGACAGCAGCGACAGGTGCGCTCGGGCACGCAGGACGCCCCGGCCGCCGTCGCCTTCGCCGTGGCGGCCGAGCAGCCGCACGGGGCCTACGAGCCGCTGCGGGACCGGCTGATCGCCGGGGTGCTGGCGTCGGTGCCCGGGGCCGTGCTGCGGGGCGACCCCGTCGACCGGCTGCCCGGCAACGCCCACTTCACCTTCGACGGGTGCGAGGGCGACTCGTTGCTGTTCCTGCTCGACGCCGCCGGGGTCAGCGTCTCGACCGGATCGGCCTGCCAGGCGGGCATCCCCGAACCGTCGCACGTGCTGCTCGGCATGGGCCTGCCGGCGGACGCGGCCCGCGGTGCGCTCCGCATGACGATCGGCCACACGAGCACCGAGGCCGACGTCGACGCGCTGCTCGCGGCGCTCCCGACCGCCGTCGCGCGCGCCACGACGGCCGGTTACGCCGACCGCGCCCCGGTGCTCGGCGCCCGCTGATCCGCCCGCCGGGCAGGGCAGCCCGACCGCGACCCCCGAACGGGTGGGTTGTCGCCCCCGCGCGGGGGTGGTGTACTCGTCCCCAACACACGTGAGCACGCCTCACCGGCCGGGCCCCACCACCCCGCGCCGCCGCCGCATCCCGGCCCGCCGCCCGCTCACCACGGGCGTCCATCGCACCACCCCGAGCGCCGCCCCCACCAGGCGACGCGGATCAGGAGCACCACCATGTCGCAGCACCGCTCTGCCTCCGACACCCCTCGCGACGAGGTCCCGCGCGACGACGTCGAGGCGCTCGACCGGTCGGCGCCGAGGCCTCGTCGCCTCCGCAAGGTCGCGGCGCTCGCCGCGGGCGGTGCGCTCGTCGTCGGCGGACTCGGCTACACCGTCGCGGCCTGGACCGACAGCGAGTGGGTCTACGCCGGGGACGGCACGGGCGGCCCCGGCATCGGCACCGGCACGTTCGAGGTGCAGCAGAGCGTCACCTCGCCCTACACGGCGGGCTTCTCCGACTACGAGACCGCACCGGGTCGCGGCACGGTCTTCACGCCGGGCGCGCAGACCCTCAGCCCGGGCGAGAGCGTCTACTCGGGCGTGGCCCTGCGGACGACGGCCACGACGAGCGTCCCCGCGGACGTGCAGGTCCGCGCCGCGGTGCCCGCCACCGGCGTCACCGTGGCCGATGCCGGGGGAGCGCTCTTCAGCGCCCTGACCGTCCGCGTCGCGACCGTCGAGGTCACGGCCGGGGGTGCCGCGCCGACCTGCACCGCCGCCGCGTTCACCGCGCCGACGACCATCGCCACGGGTTCGCTCTCGACGACGGGCGCCACGGCCACCCAACGACTCGCCGCCGCGTCCGGCACCACGCAGTTCTACTGCTTCGAGGTCACCCTGCCGGCGAGTGCCGCCACGTCCGCGAGCTCGACGCTCCAGGGCCGAACCGCCGCCCCGGCGTGGGAGTTCGCCTCGACCAGCGTCGAGTGACGGGCCGACCGGTGGTCGACACCGTGACCCGGCCCCGGGCAGAACGTCGGGGCCCCGAGGTCGAGCCGCGCCGGGCGGATCGCCGTGAGCGCCGTCGCCGACGCCCGCGCCGCCGACCGGTCGACGTCGTCAGCACGCTCCTGCTGTCGGTGGTCGGCCTCGTCGGCGCGGTCTGTCTCCTCTGGCTCGCCGTCTCGACGGTCCTCGGCCTCTCGCTCGTGGTCGTCCTGACCGGCTCGATGAGTCCCACCGTGCCCGCGGGCGGCGCCGTCGTCACCCGGGCGATCGCGGCGGCCGACGTGCGGCCCGGCGACGTGGTCACGGTGCCCCGACCCGGCTTCGACGTCCCCGTGACCCACCGAGTCGTCTCGACGACCGCCGTGCCCGGCGACGCCGCCGCGCGCTCCCTCGTGCTGCGGGGCGACGCCAACGACTCGGACGACCGCGACCCCTACGTCGTGCGCGACGCCCGGATCGTCGTCGCCTCGGCCCCGGGCCTCGGCTTCGTCCTGACGACGACGTCGACCCCGCCGGCCCGCGGGCTCGCGGTCGCCGTCGTCGGTGCCGCCGTCGTGCTGGCCTTCTGGCCGACGCGACGCGGCGCCGTCCGCCGAGGGTGAGGACGACCGTGGACGGGGAGTCGAGTGGCGGCGCGCCCGGCGGGCCGAGCGGCGGGCACCACGGCCGCGGTGCTCACCGCGGACCCACGATCCGCGGGCACGGCGCCGCGACGACGCTCCTGGCCGTCGTGGGGACGGCCGCGTTCGTGCTCGGCGGTGCCCTCACCGTCCAGGCCGGCACCGCCCGTGCCCTCGAACCCGTGCCCGAGACCGGCCTCGACGGCCACCTCGTGCTGGCCGACGAACTGACCGGCACCGAGGACATCGCGCCCGCGGCCCCGGGCCGCTGGCAGATCGCGACCGACGTCACGACCGGCGACCGGGTGGCACTCGGCCTCGAGCTCGTCAGCTCGGGGTCGCTCGTCGACGACGAGGCCGGTTTCACGCTGGGGGTCGAGACCTGCGACGTCGAGTGGCAGCGGGTCGAGACGACGCCGCTCTGCGCGACCGGGGCGCGGACCGTGACCGCCCCGACCCGCGCCTCCGCGTTCGTCGACGGCAGTCCCTCGTGGCCGGTGCGGTCGGTCGGGGGCTCGGGCCGGGTCTTCGTGCTCGTCAGCCTCGGTCTCGCCGGTGGGCGCGGCGACGACGCCTCGTCCATGGGCCGGAGCGCCCGGGTCGGCGTCGGCATCACGGCGACGGCGCTGGACCCCGTCGCGACCCTCCCGGCCGAGCCCGAGCCCGAGCCGACCGTCACGACCGCCGTGCCCGGCGACCCGGCCGGTCCCGGCCCGGGCGGGGCGGACCCGGCGGCGCCCGGCACCGGCCCCGGCGCCGGCGGCACCGGCCCCGGCGATGACGCCCCCGTCATCGACTCCGCCCGCGACGGACGCCCCGTCGACGTGACCCTCAGCGGCGTGGACGCCCCGCGCGCGCTCGCCTTCACCGGCGGCCTCTCGTCCGGCCCGGCCATCGCGGGTGCCGGTGCCCTGGTCGTCGGCCTCTCGCTGCACCTCCGCGGACGACGCCGGGCGGTGACGTCGTGACCGGCACGCACGGCCGCCGTCGCCGTCGCCCCAAGGGTGTCGCCCGCCTCGTCGCGGCGCTCACCGCGCGACGGGCCGTCGTCGCCGTGGCGGCCGTGGTCGCCGTCGTGGGTGCCGTCATCGTGCCCCCGCCGCCCGTGACGACCGCCGCCTGGACCGACTCCGAGCGCACGTACGGGCTCGTCGGCACCACGAGGTTCACCTGCGGCACCGACACCGGGTACGCCGCCGCCGCGTCCAGCCGGTTCGTGCGCGGCAGCCTGGCCGGCACCGACCTCGACACCGTCGCGGCCGTGCGTGGGGCGGACCTGACGCGCACCCGCTCCGGCGTCGTCACCGCGGCGCCGGCATCGCCCGCCCCGACCACGGACGCGGGAGGCACGACGACGTTCCGCAATCCCCTGTCGGCGAGCGCGGGGTCGGGTCTCGTCGGCCTCGACCTGACCGGGCTCGGCACGAACCTGCCGGCGGGGTCGGCCGGAGCCCTGAACCAGTTCACGCGGGTCGCCCCGACCGGCACGGCGGCGGCCGCCGCGGGCCTGGTGAGCGACTCGGGCGGGCTCGGCGTGACGCCGACGACCCCCGCCTCGTCACTGCCCGGTCCCGCCCGCATCGGCCTCACCTCGGTGCTGCCCGCCTCGACCGCCCTCGACCGGGCCGACCTGACCGTGGGCGCGGTGGCGTCGACGGCGACCCTCGACGGCTGCCGAGCCCTCGAGAGCCGCATCTGGGGCGACGGCAGCGTGACGGGGGTGACCCGCGACTACGGCATCGCCGGTCTCGCCCTCGAGCTGCACAGCCCGGCGGTGGCGGGACTGTCGGGTCAGGTGTCGAGCACGGTCACGAGCCTGAACACGGCCGCCGCCGGCCTGACGGGCGTCAACGGCACGATCTCGAGGACCGTCCGGGACGGCGTGCTCGCCACCGTGAACGGCCTCACGAACCTGCTGAGCCTGGGCGGGGTCACGGGTTCGGTCACCCTCACCGGCCTGGCCCTGCAGTCGGCGGTGGACCCGGTGCTCGCGGGGTCGGTCACCAGCACGGACGGCACGGTCACCATCACCCCGTCGACCGGTGTGGTGTCGGTCGACCTGGCCACGCTGGTCGGCCAGCCCGGCGGGCTGAACGGGCTCGCCCCGAACACAGAACTCGTGCTGAGCGCGGCGGCGATGGCCTCGATCACGACCACGGTCGGGTCGATGCTCGACGGCCTGACCCAACGGGTCGTGGCGGCGCTGCAGTCCGCGGTGTCGGCGGCGCAGCTGTCGGTGGCGTTGACGGTGACGTTGCGGGCGACGGTGCTCGGCGTCCCCGTCGACGTGCTCGCCGTCGACGTCGCGATGGGGGGAACGCTGGGGCAGCTGCTCGCGTCCCCGTCGACGGCGACGGCGGTGGTCACCACGCGGGTGCTGAGCGGGGCGCTCTCCACCGTGCTCGGCAACGTGCTGAACCCGCTGCTCGCCGCGTTGACGGGCTCGGCCGGGTCGCTGCTCGGGTCGGTGGCCACGCTCGTCCGCTCCACGCTCGTCGCGCCGATCACCACCCTCGGCAGCACCCTCTCGACCACGCTCGCCCCGGTGCTCACGGCGCTCGGCACCCTGACCGCCCGTCTGCCGTCCGTCCTGTCGCTGCGCGTGAACCTGCGCCCCGACCAGGCCGGCTACCCGGGCGGCGTCGTGACCGGCGTCCCGCCCGACAAGTGGACGACCGTCCCCTACCAGGTGGGGGCGTTGCGGGTGGCCCTGTCGGCCGGAGCGACGACGGTCACCTCGCTCGACCTCGCGACCTCGCGGGTGGGACCCGTCAGCACCGTGCCCCGGTAGTCGTCGTCTCCGACCCGAGGAGGCGCGGGTCGCGCCTCACGGGCCGCCTCGCGTCAGACTGGGGCCATGCAGCTCTACTCGGCCTCGCCCCTCGTCCGGACCCGCCAGGTGACCGGAGACGTCGTGGCCGTCGGCCTCGTCGTCCTCTTCGTCGTGCTCGGGGTGAGCATCGCGACCTTCATCGGCACCTTCGCCGACCTCGGGAGGCAACTCGAGGAGGCGGGGGCCGGCTTCCAGGGCACCATGCAGGACGCGTCGCGCGCGCTGGAAGGGCTGCCCCTGGTCGGCGGTGCGGCCAGCGCCCCGTTCGACGGGGCCAGCGGGGCCGGAGAATCCCTCGCCGACGCCGGACGGCAGCAGCAGGACGGCGTGGCCCGGGCGGCGCTGGTCGCCGGACTCGTCGTCGCCGGGGTGCCGAGCCTCGTGGTGCTGTGGGTCTGGCTGCGCGGGCGGATCGCGTTCGTGCGCCGCGCCTCCTCGGTCCGTTCGCTGCTCGCCCTGCCGGGCGGCGAGGACCTGCTCGCGCTGCGGGCACTCACCGGCCGCGACGCGAAGGCCGCCCTCGCCGTGTCTCCCGACCCGGTGGCCGCCTGGCGCGCGGGGGATGCCGCGGTCGTCCGCCGCCTCGCCGACGTGGCCCTGCGGGAAGCGGGCGTGGCCCGGCGCTGACGAGCGGGCGAGCGATCGGAGCGGGGCACGGGCAGGCCCGGCCCACGCGGGCCGGGTAAGCTCGGGGACCATGATCGCACTGGATTTCTCTGAGCAGATTGCCGCCCTCCGGGCCACGTTCGAAGACATCCGTGCGGTGATCGGGCAAGACCGTCTCGTCGCCGAGATCGCCGAGCTCAGCGAGCAGGCCTCGGCCCCCGACCTGTGGGACGACACCGACAACGCCCAGAAGGTCACCAGCGCCCTCAGTCACCGGCAGTCCGAGCTCGAGAAGCTCGAGACCACCGAGGCGCGGCTCGACGACCTCGAGGTGCTCGTCGAGATGGCGAACGACGGCGACGACCAAGAGAGCGCCGACGAGGCCCAGGCCGAGCTCAGGGCCCTGCAGAAGATGATGGACGTCCTCGAGGTGCAGACGCTGCTCGACGGCGAGTACGACCCGCGCCCGGCCGTCATCACGATCCGCGCCGGGGCCGGCGGGGTCGACGCCGCCGACTTCGCCGAGATGCTGCTGCGCATGTACCTGCGCTACGCCGAGAAGCACGGCATGTCCGCCACCGTCATGGACACCAGCTACGCCGAAGAGGCCGGCATCAAGAGCGCCACCTTCGAGATCGACGCCCCCTACGCGTTCGGCACGCTCAGCGTCGAGGCCGGCACGCACCGGCTCGTGCGCATGAGCCCCTTCGGCGCCGCCGGCAAGCGCCAGACCAGCTTCGCCGCGGTCGAGGTCATCCCGCTGATGGAAGAGACCGAGTCGATCGACATCCCCGAGAACGACATCCGCGTCGACGTCTTCCGGTCCTCGGGCCCCGGCGGTCAGAGCGTCAACACGACCGACTCGGCCGTGCGGCTGACGCACATCCCGACCGGCACCGTCGTCTCGATGCAGAACGAGAAGAGCCAGATCCAGAACCGCGCCGCCGCCATGCGCGTGCTGCAGTCGCGCCTCCTGCTGCTGCAGAAAGAAGCCGAGAACGCCAAGAAGAAAGAGCTGGCGGGCAACATCACCGCCAGCTGGGGCGACCAGATCCGCAGCTACGTGCTGGCGCCCTACCAGATGGTCAAAGACCTGCGCAGCGAGCACGAGGTCAACAACCCCTCGAACGTCTTCGACGGCGATCTCGACGGCTTCATCTCGGCGGGCATCCGCTGGCGCAAGCGCGACGACCAGGACTGACCGGGCGTCGCCCGCCCGGCGGCTCCCAGCACATCCATAGCCGCCCCGCCGCAGCGAGTCGCTGCGACGATCGTCGCCGGCCGCACTTAGGGTGATCCCCGTCATGATTCGGTTTGATGAAGTCACCAAGGTCTACGTCGGCAACCCCCGGCCCGCGCTGAACGCCGTCACCCTCGAGATCCTCAAGGGCGAGTTCGTGTTCCTCGTCGGGGCGAGCGGCTCCGGCAAGTCGAGCTTCCTGCGGCTCGTGCTGAAGGAAGAGAAGCCGTCCCAGGGCCAGATCCACGTCCTCGGGCAGCGTCTGGGCACGCTCTCGAGCCGCAAGGTGCCCTACTTCCGGCGCAACCTCGGCGTCGTGTTCCAGGACTTCCGGCTGCTGCCGCAGAAGAACGTGTTCGACAACGTCGCGTTCAGCCTCCAGGTCATCGGCAAGAGCAAGGGCTTCATCCAGGAGGCCGTGCCCGACGTCCTCAAGATGGTCGGCCTGGTCGGCAAGCAGCACCGTCTGCCGCACGAGCTCTCGGGCGGCGAGCAGCAGCGCGTCGCCATCGCCCGTGCGATCGTCAACAAGCCGGCGATCCTGCTGGCCGACGAGCCCACCGGCAACCTCGACCCGTCGACCAGCGCCGGCATCATGACCCTGCTCGAGCGCATCAACGCCGGCGGCACGACGGTCATCATGGCGACCCACGACGCGGGCATCGTCGACCAGATGCAACGACGGGTGATCGAGCTCAGCGCGGGCAACATCCTCCGCGACGAGCGTCACGGCGGCTACCAGACCCAGGCGGTGCCCATCCAGGCCATCGGGGTCGAGGACCTCAGCACGAGAGGGGCCGACGCATGAGACTCGGACTCGTCATGAGCGAGGTCGGCAGCGGCCTCCGTCGCAACGCCTCGATGGTCATCTCCGTCGTGCTCGTCACGTTCATCTCGCTGACCTTCGTCGGCACCGCGGCCCTGCTGCAGATGCAGATCACGCAGATGAAGGGCTACTGGTACGACAAGGCCCAGGTCGCCGTCTACCTCTGCACCGACACCGACACGACCGGCAACTGCACCGGGGCGATGGCGACCAAGGACCAGATCGACGGCGTCCGCGCCCAGCTCGACAGCGACGTCCTGACGCCCTACGTCGACAAGTTCTACTTCGAGGACCAGACCCAGGCCTACGACCGCTTCAAGCAGCAGTTCGCCGACAGCCCGGCCACCGAGTTCGTGCAGCCGGCGTACCTCAACGAGACCTTCTGGGTGAACCTCAAGGACCCGACGCAGTCCGACGTCCTCACCGAGAGCCTGTCGAGCCTGGCCGGCGTCCAGAGCGTCGTCGACCAGCGCGGGTACCTCGACCCGATCTTCTCGGTGCTGAACGCGGCGAGCTACACGGCCATCGGCATCGCCTCGCTCATGTTGATCGCTGCCGTGCTGCTGATCGCCACGACCATCCGGTTGAGCGCCTTCAGCCGGCGTCGAGAACTCGGCATCATGCGCCTGGTCGGGGCGTCCAACCGGTTCATCCAGACGCCGTTCATCCTCGAGGGGGTGATCGCGGCCCTCGTGGGCTCGTTGCTGGCCGGTGGGGCGATCGTCGCGATCGTGAACTTCTTCGTCAAGGGTTACCTGGCGGTGACCTTCCAGGGCACGCCGTTCATCGGCCTGCGCGACGCCGCCCTGGTCGTGCCGATCGTCATCGTCGTCGGCATCCTGCTCGCAGCCCTCAGCGCGAACGTCGCCATCAGGCGCTACCTCAAGGTCTAGAAGCCGGCCCCGTGAAGGAGGCGCGGTGTCCGTCAGACGGGCACCGCGCCTCCTTCGCTGTATACTGAACGGCTGCCTGTCGGCAGCCCCCCCACCCGAACGACCAGGAGGCCAGCGTGGCGAAAGAACGCGGTGAGAAGGTCGTGGCCACGAACCGCCGCGCGCGCCACGACTACACGATCGAGACGACGTACGAGGCGGGCATCGTCCTGAGCGGCACCGAGGTCAAGTCGCTGCGGCAGGGCCGCGCGTCGCTGGTCGACGGGTACGCGTTCGTCGACGCTGGCGAGGCCTGGCTCGACGCGGTGCACATCCCCGAGTACACCGAGGGCACCTGGAACAACCACGCACCCCGGCGCAAGCGCAAACTGCTGCTGCACCGCCACGAGATCGACAAGATCGGGCAGAAGACCAAAGAGGGCGGCTTCACGGTCGTCCCGCTCAAGATCTACTTCAGCGACGGTCGGGCCAAGGTCGAGATCGCCCTCGCGAAGGGCAAGCGCGAGTACGACAAGCGCCAGACCCTGCGCGAGCGCACCGCGACGCGCGAGGCGCAGTCGGCGATGTCGGCGCGCAAGCACCTGGGGGAGTGACCGGTCGATCGTCGGGCACGGGCGGGCGGGTCGCCGACGGTGGCGCGAACGCGTCGAACGACGTAGACTGATGGGCCGCACGGAAACGTGCGTTGGTAATTCAAGAGCGTGTGACGACGGCCCCCTCATGGGGATGATCGGTTTCGACATCGCCTGTGTGCGAACGAGAAGCGGGCCGAGGATCCAGGGTTATCTCGTAAACGATCTCTGGAAAACAATAAGTGCCAATAACAAGCGCACTGACTTCGCTCTCGCTGCGTAAGCAGTAGAGCCACATGGAGTCCGTCAGTCTGGTGACCGCCTTCTAACCAGATCCTGACGTCATTTAGATGGCTTGCTGTGTGACTACGCCTGGGGGTCACACGGGACTTGCACTCGGGCTGGGCTCGTCGACCTAGAAGCCAGTAACAAAGGTCGGAGCCGAGCAGAACGCCTCATCTGGCTACGCCCGTAGAATGCGTGCAATCTCAGCGATGGACGGGGGTTCAATTCCCCCCATCTCCACCACCGGTCGTCGTCACACCTCTCGAACACCGAACGCCCCCGCCTCTCGAGGCGGGGGCGTTCGTGTGTTTCCGGGCCTGAGCGGTCCGCGCCGTGTCGCACCGCCGGATGAACATCGCACCGCCGAAGTGGACGGTGCGACGTTCACTCGGCGGTGCGACACCTGCGAAGGGGACCGGGGGCCGGGTGTGGCCGCCGCCGGACGCGGCACGGCCCTTGCCGGACGCGGAACGGCCCCCGCCGCTGCCGAAGCAGCGACGGGGGCCGTCGTCGTGGTGCGGGTGTTACTCGCCGGCCACGTCGGTGGTCGCGAGCTTCGCGCGGCGGCGAGCGAGGACCATCAGCGTCGAGCCGAGCAGCAGCACGGCGGCGCCGATGCCGATGGCGGCCTCGGTGCCCTCGCTACCCGTGTACGCCAGGCCCGTGGTGCCGGTGGCGATCGGGGTGGCGGGCAGGGCTGCGGGCGTCGCGGCGGCGACGAGGCTGAACGCCACGTCGGCCGAGGGGGCCGAGACGATCGGCTGACCGGCGGCGTCGAGCACCGGCGCGCCGTCGGCGTCGAGGAGGAACGACACGGCGGCGGCCGTGTAGTCGTTCGGCGTCAGGGCGAGGGTGACGGTCCAGTTGCCGGCGGCGTCGACCACGATCGGGTCGGCGGGGGCCGGAGCGGCGGCGCGTCCGTTCTCGGCGGCCTCGAGCTCGTCCAGCTGGTCCGTCGGGACGACGGCCAGCAGGATGTTCGAGCCGGGGGTGCCGGTGCCCTCGAAGGTGACCTGGTCTCCGACGACGACCTGACCCTGGGTGGGCGAGGTGATCACCGGGGCGTCGAGGACGACGGCCGCGGCCTCGAGGGTGAAGTCGACCGGGGTCGAGTCGTCGGAGGCGACGGGGAGACCGTCCTCGTCGAGGACCGGCTGGCCGGCGGCGTCGAGCAGGACCTGGACCGCGACGGCCGTGTAGTCGCCGGGCTCGAGGGCCGCGGTGACGGTCCAGTCGCCGTTCTCGTCGACGACGATGCGCGCGGCCGGGTCGTCGGCGAGGGTGCTGACGGAGTCGGTCGGCGTGACGACGAGGCCGATGTCGGCGCCGGGGGTGCCGGTGCCCTCGAAGGTGACCTCGGTGCCGGTGACGGTCGCGCCCTGGGCGGGCGCGGTGATGACCGGGGCGGGCAGGGTGACCGGCGTGGTCGGGGGCGTCACGACGGCGGGGAGCGTGAAGTCACGCGTCACCGGCTCGAGGCCGCTGCCGCCGACGATGCCCGTGACCGTGACCGTCTGGGCCGTGGCGGCGGCGTCGGCGTAGGTGAAGGGGATCGAGTAGGTCGTGCCGTTGCCGAGGTTGGCGCGGCCGAGCTCGACGCCGGCGGAGCTCACGATGACGGTCGAGCCCTGGGTCGCCGTTCCGGAGAAGACGACGTCGCGGCTGCCGGTCGGGGTGTTCGCGACGGGCGTCTCGAGGGTGAGGTACTTGCCGATCGGCAGGACGAACGACAGGGGCTGCGCGTCGGAGAAGCCGCTGCCGCCGACGACACCGTCGACGAAGACGCTCTGTTCGCGGGGGGCGGTGACGGGGTACGAGGGCAGGACGGCCTTGAAGGCTCCGGTCGTGGTGTCCGTCGTGGTCTGCACGAGACGCGTGGTCCGCGTGTCGTCGGTGAAGACGTTGATGGAGGCCCCGGGAACCGCGGTACCCACGATCGAGACGTCGCGCGAGGTCGTCGCGCCACCGTCCGTCGGGCTGGTGATGTCCAGCATGCCGTCGGCCGCGTTGGCCGCCGTGGTGGAGAGGAGGGCCCCTCCGAGGGCGAGCGTGAGGACGGCCGGGACGGCCACCGCACGGCGCCAGGAGAACTTGGTGATCACGTGGTGAGTGCTTTCTTGATCGGTGGTGCAAGCGTCATCGCTTGTCCGCCCCCGGCCCAGCGCCGGGTGAGACACGCAGCACGAAGGGAGCCCCCCGTGCCCATCGAACCTATCCGTAAGCTGAGAGAAACCCACTGATCTGTCCGGAATGCGCAGGGTGGTTGTCGCGTCACCTCTGTTTCACCTGGGTGAGAGTCGACGCCGGGGCTGGCGGCTCGGCAGGCGGGGCGTCAGACCGGCGCGGGCCCCGACGACCCCCGCCGCACCAGCGACGCGGGTGGCGCTTCGACCGACGCCACGGCCTCTCCCGCGAGCACGCCGAGCAGCATGCCCGCGGCCACCTCGCCGAGGCG
Source organism: Frigoribacterium sp. NPDC087798 (assembly GCF_044742985.1). NCBI lineage: Bacteria > Bacillati > Actinomycetota > Actinomycetes > Micrococcales > Microbacteriaceae > Frigoribacterium > Frigoribacterium sp. NPDC087798. Next base: position 640,702 of record NZ_JBIUVP010000001.1, on the reverse strand, counting down.
TTGCACGTCGTGGCTGACCGCCGAGAGCGGGGGCGTCGACAACTGGCACTGCGACGAGTCGTCCCACGCCACGAGCGTCAGTCGCGTCGGCACCTCGACCCCGAGTCGTTGCGCCGCGGCGAGGCCGCCGAGCGCCATCTGGTCGTTGTCGAAGACGACGGCCGTCGGCGGCGTCGGCCCCGAGAGCAGGCGCGAGAGGGCGGCCGCGCCGGCGTCCCACGAGTAGTCGCCCTCGATCGTCTCGACCACGGACGAGGAGGCGCGACTCGCGGCGACCAGCGCCTCCTGCCTGACCTGCGTGTGCAGCAGCGCTCCCGGGCCCGACACGTGCGCGAGTCGACGGTGCCCGTCCGCGACGAGCGCGGCGACGGTGTCGCGCATGGCGACGCCGTCGCCGGTCCAGACGGCGGGCAGGTCTCCCGAGAGGGCGGGGTCGCCGAGCACGACCGCGGGCAGGCCGAGCTCGCGCAGCAGGGCCGGTCGGGGGTCGTCGTCGGTGAGGTCGACGAGCACGACCGCGCCGAAGTCGCCCGAGGCCGCCCACCGCCGGTAGGCCGACAGCTCGGCGTCGCGGTCGGCGAGGGCCTGCAGCAGCAGGGTGTGGCCGCGGGGGCGCAGCACCCGTTCGATGCCGGCGATCAGTTCGTGGTAGAACGGCTCCGCCCCCAAGATCTCGCCGGGGCGGACGAGGGCGAGACCGACACGACGGCGGTCGCCCGGCCCGGCAGGGGCCACCCGGGTGTCGACGATCGAGTCGGTCATGCGCCCGAACCTACAGCCCCCGACAGGTCGGAGCGACGCCCGTGGTGACCCGCGACCCCGACCGGACCTCGACGCACCCCCCTGCCCGGCCCGCGACGCCGTGGCGGTCGCACACCTCGCCGCCCACCCCGGCACAGCCCACGACGCATCCCGCCGCGCAGCCCGCGCCCCAGCCCGCGCCGCAGACCAGCCGCGAACTCGTGGTCGACCTCGTGCGGTCGTCGGGCCCGATCAGCCGCGTCGAGCTCGCCCAGGCCAGTGGACTGACGCAGGCGTCGATCTCGACGATCGTCCGGCGGTTGCTGGACGAGGGGCTCGTCCGGGAGACCGGCCGGGTCGCGTCGACCGGTGGCAAGCCGCGCACGATGGTCGAGATCAACCCGCGTGCCGTCTACGGCATGGGAGTGCAGATCGGTGAGGACGCGCTCACCTACGTCGTCACCGACATGCGCGGGGGAGTCGTCGGGCGCCTGCAGGTCGACGCCGGGCCCGCCGCGTCCGACGACGTCACGGCCGCCGCGGTCCGCATCGTCGACGGCTTCCACGACGTCGTCGGCAGCCTCGGCCTCGCGAGCGGGGCGGTGGCCGGCCTGGCCGTCGTCGGTCCCCGTGCCACCCTCGCCCACGGGGTGCGCACCGGGCCCCGGTCGACCGAGAGCGCCCTCCACGCCGGGCTGCACGCCGCGCTGGCCCTGCGCCTCGGCCTGCCCGTGATCGTCGACAACGATGCGGCGGCCGCCGCGCTCGGCGAGTTCTGGAGTCGCCAGGTGCCGCGCTCCGAGACGTTCGCCTGCGTCTACCTCGGGACGGGGGTCGGCTCGGGCATCGTGCTCGACGGGGCCCTGCACCGGGGCGCGAGCTCGGGCGCCGGAGAGCTCGGCCACGTGTCGATCGACCTCGACGGCGAGCCCTGCTACTGCGGCAACCGCGGCTGCCTCGAGCTCGCGGCGTCGCCCGGGGCCGTCGTCGCCCGGGCCCGGCGCGACGCCGCCGCGTTCGACGACCTCGGCCTCGCCTGGGCGCCGGGCGGGGTCGCGCGCGACTTCGACCTGCTCGCCCGCGCGGCGATCGCCGGTCACGCCGCGGCCGACGGGCTCGTCACGCGCGCCGCCGAGCAGCTCGCCGCGGGGGTCGTCACGCTCGCCAACCTGCTCGACCTCGACCGCGTCGTGCTGAGCGGACCCGGGGTCGCGGTCGCCGGCTCGATCTACGCCCGGGCGGCCGTCGAGGCCCTGGCCCGCACGGCGTTCTCGCGGGGCGTGCACACCACGAGGGTGGAGGTCTCGACCGACCCGCGCGACGCGGCCGCGATCGGTGCGGCCGCCCTCGTCGTGCAACGCGCCATCTCGCGCTGACCCCGCGACGGTGCCCGGACCCGGCCCGCGCCTCCTCGGCATCGCGAGTCGTGCACTGCACCGGGTCCGGTCGGCGGCCCGAGCGGGCCCGCACGTCTCCGCGCCGCGTTCCGTGCCGCGCACCGCGTCTCGTCGGGGTGTCGTGCACGAAACGCGGTGTGGTGCGTGGGGAAGGTGCGCCGCACAGCATGCACCCGCTGCCCGGCGGGCCCGCACGTCTCCGCGCCGCGTTCCGTGCAGCACATTGCGTCTAGTCGGGGTGCCGTGCACGAAACGCGGTGCGGTGCGTGGGGAAGGTGCGCCGCACAGCATGCACCCGCTGCCCGGCAGGCCCGCACGTCTCCGCGCCGCGTTCCGTGCAGCACACCGCCTCTAGTCGGGGTGCCGTGCACGAAACGCGGTGTGGTGCGGGCCGGGCGAGCGCGGGTCGGGCCGGTGTGGTTCGCCTCGGCACCGCAGGAGGCGCGGGTCACGATCCCGACACGTCCTCACAACTTTCTTGACTCGCTTACGTAAGTCGTCTAAGAAAGACCCCGGGACCAGGCGACGGCGCCTGGCACGACGAAGGGTCGACGATGCCTCTCTCCATGACCAACCGCCGACGGGTCGGGTTCGGTGCGATCGCACTCGCGACCGCCGCGGGCCTCGCGCTCACCGGCTGCACCGCCTCGAGCGGCGGCGACGAAGGCGGCATCACCGCCAACACGGGCCCGGCGGGCGACCTCACGGCCAACTTCAACCCGTTCTCGGCCACGGCCGACAGCACCTCGCAGGGCCTGCTCTACGAGCAGCTCTTCTACTACAACGTGCTCACCGGCGCCGACCCCAAGCCGATGCTGGGTGAGGACTACGAGTGGAACGACGACGGCACCGAGCTGACCGTCGACCTGCGCACCGGCGTGCAGTGGAGCGACGGCGAGGACTTCACGGCGGACGACGTCGCGTACACGTTCCAGACGATGCTCGACAAGCCCGAGCTGAACCGCGTCGGCTTCGAGGGCACCGTCGAGGCCACGGACGACGACACGGTGGTCTTCACCTTCGCCGACACCTCGTTCGTCAAGGGCCCGGACATCCTCGGCCAGGCCGCGATCGTGCCCGAGCACGTCTTCTCGAAGCTGTCCGACATCGCGACCGACCCGGTCGAGAAGCCGATCGGCACCGGGCCGTACATGCTCGACACCTTCACCCCGCAGAGCTACGTCTACAAGGCGAACCCGAACTACTGGCAGTCGGGCAAGCCCGAGGTCAAGAGCATCCGGTACATCGCCCTGGCGAACAACACCTCGGCCACGGACGCGATCGTCGGCGGCGACCTCGACTGGTCGAGCATCTTCATCCCCGAGGCCGACAAGGTGCTCGGCAGCAACCCCGACGTCAGCTACGTCGCCACCGCGCTGCAGCAGATCACGTTGATGACCTGCTCGAACGCCGACCTCGGCTGCACGGGCCCGCAGACCGACCCGGCCGTGCGCCAGGCGATCTACAAGGCGATGAACCGCGACCAGCTGAACGACCTGGCCTTCTCGGGCACGAACAAGCAGATCTCGCCGACCTTCATGACCCTCGGTCGTGACGACGACTACATCAGCCCCGACGTCGAGAAGGAGACGCCGATGACGGCCGACACCGAGGGCGCCGACGCGCTCCTGCAGTCGGCCGGCTACGCGAAGGGCTCGGACGGCATCTACGCCAAGGACGGCCAGAAGCTGCAGCTCGAGATCCAGGTCGTCACCGGCTACTCGGACTACATCGCGGCGATCGACGCCATGGCCGAGCAGCTGCGCGCGGTCGGCATCGAGATCACGCAGAGCGCCAAGTCGTACAACGAGTGGGTCGCCGCCCGCAACAACGGGCAGTTCCAGCTGACGATGGACTCGCTCGGCCAGGGCCCCTCGACCGACCCGTACTACCTCTACAACGGCAACTTCGACTCGACGACGACCTCGCCGGTGGGCGAGCAGGCGATCAACAACTTCGCCCGCTACTCGAACCCGACCGTCGACGCCGCGATCGTCGCGGCCGAGCAGACCGACGACGTCGCGGCGAAGACCGAGCAGTACTTCACGATCCAGAAGGAGATCGTGGCGGACATGCCGTACATCCCCGTGCTGCTGCAGTCCACGCTCACCGAGTTCAACAGCGCGAAGGTGACCGGCTGGCCCACGGGCGACGACGACACCGAGAACTTCCCGGCGACGTGGAAGACCTGGGACAACGCCCAGACCGTCCTGAACCTGAAGCTCAAGTGATCGTGGTCGGGACCGAGAAGGTCAGGAGGCGCGGATGAGGTACGTCGCGCAGAAGGTCGGCTTCTACGCGGTCGCGTTGTTCGCGGCCCTGACGCTGAACTTCTTCATCCCGCGGTTGCTGCCCGGTGACCCGGTGGACATCCTGCTGGCCAAGATGCAGCAGAAGGGACCGGTCAGCGAGGCGACCGTGACCAGCCTGCGCCTCCTTCTCGGTTCCGACTCGGACGAACCCCTGTTCTCGCAGTACGTGCAGTACCTCGGCAACCTGGCCCGGGGGGACCTCGGCATCTCGGTGTCGTACTTCCCGGCCGGGGTGTCGACCATCATCGGCCAGGCCATCCCGTGGACGATCGCCCTGATCGGCATCGCGACGATCCTGTCGTTCGTCTTCGGGGTGGGGCTCGGGACCCTCGCCGGCTGGAAGCGTGGCTCGGTGCTGGACAACTTCATTCCGGTGACGACGATGTTCCAGGCGGTGCCGTACTTCTGGCTCGCGCTCATCCTGTTGTACGTGTTCGGCAGCGTCCTGCGGGTGTTCCCGCTGTCGGGCGGCTACAACGTGTACGAGGCGACGCCGGGGCTCAACTGGACGTTCGTCCAGAGCGCGGTGCTCTACGGCACGCTGCCGGCGTTGACGATCATCATCTCGTCGGTCGGCGGCTGGCTGCTCGGCATGCGCAACATGATGGTGTCGACCCTCAGCGAGGACTACATCGTCACCGCCGAGGCCAAGGGCCTGTCGCCGATGCGCATCCGCCAGAGCTACGCGGCCCGCAACGCGGTGCTGCCGCAGTTCGCGGGCTTCGCGATCTCGCTCGGGTTCGTCGTGTCGGGCTCGATCGTGACCGAGCAGGTGTTCTCGTACCCGGGCATCGGCAACGCGCTCTTCACGGCGACGCAGAACAACGACTACGCGCTGATGCAGGGCATCTTCCTGGTCATCACCCTCGCCGTGCTGGGGACGAACTTCATCGTCGACCTGATGTACGGCTTCATCGACCCGCGCACGCGCGCCAAGCGTTAGGACGACGAGCATGTCCACGATCGATCTCGGCCAGCTCGCCGACCCGAACTCGCCCACCGGCGACAGCGGCGCGGGCACCGGCCGGAAGGGCCTCAAGCGGGTCTTCCCGCACGTGACGCCCAAGCTCTGGGTGGGGGCGGGCATGATCGCCGCCATCGCCCTGTTCGGCCTGGTCTTTCCGTTCGTCGTCCAGAACCCGCAGGCCATCAGCGACGTCGGCCTGAGCGCCCCGAGCGGCGAGCACCTGCTCGGCACCACGCAGACCGGGCAGGACGTCTTCGCCCAGCTGGCGTACGCGACCCGCGGCTCGCTGCTGATCGGCGTGCTGGTCGGCGTCGTCGCGATGGCGTTGGCCGTCGTCTTCGGCGTGATCGGCACCTACGTCGGCGGGTTCGTCGACGAGGCGTTCTCGCTGTTCTCGAACGTCGTGCTGGTGATCCCCGGCCTGCCGCTCGCCATCATCGTGTCGAGCTACGTGCCGCAGAAGGGCCTCGTGGTGATCGCCTTCGTGATCGTCATCACGAGCTGGGCGGCCAGCGCCCGCGTGCTGCGCGCCATCACGCTGAGCCTGCGGTCGCGCGACTACGTCGCCGCGTCGCGGGTGTCGGGCGAGAAGACCTGGCGCATCGTCGCCGTCGAGATCCTGCCCAACGTGCTGCCGGTGTTGGCCAGCCAGTTCTTGTTCGCGGTGATCTTCGCGATCCTCGCCGAGGCGGGACTGTCGTTCCTGGGGCTCGGCGTCTCGGGCCAGTTCACCTGGGGCTCGATGCTCTACTTCGCGCAGAACGGGCTCGCGCTGCGACTCGGCGCCTGGTGGTGGTTCGTGCCGCCGGGGCTGATGATCGCGCTGCTGGGGTGCGCGCTGTCGCTGATGAACTTCGCCATCGACGAGATCATCAACCCGAAGCTGCGCGACCAGACCCGGGCCGGCGTCAGCCGGGCCGACCGCAAGCGACTGGCGCGGGCCGAGGCCGCCGCCGGCACCACCGAGGGGGCCACCGCATGAGCACCGTCCTGACCGTCGAGGACTTCAGCGTCGACTACGCCGTCGAGCACCCCGTGCACGCCGTCAAGAACGTCAGCTTCGAGCTGGCCCGGGGCGAGATCCTCGGGCTGGCGGGCGAGTCGGGTTGCGGCAAGACGACGCTCGCCTACGGCATCAACCGGCTGCTCGGGTCGCCGGCCGTGATCACGGGCGGTCGGGTGGTCTTCCACGACGCCGAGGGCGCCGACATCCTGCTGCCCGAGCTCGACGACAAGGCGTTGCGGGCGTTCCGCTGGGACAAGCTGTCGATGGTGTTCCAGGGGGCGATGAACGCGCTCAACCCGGTGACGACGATCCAGGCGCAGCTCGAGGACGTCTTCAAGACGCACCGGCCGTACTGGAAGAAGGCCGACCGCGTCGAGCGGGCGGGCAAGCTGCTCGAGACCGTCGGGGTCGACCGCAACCGGCTCCGGTCGTATCCGCACGAGCTCTCGGGCGGCATGCGCCAGCGCGTGATGATCGCGATGGCGCTCGCCCTCGGCCCGCAGATGATGATCATGGACGAGCCGACCACCGCCCTCGACGTCGTGGTGCAGCGCGAGATCCTGCGCGAGATCGGGCGGTTGCGCGACGAGTTGGGCTTCGCGGTCATCTTCATCACGCACGACCTGCCGTTGCTGCTCGAGATCAGCGACCGCATCGCCGTGATGCGCGCGGGCGAGATCGTCGAGATCGGGGAGTCCACCGAGCTCTACACGAACCCGCAGCACGAGTACACGAAGAAGCTGCTCGGGTCGTTCCCGAGCCTCACGGGCGACCGCGGGGCGTTCATCCGCAGCGGGGTCGACGAGACGGCCGGGGACGGCGCGACCCGCGCCTCCTCGGGGCACGAACGGGCGACGTCCGTCGCCACGAGCACAGGAGGCGCGGCGTGAGCACGCTCGAGTTCCGGAACGTCGTCAAGGACTACCGGGTGCGCGGGGGCCGGGGTGAGAAGGGTCGCCTGCGCGCGGTGGACGACGTCAGCTTCACGCTGGAGGCCGGCAAGACGGTGGCCCTGGTCGGCGAGAGCGGCAGCGGCAAGTCGACCATCGCCAAGATGCTGCTGCAGCTCGAACGGCCGACGAGCGGCTCGATCGTGCTCGACGGTGCGGTCGCGCCCCGGCACGGCGAGGCCCTCCGGCGCTACCGGAGCGACGTGCAGATGGTCTTCCAGGACCCGTTCGCCTCGCTCAACCCGTTCCACTCGATCGGGCACCACCTGGCGCGGCCGCTGCTGCTGCACGGCAAGGCGACCCGCTCGACGGTCGACGAGAAGGTGCGCGACCTGCTCGGGCGGGTGCAGCTCGGCCCGGCCGCCGACGTCGCCGCGCGTCGACCGCACGAGCTGTCGGGTGGGCAGCGGCAGCGCGTGGCGATCGCCCGGGCACTGGCGCCCGAGCCGCGCATCCTCATCGCGGACGAGCCGGTCTCGATGCTCGACGTGTCGATCCGGCTCGGGGTGCTCAACCTGCTGGCCGACCTGCAGCGGCAGGAGGACCTCGGCGTGCTCTACATCACGCACGACCTGGCGACGGCCCGCCACTTCTCGGACGAGATCCTCGTGATGTACAAGGGGCAGGTGGTCGAGCGCGGGACCCCCGACGAGGTCATCCTGAACCCGCAGCACCCCTACACGCAGCAGCTCGCCGAGGCCGCGCCCGACCCCGAGAAGCGCATCGCCGAGCGGCGCGCCGCCCGCGCCTGACCGGCACCGCCCCTCCTGCGCCTGAACCGCGCCCCATCCGCCCGGCCATGAACCCGGTTTCGAACGTTGCACCCCGTTGCTTCCGGGTGTTTCGTTCGAAACGGGGTTCATGGTGGGCGGGCCCGACCCCACGCCACACCCTCGATCGCTGGGAGCGACATGAGCACCACCGAGACCACCACCGGCACCACGACCCGCGCGACGCAGCGCGCCGTCCGCCCCCTGCACACCGGCTGGAGCCTGCGCAGCACCGCGGGCCCCGTGCCTCCCGAGATCGCGGCCGTCGACGTGCCCGCGACCGTCCCGGGCACGGTGCACACCGACCTGCTGGCCGCCGGCCTGATCGTCGACCCGTACCTCGACGCGAACGAGCACCTGCTCGCCTGGATCGGGCAGGCCGACTGGTCGTACGCGACGACGTTCGACTGGCGGCCCGACGGGCAGGACCGTCACGAGCTGGTCTTCGCGGGCCTCGACACCGTGGCCACCGTGCTGCTCAACGGCGAGGTCGTCGCCGAGACGCGCAACCAGCACCGCACCTACCGGGTCGGGGTCGACGGACGGCTCCGCGAGGGGTCGAACGACCTCGAGGTGCGCTTCGGGTCGCCCGTGGCCTACGCCGACGCGCAGAGCCTGGCGCTCGGCTACCGGCCGCACGTGAACCACCACCCCTACAACGCGATCCGCAAGATGGCGTGCAGCTTCGGCTGGGACTGGGGACTCGACACGGCGACCTCGGGCATCTGGAAGCCGGTGACGCTCGAGTCGTGGTCGTCGGTGCGGCTGGCGTCGGTCCGACCGGTCGTGACGGTCGACGGGTCGCGCGGCGTCGTCGACGTGCACGTCGACCTCGAGCGGGCGGGGGCGTCGGCCGGGGCGGCGGCCGAGTCGGTGACCGTCCGGGCGACCGTCGGCGACGTCACGCAGGAGGCGCGGGTCGAGCCGGGCGCGGACTCCGTCGTCGTCCAGGTGGTCGTCGACGACCCCGAGCTCTGGTGGCCGCGGGGGCACGGCGGGCAGCCGCTGTACGACGTGACGGTCTCGGTGACCGGGGGAGGGGACGGGGACGCGGGCCGCGCCTCCTCGGGGGGTGACGGCGACGGGGTCGACGGGACCCGCGCCTCCTCGGGTGACGGGGAGCGGGCGGGCGACGTGCTCGACGAGTGGTCGTCGCGGATCGGGTTCCGCACCGTCGAGGTGCGGGTCGAGCCCGACGAGGTCGGCACGAGCTTCACGGTGGTGATGAACGGCGAGCCGCTGTGGATCAAGGGGGCGAACTGGATTCCCGACGACGCGTTCCCGCACCGCATCGGACGCGACCGGTACCGGGACCGCATCGAGCAGGCCGAGTTCGGCAACGTGAACCTGCTGCGCGTGTGGGGTGGCGGCATCTTCGAGTCCGACGACTTCTACGAGCTGTGTGACGAGCGCGGCATGCTCACCTGGCAGGACTTCCTCTTCGCCTGTGCCGCCTACGCGGAGGAGGACCCGCTGCGCGGCGAGGTCGAGGCCGAGGTGCGCGACAACGTGACGCGGCTCATGACCCACCCGAGCCTGGTGCTGTGGACGGGCAACAACGAGAACATCTGGGGCCACGACGAGTGGGGCTGGGAGCGCCGGCTCGACGGGGCGACCTGGGGGCTGGGCTACTACCTCGACCTGCTGCCGACGCTGGTGGGCGAGCTCGACCCGGGGCGTCCGTACGCGGCGGGCAGCCCCTGGTCGGGCAGCCTCGACGTGGCGCAGAGCGACCCCGACCACGGGTCGGTCCACCTGTGGGAGCAATGGAACCGCAAGGACTACCCGACGTACCGCGACGTCGTGCCGCGCTTCGTGGCCGAGTTCGGCTGGCAGGGGCCGCCCACCTGGTCGGCGATGACCCGGGCGATCCACGACGAGCCGCTGACGCCCGAGTCGCCCGGCATGATCGTGCACCAGAAGGCCATGCAGGGCAACGACAAGCTGACCGACGGCCTGCTGGCGCACTACCGGCTGCCCGACGAGATCGAGGCGTGGCACTGGGCGATGCAGCTGAACCAGGCGAACGCGGTGCAGGTGGCGCTCGAGCACTTCCGCTCGCACGCCCCGCGGTGCAGGGGAGCCGTGGTGTGGCAGATCAACGACTGCTGGCCGGTGACGTCGTGGGCCGCCGTCGACGGTGACGGGCAGCGCAAGCCGCTGCTCTACGCGATGCGGCACGCGTTCGCCGACCGGCTCGTGACGATCCAGCCCCGGGACGGCGGCCTCGCGGTGGTCGTGGTCAACGACACCGAGGAGGCGCTGGCCGGCCCGCTCACGGTGCGTCGCGTCGCGTACGACGGCCGCGTCCTCGCCTCGGAGCAGGTGTCGCTCACGGTGGCGGCTCGCGACACGGTGACCGTGCCGGTGCCCCCGGCCGTGGCGGCGTTCGGCGCTCCGGAGTCGGAGTTGCTCGTGGCGTCGGTGGACGGGGTCTCACGTGGACTGTGGTTCCCGGTCGAGCCGCGGGACTCGGCGCTCGCCGCGGCGTCGCTGTCGACGTCGGTGACCGCGCTGGTCGAGGGTTCGGGCTACCGGGTCGAGGTGACGGCCGGTTCGCTCGTGCGCGACCTGGCCCTGCTCGTCGACAAGGTCGACCCAGCCGCGACGGTGGACGAGATGCTCGTGACGCTGCTGCCGGGCGAGGCGGCCGTGTTCACGGTGGCGTCCGAGGTGGTGGGCGTGGGGAAGGAGTTCGTCACGCAACGGGTGTTGCGTACCGCGAACGAGTTGGTCGGGTGAGGGAAGCCGTCGTCCGGGGCGGGGAGGTCCGGCGAGGAATCGTCGGCTCCTTGTTATAGTCAGGTGCGCTGTGGCCGAGATCCGTGACCGAGTGCTAGGGGAGCGAGCCGCATGAGCGACATCTTCACGCTGACGCCGGACGAGGGCGACGGTGGCGAGCCGACGCCGCAGAAGAAGCGCAGGCGTCGTCGTTCGAAGCCGGTCATCGCTCTGATCACGCTGGCGTCGGTGCTGGTGGGGGTCATCGTGATCGTCGGGGTCGTGGGCGGCGTCTACGCGTCGCGACTGGCGAACTCGTTCAACGACAACGCGACGAAGATCGAGCAGGCCTTCCCCGAGGAGTCGACGCGTCCGGCGCCGGCACCCGACGGGGCGATGAACATCCTGCTGATGGGCTCGGACTCCCGGGCCGACGCGACGACCATCGACGACCCGTCGTCGTCGGACCAGCGGACCGACTCGATGATGCTCGTGCACGTCGACGCCGACCGCGAGAACGTCTACGTGATGTCGATCATGCGCGACCTCTACGTGCCGATCCCCGGCCACGGCTCGAACAAGATCAATGCGGCCTTCGCCTACGGCGGCTCACCCCTGACCGTGCAGACCGTCGAGCAGCTGCTCGGCGTCCGCATCGACCACGTGGCCATCATCGACTTCGAAGGCTTCAAGGGCATGACGACGGCGCTGGGCGGGGTCGACGTGTTCTCGCCGCAGGCGTTCTCAGCCGGTGAGTACTCGTACGTAGCCGGTCTGAACAAGCTCGAAGGCGACCGGGCTCTCCGCTTCGTCCGGGAACGTCATGCTTTTGCCGACGCGGACTTCACCCGCGTCAAGAACCAACAGGCGTTCGTCAAGGGTCTGGCGAACACAGTCCTGAGCCGGTCGACGCTGACCGACCCGGGCAAGGTCTCGGCTTTCGTCACGGCGATGTCGCCCTACCTCACCGTCGACAAGCAATTCGACATCGGAACGATCGCTTCGCTCGGTGTCAGCCTGCGGTCGATCGACGCGTCCAAGATGCACTTCTTCACCGTCCCGACGGCCGGCACCGGCTCGGTCGGAGGCCAGTCCATCGTGAACGTCGACCAACCCGGCCTCGACGCCGTCAAGGCCGCCCTGGCCAACGACTCGTTGAACACCCTGCCCATCAGTCAGTAGCAGCACTCATCTGGCAATCACGCCGCATCGCACGTGTTCGCGTCGTCGCGTCACGATCAAAAGAGAGTCACGAAAATGAAGACGGTCATCGTAGGTCAGGGGTACGTGGGACTGCCGGTCGCCATGAGGGCGGTCGAGGCAGGCCACGTCGTCGTAGGCATCGACCTCGACGTCAATCGAATCGAACTGCTTCAAGCCGGCACATCGTACGTCGATGACATCAGCGATGCCACGCTGACGAGCGCGCTTGACAGTGGTCGCTATCTGGCGACCACCCAATACGAAGACGTCGACGGCTTCGATTTTGCGGTCATCACCGTACCCACCCCGTTGCGGGATTCCCTGCCCGATCTCAGTTTCATCGAGAAGTCAGCCGCATCACTGGCGCCATTCGTCAGGCCTGGGGTCACGGTCATTCTCGAGTCGACGACCTACCCGGGCACCACAGAAGAACTCCTGTCGCCCATTCTCGAAAGCGGCTCAGGCCTTCGAGCAGGCGTGGATTTCTACGTTGGATACAGCCCCGAGCGTATCGACCCCGGCAACAAAGTCTGGGGATTCAAGGAGACGCCGAAGGTCGTCTCGGGCATGAATCCAGTTTCGCTGAGGAGCGTTCAGGGCTTTTACGACGAACTCGTAGACACCACCGTGCCAGTGTCCGGTACGAAGGAGGCCGAGCTCACGAAGTTGCTGGAGAACACCTTTCGACACGTCAACATAGCCCTCGTGAACGAGTTGGCCATCTTCGCCGATCAACTCGGAGTCAACGTCTGGGAGAGCATCGAAGCAGCGTCGTCGAAGCCATTCGGATTCATGAAGTTCACACCGGGCCCGGGCGTGGGGGGTCATTGTCTACCCGTCGATCCGAGCTACCTGTCGTGGCAGGTACGCAAGCAACTCGGTATGAACTTCCGCTTCGTCGAGCTTGCGAACGACGTGAACGACCACATGCCGAATTATGTGGTGCAGCGGGTGATGACCATGCTGAACGATCGATCGAAGTCGGTTCGAGGAGCCCGGATCAGTCTCGTTGGACTCGCGTACAAACCGAATACTGGTGACATCAGAGAAGCGCCGTCTATCCGAATCATCGAGCTACTCCTCGGTCTCGGTGCCGTCGTGAGCGGCCTCGACTCCCACGTCGAAGACCACCGATGGCCGTCGGGCGTCGTCCGGGTCCCCTCAGTCGAGGCCGCGGTCGACGAAGCGGACTTGGTCATCGTCTTGACCAACCATGCTGACATCGAACTGAACGTATTGTCGACGTCGGGAGTCCCCGTCTTCGATGCGAGAAACGTGGTCACGGGGCCAGAAGTGGAAAGACTCTGATGGTCTGTTCCGGCATCCGTCTCCGAGACGTGGCCTAGGGTGCCGGTGGCTGCCGACACGTCGGCCGCGAAATTTTCACAGGGCTTGCCCCGAGACAACAACTTCGATTTCCTCCGGCTGCTCGCAGCGCTGACCGTCGTGGTGCATCACGTCGTCTTCTACGTCGATGTCCAATTCCTGTGGGTCACTCGGGAGAACAATTGGTGGTTCTCGGGCGGAGTGCCCCTCTTCTTCATCCTGAGTGGCATGCTCATCTACGCCTCTGCGGAGAAAGCATCCGACACCGGCCGCCGCTGGCGCGAGTTCTACTTCAACCGCTTCCTTCGGATCGCTCCCGCTCTCTACATCTGTCTCGCGGGAACACTTCTCATCCTCGCCGCCGCGGGATTCTTGGCCGCAGCCAGCCCACGGGAGGTTCTGGCGCTCGTCGGTAGTTACCTTTTCTTCGTCCCGGTCTACAACCCGGACTTTGTCGGCGCTTTCGGCGGCGGAATCGTCAACAGCAGCCTGTGGACGATTCCGGTCGAGGTGTCCTTCTACGTCGTCGTGCCCCTGCTGGTCAAGATGCGGGCCAAGACGAATTGGCGTTCGATGATCGCCATCGTTCTGGTGGTTGGCATAGGCAGCCTCCTCCTCTACGCCGCTGTGGGTGGCAACGGGGCGGCGTCTCGCCTCTGGCTCCTGTTCGGGCTGTCCTTTGCCCCGTACCTCTTCTACTTCGCCCTCGGCATGATCATCGGCCACACGTGGCGAAGCATTCCTTGGCGCGGTGATGTCGCTCTGATCGCTGTGGTGCTCTACTTCGCCATCACGATCAACGGGTTGGGTATCTCGTCGCAGGCAGATCTACTCGTCAATGCTGCCGCGGCGATTCCGCTTGCTTACTCCGCTACTTGGCTCGGGCTCAAGGGGCCACGCGTTCTACGGCGCTTCACTTCCAGGGTCGGCGACTTGAGTTTCAGTTCTTACCTCTGGCACCAGGTGTTCATCAACGTGGTTCTCCTGACCGGCTTCGCCCGCCTCCTCAGCGGCGAGGCCCTCGTTGCGATGGTGCTCGCTGCAACGGTCGCAGTGGCGTTGCTGTCTTGGTGGTTCGCGGAGAAGCCCGCTCTCCGCCTGAAGCGGTATTCACTCCGGTCCTGACGGGCCGCCCTCGCCAGCAGGCTCTTGGCTTCGCCGGTGACTCGACGGTGATCACCGTCGATGATCGAACCTCACGCCCTCAGATACGACGGGAGGGAGGCCCTGCGAGGGGTTTGTCGATGGTGGTCGCGAAGGGGCTCGCTGGCCGGGACGCATCGAAGTCCGAAGGGGTCGGCGCTTCCCGCGGTGTCAGGAGACCTTGGCCCAGCACGATGGAGAGCAACAAGACCTTCGACAAGCCGACGTAGAGGCCGTCCGGCTCGAGCAGCGAAGTCATGAGCACGATGATCGCCATGCAACGAACGACGAACACATGCCCCCCACCCGGTATCGGGCGCCTGAACAGAACGATGGACAAGGCGACGGTGAGGAGGACAGCCACGATCAGCCCGACGAAGCCTGCCTCGATCGCGAACGTCAAGAACGGAGTGTGCGGGTTGAGGGACTCGAGATCGTTGGGCGTTGCCCCGAAGACCGGGTCTGCGACGAACGCCTGCCACGCCTTCGCGTTGAGGTCACCACGGCCTGTCGTGACATCCGAGGAGTCGGACCTCAGGATCAGCGTCTCGAGCTGCGACCTGAAGCGGACCATGACAGCGAGACCGAGCCCCGCGAGGAGCGCGATGCGAATGCGGCTCCGGCGGCTCTTGTGCAGGAGCATGGCTCCGACCGCCACGGCGAGTGAGAGGACCCCACCACGACCTTGGCTCTCGTAGAGGCCACCGAGGAGAACTGCCAGTACGACAAGTCGGAAAATCAGCACGATCAAGCGTGCCCCGCCTTGCGGTCGCGGCCACAACCACGAGGACAAGGTCAGGACTGCGGCGATGGCGAGCAACGGGGCCAGGGTCGTGCTGTTGAAGCTGAAGCCCGAGTACCTGAAACCGAATGCGCTGGGCATTCCGAAGAAGGGCAGGCCGGCGACTTGGAGGGCGATGTCGGCTGCGCTGGCGGCCATTCCGAGGATGAAACCGCGCAGGAGGTCCTTGTGGAGCCCCCGCCTCTGAGACAGCAGAACTCCTGCCAGCGCGGAGAGTATCCCGATGATTCCACGAACTAGTTGTTCCGGACTGCCATCTAGTCCTTTTGCGACGGAGGCCAGGCCGATGAAGACGAGACCGGCGAAGCACATCAAGACGAACGGGTTTCCGTCCCGCGAAGTGTCACGGCGCGTTCGAACGAACAGAATGACGAGGAGCCCGTAGCGCGAAGCATCGAGGTACGTCGGGTTGACGCCGGAGATGAAGTCGATCGGCAAGATGACGCCGAGTGCGAACGCGACGGCCCTCTTCGGGAGGAGGAAAGCGGTGGCTATCCCGAAAACGGCGAGGAATGCGAGAACAAAGGTCATGTCAAGTCCGTTCCCGTCGGAGCCTCGAGGAAGCGACGACCACAAGGCGCACCGCAGCGTCGAACACATGGGACGCCATTCGTACCCGTGTGTGCACCACCGGGCCCAAGGCTCGACGCGAGCGGGGCGACAGGTTGCCGTCGTGTAGCCGGCGATGGACGGTCACTTCGGGTGCGTGCCTCAGGCTGCGACTCACGATTCCCAAGATGGCGAGCCAATGGTCATGCGCCTGGGTCGCCGGCGGGAATGGGAGCGCGAGGGTGATGAATTCCCTTGTGAAGACCATCGTGCAGCCGTAATAGGGTCGTCTGCCGAGGGCCAGGCCCACGAGATCGCCCACGGTGGATGACGAGGCTTTCAGTCGGCGCTCGGAAGGTTCTCCACTGGCGAGAGACACATGGTCGAAGTTCGAGGCGACCATGCCCACCCCCTCGAGTTCATGGAGCAGGTAGGCGACACGGCCCTCGGCCCAGACGTCGTCTTGATCACTCAACATGAGGACGTCCCCGGATGCAGCTGCGAGAGCTCGTTCGAAGGTGCGAACGTGGCCGGCATTGTGCTCGTTGACCATGAGGCGAATGCGAGCGTCGCCGAACGAGGCGACGATCTGAGCGCTCTCGTCCGTCGAGGCATCGTCCACGACGACGAGTTCGTCCCCGGCCTGTAACTGTCTCAGAATGGACTCGATCTGCTCCGTCAGGTACAGGGCACCGTTGAACGTAGCCATGCACACGCTCACACGAACGCGTTCGATCATCATCGGTCACTTTCCGTGGTGGGGGCGGTGGATGTGTGTCGGAGTGCAAGCAGCACTATTGCGATGGCTTGTAACACGTAGGCGATGGTCAAGCCGATCGATGCGCCGATGGCGCCGTTCAGTGACGCCCCGGAGAAGACCCCTGCCAGACAGACGATGGTGAAGCCGATCGCGACGACCGCAGCCATCCTCGCCAGGCCCCAGCCCTGGAGAGCCGAGGTCAACAGCGCGGTCAGGGACGCGAAAGGCAAGCCGATCAGCACGATCTGGATGACGAGGATCGATGGAACGTAGGCGTCTCCGAGAACGAGCGGCACGACGTACGGTACGAGCAGCGCCAGCGAGACATAAGCAATGCTCGTGACGGCCAGGAAGACGAGCGAAGCGTGCACCATCCTGAGCCGGGCCGTGCTTCTCGTTGCGAACGGGAGAAGGACTGTCGCCGCCGCACTCGCAACGAGCTGAAGAGGGCCCGTCAGGCGGGTCGCTGACGCGTAGAACCCCGCTTGGGTGGTACCCGAGACCGCAGAGGTCATCAGGACGTCGAAGTTTCGGGCTTGGACGGCCATCGAATTGAGCCAGAACGGCAACCCTGCTCGGAACACGAGTCGGAAGGGAACTGAGGTCGCCGGCTGCACCCTGGAGGACGCGTAACGACGAGCCAGGACGGCAGAAACCAAAGCAGCCAGCATCTCTCCAGCCGAAAAGGCGAAAAGTGGATCAAGCCCGAGTGACGTGGCGGAGACGAACACGAGGAGAGACAGGGTGCGACGCACGATGATGTTCGTCGTGTTCACGGACGCCTGCTGGTTGGCAAGGGCGATGCTCAAGAACGTATCCGCGTTCTTCTCCGCAGCGGCAGCGACGGCCAAGGGCAACAGATAGAGGAAGCGCGAATCGGCGGTCAAGCCGGCTCCCAGCAACATGATGATCAGGAGCAGAGCCAGCAGTGCCGAGAGGCATGAATTCGTCCGCAACGCCGCCGACACGAGGGCGTGATCCACCCTCGCGCTGTGTTCCCGCAAGATCAGCTTTGCCAGGCCCAGATCGGTCATGGCCTGAGCGATCACGATGGCAGCCGCCACTGACGAGAAGAATCCGAAATCGTCCGGCAGAGCAAGCCGCGCGAGGAGAACGAGTGCGACAGCACGGATGATTGCGCTTCCGACATACCCGCTGAGGACGGCTGTGAACTGTCTCGCAAATCGATTCGTCAGTAGCCCTGAGGTCTTCATTTGGCGCTGGGAGACTTCACGTCCCACTCGTCTCGGATCGCCTCGAGTATCCGGCCCGCTTGTGATCGGGCCGTCCATCGCTCCTCGACTTCGGCCAGGCATGCAGCGGCAACACCTGATCGATCTGCCGTGACTCGACTCATGACACGTGCCAGTGCGTTCACCAATGATGTGATGTCGCCGTGTTCAAAGATGCCCCCGGTCTCATTCGTGACCGCTTCCCACTCGGGCCCCTGGCCATAGACGTCATCGTCCGTCACGACGGGAACGCCATGGCCGAGGCTCTGGATGATGCTGAGACCGGCGTAGGTGGGGATGACGGTCACGTCGAGTGAGTCGTAGAAGACCTTCGTGTCCTCTGCACCGTAGACCGGGCCGGTGAGCGTGAGGTCGACTCCGAGGTCTGCGGCCAGATCGTAGAGAGGGCGGTGCTCAGGCCCCTCACCTCCTAGAGTGACGCGTACGGGAGTCCCTCTTCGGGTCAGCTCGGAGGCCGCGTGAAGCAAGAGGTCGAAGCGCTTGGCACTCTTCAGTCTCGCAATGGCGCCGACGTTGACCACGCGATGAGTCGGAACTGCGCCCTGCTCGTCAGAACGGATGGGTACCTGCCCGACGCTGTTGTAGATCACGGTGATGCGGTCCTCCGGGTAGCCGGCAGCAGCCCCGAGCTGCTTCGCGGTGTTGCCGTAGACCATCAGACGGGTGGCTAGCCGATAGAACGCCAGTCGAACGAGCGATTTGATGCCCCCCTCCGGGCGATGCCACCCGATTGTCCAGAACAGGACAGGCTTCCCGCGCAAGCGGGCGACGATTGCACCCACCCACGTGCTCAGGACCGATACGTCGCCCGTGAAGATGTACGAGTCGTACCTCTTCGACAAAGCCATGCGGGTGACGCCGGACTGCCATGTAGCTCGGCCCCAATAGCGGTTCTTGAGCACGAGGTGTTCCCGGAGTCCATCCGGAGACATCGTCTTGAGGGCGTAGTGAGATCCGTCAGGGTCTGAAGCGAACACGAAGTCCAACTCGCTGCTCTCGTCGAGTTGTTTGTGAACCGCCTCTCGATAATGAGCCATGACCTGGCAGATGACAGCCACGCGTGGTTTTCGTTCGCGTTCCGTCATCAGTTGCTTTCTGCCTCGCGGGTCGAAGTCCGGATTCCCGTCCGTGCGTGGTGAGAGGGAAGGGACGACAAGATGTTCCCCAGAACGCGGTGAGAGGTGTCGTCGATCTGATAATCGGTGGGCACCGCTCCGGTGGACGAACCCTGCAGCACGTAGTCGACGGCCCTCTGGATGCCCGAGGACGTGGTGCCGGTCAGGATGATGCTGCCCGTGTCCTCGGCCTCCGGACGCTCGATGGCGTCACGCAGGGTCACCGCTCTGAACCCCATGAGGGAAGATTCCTCGGCGATCGTGCCGCTGTCCGACAGAACGAGCCGGGCCGACGCCTGCAGGGCCAGATAATCGTGGAATCCGAACGGCTTGTGGAACACCAGCCGCTCGAAGGATTCACCCAACTCCTCGAGCCGTTTCCTCGTCCGCGGGTGGGTCGACACGAGGACGGGGAGGTCGTACCGGACACCGACGTCGTTGAGTCCTCGCAAGATGGAGGCCAGACGACCGGCATGGTCGACGTTCTCCTCACGGTGCAGGCTGACCAAGAAGTAACCGTCTGCCTCCAGATGCTCGTCGGCGAGCACCGTGCTGCCGGCGACGCCGTCGGCGTTCTGGGCCAACACCTCCTTCATCGGCGAGCCGGTGAGGCGGATGCGCGAAGGGTGCAGGCCCTCGGCGAGGAGGTTGCGGCGGGCATGCTCGGTGTAGACGAGGTTGTAGTCGGCCACGTGGTCCACGAGCCGCCGGTTGGTCTCTTCCGGGACGTTCTCGTCGAACGACCGGTTGCCGGCCTCCATGTGGAAGACGGGGACTTTCATCCGCTTGGCGATCACGGCCGAGATGCTGCTGTTCGTGTCCCCGAGGATCAGCATCGCGTCGGGCTTCTCTGCGAGAAGAACCTGCTCGGTCTTGACCAGGATCGAGCCGAGGACGGCTCCGAGGCTGCTCGTGTCGGCCTCGAGGAAGTGGTCGGGCCGGGGTAGGCCGAGGTCTTCGAAGAACACCTCGTTCAGTTCGTAGTCGTAGTTCTGACCGGTGTGAACGAGGACGTGGTCGACGTGCTGGTCGAGACGCTTGATGACGGCCGAAAGACGGATGATCTCGGGTCGCGTGCCGACGACGGTCAGGACCTTCAGTCGAGGGGCAGGGGTGTTCATACTGTCTCCGGAATGGTGTCGGGGGCGGCCGGATCGAAGATCTCGTTCGACCAGAACATCGTGAAGAGGGTGTCGTCACCGGTGTTGGTGATCGAGTGGGCCCAGAAGGTGGGCATGTCGACCGAACACGGTGCCGTACCGTCGACGGTGACGGTGACCACCTCGTCCGAGAACAGGCGCCGCAGCCGGATGTCGGCCGTTCCGGCCACCACGGTGAAGCGCTCCATCTTTCGCCGGTGGTAGTGCTGACCTCGAGTCACGCCGGGCGCCGTCGTCGAGAACGACGTCTGTCCAGACCCGCCGTGTGACCGGATCACCTCGGTGAAGCTGCCTCGGGCGTCGGTGTTCTGGGTCAGCGGGATGACGTGTGACGCCTCGAATGCGAACGACCTGTAGGTGTTGAACAAGTCGCGCTCGAAGTCGGACGCCAACACGGGCACATCGCCCTTCGAATACGCCGAGGCGAATCGCGACAAGGTCGCCAACAACTCCGACACCGTCGTCGACGTCGCGCGGGCGAGGACGTCCTCGGCCCCGTCGAGGCCGACGAGCGCCTCGGCGGCGTGCTGCGCGTGCAGCAGGCTCAGCTCGCGGTCGACGTCGACCGATGGGGTCTCGCCGCGGCTCAGCAGGTGGCAGAACGTCGCTGTCACGGCGTTGTAGAAAGGGCGTCCGTGCTCGCCGAACAGGTTCGGGAGGTGCACGTCGACGAAACGTGCCCCGACGTCCGCGGCAGCGTCACGGATGATGCGTGCCGCCGCCTCCTTCGCGACGCCATAGGTTGAGCCGTTGCCGACTTGGGTGGAGTTGGCGAAGACGATGCAGGCCGGCGCCACCTCGGCGGCGCGGATGACCCGGGCGGCCTGCTCGGCGAACAGGACGTTTCCCGCGTGGACCTCGTCATCCGTGCCACGGTTGACGCCCGCGATGAGGACGAGTCGATCACTGCCCGAGACGGCCTCCGCCGCCTGCTGAGCATCGAATCGATCGCCGACGGCGAACGGATGGACGACGGGTTCACCCAGCGAGTGGAGGAGGGCGCGGGTGTGCCACCCCAGGAAGCCACCGGCCCCCGTCATCGCGATCTTCACGCGGTGACCTCGGGGTGGTGGATGCCCGCGAGGGCCAGCTCCGAACGTACCTCGGGCAGGGCCAGGAGCATCGCCTCGACATCTGTCACCGTCATGCGGTCGACCGTGTGGGAGTCGTAGTCGGAGTACTCGACCTGCTCGGGGTCGCCCTCCTCGAAGAACGCGCCGTAGTTCAGGTCGCGCTTGTCCGCCGAGATGCGGAAGTAGTCGCCCATGTCCTCGGCGCGCGAGAGTTCCTCGCGGTTGGCCAGCGCCTCCGAGACCTTCTCGGCGTGACGGGTGCCGATCACGGAGACGCGTCGCTCGCTCTGGAAGATGTTGATGACCGCCTGGGCGAGGTCGCCCATGGTGCAAGCCGCCGCCTTGCGGATGAAGAGGTCGCCCTGATGGGCATTGCGGAAGGCGTGCTCGACGAGGTCGACGGACGACGGCAGCGACATCATGAAGCGCGTCATCGACGGATCGGTCACCGTGAGGTCCTTCCCCGCCTTGAGCTGCGAGATGAACAGGGGGATCACCGAGCCGCGCGAGTACATGACATTGCCGTAGCGGACGCACGACACCGTTGTCACGGCGTTCGGGTTGTTCAGGCCGTGTGACTGCGCGACCTTCTCCATCATCGCCTTGCTCATGCCCATGGCGTTGACCGGATAGACGGCTTTGTCGGTGCTGAGGCAGACGAGGGACTCGACCCCGGCGGCTTCGCTGGCACGGACGACGTTCTCGCTGCCGAGCACGTTGGTCTTGACCGCCTCGATGGGGAAGAACTCGCACGACGGGACCTGCTTCAGGGCAGCGGCATGGAACACGTAGTCGACGTCTCTCACGGCCCGCTCGACGCTCAGGTGGTCGCGGACGTCGCCGACGTAGAAACGGACCCTGGCGTCGCCCAGATCGTGACGCATCTGGTCCTGCTTCGCCTCGTCGCGGCTCAGGACGCGCACTTCGCCGACACCACGGCTCAACAGCTTCTGCGTGACGGTACGGCCGAACGAACCGGTGCCGCCCGTGATGAGAATCTTTTTGCCGACGTAATCGGCGGAGGCATCAGTGGTCAAGATCGGTCCTTCGTGGCGTGCTGGTCGGAACTCGTGGGTGACGTTGCGTCAATGATGGCGGCTGCTGCGCGATCGGCCGAGAAATGGGCGTCGTAGTGATGGCGACCCGAGCGGCCTCGACCCCGGAGGTCGTCCGTCGTGAGGTGGGTCAGCGAGATGAGCGCGTCCTGCAGAGCGCCAGCGTCGCCCGGGGGGACGACGGTGCCGGCACCGGACTCGGTGATCAAGAGGGCACCGTCACCGGCGATGACGCCGAGTACCACGGCGCCGGACGCGAGCAACGACGGGATCTTGCTGGGCGTCGTGTGCTCGAGGAACTCCGACGCCCCGAGGGAGACCAGGTGAGCGTGGGCTTGCTTCATGAGACCCGGCACGCGTTCCTTGGGCACCCGGCCGACGAACTCGATGCGCCCTCCATCGTCGACTCGTGAGGCGAGAGCTCTGAGGCGATCGAGGGCGATGCCGTCACCGACCAGGACGAGCCGCAGATCGACGTCCGAGGGCAATGCCCCGACGGCCTCGACGACGTTCTCGAGCCCCTGGACGTCCCCGATGGCACCCGAGTACATCAGGACGAACGGTTCCCCGTCGCGACGCTCGCGCACCTCGTCGAACGTGAAGAGGCCTTCGTCGGTCGGGTTCGGCACGTAGACGGCGTCGTCCGGCCTGACGTGACGGTTCCGTCGCTGGATGAGATCCGCGACGCTGGGCGAGATGACGCCGACCCGTCGCGCCAGGCGTTCCGTCAGCGACACCGTCTTCGAGACGGCGGCCAGGGCGAGGCGTCCGGCGCGACCGTCCGGGAACATGCCGCTGTGGACGAGCGAGTCGGGCCACAGGTCCTGCACGTGCAAGAAGTACGGCAGACGCCCCCATCGGGTGTGGACGAGCAGGGGCAACGCCACCGTCGCCGGCGAGTTGTAGACCCAGACCATGTCACAGCCACGCAGCGACCTCGCCCCGAGGACCGTGGCCGACACGGCGAAGCTCAGGTAGTTCAGCGCTCGTCCGACGGAGGACGAGTCATGGCTCGCGTACAGCGGGACGCGGGTCACCGTGACACCGTCGACCGTGCTCGTCCTCCGCCACGTCTGGCGGTGACCGGGGTACACACGTCCCGTCGGGTAGTTCGGGAACCCCGTCAGCACGCGGACCTCGTGCCCTGCCGCCGCGAACTCGCGGGCCAGGACACCCGGGATCGCAGCTGGCCCCGGTTCGGGGTCGTACCACTGGGTCAAGATGCCGATCCTCACGCGTCACCCCCGCGGAGCAGGTCGGCGACGGCGGGCGTCGGACGGATGCCCACGCTCTCGGCCCAACCGCTCGTCTGGCCCTGACCGAACCACATCAGCTCCACCCGTCGGATCGGCCCGGCGAGGCGTCCACCGATCAGTCGCGAGACGACGCGGGCAGAAGCGACGACGAAGCGGCACAGCAGGCGTGGCAGGCGTCGGGGTGACCGCCCGCCGGCCGCCTCGAGCACGGAGGAGACCGTGAGTCCCTCCCAGGGCTGCAGGACGACGGCGGGCACGATTTCGTCGAAGGTCCCGACCGCCGTCACGAACTCGGCGAGGGCCGCGACGCAGGTCACGGGTGTGGGTGCGTCGCCCGGTGACGCGACCGACGCGAGGGGTGACGACGCGAGGCGTCGGAGACGGTCCGTCGTGGGGCGACCGGGCCCCTGCACGGAGGTGGCACGGACGACGACAACCTCCGTCACGTCGACCGGGGCGCCCTCGGCGCGCGCCTCGACGAGCAGTTGCTCGCCCCAGGCCTTGCTCTGCGAATACGGCGAGAAGGGCATCGTCCGGGTCGACTCGTCGAGGACGGGCACCGGGCCCTGGACGGCGGCGGAACTCAGGTGCACGAACCTCTTCGCGCCGCTCCGACGAGCGGCGGCGAGTGCGACGAGGGGAAGGACAGCGTTGGCGCCGACGAGGGATGCCGACATCTCGGCGTCGGGGGTCGCGAGACCCGCCGCGTTGACGACGACCCCTGCCCCGCGGAAGGCGGCGGCGAGCTCGTCCACGACGTCGACGGCACCGGCCGCGGCTGTTCGCGCCGCCGCGACCGACGCGGGCACCGCCTCCAGCCGGGGCGCCGCGAGCTCGACGATCGTGATGCCGCGCGAGCGGGCGTCGGCGACGATCCGACTCCCGACGAAGCCACTCGCTCCGATCACGACCCAGGTCGTCGCGTCACGGGTATCAGACATGCTCGACACGCGCCTCTCGGTGGGTGAGCCGCAGGGTCCAGCTCGGAAGTGACAGGTAGACGGCCGCGATCACCGCGAAGAGGACGACCGCTGCGACGGCACCGACCGGACCGACGAACGCGAGCGAACCGGCCGCGGCACAGGCCACGGTGGCCGCGGTCACGATCGACGACGCGGGCACGTGGCCGTGGCGACGCGCCAGCACTTGGTACACGTGGGTGTTGTGTGCCTCGAACCAGCGCTCGCGTCGCGCCACCCGGCGGGCGAGGGTGCTGGACGTGTCGACGAGGTAAGGCACGAGCGGTGCGACGACGGCGACCAGAGGCACACCGACGGCGATGGCGGCCACGGCGGCCACGGCGATCGTCCCGCCCAGCAGGTAACTTCCGACGTCACCGAGGAACATTCGTCGACCCACGACGTTCCAGGGGACGAACGCCAGGAAGGCCAGGGCGATGCACGTGCCGAGTCCCGTGAGCCAGGGCTGTCCGGCCAACGCCCCCGACACCACGAACGAGGCTCCCACGACGGTTCCGTGCAGGCCGGACACCGTGTTGATGCCGTCCATGAAGTTCGCGACGTTGACGTAGCCGGCGACGGCGACGGGGCCCAGGACGTACAGCCACCACGGGCCCTCGGCGATCGTCACGATCGCGGCGCAGGCCACGGTGGCGATGACCATCTGGACGACGGCACGGCTGAGGGAACCGAGGCTGCGCACGTCGTCCGCGAACCCCAGGATGGCGAAGGCTGCGCTGGCGACCGCGATCACGACGAGCAGTCGACCGCTGACGCCCGGGACCGCGGCCGCCAGGACGAGGGTGCCGAGGACGATCCCCATGCCGGGGGCGATCCCACCCCCGCGAAGGGTGGGGCGGACGTGGGACGAGCGTTCGCTCGGGACGTCGACCACGGCGAAGCGGTACAGGAGCGGTCGCACCGCGAAGGGGAGCAGCGCCGAGGTGAGTAGGCAGAGTACAGCTGCGGTCCAGAAACCGACGCTCACGCGGGGTCCTCGACGTGCGTGGGTGACTCCGAGGCGCCGGGTCGCGCGAGCTCCGCCGTCCACGGGCCCACGTGGGCGTGCACGCCGTCGAGCTGCGACGGGTGCAGCGCCGGCACGGTGGTGTGCGAGATCTTCGGGTGCACGGGCCGGTTGTCGCTCTCGCCGAGGCCGACGAGCTCCTCGTGCATCTTCTCGCCCTCGCGCAGGCCCGTGTAGACGATGCCGATGTCCCGGCCCGACATGGCGATCATGCGTTCGGCGATGTCGAGGATGCGGACGGGCTCGCCCATGTCGAGGATGAGCACCTCGCTGGGCGAACCGATGCCACCCGCCTGAACCACGAGGTGGCACGCCTCGGGGATGGTCATGAAGAACCGCGTCACGTCGGGGTGCGTGATCGTCAGCGGGCCACCGGCCTCGATCAGCGAGGTGAACACCGGCAGCATCGACCCACGGCTGCCCAGCACGTTGCCGAACCGCACCGACAGGTAGCGGGCACCGGTCTCGTCGGCGGTCCAGGCCGTGAGCCGCTCGGCCAGGCGCTTCGAGTGCCCCAGCACGCTCGTCGGGTTCGCCGCCTTGTCGGTCGAGATGTTGACGAACGTCGTCACCCCGACGGCCTTGCTCGCGTCGAGCACGTTCTGGGTGCCGAGCACGTTCGTCTTCCACGCCTCGTCGGGGTACTGCTCGAGCATCGGCAGGTGCTTCAGCGCCGCCGCATGGAAGACCACCTCGGGTCGACGGTCCGCGAAGATCGCTCGCAGCGCCTCCGGGTCCCTGATGTCGGCCAGCACGACCTCCTTGGTGTCGAGCAGGCCGTTGCCCGAGATCGACAGCTGCGACTGCTGCAGACCGGTCTCGTCACGGTCGAGCATGATCAGCTCGGCGGGGCCGAACTTGGCGATCTGGCGGCACAACTCGCTGCCGATCGACCCGCCGGCTCCCGTGACGAGGACGCGCTTGCCCGCCAGGTAGCCCGCGATCGACTCGACCTGCGTGTCGACCGGGTGACGGCCGATGATGTCCTCGATGGCGATGTCGCGCACGTCGCCGAGCCGCGACTTGCCCTCGAGGATCTCGTCGAGCAGCGGGAGGACCATCACGCGGAGACCGGCCTCGGCGGCCCGGTCGGTGATGTCCTGTAGCAGGGGGGCGTCGGCCTTCGCGATGCCGACGATGATCGCCTTCGCGCCGCTGCGCTCGGCAGCGGCGACGAGATCGTGCCTCGTCCCGAGGACGCGCACGCCCTCGATGCGCAGGCTCGACCGCGTGCGGTCGTCGTCGATCAGGCCGACGGGGAGGTACGGCGAGGCCGGGTCGGTCAGCATGCGGCGGACGAGGTGGTTGGCGAGCCGACCCGCTCCGAAGATGAGCGTCGGTTGGGCGCTCTCGCCGGGCCGGTTCTTGGTCTCGACGTAGAGCCGGGCCACGTAGCGCAGAGCACCCATGAAGACGAAGACGACCGGCATGGCGATGAACACGGTGCTGCGCGCCAACATGATCTCGGTCCCGATCGCGAGGACGGGGATGCCGACGATCAGGCCCGTCCCGACGACCACCGCGACGATGGTGCGCACCTCGGCGAAGCTGCCCGGCACGAACCGGCGACGGTACAGCCCCGTCGCGTAGCCGAGTGCCGCTCCGACGACGACCGTCACGGCGGCGACGCCGAAGACCGCCCGCCAGGTGACGTCGCCGTACCAGAAGTCGTAGCGCAGCGACACGGCGAAGAAGATCGCGGTGATCCACGAGAGGGCGTCGAGCCCCACCTGCAGGGCGGTCCGTCGCGCCGGCGAGGCCATGAACCGGTCGATCACCAGGTCACCCCGCCGTCCGTCGACACCGACACGACGTCGTCGGCCCAGAGCCAGACCGCCGCCGCCGAGGCCGAGAGCGCGATCGCTCCGGGCGTCTCGGAGGACGCCGGCGCGCAGCCCACGGTCGTCGCGGCCGCGCCCGACGCGGTCGGCGGCGTCACGACGGCGGTGCCGTCACAGTCGGCGGCACCGGTCGACGCGACCAGGTACGAGCCCGAGGCGGCGGTGACGGCGACGGCGCCGTCGACGACGGTGCCCGCGTCCCAGGTGGTCGCGCCGTCACCGGTGCGGAAGAACGTCCGGTCGCTGCACAGCACCCCGGCCTCGGCGTCGCTCACGACCGCGAGGTCGACGACGGTCGGGCACGGGGCCGCACGGTCACCCGAGGGGGAGTGCACGGTGCCGGGCGCGGTCCGGGCGACGTACCACGACGCCGCCAGTCGCTCGGGGTAGTCGCGGTACTCGGCACCCCCGCTGAAGGTCTGGGCGAACGCCGGCGCACAGTCGTCCCCGGCCGGGCCGACGACGAAGGCCGACGACGCGTCGGTCGCCTGCAGGCGGTCCAGACCGGCGAGGGAGCCACCGGTCGCGACCGACGTGGCCGACCAAGTGGCGCCTCCCGACGTCGTCTGCTCGACGACGGGCGGCGACGCGACGGTGCCGGGGGTGCAGCTCGCGGCCTGCGCACGCCACGCGGTCCCCGCGTCGACGACCGACAGGAGGCGCGTCGGCGTCACGGCCTCGGCGGCGGTGGTGGGGGTCGGGGTGGGCGACGGCGTGCTCTCGGTCTCGACCGGGCGAGGCGTCGACGTGGCGGCGGGCTCGGCGTCGGCAGCCAGACCAGACGGTTCGCGGTTCAGGGCCAGGGCGACGAGTCCGAGGTCGACGAGGACGAAGGCCCCGATCCCGATGATGGCCAGGCGGCGGCGGGCGCGTGCGCGCGACCCCCTCTTGCGGCGTGCGTCGGGCATCAGCGGTCACCCCCGTCGAGGGCGGCGGCGCGGGTCAGAAGGTCGACGAGCACGTCGGCTGCGGGCACCAGCTGGCGACCCGACTCGGTGAACGTCTCGTCCGACCGGCGGTAGGGGTCGACGACGTCGTCGTCCAGCGGGTCGTCCGGTGCCTCGACCGTGCCGCGGCGCGAGGCCAGCAGGGCCACGGTCGCACGCAGTCGATCGGCCACGGTGGAGGCGTCGGCGGGCAGGGCGTCGACCAGCTCGGCGTCGGTCACGTCGCGGGCGAGGCGGGCGGCCTCACGCAGGGTGAACGTGTACCGGCTGGCGCGGGGGTGCATCGAGACGACGGCCCGGCGGTGTTCGCGGGCGAGCGCCACGACGAGGTCGGCATCGCGGACGTCGCGCTCGAACAGGAACCGGGCCCGGTGGTCGTCGGGCTCCAGGTCGAAGGACCGGGCGAGGGCCCGGGCCTGGTCGGGCATGACGTCGTCGTCGACGGCCATGGTGCCGGCGCTCGACACGGTGACGTCGTCCCACGACGAGAGACCGCGGCGGAGGTACAGCTCGGCCAGGGGGGACCGGCAGATGTTGCCGGTGCAGACGGTCAGCAACGAGAAGGTGGTCGAGGTGCGGCGGGGGATCACGAAAGACACGGGGCCGCCTACTTCGCCGAGCGCGAGCTCGTCTTCGGGGCCACGGGCAGGTCGCCGACGCCCGCCTCGGGTGCGTCCTGCTCCATGCCGTAGTACGCCCCGTAGTTGCCGTAACCGTAGGCGTCGGGCCCCTTCGTCGGCAGCATCGTCAGCACGATGCCGTGCACCTTGCTGCCGATGTGCTCGAGGTTGCGCAACGCGGACTGCAGCTCGTTGCGGGTCGTGCGGCCCGCGGCCGACACGACGATCGCGCCGCCGGTCAGCTTGCTGAGGATGGCCGCGTCGGTCACCGGCAGCAGCGGAGGCGCGTCGATCAGCACGTAGTCGAACGACGTCGTCAGCGACTCGATCAGCGACGACATCGCCTTCGAGCCGAGCAGCTCGCTCGGGTTCGGGGGAACGCGGCCGGCCGGCAGCACGTACATGGTGCCGCGGCCCCAGGGCTGCAGGACGTCCTGGAGGTCGGCCCGACCGATCAACACGTCGGTCAGGCCGACGACGCCCTCGAGCCCGAGGGTGTCGGCGAGGCGCGGCAGGCGGAGGTCGCCGTCGACGACGGCCACCGTGGCGCCGGTCTCGGCGAGGGCCACCGCGAGGTTGGCCGTCGTGGTCGTCTTGCCCTCGCCGGGCAGCGACGAGGTGACGACGAAGCAGCGGCTGGCCGACTCGACGTTGACGAACTGCAGGTTGGTCCGCAGGGTGCGGAACGACTCGGCGCGCGGGTTGCGCGGGTCGACGTGCACGATCAGCGGGTGCTTCTTCGCCCCGGGGTCGTAGCTGATGCCACCCACGATGGGTGCGTCGGTGACGAGCTCGACGTCGTGCGACCCGTGGATGCGGGTGTCGAGGGTGCTGCGCAGCACGGCCGCTCCGACGCCGAGGGCGAGGCCGATCAGGAGGCCCAGGCCGAGGTTCAGCGTGGTGCGCGGGGTCGAGGGTGCCGAGGCGACCGACCCGGGGACGATCGTCGCGATCTTGACCAGGCTCGCGCCTCCACCGGTCGGCGTCTCGAGCTCGTTGACGACGACGTCCGTGAGGGAGGCGCCCACCGCGTTGGCGACGTCGGCGGCGCGCTGGGCGTCGGTGTCGGTGACCGTGATGTTGATCAGGACGGTGTTCAGGGGCGACTCGGCCGTGATCTTCGAGGCGAGGCCCGCGGCCGTGGTGTCGAGGCCGAGTTGGTCGATCACCGGGTCGAGCACCGCGTCGCTCGTCACGACGTCGACGTACGACCGGACCTTCTGCTGGGCCGCGCTGCTGCCCTGCACCGCGTCGACCGTGGTCGACGAGTCCTGCGCCTGCACCGAGACGAACAGCCGGGTCGACGACACGTAGGTCGGCGTGGCCAGGATCGAGCTCAGCGCCCCGGCGGCGAGGCCGACGAGCGTGAGGGCGGCGATGAAGATCCAGCCCTTGCGGAGAATGCGGATGTAGTCACGGAGTTCCACGTGGCTGAGGTCCTGTCCTGATCGGGTGCGGGCACCGCGGCAGGCACCCCGGCAGTCGTCGCACGGACCATGCCTCCCGGCACCCTGATGGCTCCCCGCGACTCTGCGCCGTGACCAATACTCACACACGGGACGGCCAGACGGGGTACATATGTTGCCCGATCCGGCGAAGTGGCCCCCGAACGGGGGTGCGGGGGGCCGTACCGCGACACCCGTCGCTGATCGTCCGCCTGAACGCTGGCTGTGATTCGGGCGCACCACCCGACCCGCGCAATAGCCTGCCGACGACGGGCACGTCCCGTGCTCGCTCGTGATCAAGGAGGATCACCATGGCAACGAATCACGCGGTCGCCTACAAGGGCCCCGGCCAGGTCGAGGTCATCGACGTCGACTACCCGACCTTCGAGCTCAAGGACGGCCCCGGCGTCAACCCGGCCAACGTCGGGCGCAAGGTCAACCACGGCGCGATCCTGCGCACGGTCGCCACCAACATCTGCGGTTCCGACCAGCACATGGTCCGCGGCCGCACCACCGCCCCGACGAACCTCGTGCTCGGCCACGAGATCACCGGCGAGGTCGTCGAGGTCGGCCCCGACGTCGAGTTCATCAAGGTCGGCGACATCGTCTCGGTGCCGTTCAACATCGCCTGTGGCCGGTGCCGCAACTGCAAGGAACGCAAGACCGGCATCTGCCTCAACGTCAACCCCGACCGCCCCGGCAGCGCCTACGGATACGTCGACATGGGCGGCTGGGTCGGCGGCCAGGCCGAGTACGTGCTCGTGCCCTACGCCGACTGGAACCTGCTCAAGTTCCCCGACGCCGACCAGGCCATGGAGAAGATCCTCGACCTGGCGATGCTGTCCGACATCTTCCCGACCGGCTTCCACGGTGCCGTCACCGCGGGGGTCGAGGTCGGCTCGACCGTCTACGTCGCCGGAGCCGGCCCCGTCGGCCTCGCCGCCGCCACCGGAGCCCTGCTGCTCGGTGCCAGCGTCGTCATCGTCGGCGACATGAACGCCGACCGCCTCGCCCAGGCCCGCAGCTTCGGCTGCGAGACCGTCGACCTGACCAAGGGCGAGCCGGGCGAGCAGATCGACCAGATCCTCGGCGAACCCCTCGTCGACTGCGCCGTCGACGCGGTCGGCTTCGAGGCCAAGGGCCACGGAGGCGGTTCGGGCGAGGAAGCACCGGCCACCGTGCTGAACTCGCTGATGGACATCACCGCGGCCGGTGGCGCCATGGGCATCCCGGGGCTCTACGTCACCGGCGACCCGGGCGGCATCGACGCCGCCGCGCAGAAGGGCTCGCTGTCGCTCAGCCTCGGCACCGGCTGGGCCAAGTCGCTGTCGTTCACCACGGGCCAGTGCCCGGTGATGAAGTACAACCGGCAGCTGATGATGGCGATCCTCCACGACCGCACGAGCATCGCGAAGAACGTCCACGCCCAGGCGATCAGCCTCGAGGACGCCCCGCGCGGCTACGCCGAGTTCGACCAGGGCGCGGCCACGAAGTACGTCCTCAACCCGAACGGCCTGATCAAGGCGGCCTGACCCACGTCGCCCCCCGCGCCTCCTCGGCTCTCGGTTCCCCCGACCGACAGAGCCCGGGAGGCGCGGGTCGGCGCACCCTCGCCCCTCGCGTTCCGCAGGCACCCGCGTCGTTGCAGGCCGTGCACGGTGTATGACGGAACGATCCCATGACGAAGACATCCGACACCCCTGCCCCGGGAGGCGCCGACGCCGCCCGCCCCGCGTCCGGTCGCGCCGCCCGCTCCGACGAAGAACGCCAGAAGTGGCGCGCCTTCGCCGTCTGCGTCGGCGTCGCCGCCCTGACGATCCTCGACCTGTCGAAGGTCAACGTCGGCTTGCCCAGCATCGAGGCGTCGCTCGGCGCCGGCCCCACCGCCCTGCAGCTGATCGTCGCCGGCTACGCGCTCGCCTTCGGCCTCTCGCTCGTGCCGTCCGGCCGTCTCGGCGACCTCAAGTCGCGCCGCATGATGTTCGTCATCGGCCTGACCTCGTTCACCGTCGCGAGCCTGCTCTGCGCCCTCGCGCCGACCATCGAGTTGCTCGTCGCCGCGCGCATCCTGCAGGGCGTCGCCGCCGGAATCCAGATGCCGCAGGTGCTCGGGCTCATCCAGCAGCTCTTCCAGGGCAAGGAGCGCGGTCGCGCGTTCGGCTTCTTCGGCGCCATCATCGGCGTCAGCACGGCGTTCGGCCCGACCCTCGGTGGCCTGCTCATCGCGATCGGCGGCCCGCAGGACGGCTGGCGCCTGCTGTTCTGGATGAACATCCCCCTCGGCCTGATCGCCATCTTCTTCGCCCTCAAGCTGCTGCCGAAGACGCGGACGGCCTCCAACGGCCACAACGAGCTCGACCTGTTCGGCATCGTGCTGCTCGGCCTGACGATCTTCACCCTGATGCTGCCGTTCGTCCTGACCACCGGACAGGGCGACGACCCGCTGCGCTGGCTCTTCCTGATCGGCTTCGTCGGCTTCGGCGCCGCGTTCGTCTGGTGGGAGCAGCGCTACAAGGCCCGGGGCAAGTCACCCGTCGTGCACTTCAGCCTGTTCTCGCTGGCGTCGTATCGCAACGGCACCCTGATCGCGACGGTCTACTTCTGCGCCCTGCCCGCGACCTTC
This sequence comes from Frigoribacterium sp. NPDC087798, assembly GCF_044742985.1. Classification (NCBI taxonomy): domain Bacteria; kingdom Bacillati; phylum Actinomycetota; class Actinomycetes; order Micrococcales; family Microbacteriaceae; genus Frigoribacterium; species Frigoribacterium sp. NPDC087798. The sequence goes on along the minus strand of NZ_JBIUVP010000001.1, from coordinate 607,681 downwards.
CTGCTGACGACCCTGTACCTGCAGCAGGGGCTCGGCCTCGAACCCGTCTACGCCGGCATGGTCACCATCCCGTTCGCCCTGACCAGTGCCGTCGCGGCGTTCTACGGCGGACGCCTCGTCGACCGGTTCGGCCGCAGCCTGGTCGTCCTCGGGCTGATCCTGGTCGCGGTGGGCTTCGTCGCCCTGCTGCTCGCGGCCGTGCTCACCCCGCGCGACATCACGCCCTACGCCATGGGCATCGGCATGCTGATCGCCGGCACCGGCGGCGGCTTCGTCATCTCGCCGAACCAGACGCTGACGCTGGCCGAGGTGCCCGTCGAGATGGGCGGCGTCGCCGGATCGATGGGGCAGGTCGGTCAGCGGGCCGGCACGGCCATCGGCACGGCGGCGGCGGTCTCGACGTTCTACTCGGTCATCGCCGGCTCCGGGGGAGCGGACGGGGCGAACCTCGACGTCTACCACGAGGCCTACCGCAACGGCTTCTTCGTCACGATCGCCCTGGTGTCCGTGGCGCTCGTGCTCGGGCTGATGGACTTGCGCGCCCGCAAGAAGGGGCGCGTGGGCGAGGGGGCCGCGGCCTCGTAGCCGGCGACCGCTGTCGGGGAGGCGACCCGCGCCTCCTCGGGGGGACGCGCCTCCCGGGTCGTCGAACCGTCGGGCGGCGGATCGTCGGACGGCGGATCGTCGGGCGGCGAACCGTCGGGTGGCGGTCGGGTCAGAGGCGGGCGAAGGCCTCGACGACGTAGCACGTGACGTCGACCTGACGCGTGGTCGGCAGGGCGATCGAGGCGGGGTCGATCGAGCCGGCGACCGTGCTGGTGGTGGCGGAGACGGAGACGGCGGGCGTGACGAACATGATGGGCCTTTCGATCGGCTGGTGACGCGGTCGGTGACGCGGTTGGCGAGGCCCGGCCGCCCGTGCAGGGACACGGGCGGCGGAGCCCCTGACGACCCTGCCCGAGCTGCTCGGTGCCCCTGTGCGGAGCCGGTGACGTCGTGTGACCAGTCAAGCCGCCCGCACGTTGCGTGAACATAAGCGCAGGGCTGAGTCGCCCTCCGTCGCAGGGATGAACCTCGGCCGCCGGTGCCGATCAGGCAGGAGGCGCGGCCACGACCCCGAGGACGCTCTCGTGCAGCAGTCCGTTCGTCGCCATCGCGGTGCCGTGCCAGGGGCCCGGCCGCCCGTCGGCACTGGTGAAGCGTCCGCCGGCCTCCTCGACGACGACCGCCACGGCCGCCATGTCGTAGGGCTGCAGGTCGAACTCGCCCGCGACGTCGAGCGCGCCCTCGGCGACGAGCATGTACGACCAGAAGTCGCCGTACGCCCGCGTCCGCCAGACCCGGCTCGTCAGGTCGAGCAGCTGCGGCAGGCGCCCGGCATCGATCCAGTACTCGAGCCCGTTGAAGCTCAGGGACGCGTCGGCCAGGTCGCGCACGCCCGACACCCGCAGCGGCCCGTCGTGCTCGGTCGAGAACGCCCCGCCGCCCTGCGTCGCCCACCAGCGCCGGCCGAGCGCGGGAGCACTGACCACGCCCACCACGGGCACCCCGTCGACGACGAGCGAGATCAACGCCGCCCAGACCGGCACCCCGCGCAGGAAGTTCGCCGTGCCGTCGATCGGGTCGACCACCCACTGACGGTGCGAGGGAGCGTCGTGGCCGTACTCCTCGCCGTAGAAGGTGTCGTCGGGCCGCGCGGCGGCGACCCGGTCGCGGATCGCGCGCTCGACGGCCTGGTCGGCGTCGGTCACGTGCGAGCGGTCGGGCTTGAGCGACACGTGCAGGTCGGCCGACCGGTACCGCTCGGTGCTGATCGCGTCGGCCAGGTCGGCCAGCTCGAGGGCGAGCGCCAGGTCGTCCGCCCAGGGGGTCCCGGTGGATCGGTCGGACGAGGAGGCGCGGGTCGGCTCGGCAGCATCGGTCACCCCGTCAGCGTACCCAGCCCGCCCTGCTCGTCCGCGCCCTGTCCGCCGACCCGGCCCGCGCCTCCTGCACCCACCGCACCGCCGCCCCGGCCCGCGCCGCACCTCCTGCACCCACCTCACCGCCGCCCCCGGCCCGCCCCGCGTCCGCTCCCCGCTCGGCGCCGCACCGAAAGGCCCCACACTTCACTGCACCGCGTTTCGTGCACGTCACCGCGACTAGTCCAGGTGTGCTGCACGAGACGCGGTGCGATGTCGCGCGGTCGGCCCCAGCGCGGATCGGCCGGCGCCGAGCGACCGAGTGCGGTGCGACGCGGCGGCGCGCTAGCCGAGTTCGTCGCTGCGGGCGTCGTCGGCCGCGGCCGCGAGGTCGCGGGCGCTCACGCCGCCCTTGGACGCGAGCAGCGATTGCAGCGACTCGAGCCGTTCGCGGCCGACGTCGCCGAGCTCGCCGGCCTCGATGCGGTCGACGATCTCCCAGTCGTGGGCCTCGGCCAGCGGGATGCCGTCGACCGGATCGCCCTCGGCCGGGATCGCGTGCGCCGCGAACGACTTGAGGATGTTCTCGGGGTCGACGTGCCCGAGTCCGAACGACCGCACGCCGGGGGTGTCGACGATCCAGCCGCCGGTCGGGACCTTGAACGACACGGTCGACGACGAGGTGTGCCGTCCGCGACCGGTGACGGCGTTGACCACGCCGACCTCGCGACGCGACCCGGTCAGGGCGTTGACGAGGGTCGACTTGCCGACGCCCGAGTGGCCGACCGTGACGGTCACGTGCCCGTCGAGGACGCCGCGCAGCTCGTCGAGCGCGGGGGAGACCTGCCCTTCGGGTGCGACCTCGTCGAACGAGGTCGAGGTCGTCGTGACGATGCGCAGGTCGAAGCACGAGAAGTGCGCCGCGAACGGTGCCGGGTCGGCGAGGTCGGTCTTGGTGATGCACAGGATCGGTTCGACCCCCGCGTCGAACGCCGCCACCATGTAGCGGTCGACCAGGCGGGGCCGGGGCTCGGGGTCGGCGGCGGCGACGACGATCAGCATCTGGTCGGCGTTGGCGACGATGACGCGCTCGACGGCGTCGCTGTCGTCGGCACTGCGCCGCAGCAGCGTCGAGCGGTCGTGCACCTTGACGATGCGGGCGAGCGACCCCTCGGAGCCGCTCGTGTCCCCGACGACACCGACGCGGTCGCCGGTCACGACGCTCTTCTTGCCGAGCTCGCGGGCCCGCGCCGTCGTGATCTCGCGTTCGTCGGGGGTGCCGGCGTCCATCAGCACGCCGTAGCGGCCACGGTCGACCGTCCAGACGACGCCTTCCTCGGCGTTCGCGTAGGCCGGGCGCTGCTTGGTGCGCGGCTTGTTGCCCTTGGGGTTCGGGCGCACCCGCACCGAGCTCTCGTCGTACTGGGCGTAGTCGCCCTCGTCCTCGGCGTCGTCGCCGTCGCTCCACCAGCTCATCGTGCCTCGCTCATCGTCGACCGTGCCCCGCTCGTCCTGCGCCGTGCCCCGCTCATCGTCGTCGGCCCGGCGCCTAGAGGAAGCCGAGCAGGTCGATGTCGGCGGGGCTCTGGCGGACGGACCGGCCGAGCATCTCGTCCCACAACTCGACGAACTGCGGCAGCGTCTTGCCGACGACCCGGACGTCGTCGAGCTCGACCCCCTCGACCGCGAGGCCGATGATCGCCGCCGCCGTCGCCATGCGGTGGTCCTCGTAGGTGCGCCACTGGCCCGCGTGCAGCGGGGACGGCTCGATGCGCAGGCCGTCCTCGAGTTCGGTCACCGCGCCTCCGAGGGCGTTGATCTCGGCGGCGAGGGCCGCGAGGCGGTCGGTCTCGTGGCCGCGCAGGTGGCCGATGCCGGTGATCGTGCTCGGGCCCGACGCGAGGGCGGCGAGGGCGACCAGCGCCGGGGCGAGCTCGCCACCGCGGGACAGGTCGACGTCCACGCCGGGCAGCGAGCCGCCGCCGACGAGGCCCACGCCGCCGTCGACGGTGAGGGTGTCGCCGTCGAGCGTGACGGACGCACCCCAGAGCGGCAGCAGCTCGATCAGGTCGGCCCCGACCTGGGTCGTGTCGGCGGGCCAGTGCGGGATGGACACGGTGCCGCCCGCGACCAGGGCGGCCACGAGGAACGGCGCCGCGTTCGACAGGTCGGGTTCGATGACGACCTCGCGCCCTGCGATCGGCGTCGGCGGCACGATCCAGGTGCCGACGGCGGGCGAGGCGACCTCGACCCCGCGCTGGGCGAGCGCGTCGATCGTCATCTCGATGTGGGGCAGGCTCGGCAGGCGTTCGCCGGTGTGGGTCAGGGTGAGGCCGCGCTCGAAGCGGGGGGCCGACAGCAGCAGCCCCGAGACGAACTGGCTCGAGGCCGACGCGTCGATCTCGACGTCGCCGCCCTCGACCTCGCCGGTGCCGTAGAGGCTGAAGGGCAGCGCGCCCCGGCCGTCGTCGTTCACCTCGACGCCGAGGGAGCGCAGGGCGTCGATCGTCGTGCGCATGGGGCGCTTGCGGGCTCCGGCGTCGCCGTCGAAGGTGACCGGTCCGAGGGCGAGTGCGGCGACCGGGGGCAGGAAGCGCATGACCGTGCCGGCCAGGCCGCAGTCGATCGTCGCGCCGCCCTGCAGTTCGCCGGGCGTGACGACCAGGTCGGGGCCGAAGGGGGAGTCGTTCGGGAACTCGGCGACCGTCGTGCCCAGGGCCTTGAGCGCCTCGACCATGAGCGCCGTGTCGCGGGAGTGCAGCGGCAGCCGCAGCGTCGACGGCGACGAGGCGAGCGCCGACAGCACGAGTTCGCGGTTCGTCAGGGACTTCGACCCGGGCAGGGACGAGGAGGCGCGCAACGGCCCGGAGGCGGTGGGCGCGACCCAGCGCCCCTCGTCGACCTCGGGAACCTTCCCGTCGCCGTAGGGAGAGAACTCGGGCCCGGAATACCTGTACACCTGCATCGGTTCACCACAGTAATGCAGCAAGAACCTGGAGGACCTGTGCCTGTCGCACTCGCACCGAGGGAAATCACCGTCGCCGAACTAGAATCGGCCCTGATGAGCACCCCCGAGGGCCACGAGCCCACACCGACCGCCGCCGTCGAACCGACCGAGGCCGACGTCGACGCCGCCCTCGAGGCGGTCGACGCCGACGCCGAGAAGCGCGCCCTGTTCGAAGAACAGGCGCTGCCGTTCATGGACCAGCTCTACGCCGCGGGGATGCGCATGACGCGCAACCCGGCCGACGCGAGCGACCTCGTGCAAGAGACGTTCGTCAAGGCCTACGCGGCGTTCGCGCAGTTCCAGCAGGGCACGAACCTCAAGGCCTGGCTCTACCGCATCCAGACCAACACGTTCATCAACACGTACCGCAAGAAGCAGCGCGACCCGTACCAGGGCACGATCGACGAGTTGGAAGACTGGCAGATGGGCGGCGCCGAGTCGGCGACCCGCGCCTCCGGCTCCACCCGCTCGGCCGAGGCCGAGGCGATCGACCACCTCCCCGACAGCGCCGTGAAGGACGCCCTGCAGAAGGTCCCCGAAGACTTCCGCATGGCCGTGTACTTCGCGGACGTCGAAGGCTTCTCGTACCAAGAGATCGCCGACATCATGAAGACCCCCGTGGGCACCGTGATGAGCCGCCTGCACCGCGGCCGTCGCCTGCTCCGTGAACTCCTCGCCGACTACGCACGCGATCGTGGCATCGCCGTTCCCGTCGGCTCGTCGAAGGGCGGAAAGAAATGACCGACTGTGGTTGCACCAAGGCCAAGGCCGAGCTCGAAGATTACCTGCACAACGAGTTGTGCCGCGAGGACGCGGCCGACATCCGCGAGCACATGGCGAACTGCGGCGACTGCTCGGGCGAGCACAAGGTCGGCGTCGTGCTGACCGAGGCCGTCCAGCGGGCCTGCCGCGAGACGGCACCCGAAGACCTGCGTGCGACCGTGTTGGCGCGCTTGCGCGAGCTGCAGTCCGCCCACCGCTAGTCGTCGCCTCGCCGGTCGCGGTCGTGGACCCGGATCGCCGCCCGCCTCGTCTGTCGCGGGCGTGAGCTCCACGGTCGACGCCGCCCGCACCTCCTCGGTCGTCGGTCGTCGAGGCGCTGGTCAGCGACCGGCGGAGTGGTGCGCGGCGACGGACGGAGCGTCGAGCACCCGGTCGTGGACCCGGACCGTGTCGACGTCACCCCGGAACGTGTAGTCGGCAGGCTGGCCGGGCCACGGGTCGAGGGACTCGCGGCCCACCCTCCACGAGCCGTCGTACGTCTTGGCTGCCCGGTTGTCGCTCCGGCCGGCTTGGTGGACGCCGTCGAGCCAGAGGTCGAGGGCCCCGGGGCGGAAGGTGCCGACGGCGTGGTGCCACTCGCCGTCGTCCACCCGGCTGCGGCTCGCCACGGCGAACCGGAAATCGTTGGAGCCCTGCACGCCGAACGACACGAGACAGTCGGCCGTGACGTACAGCTGGCGGTCCTTGTTCGGCGAGGCAGGGGCGTCGCTCGAACCGAAGCCCACGATGCGCCCGCCCGGCCGGTCGGTGCGGAACCAGGCCTCGACGGAGAACGTCGACGGCGCTGCTTCAGGGGTCTCGGCCACCACGCGGGCGTCGTCCGCCCGGAGGTCGAGCGAGGGGTTCGCCTCGCACGATCCGTCGTTCCGGACCGCGCCGCTCAGGGCCCGCCCGGCCCGATCGTGCCCACTGGCGTCACGGTAGTCGTCCCCTCTGGGCTCGTCGAAGTCCCAAGCAAGGACGGGGTCGTCGAGCAGGGGCCCCGCCATGCACGGGAAGTGCGCCGTCGAGGCATGACCGCCCGACGCGGTGACTCCCGCGAACGCCGCGCCACTCGGCACCATGCCCGTCAGGGAAGCGACGACGAGCACCGCTGCTCCGAGGGCGGTCGGCGAGGCGGACCGGGACGCCGCCGTCCCGATCGGCGGAGCGGTGACCTCCCAGCGGGGTCGTCCGCAGCCGGGACACGGTGTTGCCGACCTCGTCGGATGGTCGAGACGCGCCAGCCCGACGAGGACCGCGACCCCGGTCGCGAGCATCACGAGCCGGACGACCTCGCCGCCCCGGAGCCACAGCCCCGGCGCCCCCACCCAGGGCACCCGCAAGATCCCGACCCCGTGGACGGCCTCGGCGTCGACGAGCGAGCTGTCGGGGGCCGCGTTGGCGTCACCCCGCAGCCGGAGCCCGCCGGATTCGTGCGAGACGAGCCGATGGAGCCGCAGCCGGTCAGAGCGGTCGGGGTCGTCGACGAGCAGCACCTGGCCCGGCGTGACGTCGTCGCCGTCGATCGGGGCGGCGGCGACGACGTCACCGGTCAGGAGGCGCGGTGCCATCGAGTCGCTCGCCACCGTGGTGACGTGCCAGCCGAGAGCGGCGGGCACGACGCACCAGAGGGCGAGCAGGACGCCCAGCCAGAGGACGGTCCGCGCCGTCGTCGCCACCACGAGCGGACCGAGGTCGCCGGAACAGCGACGGAGGCGTGGGGGCATCGGGGTCCTCTCTGTCTCGGGGCCGTGCGGGGGAGGCGGGTATCGGGGGCCGACGCCTGCGAGGTCAGTCGTTCTGCGCCTCCCAGACGAACGTCGTGATGGCGCTCGCCTCCTGCACCGTGTTGGGGGCAGCGGGGTCGAGCTCGTAGCTGAAGCGGTACGTCGACGAGGTCGAGCCGGCGGGGACGTCCCACTGCCCCAGGCCGTCGGCGAACGACGTGACCTCCATCAGGTCGGAGAGGCTGCCGTCCAGGACGGGGGCGCCCACGGGTTCGAAGGTCGAGCAGTCGTCCGTCGCCGCGCCACGCTCGACGACGAGGTCGAGGTGGTCCGCGAGGGCGTCGGCGTCACTCGACTCGCTCGAGTAGAACCGCACGGAGCTGTCGGCACTGGTGTCGGTCGTGACCGTGAGGCAGTCGGAGCCCGAGTCGCCCGGAAGCAGTCCTGCGACGTCGAAGAGGGCCTCGCCGGCATCGTCGTCGCTGATGGCCACCTTGCCGCTGGCCCAGGAGTTGGCGGGATTGTCGGTCCGGTCCGAGAATGCGGCGTACGAACTGGTGCCGACGACGATGCCGCTCAGCACGACGGCCACGGGAAGTGCGAGATGGGCGGTGACACGGCGCGAACGAGGGGAGAGGTGCATGGCTGATCCTGTCTGTGAGAATATGTTGCAGGTAATATACTAAGACTTCGTCAAGATCAAAGCAAGAGCACGTCCGCCACGGCCCGGCGGGCGGTCGTCACACTCTTCGCCCCTGCGCTAGCGTCGTGGCATGACCGCAACGGTGCAGCCCCTCGGCATCCCGACCACCAGCGACCTCGACGACCTCGTGTCGTTGATCGGCCTGCTCGGTTACACGCTCGACGCGGACGTCCTGTCCGCGCGGCTGACGCGGCTCACGGCCGACGCGGGGCACGAGACGTGGGTCGTCCGTGGCGACGACGGGCGCATCACCGCCGTGGCCGGTGGTCACGTGGTGTGGGCGTACAACGACGACGCGCCGACGGCCGAACTCCTGCTGCTCGTCGTGTCGGCCGAGGCCCGCCGCGACGGCGTCGGTTCGTACCTGCTGGGGCACTTCGAGTCCTGGGCCCGCGGGCACCAGGCGCGCGTTCTCAACGCCGTCTCGGCTGCCGCGACCGACTCGGCCAACCGGTTCTACCGCAAGCGCGGCTACCACGAGGCCGGCGTCCGCTACTCGAAGCTCATCTGACCGCGGCGGTCCCGTCTCCTCCTGACGCTGACCGCCCTCCCGGTGCTGGCCGCGCCGTCCCGCCGGTGGCCCAGCCCTGAGGTTCGATCCCTCTCCGCGGTGCCGACTCCCTCCGCGGCCAGCCGTGTCGCGGGTGACGCGTCGTGCCTCGTGCGTCGTGCGCCGGTAACTCCTGGCCGGTGCCGTCGTGACGTGCCCCGCGGGGTGCTGCGCGCGCAGAAGTCCTGAATTGCCGACGGGCGGCACGGGTCCGCTCCCGGGGTCGACCATCGATGCCGATGCCGATGCCGATGCCGATGCCGATGCCGGTGCCGGTCCCGGTGCCGGTGCCGGCGCGGTGTCGATGCGGGTGTCGTTCGTCGCAGGCGTGTGTCGGCAATTCCGGAGAACGGTTGCACATCGGCGTGTCTGCGCCCGCTGCGGCAGCAGGAGTCCTGCGTTGCCGACAGCGGGGCGCTGACCTTAACCCGGGCGGACCGGGGCCGGTGCAAGCGCCGTCCGTCGGCCCGTCCCGCGGCCCCGAATCGATCCGCGTCGGCACGTCAGGACTCGTGCCGTCCTTCAGCCCGGGGCCGTCCCCGGCGGGCACGTTTCTCCTGAGTTGCCGACGCGCGAGACGACCGTGGCCGCGCCTCCTTCAGGAGGCGCGGCCACGGTCGTGCGGGCGAGGACCGTCTACAGGTCGAGTGCCTCGGCGATCAGCGTCGCCTGCTGCGCAGCGCTCGCCTTGTTCGAGCCGGCGGCCGGCGAGGCCGACGCAGGACGCGACGCGACGCGGATCTGTCGGTCGAGGTGCTTCTGCAGCTCGAGCACGACGAACGGCCAGGCGCCCTGGTTCTCGGGCTCTTCTTGCGCCCAGACGAGCTCGGCGGACGGGTAGCGGTCGAGCACGCGGCGGATCTCGTCGAGGGGCAGCGGGTAGAGCTGCTCGAGGCGGACGAGCGCGACGTCGTTCTGGACGCCCCGCTTGTCGAGCTCGGTCGAGAGGTCGTAGTGGATCTTGCCGCTGTGCAGCACGACGCGCTTGGTCGACTCGGGCTCGGAGACCCGCGTGCAGTCGAGCACCGGCTCGAAGCGACCCGAGGTGAAGGCGTCGACCCCGCTGGTCGCTCCACGCAACCGCAGCATGGCCTTCGGGGTGAAGACCACGAGCGGACGACGCGGGCGGGCGTAGGCCTGACGACGCAACAGGTGGAAGTACGACGCGGGTGTCGACGGCCGCGCGATCGTCATGTTGTCCTCGGCGCAGAGCTGCAGGAAGCGTTCCATGCGGGCGGACGAGTGGTCGGGGCCCTGCCCCTCGTAGCCGTGCGGCAGCAACAGCACGACGCTCGAGCGCTGACCCCACTTCTGCTCGGCCGACGAGATGAACTCGTCGATGACCGTCTGGGCGCCGTTGCTGAAGTCGCCGAACTGCGCCTCCCACAGCACGAGCGCGTCGGCCCGCTCGACCGAGTAGCCGTACTCGAACGCCATGGCCGCGTACTCGCTGAGCAGCGAGTCGTAGATCCAGAGCTTCGCCTGGTTGTCGGCGACGTTCTGCAGCGGCAGCCACTCCTGGCCGTTCTCACGGTCGTGCAGCACCGAGTGCCGCTGCACGAAGGTGCCGCGTCGGCTGTCCTGGCCCGCGAGGCGCACGGGAGTGCCCTCGGTGAGCAGCGAGCCGAAGGCCAGCAGCTCGGCGAAGGCCCAGTCGATGCCGCCGTTGCGGCTCATGTCGACGCGCTTCTTGAGCAGCTGCTGCAGCTTGGGGTGGACCGAGAACCCGGCCGGCGGGTTGTCGTGGGCGTCACCGATGTCGTGGACGAGCTCGAGCGACACCCCCGTGGTCTCGGGTTCGCCCCGGGCGTCGTCCTGCTGGGCCACGGGACGCTCGAGGTCGGCGACGTCGCCGTCGTCGTTCGTCACGACGGGGATCGACCCGGTCTGCGCGGCGTGCGTCTCGGCGAAGGCGCGCTCGAGGCGCTCCTGGAAGTCCCGGTGGGCGCCGTCGTACTCGTCCTGCGTGATGTCGCCACGGCCGACGAGGGCCTCGGTGTAGAGGGTGCGCACCGAGCGCTTCTGCTCGATGAGGTTGTACATCAGCGGCTGTGTCATCGAGGGGTCGTCTCCCTCGTTGTGACCGCGTCGGCGGTAGCACACGAGGTCGATGACGATGTCGCGCTTGAACTGCTGACGGTACGAGAACGCGAGCTCGGCGACGCGGGCCACGGCCTCGGGGTCGTCGCCGTTCACGTGGAAGATCGGAGCCTGGATCGTCTTGGCGACGTCGGTCGAGTACACCGACGTGCGCGACTCGGACGGCGGGGTGGTGAAGCCCACCTGGTTGTTGATGACGATGTGGATGGTGCCGCCGACGCGGTAACCGCGCAGCTGCGACATCTGCAGCGTCTCGACCACGACGCCCTGGCCGGCCATCGCCGCGTCACCGTGGATCAGGATCGGCAACGTGCTGAAGGCCCCGGGCGTCCCACGGTCCTGCTTGGCGCGCACGATGCCCTCGAGCACGCCGTCGCCGGCCTCGAGGTGCGACGGGTTCGCGGCCAGGTACACGGGGATGGTCTCGCCGACGGCACTCGTGAACTCGCCCTCGGTGCCGAGGTGGTACTTGACGTCGCCCGAGCCCTGCACGGTCTTGGGGTCTTGCGTGCCCTCGAACTCGCGGAAGATCTGACCGTAGGTCTTGCCGGCGATGTTCGTCAGCACGTTGAGGCGGCCGCGGTGGGCCATGCCGATGGCGACCTCGTCGAGGCCTTCGCGGGCGGCGTGTTGCATGACCGTGTCGAGCAGCGAGATGGTGGACTCGCCGCCCTCGAGGCTGAAGCGCTTCTGGCCGACGTACTTCGTCTGCAGGAAGGTCTCGAAGGCCTCGGCCTCGTTGAGCTTCGCGAGGATGCGCATCTGCTCGTCGTGCGAGGGCTTCGTGTAGGGCACCTCGAGGTGGTCCTGGATCCACTTGCGCTGCGCGGGATCTTGGATGTGCATGTACTCGACGCCGATGGTGCGGCAGTACGAGTCGCGCAGGATGCCGAGGATGTCGCGCAAGAGGGCGTGGGTGCGGCCGCCCAGGCCACCGGTGACGAACTCGCGGTCGAGGTCCCAGAAGGTGAGCCCGTGGCTCTCGATCGCGAGGTCGGGGTGCGTGCGCTGGCGGTACTCGAGCGGGTCGATGTCGGCCATCAGGTGGCCGCGCACGCGGTAGCTGTTGATCAGCTCCTGGACGCGGGCCGTCTTGCTGACGCGCTCGGCCAGGTTGACGTTGATGTCGGCGTTCCAGTGGATCGGCTCGTAGGGGATGCGCAGCGCCGCGAAGATGTCCTCGTAGAAGCCGCGCTGCCCGATCAGCAGTTCGTGCACCTTCTTGAGGAACTCGCCCGAGCCCGCCCCCTGGATGACCCGGTGGTCGTAGGTGCTGGTGAGCGTGATGGTCTTGCCGATGCCCAGCTCGACGAGCGTCTTCGAGGCCGACCCCTGGAACTCGGCCGGGTAGTCGAGTGCACCGGCGCCGATGATGGCGCCCGCGCCCTTCATCAGGCGGGGCACGCTGTGGACGGTGCCGATGCCGCCGGGATTGGTCAGCGAGATCGTGTTGCCCTGGAAGTCCGCCGCGGCGAGCTTGTTGTCGCGGGCGCGCTTGACGATGTCCTCGTAGGCGGTCAGGAACTCGCCGAAGTGCATCTCTTCGGCCTTCTTGATGCCGGGAACGAGCAGGGCCCGGGTGCCGTCGGGCTTCGGGATGTCGATCGCGAGGCCGAGGTTGACGTGCGCGGGGGTGACGACCGACGGCTTGCCGTCGACCTCGTCGTAGAAGACGTTCTGGCTGGGGAACTCTTTCAGGGCCTGGACCAGGGCCCAACCGATCAGGTGGGTGAACGACACCTTGCCGCCGCGGGCGCGCTTGAGGTGGTTGTTGATGACGATGCGGTTGTCGATCATCAGCTTCGCCGGGATCGTGCGGACGCTCGTCGCGGTGGGCACGGTGAGGCTGGCGTCCATGTTCGTGGCGAGGGACTTGGCCATGCCGCGCAGCGGTGAGACCACGTTCTCGGCCTCGGGCGTGGGCTGCTCGCCGGCCGAGGCGGGCTTCGCCTTGGCCTTGTCGGGCACCTGGGCCGGGATCGGCTTCGCCGCCGGCTCGACCGAGGTGGTGCGCGCGGCGGCCTTCTGGCCGGCGGTCGCAGCGGCGGCGGGTGCCGTCGCCTCGGCAACCGGAGCGGCAGCGGACGACGCAGGAGGCGCGGGTGCGGTCTCGACGGACGGTGCGGTGGGCGACGTGGGGGCTGATCCGCCCTCGGGCGGCGTGTAGGCCTCGAGGATCGGCCACCACGACTCGTCGACCGAGTTCTTGTCGACCACCCACTGCTCGTAGAGCTCGTCGACGAGCCACTCGTTGGCCCCGAACTCGGCTGCAGCGCCGTCGTCAGTTGTACCGGTCACGTGGCTTGACACAGCCGATCGCCCACTCTCCGTTGATTGTTGATCAGTGCGTGGGCTGCGACGCCCACCCCCTCCACCTTAAGCGCAAACGGCCGGTCCTCGGCGGGACGACTCACAGGGATTACCGTGGACCCATGCGGTTCTACGAGACGACCCCCACGCACGATCTGACCTACTCCGACGTGTTCCTCGTCCCGAGCCGGTCGTCGATCACCAGCAGGCTCGACGTGTCCCTCTCCCCGGGCGACGGCACCGGTGCCACGATCCCGATCGTGTCGGCCAACATGAACTCGGTCACGGGCCCGCGCCTGGCGGCGACGCTGGCGCGTCGGGGCGGCCTCGGCGTGTTGCCGCAGGACATGCACCTGCAAGACCTCGACGCCGCGATCCGTTGGGTCAAGGACCAGCCCGTCGACTACGACACGCCGTACTCGCTCGACGCGGGGCAGACCGTCGAGCAGGCGCTCTCCGTCGTCCCGGCCGTCGAGGGCCACGGCATCGTCCTGCACGACGGCACGGGGGCGTACCTCGGCTGCATCGCCACCTCGCGCCTGGTCACGGCCCCGCGGGACGCGGTGCTCGGCGACCTGCTGCACGGCGCCCTGACCTCGCTCGACGCGGACGACGTCGACAGCCCCCGCGACGCCTTCGACCGCATGGTCGCGGCCGACATCCACTTCGCGCCCGTGCTGCGGCACGGTCGGGTCGTCGGCACGGTGAGCCGCAAGAGCGCGCTGCGGTCGACGATCTACCAGCCCGCGGTCGACGCCGACGGCCGGTTGCGCGTCGCCGCGGCGGTCGGCATCAACGGCGACGTCGCCGGCAAGGCGAGGGCACTCGCCGCCGCGGGCGTCGACGTGCTCGTGATCGACACGGCCCACGGCGACCAGGACGGCATGATCCGGGCCGTCAAGGCGGTCTCGGCCCTCGGCCTGGGCCTGCCGATCGTCGCCGGCAACGTGGTCACCGAGGAGGCCGTCCGCCACCTCGTCGCGGCCGGCGCCTCGATCGTCAAGGTCGGCGTCGGGCCGGGCGCCATGTGCACCACCCGCATGATGACGGCCGTCGGCCGCCCCCAGTTCTCGGCCGTGCTCGAGACGGCCGCCACCGCCCGTGCCCTCGGCGCGCACGTCTGGGCCGACGGCGGGGTGCGCTACCCCCGCGACGTCGCGCTCGCCCTCGCGGCGGGTGCGTCGTCGGTGATGATCGGCTCGTGGTTCGCCGGCACCATCGAGGCGCCGGGCGAGCTGGCGAGCGACGAGCGCGGCCTCTACAAAGAGAGCTGGGGCATGGCCTCGACCAAGGCCGTGCGCGGTCGCTTCGAGCGCCTCGACCCCTACGAACTGGCCCGCAAGACGCTCTTCGCCGAGGGCATCTCGTCGTCGAAGATCTACCTCGACCCGCTGCGTCCCGGAGTCGAGGACCTCCTCGACATGATCACCTCGGGCGTCCGCAGCTCCTTCACCTACGCGGGGGCTCGGTCGGTCCCCGAGTTCGCCGAGCGAGCGCTCGTCGGCGTCCAGTCGGCGGCCGGCTACGAAGAGGGCAAGGCGCTCCCCGTCAGCTGGTGAGACGGGGCCGAGGTCGCGCGACGGAAAGCGTGCACGTGCCGTAAGATCTCCCGTCTATGGATGACCCTCCGTCTCAGACGACCGCACCCACGCACCATCGCACGCCGCGCCTCCCGACCTCGGGCGCCACGTCCTCCGAGCGGGGTGACGGAACCCGGTGAACGAGTGGATACTGCTCGCCTTCGGCCTGCTGCTCACCGTGGGCACCGGACTCTTCGTCGCCAGCGAGTTCTCGTTGGTGAACCTCGACCGGTCCGACCTCGAGGCCCGTCAGTCCCGAGGTGAGAAGGGGCTCGCCCCGACCATCGGGGCGCTGCGCATCACGTCGACGCACCTGTCGAGCGCCCAGCTCGGCATCACGCTGACGACCCTGCTGACCGGCTACACGATGGAGCCCGCGATCTCGCGCCTCCTGTCGCCGCCGCTCACCGCGGTCGGCGTGCCCGAGGGGGTCGTCGCGGTCGGTGCCCCGATCGTCTCGATCGTCGTCGCGACCCTGCTGTCGATGATCATCGGCGAGCTCGTGCCCAAGAACTTCGCCCTGGCCCTGCCGCTGAAGACGGCGAAGCTGGTCATCCCGTTCCAGGTCTTGTTCACCACGGTGTTCAAGCCCGCGGTCGCCCTGCTCAACAACACGGCCAACGCCGTGCTGCGCGCCATGGGCATCGAACCGAAAGAAGAGCTGTCGGGTGCCCGGACGGCTGAAGAGCTGTCGTCGCTGGTGCGACGCTCGGCCACGGAGGGCAGCCTCGACCGCGACACGGCGACCCTGCTCGCCCGGACGCTCGTGTTCAGCGACCACACCGCGTCCGACGTCATGACCCCGCGGCCCCGGCTCTCGACCGTCGCGCGCGGCGACTCCGCCGAGACGGTCCTCGAACTGGCGCGACGCACCGGCTACTCACGGTTCCCGGTGACCGACGACGGCATCGACGACGTCGTGGGCCTGGTCCACGTCAAGCAGGCCGTCTCGGTGCCGCGCGAGAAGCGGGCCGACGTGCCCGTGTCCGCCTTGCTGACCGATGCCGTCCGCGTCCCCGAGACGATGACCCTCGACAACCTGCTGGGCGAGGTGCGGGGTCGCGGCTACCAGATGGCCGTCGTCGTCGACGAGTACGGCGGGACCGCCGGCGTCGTCACCCTCGAGGACCTCATCGAGGAGCTGGTCGGCGAGGTCAGCGACGAACACGACCGCAGCCGGGTCGACGTCGTCCGGTCGCGCAACTGGCTGACCTTCCCCGGTCTGCTGCGTCCCGACGAGCTGCTCGAGCGCGCCTCGGTCAAGGTGCCGGAGGACGGCCCCTACGAGACCGTCGGCGGCTGGCTGATGAGCGAGCTGGGCCGCCTGCCCAAGGTCGGCGACGTCGTCGAGACCGACGACGGCGCGTTCCGCGTCGAACGGCTCGACGGGCGGCGCATCGATCGCATCCGCTTCACGCCCACGCCCGACGACGTGGTCGAGGCCACGGCGACCGAGCCGGGCCGCCGCGACGGGCGTGACGAGCGCGACCGGTCGGGCCGACGCGACCCGAAGGTGCTGCCCGAGAAGGTGCGCACGGGCGTCGAGGACGACCGTCGCGCGGTCCGCACGAAAGAGGTGACCCGATGAGCAGCGACTGGTGGGGCATCGTCTGGCTCGTCGTGTTGTTGGCCGGCAACGCGTTCTTCGTGGCCGCCGAGTTCGCCGTCATCTCGGCTCGTCGTTCGCAGATCGAGCCCAAGGCCGAGGCCGGCAGTCGCGCGGCGAAGACCACGCTGTGGGCCATGGAACACGCGACGATGATGCTCGCGACGACGCAGCTCGGCATCACCATCTGCTCGCTGCTGATCCTCAACGTGTCCGAGCCGTCGATCCACCACCTGCTCGAGGGGCCGCTCGCCTGGACCGGGCTCAGCCCCGAGCTGGTCAGCGTCGTCGGCTTCGTGATCACGCTCGTGCTCGTGTCGTTCCTGCACGTCGTGTTCGGCGAGATGGTGCCGAAGAACATCTCGTTCTCGCTCCCGGACCGTGCCGCCCTCCTGCTGGCCCCGCCGCTCGTGGCGATCGCGCGCGTCCTGCACGTGGTCGTGCTGGCCCTCAATCATTCGGCCAACGCCGTGCTGCGGGCCTTCAAGGTGGAGCCGAAGGACGAGGCGACCAGCGCCTACACGGTCGACGAGGTCGCGACGATCGTCGCCCAGTCGCAGCGCGAGGGCATGATCACCGACGCGACCGGCACGGTGCGCGCGGCGTTCGAGTTCACCGAGAAGACCGTGGCGCAGACGGCCGTCCCGATGGCCGAGCTCGTCACCCTGCCCGAGGACGCCACGCCGCACGACGTCGAGCGGGCGGTCGCCCAACGCGGCTTCTCGCGGTACGTGCTGGTCGACGACGGCGGCGACCCCACGGGGTACCTGCACCTCAAGGACGTCATCGACCTCGACGAGGACGAGTTCGCCGACCCGGTGCCGCCGAAGCGCATCCGTCAGCTGATCTCGATCTTCCAGGGGACCGAACTCGAGGACGCCCTGGCGACCATGCGCCGCAGCGGAGTCCACGTCGCCCGCTCGTTCGACGAGACCGGTGCCACGCGCGGCGTGCTGTTCCTCGAGGACATCCTCGAAGAGCTGATCGGCGAGGTCCAGGACGCGACCCGGCGTCGCTGAGCGAGCCCGCGCAGACGACGCGACCCGCGCCTCCTGACCCCGAGGGGTGAGGAGGCGCGGGTCGCGTCGTCCGGGACCGTCACGGCCCCCGGGCGGCTGGCCGTGCTCGGCCGGCCGCGCCCGGTTCAGTGCGCGCGGAACGGTGCCCGCTGGTACTGCGGCGGCGTGTAGTCGAGCTCGATCCCGAGCTCGGCCGCGGCGCGGAGCGGGAAGTGCGGGTCGCGCAGGAACTCGCGCGCCATCAGCACGACGTCGGCCTGGCCGCTGGCCACGACCTCGTTCGCCTGCTCGGCGCCGACGATGAGGCCGACGGCCCCGGTCTCGACGCGGCCCTGCGTCCGGACGTGCTCGGCGAAGCGCACCTGGTAGCCGAGGCCCACGGGGATGCTCACGCCGGCGACGAGGCCGCCGGTCGAGATGTCGAACAGGTCGGCGCCGGCCTCGTGCGCCCAGGCCGCGACGGTGGCGGTGTCGTCCTCGTCCCAGCCGCCGTCGGCCCAGTCGGTGGCCGAGAAACGGACGAGCAACGGGTACTCGTCGCCGACCTCGGCCCGGACGGCCGCGACGACCTCGAGCAGGAAGCGCGCACGGTTCTCGAGCGACCCGCCGTACTGGTCGTCGCGCGAGTTGCTCAGCGGCGAGAGGAACTGGTGCAGCAGGTAGCCGTGGGCGGCGTGCAGTTCGATCAGTTCGAAGCCGGCGTCGATCGAGCGGCGCGCGGCGACGCGGAACGCCTCGACGAGGTCGCTCACCGCCTCGGTGGTCAACGCGACGGGCTCGTCGTAGCCCTCGAAGGCGACGGCCGACGGAGCGACCGTGGTCCAGCCGCCCTGCTCGGCGGGGACGGTGCCCTGCGTCTCGCTCCACGGGCGGAAGGTCGAGGCCTTGCGGCCGGCGTGCGCGAGCTGGACGCCGGGCACGGAACCCTGCGAGCGGATGAAGGACGTGATCGGGCGGAACGCCTCGACCTGGGCGTCGTTCCAGAGACCGAGGTCCTGCGGCGAGATGCGACCCTCGGGCGTGACCGACGTGGCCTCGGCGATGACCGCACCCGCGCCTCCTCGGGCGAGCGAGCCCAGGTGGACGAGATGCCAGTCGGTGGGGACGCCGTCCTCGAGCTCGGCCGAGTACTGGCACATCGGCGCGACCCAGAGGCGGTTGCGGAAGGCCTGGCCGCGCAGGGTGATGGGGTCGAAGAGACCGACGGGGGAGTCGGAGGGGGTCGTGGGGGCGGGTGCCGTCTGTGCTGCGTTCGTCACGAGTGTGGTCATCGCCTTTCGGTGGGGAGGGTCGCGAGCCCCTCGACGAAGCGTCGGAGCGGCTCGGGCCCGGTGAACAGGTGCCCGATGATCCCGAGCGCCTGGGCGGCCTCGACGTTGTCGGACCTGTTGTCGATGAACACCGTGTCGGCGGCCGTTGTTCCGAGTTCGGCGAGGACGTGCTCGAAGATCGTGGCCGACGGCTTGAGGTCGTCGAGTTCGGCGCTGACGAAGACCTGCTCGAACAGCTCGCCGAGGGGCGAGTGGCGGAACGGCGACGCGAAGTCGAGACCGGCGTTCGAGAGGATCGCCAGTCGCGTGCCGCCGTCGGCCAGGTCGGCGATCACCTCGAGCGTGCCGGGCTCGGGCACGAACCACGACGGGAAGTCGGCGGCCCAGAGCTCGTGCACGCGGGTGCGGGTCCAGTCGGCGCCGGTGTCGGCCGCGATGGCCCGCCAGTACGCCCCGGCGCTGAGCGTGCCGCGGTCGAGGGCGTGGCGGTGGCGACCGTAGCTGGGCCAGAGCACGTCCGGGTCGACGCCCGCGAGCTCTTCGAGGCGGCGGCGCGACGCGTCGTCGGGGAACCGCGCGATCACCTCGCCGTAGTCGAAGACGACGGTGCGGCCGGGGAGTGAGATGCTCATCGACCCACCGTATCGGCGGGCGCAGGTCGGGCGGGCGCGGCTGGGTGGGCGCGGGTCGGGCGGGCGCGGCCGGGTGGGCGCGCGTCGGGCGGGCGCGGCCGCGGAGGGCCGGGCGGGGCCGGGCGGGGCTCGGCCGACTACCGTCGGGGCGTGACCTCCGACACCCGCTTCACCGACTGGACCCCCTCCGACGCCGCCGACCAGATCGCCGTGCCGGCGGTCGACGACGACAAGTACAGCCGAGGCGTGCTCGGCGTCGTGACCGGCTCGAGCGCCTACCCGGGCGCCGCCGTGCTCGGCGTCGAGGCCGCGTTGCACACCGGCGTCGGCATGCTGCGGTACCTGGGCCCCGCCCGCGCCTCCGACTTCGTGCTGCACCGTCGGCCCGAGGCCGTGACGAGCCCGGGTCGCGTGCAGGCGTGGTTGCTCGGCTCGGGCGTGGACCCGGACCACCTCGACGACGAGACGCGCGACGGCTTCGCGACCGGCGCCTCCTCGGGGCTGCCGCTCGTGCTCGACGCCGGAGCGCTGTCGCTCCGCGAGCAGGCCACCGGGCCGGTGGTGCTGACGCCGCACTTCCGCGAGCTGGCGAAGGCCTCGGGCCGCGAGGTCGCCGACGTGGCCGCCGACCCGGCCGGTGCCGCCGAGCGCGCGGCCGGGGAGTGGGGCTGCACGGTGCTCGTCAAGGGGCACCGCACGTACGTCGCCTCGCCCGGCGGCACGCGCCTCGTCGCCGCCAGCGCGCCGACGTGGTTGGCCACCGCCGGCGCGGGCGATGCGCTCGGGGGAGTCCTGGGGGCCCTGGTCGCGACGCACGCCGACGAGATCGCCGCGGACGAGGAGGCGCTGGCCCGGTCGGCCGCGACCGCTGCGGTGCTCCACGGCCTCGCGGCCTCCCGGGCGGGTGCCGGCGGGCCGTTCACGGTGCTCGGCCTGGTCGACGCCCTGCCCGCCACGATCGCGGAGCTGTTGCGCCGGGGCTAGCCCGGCCCAGGCGCACGGCACCACGAGTTGAGCGTCGCACCGCCGAGATCGGCGGTGCGACGCTCAGGTCGTGGTGCGGCGCTCGACGCGCGAGCGCCCGGGACTCAGGAGGCGGGGGTCGCCGCCACGAGGAACTCGACCGTTCCCTGGTCTTCGACCTTGACGAAGCCGAGGCTCGGCGCGTCGACGCCGTAGTCCGAGAAGGTCACCGGGATCGACCCGCTCACCTGGACGCCGTCGCCCGACAGGGCCGCCTGCAGGGGCACCGTGACGGTCTTCGTGACGCCGTGCATGGTCAGCTCGCCGGTCGCGTCGACCTTGGCCACGTCACCGTCGGAGGGGACGGCCGCCTCGATCGGCTGGGTCAGCGTGAACGTGGCCGTGGGGTACTTGTTCACCTGCATGGCGGTGCCCCGGAAGTAGTCGTCGCGGTTGCCGCTGTCGGTCGCGATCGAGGCGACGTCGACGTCGATGGTTGCGGCCGAGATGGTCGTCCCGTCGACGGTGATCGTGCCGGAGACCTGGTCGGTCTTGCCGACGACGGTGACGTCGGTGCCGTTCAGCACCTCGTCGACGCGGTAGCCGGCCGTGCTGCCGTCACCGATGCTCCAGTCGCCTGCGAGCTGGCTGGGGTCGAGCGTGCTCGACCCGGGGGTGAGGGAGGCGGTGGGCGCGGCCTCGGGTTCGCCGACGATCACGTCGCGGTAGAAGGCCGGCCCGGCGAAGGCCGCGGTGGCCCCCAGGACGACGACGACGGCTGCGGCGACGCCGAGCCCGATCTTGGTCTTCTTCTTCATGGTCTTCGTCCTTCGGAGGGGTCGGCGTGACGCGCGGCGAGTCCACGGGGCTGAACCGATGGTGACGTGTCTCCTTCGCAAGAACCTGGGAGGCGCAGGTGAAGACGGTGGGCGCCCGAGCGGGCCGAGTCGGACCGGGCCCGGGTCCAGAGCTGGCCCTGGCCCGGGGCCGGGGCCGGGGCCGGGGCCGGGGCCGGTGCCGGTCGATCCCGGTCAGTGAGCGGTGAACCGCGTGAGGAACTCCTGGGTGCGCACCTCGCGGGGGACCGTGAAGAGCTGCGCGGGCGGACCCTGCTCGGCGATCCGGCCCCGGTCGAGGAAGACGACCCGGTCGGCGACGTCGCGGGCGAAGGCCATCTCGTGCGTCGCCATGAGGATCGTCGTGCCGACCTCCTTCAGCGTGCGCACGAGGTCGAGCACCTCGCCCACCAGCTCGGGGTCGAGAGCGCTCGTGATCTCGTCGAGCAGCAGCACGGCGGGTCGCGGGGCGAGGGCCCGGGCGATGGCGACCCGCTGCTGCTGTCCGCCCGAGAGGCGGTCGGGGTAGGCGCCGGCCTTGTCGCCGAGACCCACGCGCGTGAGGACCTCGAGGGCACGCTCGTTCGCCGCGGCCTTGGGTTGGCGCAGCACGTGGCGACTGGCCAGGGCGACGTTGTCGAGCACGGTCAGGTGCGGGAAGAGGTTGAAGTGCTGAAAGACGACGCCGATGCGGGCCCGGACGGCGTCGACGCGCACCCGGGGGTCGGTGATGTCGTCGTCGCCGAGCACGATGCGTCCGTCGTCGATCTGCTCGAGCAGGTTCACGGTGCGGAGCAGCGTCGACTTGCCCGAGCCGCTGGCGCCGATCAGCGCCACGACCTCGTCCCGCGCGACGTCCAGGTCGATGCCGTCGAGCACGACCGTGTCGCCGAAGGACTTGCGGACCCCTTCGAGGCGCAGCACCGTCTCGGGGCCGAGGGCTGCGGGGGTGACGGGCACCGCGCCTCCTGGGGTGGGGTCGGGGGTGGAGCTGCTCATACGACGCTGCCCGCCTGTTCGCGGCGACGGAGGCGCGCCGACAGCCAGTCGGTCAGCCAGATGGTCGGCAGGGCCAGCAGCACGAACAACAGCCCGGCCAGCACGTAGGGCGTGAAGTTCGCCGCGGTCGCGGTCTCGATCTGGGCGGCGCGGACGGCGTCGACCGCCCCGAGCACGGAGATGAGGCCGACGTCTTTCTGCATCGAGACGAAGTCGTTCATGAGGGCGGGCGTGACCTTGCGCAGTGCCTGCGGGAACACGACGAGGCGAAGGGTCTTGGCGTGGCTGAGGCCGAGCGACCGGGCCGCGAGGCGCTGCGACGGGTGGACGGCGTCGATGCCGGCGCGGATGACCTCGGACACGTAGGCCGAGTAGGTGAGGACCAGCGCGATCGTGCCCCAGAACTCGGCGGGCAGGCGTGGGATGCCGAGCCCGAGGCCCGGCACGCCGAAGCCGACGAGGTAGAGCACGATGATCAGCGGCATGCCGCGGAAGAGGTCGGTGTAGCCCCGCACCAGCGCCCGGACGGGGAAGAAGACCGGACCCCGCAGGGTGCGCAGTGCCGACAGGACGGTGCTGACGACGGCCACGCCGACGGCGGCGACCAGCAGGACCCGCACGTTCAGCCAGAGGCCCTCGATCACGCGGGGCCAGGCCGACGCGAAGGTGGCCCCGTCGAGGAAGCTGAACTGCACTCGGGACCAGCCGGGCGTGCTGGTGACCGCCCACCACGCGAGGGCGGCGAAGGCGACCGTGCTGACGGCGGCGATCACCACGGAGCGGGTCGACTGTCGTCGACGGAACGCGCGCCGGTCGAGTTCGAGGTCGCTGACGGCCACCGGGCCGGCCGCGACCGTGCGAGGCGCTACGACAGCTCTTTCACGTCGTAGTCGGCCAGCCACTGCTTCTGCAGCTCGGCGAGCGTGCCGTCGGCCCGGAGGTCGTCGACGGCCTTCGTGACGTCGGCGGTCAGGGAGCTGCCGAGCGGCAGGACGATGCCGAGCTGGTCGCTCGCCCCGTCGGTGGCGGGCAGCTGGCCGAGCACGACGCCGCCCTCGACGAAGTACGTGGCCGTGGGGACGTCGAGCACGATGGCGTCGACCTGGCCGGCCTCGAGGGCCGCCTTGGCGTCGTCGTTCGAGTTGTAGGCCTGGACTCCGCCCTCGGGGTCGATGGCGTCCTCGGCGGCGGTGAAGCTCGTCGTGCCGCTCTGGGCGCCGATGGCGAGGCCCTTCAGGCCGGCGATCGAGGTGGCGTCGGCCGCGGAGGTGCCGGGCAGGGTGACGACCGCCTGGCGCGTCTCGTAGTAGGCGGCCGAGAAGTCGACGGCCTTCCTGCGCTGGTCGGTGATCGAGAACTGCTGCAGGTTGAGGTCGAAGGTCTTCGGCCCGGGCGCGATGGCCTCGTCGAACGTGGTCCGCACCCAGACCACGTCGGAGTCGTCGTAGCCCAGCTTCTCGGCGACCGCGTAGGCGACGGCGGCCTCGTAGCCCTTGCCCGAGGTCGGGTCGTCGTCCTCGACCCAGGGGCCGTAGGCCGGTTCACCCGTCGCGACGGTGATCTTGCCGTCGGTGACCGGAGGGACGGCCGCCCCGTCGGCACCAGAGCCCCCGTCGGACGAGCAGGCGGCGAGCGACCCGGCCAGAACGAGGGCGGCGGCGGTCGCGACGAGTCGGAGGGAGGCGGGTCTGCGCATGAGAGGGATCGTAGCGGCGACCGCGGACGTCGGCCGACGCATGACGCCCGGCGTCGGGGCTGGCGGCTAGCCTGTGGGCATGCCGACCTCCGTGCCCCCCGCGTCGGCCACCCCCGGGGCACCGATCGTCCGCGCGGCGCGGACGTCGGGCACCCGACCCGTCGCCGTCGGCCCGACGACGTTCGTCGACCGGGCGAGGTCGTTCGTGACGTCGCCGGTCGTGCTGGGCATCGCCTTCGTGCTCGTGCACGCCTGGCTCGTCCGGCTCAACCTCGTCGGCGGCAACCGCACCCTGGGCGACGTCGACGTCGTCTACCGCACCTGGATGCAGCAGGGCGTCGGCGGGGGCGACTGGGTGGGCGTCGACCGCCCGTGGGTCTACCCGCTTCTCGCCGCGGTGCCGATGCTGCTCGCCCGCCTGGGGGGCGACTCCGGGTACGGGGCCGTGTGGCTCGTGCTGGTGTCCCTGCTGAACGCCGGCGCCTTCGTCGTGCTCGTGGCGCGGCGGCGTGCCGGGTCCGTGGTCGCCGCCTGGTGGTGGCTGGCGTTCCTCGTCGCCCTCGGGCCGATCGCCCTCGGCCGCATCGACGCCGTCACGGTCTCGATCGCGCTGGTGGGGCTGTTGCTCGTCTCGACGCGGCCCTCGGCGGCGTCCGCCCTGCTCACGATCGCGGCCTGGGTCAAGGTCTGGCCCGCCGCTCTCGTGGTGGTCGCCGTCCTCGCCCTGCGTCGTCGGGTCGAGGTCGTCGTGGCGGCGGCGGTGACGAGTGCGGTCGTGGTGTCCGTCTCGCTCGTGCTCGGCAGCGGGTGGAACGTCTTCGGCTTCGTCGGCCAGCAGGCCGGTCGCGGTCTCCAGGTCGAGTCGCCCGCAGCCGTGCTCTGGCTCTGGCGCGCGGCCGCGGGGGTGCCCGGCACCTTCGTCTACTACGACCGCGAGATCCTGACGTACCAGATCGCCGGCGACGGGGTGGGGTTCGCCGCGAAGGCGATGAGCCTCGTGATGGCCGCGGTCGTGCTCGGCGTCGTGCTGCTGGGCTTGCGGGCCGTGCGCCGCGGGGTGACGGCCACGCGCCTCCTGGGTCCGTTGTCGCTCGCCGTCGTCGTCGCCCTGATCGTGACCAACAAGGTCGGTTCGCCGCAGTTCGTGGCCTGGCTCGCCGTGCCCGTCGTCGTCGGGCTCGTGCTCGCACGGTCGGGCGGGCCGCGGTTCGTCGTGCCGGCGGTGGCGGCCGTGGTCGTCGCGGGGCTGACCCAGGTGGTCTACCCCCTCGAGTACGACGCCCTGCTCGCCGCGCGACCCGACCTGGTGGCCGTGGTCACCGTGCGGGCCGTGCTCGAGCTCGGACTGCTGGGGTGGACGGTCGTGACGCTCTGGCGCCTGCGGCCCGCACACGCGAGGATGGACGCATGATCGTCGCGTTCTCCGTCTCGCCCAGTGGTGCCGCTCCCGAGGGCGGGCCGTCCGCCGGCTCCGAGCCCGACTCGGTCCACTCGGCCGTGGCCGCCGCCGTCGCGGTCGTGCGGGCGTCCGGGCTGCCGAACCACACCTCGTCGATGTTCACCGAGATCGAGGGCGAGTGGGACGAGGTGATGGCCGTCGTCAAGGCCGCGACCGAGGCCGTCGGCGCCTTCGGCTCGCGCGTCTCCCTCGTGCTCAAGGCCGACATCCGGCCGGGACGCACCGGCGAACTGACCGGCAAGGTCGAACGACTCGAAGCCGCACTCGGCGACGCCTGACCGCATCACGCAGGGCCGGACCACCGTCGCGTCGGTCCGGCGTGGGGAACGGGACGCCGCCGTCAGCAGGCCGTGAGGGAGTCGACCCGGGACGAGAGGGCCTGCTGGCCTCCGAGCAGGACCACGTGCTCGGTCTGGAGGACGTCGAGGTCGTGCAGGATCGATGCCGGCACGCACGTGCCCGGCACGATGAACAGTGGCGACGAGGTCCGGGCTGCGAGGGCTGCGCCCGACAGCGCGTCGGGGTAGTTGACGCCGGTGGCGAGATAGACCGTGCCGGCTTCGTCGAACGCCCCGCGTGTGGTGTGGTGGGACACCTCGTAGCGATCGGCGCCGACGATCTGCCCGCCGCGGTCGGTGCCCGACAGGGACGTGGCGATGCCGGGGGACATGGCCCGCGGGCCTCCCACGCCGATGGCTGCAGGGCTGCCCAGATCGCCCCACAGCTCGCGCGTCGCGTCGTCGGCGCGTGCCGCCCGGCCGTCCACCATCACGAGCGGGGCGTCGGCCTCCGCAGCCGCGGCACCGGCCGAGAGGGCGTCCGCGAACCCCGAACCCGAGGCCAGGTACAGCACGCGGCCCGGTGAGGTGGCCGTGGTCGCGGCAGGGGCGTCGGACGAGACGAAGGCATAGCGCGCGATGGCTCGGGACGTCGCGTACCGATCGGCGCCGCCGATCCGCACCACCGTCGAGCGCGGACCGCTCGTCGGGGTGGCCACGACGCCGAGGGCCTTCTCGACGTCCGGCGAGATCGAGACGGGACCACCGACGACGACGACCGTCTTCGGTCGCAGGCGCTTCAGCTCGGCGGCGACGACGTCGGGAACGGTGGTCGGGGTGACCAACAGGAGGGGGGCGTCGAGATGCGCCGCGGCCGGTCCGGCCGACAGCGCATCGGGGAAGCCCAGCCCGTTGGCGACGACGACCGTGCCGCCGGTCTCGGTGAACCGTGAGGACATGGCCGCAGCGACGGCGAAGCGATCGGGGCCGGAGATGCGGGTGGTGGTCTGACGAAGGGGCGGGAGGAGGACCGTTCCCACCGAGCGCGTCTCGCCGCTGGCGACACGGTAACGCGTCGCGTCGTCGCGGTTCTCCACACCGGGTGCGTAGCGGGGCGCGACGGCGGGGGCGGAGTCGTCGGTGCGGTTCAGGGGGAGGCCCGTCAACCGCACGACGTAGTCACCCGCCGGCAGCCCGTGGAACGCGAACGTCCCCTTCCGGATCGCCGCCCCCGTCGCGAGGTACCAACGACCTCGCGAGTCGGTCGTCCACGCTTCTGCGCTGAAGCCGACGTCGAGGGGGTCGTCCAGGACCGGGGTCACCGAACCCGTCAGGACGGCCGACTTCTCGACCTGCAGGTCGAGTCCCGAGAGCCGGGCGTCCTTGGCCACGGTCACGATCGTCGCGTCGGATTCGGCCGCGGCGCCCCCGAACCACGACGTCGAGAGGTCCGGCGCGTCGGGTGAGGGCCTGACCGAGGCGCGGATGCGGTAGCGGCCGGGGTCGACCGCGACCGAGTAGGCGCCTCTCGAGTCGGTCAGGGCCGACGAATGGTCGCCGGTGTCGACGTTGACGACCGAGATGTCGGCGTTGCCGACGGCGGCGAAGTCGTCACGACCCCCGCCGAGCCACACACGCCCCGCCAGGGCCTCCTGGACGACCAGGCGGGCGTCGACGTCGGTGACGGTCTGGCCGTCGGCCACGTCGAACCAGCGGGCTCCGGTGAGATCGTGGGCTCCACCCCAGTACTGGCTCCGGCGCGTGTCGCCGTCCTTGAACAGCACCGTGTAGCGACCGGCGGTCACGACCTCGAGGGTGTAGGCGCCCGTGGTGCGGTCGACGAACTGGGTCGAGCCCACCTCGGCTCCGTCGGGGCGGATCAACCGTGCCTCGGCGATGAAGTCGCTGCGCGAGGGATCGGTCCCCGTCAGGTGCCCGGTCACGTACCCCGTCGTCGCTGCGTGCGCCGGAGGGGGAACCGCCAGGCCGACCAGCGTGGAGACCAACACGAGCGCGACGACCGTCAGGGCCCCGACGAGGGTCCGCGCGGGAGGCCGGATCGGGTCGCCGGAGCCCCCGAGCCCTCGGAGGGTGGCGGCGGGGGAGGAGCCGGGTGTGGACATGCGAGAACCCATCGGGAAGGAACGGAACGCTCGAATCTAGCGGCACGGAGCGGCTCGACGCCAGATCGCTGGATGCGGGTGTTTCGCCGGACGGATCGGAGTGCCGACGGACGGTTGGCAACCGCCGGTCGAATCGATACGATCAGGAGGGAGGCGCGACGTGTCGCTCCTCCGCAGATGCCCTGCTCGATGACGA
This sequence comes from Frigoribacterium sp. NPDC087798, assembly GCF_044742985.1. Lineage (NCBI taxonomy): Bacteria > Bacillati > Actinomycetota > Actinomycetes > Micrococcales > Microbacteriaceae > Frigoribacterium > Frigoribacterium sp. NPDC087798. The sequence continues at coordinate 579,960 of NZ_JBIUVP010000001.1, read as the reverse complement.
GCGAAGGTCGTTCCTCCCTTCTCCTCTGGCTCTTCTCGATCCGCAAAGGCCCGCTCGTGACCCACCTCTCCCGCCGTCGTCGCACGGCCGCCTTGATCGCCCTCGCCCTCGGCGGGTTCGGAATCGGCTCGACCGAGTTCGTGGCCATGGGCCTCCTGCCGAACATGGCGGGCGACCTGCTGCCCGATCTCTATTCGCGGTCGGCCGACGCCGGCATCGCCCAGGCCGGCTGGTTGATCAGCGCCTACGCCCTCGGCGTCGTCGTCGGGGCCCCGACCATCGCCGCGATGTCGTCGCACTTCCCGAAGAAGAAGTTGCTCCTGGCGCTCCTCGCCGCCTTCACGGTCGGCACGATCGCGTCGGCCCTGCTGCCGTCGTTCGGCTGGGTGCTGGCCGCACGCTTCGCCGCGGGTCTGCCGCACGGCGCGTACTTCGGCATCGCGTCCATCGTCGCCGCGTCGATCATGGGGCCGGGCAACCGGGGCAAGGGCGTCGCGCTCGTCCTCAGCGGCCTGACGATCGCGAACGTCATCGGCGTGCCCTCGATCACCTGGCTCGGCCAGCAAGCCGGGTGGCGCGTCGCCTACCTCGCCGTGGCCCTCATCTTCGCCCTGACCTTCGCCGCCGTCGCCCTCGCCGTGCCGCACCAGGACGGCGACGCGTCCGCCTCGATGAAGCGCGAGCTGCGGGCGTTCAAGCAGCCACAGGTGTGGCTCGTGATGGGCATCGGAGCCATCGGCTTCGGCGGGTTCTTCGCGGTCTACAGCTACATCGCCAACGCCGTGACCGAGGGCGCGGGTGTGTCCCAGGGCGTCGTGCCCTGGGTGCTCGTCACGGTCGGCGTCGGCATGACCATCGGGAACCTGCTCGGCGGTTGGCTGGCCGACCGGTCGCTCAAACTCGCCATGTACCTGGGCTTCGTCGGCCTCATCGCCGCGCTCTCGGCCTACGCGCTCACGTCGAGCTCGATCGTCGGCATCTTCGTCAGCACGTTCTTCGTCGGCCTCGTCGGCTCGAGCGTCGGTCCCTCGGTCCAGTCCCGCCTGATGGAGGTCGCGGGCGAGAGCCAGGTCATCGGAGCCGCCCTGAACCACTCGGCCATGAACCTCGGCAACAGCTTCGGCGCGTACCTCGGCGGCGCGGTCATCGCGGCGGGCCTCGGCTTCTCGGCACCCGGGTGGGTCGGCGTCGTGCTCGCCCTGGCCGGGGTCGTCCTGACCATGATCAGCTTCGGCATGCAGCGAGTCGACGACCGGCGCGGAGCGGCACGGGTCACGGCCGCCGAACGCGAGTCGGTCTCGGCCTAGCCTCCCTCGCCCCGCCGAAGCGGGACGACAGGACCCGAGGAGGCGCGGGTCGGGCAGACGACGAACGGCCCTGTCCCGAGGAGGCGCGGGTCACGCAGACGACGAACGGCCCGGCCCCTGAGGGGGTCGGGCCGTTCTCCGCGTGGGGCCGGGCGTCAGAAGCTGGTCTGGGCCGGCGTGTCGGTCTGGAGGAGGATGCCGTCCTGGATGGCGCGCTTCCGGAGGGCGACCTTGGTGCCGACGTCGTAGCCGGCGACGCGGTACTTCTCGCGGATGCGCTTGAGGTAGCTCTTGGCCGTCTCTTCGCTGATGCCGAGCTGGTAGGCGACGGCCTTGACCGGCTCGCCACCGCCGTAGAGAGCCATGACCCGGCGTTCCTGCGCGCTGAGCTTCGGCACACCACCCACCTCGGCGGCGTTGAGGGCCAGGTCGAGTTCGGCCGAGATGTACGACTCTCCCTTGGCGGCCGAGCGGATCGCCTCGACGATCATCTCGGCGTCCTCGCTCTTGACGAGGTACCCCAGGGCGCCGGCGGCGAGGGCCTCGCGCACCACGTTGGGCTCGGAGTAGGTGCTCATCAGCACGGTCTTGACGCCCGTCGTCTTGAGCGTGTTGATCTTGAGCGAGATCGGGATGTTGTCCTTCAAGTCGAGGTCGAGCAGCACGACGTCGACCGGGAACTCGGGGTGCGTGAGCAGCTCGGGCCAGGACGCGACGGCGGCGACCATCGAGATGTCGCTCGCGGCACCACGGATCCACTCGCTGAGGGCGCCCAGGAGCATCTTGTGGTCGTCTACGAGGGCGAGGCGGATGCGGTCGTCGTGGTCTGACACGTCGGGACCTTCTTTCAGGACGGAGTGGGGTTCATGCTACGGGCGGGGGTGGTGATGGGGCCGGGCCACGCGGGGTGCTCGGCGGGTCAGGCCTCGGCGGGGTTGTCCACGATGCAGTTGACCGAGATCTTGACGCTCGACTCGTGGGTCGAGACGACGTACTCACCGGCACGCTCGAGGGCGTTCCAGGTGGCGGGCGTGACGCGGTTGCGGCGGATGCCCGTGGTCGAGAGCACGACGGGCACGCAGACGCTGCGACCGGCGAAGGACTGGGACGCGGCGGTCACCGGGCCGAGGGTCAGCTGGATCGTCGTGCCCGGTGCGCGGCTCTTCGAGTCGCCGAGCAGCAACCAGACGCCCTGGAGCAGTCCGTCGCGCTGTGCCGGGGCGAGCAGGCCGGCGAGCGACGACGGGTCGACCAGCGCGACCGACCGGCCGAGGTACTCGGACTCGGTGACGGCGTGGTGCAGCCAGGTCTCGCGCCGGCCCTCGATGAGGTGCAGGCGCAGTTCGGTGGCGAGCGACGCGGCCTGCGACGCGACCTTGGGCGACAGGGGCAGGGGCACGTCGCCGTTCGCGACGCCGTCGAGCAGCTTCTCGGCCGCGAGGTCGAGTCGCGCCAGTTCGTCGCTGGCGAGCATGCCCACCGCGAAACGGGGCTGTGACACGTTGCTCTGCACGAGTACCCGGTCGAGTTCGACCTGCACCATGCGACGGAAGCGGTGCACCGCGAAGGTGGCGATGGCGCTCGGCAGGACGGCCAGGGCCACGACGGTGATCTGCTGCGGGCCCGAGTCGCTGGTCACGGGGGTCGAGAGCGCCACCATGACGACGAACGCCACGAACAGCAGGGCGGTGGCCGTGACGACCTCTCGCACGGGCCTGAGGGTGACGATGGGCAGCAGGCCGAAGCCGACGGCGACGCTCGACGTGGCATAGGCGCCCACGTCGTGCAGCGGCCAGATGGCGACGAAGTCCAGCGTGACGACGACGGCCAGGACGACCCCGATCACGGCGAAGACGCCCGTGGTCAGCCGCTCGCCCCGGACGGTCACGAGCACGGCCGTGCCGATGAAGGTCGCCACGTAGAGCAGCCACGAGATCAGGACGGGGGCGACGTCGGGGTAGGCCGAGAGGTGGCTGAGGAAGAAGGCGAGGCCGTACACGGCCTGGAGCGCGGCGACCACGGCCGCGCCGACGCCCAGGTACCCGGTGCCGAGGGTGGCACCGGCCGCACGGGCCTGGCGCAGCGATCGCGCTCCGGTCGAACTGATCGGCAGGCCGCGAGCGGCTCGGCGGCCCCGGACGATCCCGAAGGTGTTCTCGTCGACGCTCATCGCGGTGCCTCCAGGACGACGGTGGTGCCCGACCCGGGCGACGAGAACAGACGGGCGCTGCCGCCGACCTCGTGCAGCCGGCCGACGACGGACTCCTTGAAGCCCAGGCGCTCTTCGCTGATGCCGGCGAGGTCGAACCCGACGCCCGCATCCGTGACCATTGCACGGACCATCGAGTCGTCGTGGATGATCGTGACGTGGGCCTCGGTCACGCCGGCGTGACGTCGCACGTTCTCGAGGCACTCCGCGAGGGCCAGCAGGAACGCGTCGAGCACGTGGGTGGGCAGCAGGACCTGGCCGGTGCCGTGCCAGCTCACCTCGAGGCCCATGCGGCCGAAGCGCTGCTTGACCGACTCGAGGGTCTGACCGAGCGGGGACTCCTCGACCGTCTCGAGGCTGTAGTCGCCCGACGCCTGCGGCTGCGGCGTGCCGCCGAGACGGAGGTGGCGCAGCAGGCGTGCGTCCTCGGCCGCCTGGTCCTGGAGCGCCTGGGGCGTGACGCCGAACCCCGAGTGGGCGAGCAGGGTCAGCGTGGCCAGCACGGTGTCGTGTAGCAGGCGGGCGCCCTGCCGCCGCTGGGCCTCGGTCTCGCTGGCCTGACGTTCGGCCCGGTGGGCGTTGCCGATGCTGTAGATGCGGCGTGCCGCCAGGGGCACGGCGCGTCCGAGCCAGAGGCCCGTGACGAAGCAGGACACCCAGCCGAGCAGCACGGCCGCGACCGGGAAGGTGAACGGCGAGCCGGTCGCCAGGGCCACCAGGGTCAGTTCGACGACGAAGGCCACGACCGCCGTGGTCAGCCGTGGGCGACTGGACGAGAGCATGAGGCTGAAGGCGGCGGTCGCACCACCGGCCAGGGGGATGATCGCGGTGGCGAGCGGACCGTCGTCGGGGCCACCGGCGGGCAACAGGGCGACCACGGTCGCCGCGATGCCCGAGGCCAGCCCGACCGGGACCCAGACGCGGGCGCGCGGCCCGGTGACGAAGAGCAGCGACACGACGAGCAGAGCGGCGAGCGGGGCGATCGCCGCGAGGTGCAGGGGGTCGGTCACACCGGGGATCGCCAGGGCCACGACCGAGACCGCCGCGCAGGCGAGCCCCAGGGTGCGGGTCGTGCTGCTGAGCAGACGATCGCGCTCTTGGGCGAAGATGTCCATGATTCGTGAGTGGCTTCCGACGGTGGCGTCACGGCTGCCGGGTGGCTGGCGACTCCTCATGTTTTCACACCCAGCCCCCTCTCAGGGGGTCGTGCACGGCCCGAAACGCCGATTGTCGGGGTAACGATCCGGTCGCGATGCGGAACTGTACCCCGTGGTGTCCACCGAACTGGGGTCAGTCGAGCAAACGGCGCAGCTGGGCGCCCACCGCGTCGCCTTCGATGAGGAATCCGTCGTGCCCGTAGGGGCTCTCGACCACGGCCACGCCGTCGCCGTCCAGGCCGTGCCGCAGGTGTCGTGCGATGACCCGCTGGTCGGACACGGGGAAGAGCCGGTCGCTGTCGACGCCGAGCACCAGCGTCGGAGCCGTGATGCGGTTCAGCGCCGCCGCCACGCCGCCCCGGTCCCGCCCGACGTCGTGCGAGTTCATGGCACCGAGCAGGGTCACGTAGCTGCCCGCGTCGAAGCGGCGGGTGAACTTGTTGCCGTGGAAGTCGAGGTAGCTCTCGACCTGGAACCGTCCCGGACCGCCCAACGGTGAGATCTCGCTCTGCCAGCTGCGACCGAAGCGGGCGTTCAGTTCGTCGGGCGAGCGGTAGTTGAGCAGGGCCATCCGCCGGGCGAGGGCGAGGCCGCGGTACGGGCCGTCGACGGCGTCGTAGTAGTCGCCACCGTCGAAGGCGGCGTCCATCCGGATGGCCTCGTACTGCACCGTGTTCAGGGCGATCTGGTCGGCGCTCACGACCGGCGGCGCGGCCAGCACCGCGAGCCGGGCGACGCGAGAGGGGTGCGTGATCGCCCACTCGAGGGCGTGCATGCCTCCCATCGACCCGCCGACGACCGCGGCCCACCGCTCGATGCCGAGGTGGTCGGCCAACGCCGCCTGGGCGGCGACCTGGTCCCGGATCGTCAGGTGCGGGAACCTCGAACCCCACTCGACGGCGTCCGGCGCGAAGGACGAGGGGCCGGTGCTGCCCTGGCAGCCCCCGAGCACGTTCGGCGCGACGACGAACCAGCGATCGGTGTCGATCGCGAGTCCCGGGCCGACGACGCCGTTCCACCAGCCCGCCGTGGGGTGGCCGGGGCCGGCCGCGCCGGCGACGTGGCTGTCGCCGGTGAGGGCGTGCGAGACGAGCACGGCGTTGCTCCGCTCGGCGTCGAGTTGGCCCCAGGTCTCGACGGCGAGCCGCGGTCGGGGCAGCGTGACGCCGCTCTCGAGCACGAGGTCGTCCAGGGTCACGAACGACCGCCCGCCGGGGTCGTCGCCGTCGCGCCAGGCGCCGGTGACCGGCGGCCGGCCGAGCATCGCCAGGCGCGTGTGCTCGCTGATGACGCTCGACGGGACGGTGTCCTCGGGTGTGCTCTGCCAGTCCATGTGACGTCCATCCTGGACGAGCCGAGGAGGCGCGGTGCGTTTGTTACGCACACCGCGCCTCCTCGAGTCCACCGCGCAGGCTCCCACCGGCCGCCGCCCGTCCTAGCTGCTGCGGAGCGCCTCCCGGGTGACGGCGCGCGCCGCCGCGAAGCCCGCGTCGAGGTCGGCCTTCAGGTCGTCGACGTTCTCGAGGCCGACCGAGAGGCGGACGAGCCCCGGCGTGACGCCGGTCGTGAGCTGCTGCTCGGGGGTGAGCTGCGAGTGCGTCGTCGAGGCGGGGTGGATCACGAGGCTGCGCACGTCGCCGATGTTCGCGAGGTGGCTGAAGAGCTCGAGGGCGTCGACGAGCGCTCGGCCGGCGTCGACGCCTCCCTTGAGCTCGAAGGACAGCACGGCCCCGACGCCCTTGGGTGCGTACTTGTTCGCCGCCGCGTACCAGGGGCTCGTCGGCAGGCCCGCGTAGTACACCGCGGCGACGTCGTCGCGGGCGTCGAGCCACTCCGCCACCTCTTGCGCGTTCTGGACGTGTCGCTCGATCCGCAGGCTGAGCGTCTCGATGCCCTGGATCAACGAGAAGGCCGTGTCGGGGCTGTTGGACGCCCCGAGGTCGCGCAGCAGCTGCACGCGCGCCTTGATGACGTAGGCGAGAGCGTCGCCGACGGCCTGCGTGTAGACGGCCCCGTGGTACGACGGGTCGGGCTGCGTCAGACCGGGGAAGCGCTCCGCGTGGGACGACCACGGGAAGGTCCCGCCGTCGACGATGAACCCGCCGATGACGGTGCCGTGCCCGCCGAGGAACTTCGTCGCCGAGTGCACGACGATGTCGGCCCCGTGCTCGAGCGGCCGGATCAGGTACGGCGTCGCGATCGTGTTGTCCACGATCAGCGGGACGCCCTCGGCGTGCGCCACCCCGGACACCTTCTCGAGGTCGAGGATGTTGATCTTCGGGTTGCCGATCGTCTCGGCGAAGAACAGCTTCGTGTTCGGACGCACGGCGCGGCGCCACTCGTCGGCGTCGTCCTGGTTCTCGACGAACGTCGTCTCGATGCCGAGCTTCGCGAGCGTGTACTTGAAGAGGTTGTACGTGCCGCCGTAGATCGACGACGACGACACGATGTGGTCGCCCGCCTCGGCGATGTTCAGCACGGCGAAGGTCGACGCCGCCTGGCCCGACGACACCAGCAGGGCACCCGTCCCGCCCTCGAGCGCGGCGATGCGCTTCTCCACGACGTCGTGGGTGGGGTTCATGATGCGCGAGTAGATGTTGCCGTTCTCGGCGAGGGCGAAGAGGTCCTGCGCGTGTTGCGCGTCCCGGAAGACGTACGACGTCGTCTTGTAGATCGGCGTGGCGCGGGCATGGGTCGTCGGGTCGGGCTGGGCCCCGGCGTGGATCTGCTGCGTCTCGAACTTCCAGGCGGGCTGGGCGTCGGTCATGGTGTGCTCCTGCGGTCGGGGGTGCGTGGGCCGGGGTCGTCGGCGGGGGTCTGCGGTGACAGCCACGGTACGGACCGTGCCCCCGACCGTCCACGATGCCGGACACGGGACGTAACGGGGCCGCTAGCGTGGGGCGGTGCGCCCGCAGCGGGCGACGACCACGAACGAGGCAACAGGAGGCAGACGTGGCGAAGCGGGTCGTGGTGACGGGAGCGAGCTCGGGCATCGGAGCGGCGACGGTGCGGTCGTTCCGCTCGCGCGGCTGGGAGGTCCTGGCCGTCGCGCGACGCGAGGACCGCCTCCGGGCGCTCGCCGACGAGACGGGGGCGGCCTGGTTCCGGGCCGACCTCACCAGTGACGGCGACGTGGCCGCCCTGCGGGCCCACGTCGAGGAGACCGGACCGTTGCACGCCCTGGTCAACAACGCGGGTGGGGCGTTCGGACTCGACAGCGTCGAGAACGGCTCGATCGACGACTGGCAGCGCATGTTCGACGTCAACGTCCTGGGCACCAAGCGCGCGGTCACCGCCCTGCTGCCCTCGCTCCGCCACGGAGCCGAGGAGGCGCGGGGCGCCGACATCGTGACCGTCACGTCGATCGCCGGTCACGTCGCCTACGAGAACGGCGGTGGCTACAACGCCTCGAAGTTCGCCGAGCACGCCCTCGTGGCCGTGCTGCGGCTCGAGCTGGCCGGGGAGCCGATCCGGGTCATCGAGATCGCGCCGGGAATGGTGCACACCGAGGAGTTCTCGCTCGTGCGCTTCGGCGGCGACCAGGACCGCGCCGACGCGGTCTACCGCGACGTCGAGTCGCCGTTGACGGCCGACGACGTGGCCGAGTCGATCGTGCACTCGGTCGAGCTGCCGGCCCACGTCAACCTCGACCTGGTGACCATCAAGCCCGTGGCCCAGGCGGCGACGTACAAGGTCGCCAAGGGCGAGCTGAGGGTCAAGAAGGACTGACCGAGCCGGCCCCACCGTCCGCGCGGCTCTCGCGCAGCGCCGCGAGGTCGCCCTCGACGAGGTCGCGCAGGCGCTCGTGGCGCCCGTCGTCGTAGTCGTCGGCCGGGCGCACCGCCCAGCCGAGCCGGTCGACGACCGTCTGCCCGACGTCGTCCCACGCTCGCGACCGGGCGTCCGCGACGACCTCGGCCACGAAGTCGTCGTCCTCCCGGCGGGCGGCCAGCGCCCGGGCCACGCCCTTCGACGCGGCCTCGCGGAGCTTCAGGGCGTCGGCGTCCTCGGGACGGTAGTCGAACTGGTGACGGGACTGGCCATACGACCGGCCGGTCATCCGACGCAGTCGGCGGACGCGCACCGCGGCCGACGTCTGCTCGGCCGTCAGGCGGTCGATCTCGTCGCGGGTGACCCGCGTCGCGACGTCCTCGTCGAACGGGAGGCGCTCCTGCAGGGCACGGCGGATGATCTGGTTCGTGACGGCCACCACCAGGGCCGCCCGGACGATCAACAGGCCTTCGTCGACCGCGCGCTCGAGCGCCGTGCGTTCCGCGCGACGGCGCGTTCCCGGTCCGTGGGGCACTGGTCGACGTCCTCTCGTGGTGGCGGGTCAGGCCCCGACCCTACCGGCGCGCGGGGGAGCGACGACCGGGTGGGCGGGGCCGCGACGGGTGGGCGGACGACGCGTCACACGGGTCACCAGCGGGTGGTTCCGGCGGGGGACGACCCGCTCGGCGACCGGGGGAACGCTGCCGACGGTGCCCGCGCCTCCTGCCGTCCGGCGCCCGGAGGGCCGCAGAACGGCGCGGGACGGCGAGCCTCACCCGGGGGGAGCCGACGCGGACCGGTCGCCACCCGGCCCCCACCCGGACGTCACCCGGACGAGGCCCCCTCGAACGGGGGACCCCCTCGTTCTTCGTCTTCCCAGGAGGGACCCGTACCGTTGTGGAGGTCAGGACGTCCCGAACCCGAATCCGGGACGTGCCTCTGCCCGTGGTCGCCCGAATCGACCGCCGGCCGACGACGTCGGGCCACCCCTCCCGACGACGCCACCCGAACGCACCCTCCGACGAGGGTCGCCACCCGAACGCGACGCCCTGCGGCGCGACGGCGACCGTCGACGAACCCAGAGGAACCCCCGTGACCCTCCGCGTCCGCACCTCCCTGCCTTCCGTCCCCCCGGCCCCCCGCGTGAGCGTCGTCGTCTGCGCCGACGAATCCACCCCCTTCGACGGCCTGACGGCCGCGCTCGACTCCGTCCTCCGCGACGGCGACGTGCACGACGTCCTCGTGGTCGTCGATCGGGCACCGCGACTCCGCGACCACCTGCGCCACCGGTACGACGACCTGCTCGTCGTCGACAACACCCGCACCCCGGGGCTCGCCGGCAGCCGCGACACCGGCATCGAGTCGGCACGCGGCGACGTCGTCGCGTTCCTCGACGCGGACTGCGTCGCCCACGCCGGCTGGGCCCGGGCGCTCGCCGCCCCGTTCGACCAGGTCGACGTCATCGCGGTCGTGGGACGGACCGAACCGACCTGGCCCGGTGCGGCCTCGTCCGCCCTGCCCGACGACCTGCTCTGGGCCGTGGACTGCACGCCCCGCTCGCGACCCGACGGCCTCGTCGGCCTCGACGACGTGGCGGGAGCGACCGTGGCCTTCCGACGGTGGGACCTGCTCCAGGTCGGTGGCCTGGCCAGCGGTGTCGACGCCCGTGAGGGCGTGCCCCGCGGCGCCGAGTTCGTCGAGCTGTGCCTGCGCCTCGCCGCGGACGAGCCGGAGGCGCGGGTCGTGTCGACCTCGTCGGCCAGGGTCTCGCGCACCGTGCGTCCCTCGCGGACGCGCCGGAGCGCGGTCGTCGGCGCCGCCGTCGACCGCGGCGTCACCCAGGCCGCGCTGCGACGCTCCCTCGGCGGAGAAGCCGACACCGCCGCCGTCCCGGGCGTCACGGCCGCCCGCCTGGCCTCGGGCGCGTGGCGTTCGTTCGTCGGTCGTCGGCGCGGCACGGCGGTGCTGGCCGCCGCGGCCGTCGGTCTCGTGGCCGGTCGCCTGCTCGGGCTGCTGCGCGGAACGCACGTCGGTCTGCCGATCGACCAGCTCGAACCGCTGCGTTCGGCCACCGTCCGCCACTGACGTCTCCTGATCGCGACGGCGTTCCCCGTGCCCCCACGGGTCCGGGGTCGCAAGATGGACGTGTGATCGTCCCGACCAGAGTCGCCGGCCTCGAGGCCCTCGACGAGTTCCTGCCCCTCGCCGGCTCCGCCTACGCCCGTGACCGGAACCACGACCTCGGGGTCTCACGCCGCACCGTCTCGGGACTGTCGCCGTACCTCCGCCACCGTCTCGTGACGGAACGCGAGGTCGTCGGCGCGGTCCTCGAGCGTCACACGCTCGGTGCGGCGGAGACGTTCGTGCAGGAGGTGTTCTGGCGCACCTACTGGAAGGGCTGGCTGGAGCAGAACCCCGAGGTGTGGCGGCGGTACCGACGCGCCGTCGACCGCGCCGTCGACGCCGGCGTCCCCGCGGGGTACGACGAGGCGGTCGCCGGCCGCACCGGCATCGACGCGATGGACGCCTGGGTGCGCGAGCTCGTCGACACCGGGTACCTCCACAACCACGCGCGCATGTGGTTCGCCAGCGTCTGGATCTTCACCCTCGGCCTTCCGTGGCACCTGGGCGCCGACTTCTTCCTCCGCCACCTGCTCGACGGGGACGCGGCCTCGAACACCCTGTCCTGGCGCTGGGTGGCGGGCCTGCAGACCGCCGGCAAGACCTACCTCGCGACGGCCTCGAACATCTCGCGCTTCACCGACGGTCGGTTCTCGCCCGAGGGTCTCGCCACCACGGCCAGGGCCCTCGACGAGGAGCCGTTGCCGCCACGGACGCCCGTCGAGGCCGCCGACGTCGTCGGCTCCCCGGGTGGGCGGGTCGGGCTGCTGCTCCACGAGGAGGACCTCGAGCCCGAGAGCCTGCTCGCCGAACGCCCCGGTCTCGTCGCGCGGCTGTCGGCCGTGGCCGTCTCCGCCGACCCCGGAGGCCGGTCCCCACAGGGCGCCTCCGCCGCCGTCGTGGCCTTCACGACGGGCGCTCGGGACGACGCGGCGACACGGACGCGGGACGCCGACGGTCGGCCCGCCCGGACGCTCACCGACGCACGGCCCGCCGCCGTCGTCGAGTGGGCGCGGTCCGAGGGGCTCGACACGGTGGTGACGCCGTACGCCCCGGTCGGTCCCGTCCAGGAGCGACTGACGTCCGTGCGCGGAGCCCTCTCTGCCGAGGGGATCGACCTCGTCACCGTCCGGCGGCGGTGGGACGGCGAGGCGTGGCCGTCCGCCTCCCGGGGCTTCTTCCCGTTCCGCGGTCGCATCCCCGAACTCGTCCGCCTGCTCTGAGGCGGCCCGGGGAGGGCCGGGGGCGGCAGCTCGTCCGAGGCTGTGGACCGCCCAGGCGGTCGCCCGTACCGTGGGCCACATGGACCAGACCACGCCGGGGGCCGAAGCCGATCCGGTGTCCCGCACCGCACCTCCGTTGCTCCGCCCCGCGTTCATCCGACAGCACTGGGGCGGCCTGGCCTTCGCACACTGGCGGGTCGAGCCCGATCGCGTCGCCCCGCTGCTGCCGCCCGGCACGCGGCCCGACGTGTTCGACGGGTCGACCTGGGTCGGGCTCATCCCGTTCAAGCTGACGGGCAGCGCCTTCGGGCCGCTGCCCGCGGTGCCCTGGGCCGGGGACTTCCTCGAGACGAACGTGCGGCTGTACTCGGTCGACGCCCTGGGCCGACGCGGCGTGGTGTTCCGCACCCTCGAGGCGCAGCGCCTCGTCTCGGTGCTCGCGGCGAACGTCGGCCTCGGCCTGCCGTACCGGTGGGCGTCGATGCGCGAGTCCCGGGTCGACGGGGTCGTGACCTACCGCAGCACCCGGCTCGGGCCGGGGGCGAACCCGTCGTCGCGCCTGTCCGTCCGTCCCACCGACCAGGTGGTCGACGGCGACCCGCTCGCCGAGTTCCTCACCGCCCGCTGGGGCATGCACGTCGCCCGCGGCGGGCGCACCCGGTACTGGCCGAACCGGCACGACACCTGGTCGCTGCGCCGGGCCGAGCTGGTCGACCTCGACGACGAGCTCGTCGCCGACGGCGGCCTGCCGGGCGTCACCGACCGCGAGCCGGACTCGCTGCTGTGGTCCGACGGCGTCGACACGGTCTTCGCGCCTCCCGGGGGTGCCTGGGTCCCGGCGTGACGCGGGGAGCCCTACGCGCGTTACGGTTGTCGGCATGGTCACCCCACCCGACGACAGCCAGGCCGCCCCCGCACGACCCGAGGTCGAGGCTCCCGAGCGGGAGGTGCTGGGCTGGCTCGAGTTCGGTGAGGCCGCCCGCCACCTGGCCGCCGACGTCGTCCAGGCGGGGTTCACGCCCGACGTGATCGTCGCCGTCGCCCGCGGGGGGCTCGTGCTCGCCGGTGCCGTGGCCTATGCGCTCGACACCAAGATGTGCGGTTCCATCAACGTCGAGTTCTACACGGGCGTCGACGAGCGGCTGCCCGAGCCCGTGCTGCTGCCCCCGACCCTCGACGCCCCGTCGCTCGGGGGCAAGAAGGTCCTCGTCGTCGACGACGTGTCCGACTCGGGGCGCACCCTCGTGCTCGTGCGCGACCTGCTCGCCGAGGTGGCCTCCGAGGTCCGCACGGTCTGCCTCTACAGCAAGCCCCGCACCGTGCTCGAGCCCGACTTCGTCTGGAAGCGCACCGACCAGTGGATCACCTTCCCGTGGAGCGCACTGCCGCCCGTCACGCGTGAGGTCGGAGCGGGGGCGGGCGAGTGAGCATCCACCTGGTGGGCGGCGGCTGGTCGCCCGACGACACCGAGCTGTACGACCTCTTCGTCGCCGAGGCCGCCGTCCGCGGTGCCGCCGTCGGTCGGAGCGTGCCGCGCATCGCCGTGCTGATCGTCGTGGCCGACGACTCGCCGTCCGCCGAGTTCCGTGACGGCTACCCCGCCATGCTGGCCGCCGGGGGGCGCTGTGAGGCCCTGACCACCATCGTCTCCGCCGGGGACGAGTTCGACACCCGCGTGCTGAGCGACGTCGACGGCCTGCTGGTGGCGGGTGGGCTCACCCCCGCCTACCTCGACGCGGTCGCTCCGTTGATCGACCAGGTGCGCCTCCTGGTGGCCGACGGGCTGCCCTACCTCGGTTTCTCGGCCGGCGCCATGATCGCCGCGGACCGCGCCCTGCTCGGCGGCTGGTTGATCGGCGACGTCCCGGTCTGCCCCGAGGACGCGGCAGAAGACCTGGACGAGGTCACCCTCGCCGACGGACTCGGCCTCGTCGACCTCGCCATCGACGTGCACGCCGCCCAGTGGGGCACCCTGACCAGGCTCATCGCCGCCACCGAGGCGGGACTCGTCCGTGGTGGCGTCGCCATCGACGAGAACACCGCCCTGGTCGTCGGCGAGGGCGCCCTCGCGGTGCTCGGCACCGGCAGCGTCTGGCGGGTCGAACCGCAGCTCGACGACGACGGCGAGATCGTCGGCGTCTCGGTCGGCACGCTCGGGGTCGAGTGACCGTCGAGGCGCACGACCACCGTCGACCGCTCTCGGAGCAGATCGACCCCTCGTGGGCGACCGCGCTCGAACCCGTGGCCGACCGCATCACCGACATGGGCGAGTACCTGCGAGCCGAGGTGCGCGCGGGGCGCGGTTACCTGCCCGCCGGCGAGGACGTGCTGCGCGCCTTCCGACAGCCGCTCGACGAGGTGCGCGTCCTGATCGTCGGTCAGGACCCCTATCCGACGCCCGGCCACCCGATCGGGCTGTCGTTCGCCGTCGACCCGCACGTGCGCCCGGTGCCGCGCAGCCTCGCGAACATCTATCGCGAGCTGCACGACGACCTCGGCGTCCCCGTCGTCGAGCACGGTGACCTGACCTCGTGGTCGCGCCACGGCGTGCTGCTGCTCAACCGGGTGCTCACGGTGCGTCCGGGCGAGACGGCGTCGCACCGCGGCAAGGGCTGGGAACCGGTCACGCAGCGCGCGATCGAGGTGCTCGCGGCGCGGGGAGGGCCCCTCGTGGCCATCCTCTGGGGCCGTGACGCGTCGGCGCTCAAGCCGATGCTCGGCGACGTCCCCTCGATCGAGTCGCCGCACCCGAGCCCCCTGTCGGCGTCGCGCGGGTTCTTCGGCTCGCGGCCGTTCAGCCGGGCGAACGAGCTGCTCGTCGCCCAGGGCGGCGACCCCGTCGACTGGACGCTCCCGCCCGCCGCCTGACGGTCCCGCACCCGGCGTGGCAGAGTGATCCCGTGCTCGAAGAGGAATACCAGCCCCGGCGTCGGCTTCCCCGAGCCCTCCGGCCCCCGGCCCCGGTCGAGCCCGGCTTCACGTTCGAGATCCGACCCGCGACGCCCGCCGACCTGCCCTACGTCCAGGAGATCTACAACCACTACGTGGCGAACTCGTCCGTCACCTTCGACGAGGACGCGATGACCCTCGCCGAGTGGCGCCGCAAGTTCGCCTTCGTCACGACGCTCGGCATGCCGTTCCTCGTCGCGGTGAACCCGTCCGGCGAGGCCCTCGGCTATGCGCTCGCGACCCCGTGGGGCGGCAAGGCGGCCTACCGCTACACCGTCGAGAGCTCGATCTACCTGCGGGCCGCCTCGACCGGCAAGGGCCTCGGCCGTGCCCTGCTCGAGGCGCTCGTCGAGGCCTGCCGGGACGCGGGCATCCGCGAGATGATCGCGGTCATCGCCGACAAGAACGCCGAGGCGTCGATCGGCCTGCACGCGCGACTCGGCTTCACCGAGGTCGGTCGCATGGGCCGGGTCGGCTTCAAGTTCGGCCGCTGGCTCGGCACGATCACGATGCAGAAGTCGCTCAAGAAGCGTCGCCGCGCCTGAACCTCAGGGCAGCGGGCCGACGATCTCCCGCAATACCCGTTCGGTCGCGTCCACGGTGCCGGGCTCGCCGCGCCAGAGCATGCGGACGATCAGGCCGTCGACGGCGAGGGCCACGACGTCGAGCCGCTCGCTCGGCACGCCGGTCCGCCTCAGCACGTGCTCGAGCGACGAGTACCAGAGGTCCGCGTCCTCGCGCAGCGACTCGTCCCGCATGGCGGTGAAGAGCAGCTCGTACTGCGCCCGGGCCGACCCGCGCTCGGTGATCGCGTACCGGACGAGCGTCTCGGCCAGGTCCGCCGAGGAGGCGCGCTCGAGTCGGTCGAACGACCGCACCCAGTCCGTGGTCGCGTGGCGCAGCGCCGCCCGCAGCAGGTCGTCGCGTCCGGCGAAGTAGTACGTGGCCGCCGAGACCGGGACGCCGGCCGCGCGGGCCACCGCGCGGTGCGTCACGGCCGAGGGGCCGCCCGCCTCGAGGACGGCCAGGACGCCGTCGAGCAGGGCGCGCCTCCTGGTCTCGCCCTTCGGGGTCAGGGCCTGGCCACCGGGGCCGACGGACCGCTCGCCCGGCCCCGGGGCGACCGACGCCCGCGCGCCCGAGGTGTCCGGGGCAGGGGCGTCCGCGGCGTCCGGGGCTGGACGGTCACCCGACGTGGTGTCCGTCACGGGGTCAGGCCGCGGCCTCGTGGCGACCGCCGAGCTCGAGCATGGTGACGCCGCCGATGACGAGGACGATGCCGCCGAGCTGGACGAGGGTCAGGGGCTCCTTGAAGAAGATCCAGCTGATGAGGGCGACGAGGACGACGCCGACGCCGGCCCAGATCGCATAGGCGATGCCGAGCGGCACGCCCTTGCTCAGCGACTGCGAGAGCATCGCGAACGCGAAGACGTAGCCGACCACGACCGCCGCGTACTGCCACCACTTGGCGTCGGGGCCGCTGGTGACCTTGAGGAAGCTCGTGGCGAAGACCTCGCCGACGATGGCGAGCGCGAGGAAGAGGTAACCCATGACGGTGTCCTGTCGAGACGTGCGACGGTCCCGGAGGCGACCTGCGGCCGGGGGAGCACGAATGGGACAAATGTACCAGAAAGCGAGATCCGTGGTCGGAGCCGCGGCCTAGGCTCGACGGGTGTTCGAACTCCACCACCTGAGCGCCCACGAGCAGTGGGACTGGCTGCGTCGCGGCGAGGTCTCGCCCCGTGAGCTGACCACCCACTACCTGGAGCGCATCGCCCGCCTCGACGGCGACGTCGGCGCGTTCGTGACGGTGACCGGCGAGGCCGCCCTCGCGCGGGCCGACGCCCTGGCCGCCGGAGGCCCCTCGGTCGCGCCGCTCTGGGGGCTGCCCCTGGCCGACAAGGACCTCAGCGACCGCGCGGGCGTGCCGACCTGGTCGGGCTCGCGCCTCAGCAGGGGGCGGGTGCCCGAGACGTCGGCCGAGATCACCGAGGCGCTCGACGAGGCCGGCGCGATCAGCGTGGGCAAGACGGCCACGCCCGAGTACGGGTTGACCGCGTACACCGAGACGCTCGTGGGCCCTCCGACGCGCAACCCGTGGGCGCCCGAGACGGGCGCGGGCGGGTCGAGCGGCGGCGCCGCGGCCGCCGTCGCCGCGGGGTTGTTGCCCTTCGCGCCCGGGTCCGACGGCGGGGGCAGCATCCGCATCCCGGCCGCCGCCACGGGTCTCGTCGGGCTGAAGCCCTCCCGGGGACGCGTGCCGGCGCAGTCGGGTCTGACGAGCCTCGCGGGCCTGCCGGTCGGTGGAGCCCTGGCCCGGTCGGTGGCCGACGCCGCCCTGCTGCTCGACGCGATGGTGTCGCCCGACGGGCGCGAACCGCGCCACCACCAGGCCCTCTGGGCATCTCCGTCACCCGACGGCGCCTACCTCGGCACGGCCGTGCGGGGCGAGGGACGCTTCCAGGT
This sequence comes from Frigoribacterium sp. NPDC087798, assembly GCF_044742985.1. NCBI lineage: Bacteria > Bacillati > Actinomycetota > Actinomycetes > Micrococcales > Microbacteriaceae > Frigoribacterium > Frigoribacterium sp. NPDC087798. The sequence goes on along the minus strand of NZ_JBIUVP010000001.1, from coordinate 562,757 downwards.
CGCCGTCATGACGACGAGCCCGTGGGACGACGCGTTCGACGTCCGGGTCGACCCGCGCCTCCTGGGGGTCCTCGGCGAGACCGCCGACCTGCTCACGACGATGGGGCACGGCGTGGACGAGACCACCCTGCCGGCGTCCGACTACCCGGCGCTGTTCCGCACGATCTGGCAGGCGGGGGCGGCGGGCATCCCGGCCGAGACCGAGGCCGACCTGGCGCTGCTCGAGCCCGTCACCCGGTGGCTGGTCGAGCAGGGGCGACGCGTCACGGCGCGCGAGCTGTCGGCGGCGCTCGTCGGGCTCGCGTCGTTCGAGCGCGCCGTCGTCGAGCGGTTCTCGGCCTTCGACGCCGTCCTGACGCCGACCCTGGCGATGCTGCCCCGCCCGCTCGGCTGGTACGACGCCGAGGACGCCGAGCGCAACTTCGAGCAGCAGTGCCTGTACTCGCCGTTCACGTCGTTCGTCAACGTGGCCGGGCTGCCCGCGATCAGCCTCCCGGTGGGCGAGGTCGACGGCGTCCCCGCGGGCGTGCAGCTGATCGGGCGACCGGGGCGCGAGGACGTCCTGCTCGCGCTCGGCGCCCAGCTCGAGCGGCGGCTGCGGTGGCAGCGTCGGCACCCGCCGATGTGGTGAGCCGCGTGGGCACCGCTGACGAGCCGGGGCTCAGTCGAGCGTCGGCACCGAGTCGACCAGCGTCCGCGTGTAGTCGTGCCGCGGTCGACGCAGCACGTCGTCGGTGAGGCCCTGCTCGACGATGTGACCGTCTCGCAGCACGGCGACCCGGTCGGCGAGGTGCTGCACGAGTCCGATGTCGTGCGACACGAGCAGCAGCGACAGCCCGCGTTCGTCGCGCAGCTCGCGCAGCAGGTCGAGGATCTGCGCCCGCACGGTCACGTCGAGCGCACTCATCGGCTCGTCGCCGATCAGCAGCCGCGGCCGGTGCACGAGGGCCCGGGCCAGGGCGATGCGCTGCCGTTGGCCCCCGCTGAACTCATGGGGCCAGGCCTCGGCGTCGTGGGCCGAGAGGCCCACCCGTTCGAGCATCTCGGCCACCAGGCGGTCGTGGTCGCCCTCGACGCGCAGGGCGCGCAACGGCTCGGCCACGGTGTCGCCCACGCGCATGCGGGGGTCCAGCGAGGCGTAGGGGTCCTGCAGGACGATGCCCGTCTGCCGCCGCAGCCAGCGCAGGCGCGAGGCGCGGTCGGGGGCGACCGTGCGCCCGTCGAAGGTCACCGTGCCGGACGTCGCCCCGTCGAGGGCCAGCAGCAGGCGCACGAGCGTGGACTTGCCCGAGCCGGACTCGCCGATCAGCGCGACGCTCTCGCCGGCGGCGACCTCGAGGTCGGCGTCGACCAGGGCGTGGCGCACCGGGCCCGGTCGGAAGGGCGACCGGCGCGGCAGGGTGAAGGTGCGAGTGAGGCCCCGGGCGACGAGCAGAGGAGGCGCGGGTGCGGTGGTCGGGTCGCTCACGAGGCCCTCCAGGTCGTCGCCCTCGTGGCCTCGACGAGCCCGCGGGTGACCTCGTGCCCGGGGCGGTGCAGCAGCTGCTCGACGGGCCCCCGCTCGACGACGCGCCCGTGCGACAGCACCGCCGCGTGGTCGGTGATGCGCGAGAGCACGGCGAGGTCGTGCGTGACGAAGAGCAGCGACGTCCGCTGCTCGTCGACCAGGCGCTGGAAGAGCGCGAGCACCTCGGCCTGCGTGGTGACGTCCAGCGCGGTGGTCGGCTCGTCGGCGAGGACGAGCCCCGGCCTGTTGATCAGCGCCATGGCGATGCCGACGCGCTGCCGCTGACCACCCGAGAGCTGGTGCGGGTAGAGGTCCACGACGGTCTCGGGGTCGGGCAGGCCGACCTCGGCGGCCGCGGCCACCGCTCGCGAGCGGGCGTCCCGGCGACCGATGCTGCCGTGCAGGCGGAGGGGCTCGGCGATCTGTCGCCCGACGGTCACGACGGGGTCGAGGGCCGTGCGGGGGTCCTGGAAGACCGTGCCGACGACGCGGCCGCGCAGGCCGGCGAGGTCGCGCTCCGACGCCCCGAGCAGTTCGCGTCCGTCGAGCCGGATGCTGCCCGTCGCGCGGGCACCGTCGGGCAGGAGGCCGAGCACGGCCAGCGTCGTCATCGACTTGCCCGAACCGGACTCGCCGATCAGTCCGACCCGCGCACCGTCGGGCACGTCGAGGGAAAGGCCGTCGACGACGCGGCGGCCGCCGACGGTCACGGTGAGGTCGTCGATCACCAGGCTCACGAGACGACCCCCGGGGTGGTCGGGGTGCCTGCGGCGCCCGGGGCGGTGGCCCGCGGGGGAGTGGTGGACGGAGCCGGCGTCGTGGGGGAGCCCGGGGTGCCACGTCCCGTCCGCCGGGACCGCAACCGGGGATCGGAGGCGTCGCGCACGGCGTCGCCCAGCAGGTTGAGCGCCAGGACGGTCAGCGTGATGGCGAGCCCGGGCCAGACGACCGACCCCGGGTGCACGCCGATGAACTTCTGCAGGTCGCTCAGCAGACGCCCCCACGAGGCGGTGTCGGCCGGGGCACCGTAGCCGAGGAACGACAGTCCGGCCTCGGCGAGCACGCTCGTGGCCATCGACAGCGAGAGCTGGACGACGAAGACGGGCGCGATGTTCGGCAGCACGTGGCGACGCAGCACGGCCCCGGTGCCGAGCCCGTTCGCCCGGGCGGCGAGCACGTAGTCGGTCCGCGCCACCTGACGGATCTCGGACCGGCTGACCCGGGCGATCGTCACGCCGTAGCCGATCCCCACGGCGACGACCACGACGGTGAGGGACCCGCCGAACGCTGCCGCGAGGGCCATGGCGATCAGGAGCGTCGGGAACGCCACGAGCACGTCGATCAGCACGGCGACCGACTCGCGCACCCAGCGGGACGTCAACGAGCCGAGGGCGGCCAGCCCCACCCCCACCACGGTGGCGACCACGCCCGAGGCGACGGCGACCACGACCGTCGTGCCGGTCGCCGCGACGACGTAGCTGAAGATGTCGCGGCCGATCGAGTCGGTGCCGAAGGGGTGACCGAGCGAGGGCGTCAGCCAGGCCGAGTAGGGGTCGGTGTCGAAGGGGTCGAGCGGGGTCCAGAACCGGCTGACCACGGCGGACAGGACGATCAGGGTCAGCCAGCCGGCGCCGAACGCGCCCTGCGGTCGACGCAGCAGCTCGCGGACGAACGCGCCGCGCCTCATCGGTCGCCCTCGCGGAGGCGCGGGTCGAGCCGCCGGTGCACGACGTCGATCACGAGGCCGATGAACAGCACGAGCGTGGTCAGCGTCATCAGTTCACCCTGCACCTTGGTCAGGTCGCGGCGGCCGACGTCGGTCACCAGCATGCGGCCGAGCCCGGGCAGCGTGAACAACTGCTCGACGACGACGGCCGACACGATCAGGCCGGCCACCTGCAGGCCGAGGATCGACACGATGCTGAGCATCACGTTGGGCAGCCCGTGTCGCACGAGGGCGCGCGACCGGGTCATGCCGTTGGCGGCGGCCGTCCGCACGTAGTCCTGGTCCAGGGCCCCGAGCGCCGCCGACCGGGTGAAGCGCAACAACACGGCCCCCTCGACGATGCCGATGGTGAGGGCCGGCAGCACGAGCGAGCGCAAGGCCCGCCCGGGCTCGCTCCAGCCGTCGGCCGGGAACCCCTGCGTCGGCAGCAACCGCAGCGTCACGGCGAAGACGCCGATCAGCAGCATGCCCGCCCAGACGACCGGCACGGCCGCGAGCAGCTGGGCCCCGGTGCCGAGGACGACCCCGGAGGCGCGGCCACGGCGGAGCGCGCTCGTCACGCCGAGCGGGACGCCGATCAGCAATCCGAAGACCAGGGAGAGCCCCGCGAGGGGCAGGGTGACGGCCAGCTTGTCGAGCACCTCGTCGACCACCGGCGTCCCCGTGACGAGCGATTCGCCCAGGTCGAGCCTCAGCAGCCCGCCGGCCCAGTCGAGGTACTGCACGACGACGGGACGATCGAGGCCGAGCTGCTGACGGAGGGCGGCGACCTGCTCGGGTGAGCCGGTCGTGCCGGCGATCGTCTGGGCGACGTCGCCCGGCAGCAACCGCAGCGTCGCGAAGATCAGCACGCTGGCGACGACCAGCCCCCCGACGAAGAGGAGCAGGCGGCCGACGACGAAGCGGGTCACTCCGTCGTGGCCAGGTCAGCCAGGTCGAGGCGGGTCGTGGTCGAGCTCGTCGGGAACCCGGTGACGCCGTCGTGGATCGCCGTCAGCGTCGTGGCCGTGTAGAGCCATTCGGCCGGTGCGTCCTCCGAGACGATCGTCGCCGCCTCGGCGAGCTTCTCGTCGGCCACCTCCGGGTCGGTCGCCGCGATCGACTCGGCGTAGAGCTGTTGCACGGGGGCGCTGTCGTAGCCCCAGTAGTAGTCCGGGTTCGCCCAGTTCGCGAAGTCGTGCGTCTCGGCGTGGTTGACCATGCTGAGCTCGAAGTCCTTGTTCACGTAGACGTCGTCGAGCCAGGTGCTGAAGTCGACCTGCTGCACCGTCAACGTGACGCCGACCGCCTTGAGTTGCGTCGTCAGCACGTCGCCGATGGCGGCCGGGTAGACGTTGGGGTACTCGAGGGTGAGTGAGAGGTCACCGTCGTGACCGGCCTCGGCCAGCAGGTCCTTCGCCTCGTCGGGGTCGTAGGAGTCGACGCTCGTGAGGTCCTCGTAGCCGGGGTCGAGCTCGGGGATCGGGCCCCCCTGGTCCACCGCCGACCCGCCGACGGCGGCGATCAGGGCATCGTTGTCGATCGCGAGGCGCAGGGCTTTGCGGACCTTCGCGTCGGTGAAGGGGGCGACGGCGTTGTTGAACGCGAGGGTGTACTTGTCGGTCGTCTTGCCCTTCTCGAGGGTGATGCCGTCCACGCCGTCGAGCTGGGTCGACAGGGTCGCGTCGACCGCGGTCTGCACGTCGACGTCACCCGAGATCGAGGCGTTGATCGCCGCGGACGGGTCGGTCACGTAGCGGAAGGTCACGCCCGCGACCTTCGCCGGGGTGCCCCAGTAGTCGTCGAAGCGCCCGAGCTGCAGGTTGTCGCCCTGTCGCCAGCTCGTCAGCTCGAAGGGGCCGGTGCCGTTCGCCGTCGTCGAGAGGTCGTTCGTCGCGGACTCCTGCAGCACGAGGCCCGCGCGACCGGTGAGGTCGAACAGCAGGGACGAGTCGGGTCGCGAGAGCGTCAGCACGACGGTGTCGGCGGCGGGCGCCGTGATGGTCGAGACCGCGGCGAGGTCGGAATGGCTCGCGAGCGAGGCGTCGTCCTTGACCTGGGACAGCGACCAGACGACGTCGTCGGCCGTCATCGTGGCCCCGTCGTGGAAGGTCACGCCGTCGTGCAGCGTGAACGTGTAGGTCAGGCCGTCGTCGCTGACCGTGTGGCTCGCGGCCAACACGTCGCGGATCTCGTTGTCCTGCGTGCGGCCGACGAGGCCCTGGTAGACGTTGTCGATCAGCACCTGGTCGAGCGCGATGCCGGCCGTGGTGCGGATGTCGAGGTCGCTCGGCTCGAGCACGAGGCCGACCGTGACGGTCGCGTCGGGGTCGGGGGTGCCCGACCCGTCGGGGGACGAGGCGGACGAGCAACCCGTCGCGAGCAGCAACAGCGCGGCGACGGCGGCGGAGAGGGGGAGGGTGCGCACCTGGTGGGGCCTTCCGGGGATGGCCGTGGCGGATCGTCCACGGCGACGAGGGACCGGGGGCGCGGGAGAGCCCCTCGGTCGTTCGGCGGGGGAGTCCCGGTCGCTGCTGAACCGGTCCACGCGATCCGTCACCGTGTTGCTGTCGGACACGGCACGGCCCCTTGCGCCGGGCGTCGCTGACGGACTCCCGAACCCGTCAGAACTTACCATCACGGCAGCGAGGTCGCTGTCAATCGAGAGACCCGTGTGGCGGATGAGGCAAGCCTTACCTATATTGAAGGGGTCATGCTCCTCGTAGACCAGAACCCGCCCCTGCCGCACGACGCCCTGCGCGTCCTGTTCGCCGCCGACGCGACCTCGATCCCCGTCCTGCGAGAGATGCTCTCGGTCCTTCCGATCTGCGCGAGGGGCCAGGTGTTCGTCGAGGTCGAGAGCGCTGCCGACGTCGTGCCGCTCGCCTCGCCGGGTCGCGTCACGGTCACCTGGCTCGCGCGGGACCGCCGCTCGGGCGTGCCCGGCACCGGCACCGCCTGCGCCCCCGGCCAGGCCCTCGAGCGGGCGGTCCGTGCGTGGCTCGGCGAGATGTACGTCGAACCCGAGACCGTCGCGACGGGTGACCACGTCGTCTGGATCGGCGGCCCGCCCTCGTTCGCCTACGACCTGCGGCACGACCTGCACCAGCTCTTCCACGTCGGCACCCCCGCCGCGGCCTGACCGGCTCCCTCGATGACGATCACGTCCCCGGGTACGTCCACGTCCGCCGCCACCGTCGAGCGACCGGCGAAGCCGGCCCACCGCCCCTACCGCGTCCGGGTCGCGGCCGTGCGTCGCCTCGCTCCGTCGTTCGTGCGCATCACGTTCACCGGTGACGACCTGGGCGACTTCGGCGTCGACGGCCTCGACCAGCGCATCAAGGTCGTCCTGCCCCTCGAGGCCACCGGCTACGACACGTTCCCGACCGACGACTGGTACGCCTCGTGGCGCGCCCTGCCGCCCGAGCAGCAGAACGCCTTCCGCACCTACACGGCCCGGGCCGCCCGCCCCGAGAGGCGCGAGGTCGACGTCGACTTCGTCTGCCACGGCGACACCGGCCCCGCCTCGGCCTGGGCCGGGCGCGCACGCGTCGGTGACGAGCTCATGCTCATCGGGCCCGACGCGACGAGCGGCGTCACCGGCAGCGGCGTCGAGTGGTCACCGGGTGACGCGCGCACCGTGCTGCTGGCCGGCGACGAGACGGCGGCCCCGGCCATCTGCTCCATCGTCGAGGCCCTGCCGGTCGACGCCCGGGGGTGCGTCTTCATCGAGATCCCGACCGCGGCCGACGAGCTCGACCTCGTCGCGCCTCCCGGGGTCGACGTCCACTGGCTGCCGAGGCGAGACGCCACGTCCGGTCACGGCGAGGCCCTGGTGGTCGCCGTCCGCCGCTGGACCGCCCGCTACGTGACCGCCTGGCACCACGGCGTCGAGGTGAGCGAGGTCGACATCGAGCACGACATCCTCTGGGACGTCCCGCAGGGCGACGATCCGCGCGGCACCGCCGTCAGCTCCGACCTGTACGCCTGGTTCGCCGGCGAGGCGGGGGCGATCAAGACGCTCCGACGCTTCCTCGTCAGCGAGGTCGGCATCGACCGGCGCCAGGTCGCCTTCATGGGCTACTGGCGGGTCGGCAAGTCCGAGTCCTGAGGCGAGGCCCTCGACGACGAAGGAGGCGCGACCACGTCGGTCGCGCCTCCTTCGTCTCGTATCGTGGTCGCGCCTAGACCTCGGCGGGCACACCGACGAGCTCGGAGGTGCGCTCCCAGAGGGCCTCGGCGAGCAGGGGATCGGTGGCCTGGCGGTGCAGGCGACCGTGCGGCGACAGCTGGTCGAAGTAGGTGCCGCTCTCGACCGAGATCGTCGTGGGCCCGGCGAGCTGGATCAACGGCACGGCGCCGGCCGACGCCGAGATGCCGTAGTTGCCGTTGGTCAGGACGTTCGCGACCCGCATCGAGCGTGAATCCGAGCCGAAGCCGGTCATCACGATGCCCGGGTGGAACGAGAACGCGTCGAGGCCCGTGCGCTTCGCCAGTTCACGGATGAACAGGACGGTCTCGATCTTGGTCGTGCCGTACTGACGCCAGCCCCCGGCCCATCGACGCTTCGACCAGTTGAGGTCGTCGAGTCGGACGTGCCCGAGCAGGTTGGCCGCGCTGGCCGTCGACACGACCCGGCCACCGCTCTCGACGAGGCGGGGCAGGAGGAGCCTGGTCAGGAGGAACGGTGCGAGGTGGTTCGACTGGAGGGTGCGCTCGAACCCGTCCGCGGTGAGGCCTCGTTCGCTGACGAGACCTCCGGCGTTGTTGGCGAGGGCGTCGATGCGGGGATAGCGCTCCAGCAACCGGTCGGCCAACGACCGGACGTCGTCGAGCCGGTCGTAGTCGACCAGGAAGGCCGTCCCGCCCACCTCGTCGGCGACCGCCTGGGTGCGTTCCGGGTTACGTCCGACGACGCCGATCTCGGCGCCGCCCTTCGCGAGCTCGCGGGCGGCCTCGCGGCCGATGCCGCTGCTCGCCCCGGTGATGATCACGGTGCGGGTCATCGATATCCGCCCTTCTCGAGGCCGGCCTCGATCTCGAATCTGTTCGACAGCGGGTCGCTGCCGGCCAGGAAGTACAGTACGGGCATCAGCATGCCGTACCTCCGCCACTGACGGACGTGCACGGCCTCGTGTTCGAGGACGCGTGGCCCGTCGTTGTCCCGGGTCAGGTAGACCCGACCGACACAGGTGCCTCCCCGCTTGAACGCCCAGCGGGGCAGACCGCTGCACACGATCAGGTCACCGACCATGCGGACCCGCCCCACGCTGAGCGGCACCCCGACCGCGAGACCGACGGCCGTCGCCCAGGCGCAGCCGAGTCTCGAGATCGGGGAGTCGAGCAGGGGGTTCTTCACGGACGGCCGTAGGCGTCGAGCAGGCGCAGCCAGACTTCGCTCACCGTCGGGTACGACGGGACGGCGTGCCACAGCCGGTCGATCGGCACCTCGGCGACGACGGCGATCGTGGCGGCGTGCAGCAGGTCGCTGACGTCCGGGCCGACGAAGGTCGCGCCCACGATCACGCCGCGGGACTCGTCGACGACCAGCCGCGCCTGGCCCTTGTACTCGTCCGAGTGGATCGCCGAACCGGCGACCGCGGCGAGGTCGTAGTCCACGACCTTGACGTCGATGCCTCGCTTGCCGGCGGCGTCGGCCGTGAGGCCGACGCTCGCGACCTCGGGGTCGGTGAAGGTGACCTGCGGCACGGCCGCGTCGTCGGCGGTGGCGACGTGGGCGCCCCACGGCTCGGCGTGCACGGGCTTTCCGAAGGCGCGGGCGGCGATGACCTCGCCGGCGGCGCGGGCCTGGTACTTGCCCTGGTGGGTGAGCAGGGCGCGGTGGTTGACGTCGCCCACGCCGTAGAGCCAGTCGGTGCCCTTGACGAGCATGGTGTCGTCGACGTCGAGCCAGTCGCCCGGGGTGAGCCCGACGTTCTCGAGGCCGAGGTCGGAGGTGCGGGGGACACGGCCGGTCGCGACGATGATCTCGTCGGCGATGACGGTGGAGTCGTCGTCGAGGGTGACCTCGACCGTGTCGTGCTCGGTGCGCAGCACGGTCGAGGGCGAGACCCCGAGGCGCACGTCGACGCCGAGACCCCGCAGCGAGTCGGCCACGAGTTCGCCGGCGAAGGGCTCCTGGCCGCCGAGCAGACCACTGCGGGCGACCAGGGTGACGGTCGAGCCGAGCTGCTGGTACGCCGTGGCCATCTCGGCGGCGACGACGCCACCGCCGACGATGACGACGCTCTGCGGCATCGACTCGACGCTCGTGGCCTCACGGCTGGTCCAGGGCTTCGCCTCGGCGAGGCCGGGGATGTCGGGCAGGAGCGCCGATGAACCGGTCACCGCGGCGACGGCGTACGTCGCGTGGTGCACCTCGCCGTTCACCGTCACCTCCTTGACGCCGGTGATGGTGGCGTGCCCGCGGATCAGGTCGATGCCGGCGCCCTCGACCCAGTCGGCCTGGCCCGAGTCGTCCCAGTTGCTGGTGAACGAGTCGCGGCGACGCAGCACGGCGGCGACGTCGACGTCACCGGTCACGGCCTGCTTGGCCCCGTCGAGCGACTTCGCCGCACGGACGACCGCGCTCGAGCGGAGCAGCGCCTTCGACGGCATGCAGGCCCAGTACGAACACTCGCCCCCGACGAGCTCGGCTTCCACGAGCCCCACCTTGAGCCCGTTGCGGGTGGCGTAGTCGGCCACGTTCTCGCCGACAGCGCCGGCTCCGATCACGATGAGGTCATAAGTCGTCATGGCCCCGACGCTAGTCGCCCGGGGCCCGGCGTTCTCAGGCGGGTCCCCGGGCGGGCGTGGCCGTTTCGTGAAACCTGCTGGGTCTTTCCTGAACGGCACGAGCGAGATCCGGGAGGCACGGGTAGCGTCCCTCACATCAGCGCACCACCGCGATCGTTGCGGGGGAGCGCGTCAACCTACGAGGAGGCACACATGGGACTCGACGACAAGATCAAGAACGCCGCTCAGGACATCGCCGGCAAGGCGAAAGAAGCTCTCGGCGACCGCAAGGGCGACGACGAGCTGAAGGCCGAAGGTCAGAAGGACCAGGCCGGTGCCTCCGCCAAGAAGGTCGGCGAAGACGTCAAGGACGTCTTCAAGTAGGCCGATCCGCCTCGTTCTCGGGCCCGTCCACCCCTCGGGGTGGGCGGGCTCTTTCGTGTGCCCACGACCGAGGAGGCGCGGTCAGCGTCCCGTGAACTCGGCAGCGGTCCGCGAGACGAAGGTCTCGAACCCGATCCGGGCGTCGTCCGAGGCGAGCAGCCGCACGAGCTCGGGCTGCAGGCGGGCCTCGGCCGCGGCGTCGCCGTCACGGACCGCGAGCCGGGCGTTCGCCAGGGTGGCCTGCACGGCCAGGGGTGCCTGGGCGGCGATGCGACGGGCGAGGTCGAGGGCGTGGTCGAATGCCGACCCGACGTCCACCAGGTCCTGCACGAGTCCGATGCGCCGCGCCTCCTCGGCGTCGAGGAGGTCGCCGGTCAGCAGGTACCGCATCGCGTCGCCCCAGCCGATCCGTCGTGGCAGGCGGATCGTCGCGCCACCGAAGGGGAGGATGGCGCGGCTCACCTCGATCTGACCGAAGCGGGCGTCCCGGCTCGCCACCACGACGTCGCTCGCCAGGGCGAGCTCGACCCCGAGGGTCAGGCAGGTCCCCTGCACGGCCATCACCACGGGCTTGCCCACCTGGCGACCGTGGACCTGCCACGGATCGAGACCACCCTCGGGGACCACGTCGAGGCCCTCCGCGGTGACCGCGGGCACGACGTCGCCGAGGTCGAGTCCCGCGGTGAAGTGGTCGCCGTTGGCGAAGAGCAGTCCCACCCGCAGGTCGGGGTCGCGGTCGAGTTCGCCGTAGGCCAGGGCCAGTTCGCGCAGCATCCGCAGGTCGGCCGCGTTGCGCTTCTCGGGCCGGTCGAGGCCGATCAGCAGCACGTGGCCGTCCCGCTCCACCGTGACGCGCGGACGGTCGGCGGCGGAGGCGGCGGGGTCGGCCGGGGCGGCGCTCGGGGGGCCCGCACTCATCGGGACAGGGCTCCGAGGATGCGCAGGATCGGGCCCATGTCGTCGGAGGCGGCCTCGGCGTCGACCGGCGCGAACGAGCACAGGCCCGCGCCGACCAGGGAGAAGCGCTCTTTCAGGGCCGTGATCGTCTCGATCAGCACCCCGAGCTCGAGACCGAACGGCTGCGGGTCGAGCAGGCCCGCGATCACCCCCGGGTCCAGCACGTCGAGGTCGACGTGGAGGTACACCTCGGTGGCGCCGGACGCCTCGACGGCGGCGACCACCTCGGCCGGGTCGAAGTCCAACGACGACACCGTGGGGACGTGGCGGCTCTCGATGTAGCGGTCTTCCGCGTCGTCGTAGCTGCGAGCCCCGGCGAGCACGACCCGGGCGGGGTCGAGCGGCTCGGGCGTCGGGCCGGGGCCGATGGTCGGGAGGTCCTCGGTGGCGTCACCGATGAGGGCCCGCAGGACCATGCCGCTGAAGGCACCGCTCTCGCTGCTGCGCGGGCTGTGGAGGTCGGGGTGCGCGTCGAACCAGACCACGGCGGTGCGGGGGGTGACCGCGTGGCGGACCGCCGCGAACTCGACGCCGCAGTCGCCGCCCACCACGATCGCGGGGGAGTCGTCGGTCCGCAGCTCGCGTCCGACCGACTCGGCGATCGTCAGCACCGACGAGAGCCGGTGCACCCGCGTGCCGAGCGAGTCGCCCGCACCCACCGGGACCTCGACCAGGGTGGTGGCCGTCGACGGCAGGTCTCCCAGGATGGCGTACGCACCCTCGGCGAGCCGCATCGCGCGCGACGACGGAGAACCCTGCCACTGTGGAACCACGACGAACCTCACGGGCGTCAGTCTGTCACGGGCGGGGGCCCGTGCTCCAGGCCCAGGGACGACTCAGCGCCCCGACGGCGCGCTCCAGCGGCCCGCGCCCGACGTACCGTTGCCAGAGGGTGGCGTAGACGAGCGTGAGGACGACGGCGACGACCAGGTGGCCCAGGGGCAGACCGTAGGCGGCCGTCGGGTCGGACAGTCGGTACACGGTGAACAGCGGCGCGGTGATCAGCACGTGGGCCGTGTAGACGGTGAGCGGTTGCGCGCCCGTGGCCGCGAGGGGTCGGAGGACGGTGCGGACGACCGCAGCCGCGCCTCCTCGTCCCCGACCCTCGGGCGTCAGGGGACGACGCGGGGTGGTGGCGAGCAGGAGCAGTCCGAGCACGGCGGCGGCGACGCCGCCCGAGCCGACGATCTCGGCAGGCATGCCTTCGTGGTCGGCCGGGTCGAACCAGGGGATCGAGGAGGCGCCGGGCAGGAAGCGCGCCGCGTACCCCACGATCGCGGCCGACGTCCCGGCGACGATCAGCGTGACCTGGGTCCGGGTGCGGATCAGGTCGGAACGAGCCGCGACGAGACCGACGAGCAGGAAGGGCGTCCAGACCAGCGCCGGGTAGGCGCCGACGAGCAGGGCCTGGGTCGCCAGGCCGGCGGCGCCGGACACCGCGGTGTCGCCGTAGGCGTCGACGGGGACGGACGAGGCCAGCCACGGGGCCACGACGGCGAGCATGGCGGCGGCCGCCAACAGTACGGCCCGGGGGGCGAAGAGCAGACCCAGTGCCAGGACGAACATCACACCGTAGTAGGGCAGGATCACCAGGAGGTACGGGTTCCAGGCCTGCAACGCGAGGCCCAGCACGACGAGCAGGCCCGCCCGGATGGCGATCCCGCCGACGACCCGCCCTCGACCGCCACGGGGCGTCGGCCGGGCGCCTCCCGACATCAGACCGAGCGAGACGCCGGCGAGGGTCGCGAAGAGGATCGCCGACCGCCCGTCGAAGACGCGCTCGTCGAGCAGCGGCCGAGGCCACATGTGGGCGGCGAACATGCCGAGCACGGCGAGGCCGCGGGCGACGTCGACGCCCATCAGGCGGGGTGCCGCCCGGCGCGCCTGCACCGGCGGGACGTCCACCGGCGCAGGCGTGACGGGCGGCGGCTGGCTCACTTGTCGAGCGCGCCGAGCTTGAGGGCGGCGAGGCGGGCGTCGACCTCGGTCTGCTCCCCGAGGTCGTCGAGGCCTTCGAACTGGGCGTCGAGGCTCGAGGCCGCGAGCTCTTGACGACCGAGCATCTTGGCCTCCTCGCGGCGGACCTTGTCCTCGAAGCGGCTGATCTCGCTCGTCGGGTCGAGGATGTCGATGCTCTGGACGGCGTCGGCGACCTTGGTCTGGGCCTCGACGGTCTTCGAGCGCGCGTTCAGTTCGTCGCGCTTGGCGGCGAGCTGGTCGAGCTTGGACCGCATGCCGCCCAGCCCCGTCTTGAGCTTGTCGACGACGTCCGTCTGGGAGGCGATCTGCGGCTCTGCCGTCTTCGCCTCCTTCTCGCTCTGCAGTTGCTTGCCGAGGGCCACGCGAGCGAGGGCGTCGAACTTGTCGGCGTCGACCGTGTTGCCCGACGAGCGCAGCTCGTCGGCCTTGTTGCTCGCCGCGAGGGCCTTGCGCTCCCAGTCCGCGGCGGCGGCGACGTCCTCGGCGTGGTCCTGCTCGAGGAGGCGCAGGTTGCCGATGGTGGTCGCGACGGCTTCCTCGGCCTCGGCGATGCTGTTGGTGTAGTCGCGGACCATCTGGTCCAGCATCTTGCTGGGGTCCTCGGCCTGGTCGAGCAGGCTGTTGATGTTCGCGCGGGTCAGTTGCGCGATGCGTCCGAAGATCGACTGCTTTGCCATGGTGCGTCCTTTCGAGAGGTGGTGCCGTGGAGTGGTGCTCGTCTTGTCGGTCGTGCTGCTGTCTCGGGGTGGTGGGGGGATGGGGCGGAACGGGGCGTGGACCGTGACGGGCGGACCCTAGAACCGGCCGCCGCCCGAGCTGCGGCCGCCTCCGCCGCCACCCCCGCCGCCGAAGCCACCGCCCCCACCGAAGCCGCCGCCACCCCCGCCGAAGCCTCCGCCGCCACCGCCGAAGCCGCCGCCACCCCCGCTGAAGAGTCCACCGAGCAGCATGCCGGTGACGATGCCGCCGAGATCGGCCCCGGCCGACCCCCGCGTGCCGACTCCGCCGCCGAACGGGCTCGCCTGCTGGTAGGACGAGACCTCGGCCTCGGCACCGGCGGCTGCGGCCTGAGACAACTGGACGGCCTGGTGGGCCTCGAACAGTGCGGCGTCGCGGTCGGACGTCGCGAGCGACACCGCGGTGGCCAGGTGACGTTCGGCCTCGGACAACCGGGTGCGCGGCTGCGGGCCGATGCCGCCGCGACGGGTCTCGATGAAGTCGCGGGTGGCGCTGATCTGACTCCGCGCGGTCAGCAGCGCCTGGTCGAGGGCCGCCTGGGCCCGGCGCTGCTTCTCGGAGTCGTCGCGCACGGCCGCCAGCACCTGGTCGATGCGGTCGTTGGCAGCACCGAGCGAGGCGACGACGGCGAGCGGGTCGTCGGTCGTCGTCTCGGCCAGCGCGACGGAGGCCCGTGCAGCCGAGACGGAGCCGGCGACGTCGACGCCCTGCGGGGCCGAACCGTCGGGCAGCCCCTCGGCCGTCGCGATGTCCTGCCGCAGGTCGAGGGTCATGGCCGAGATGGTGTTGCCCGCCGTCCGCAGCGACTCGGCGGCCCCGTCGACCGCGCTGAGCAGCTGGTCGACCTGCGCCAGGGCCTGACGGGCCTCTCGGACGGCGACGACGGCCTCCGACGTGGAGGACGACGCCAGCGCGGTCGCCGCCGTACCGACCCTCTCGTCGGCGAACTCGAGCAGACGGTCGGCCTGGTCGTCGTTCTGGTCGATCGACGCGACCGCCCGCACCGAGTAGATCGTGGTCAGCTCGCCGATGAGGGTGCGGGCCGAGGCGAGCCGGGCTCGTCGGGTCGCGATCTCGCCGGGGAGTGCCGCCACGTCGCTCGGTGCCCGCCCCTCGGCCTCACGCAGCTCGTCGAACGCGGCGGACTGCTCGGCGAGCGACGCGTCGGCCGCCTCGCACAACTCGATGATGCGGGTGGTCCACTCGAGGCGTTGTTCGGGGGAGTCGGGAACGGCGTCGTCCAACTTCTGCTGCAGGGCGAAGGCCTCGCGGGCGTGCACCCGGGCCGCGTCGAGTGCCTCGGCGAACGGTCGCGCCGCGTCGTCGCCGAACTGTGCCGCCGCGAAACCCACCTCGTGAGCGCCCGCGGTCAACTCGTCGTCGAGGGCGACCAGCACCCGTGCGGCACGCTTGTCGAGTTCGTCCTGGCGGGCCTCCTGCGCGTCGGACTCGCTGCGTCGACGTCGTGCCCGGCGGACCACGACGACGACGGCGACGGCCGCCGCGACGAGGACCAGCACGAGCAGCGCCCAGAGCACCCAGCTGAGGTCGGGCCCGGCCTCGTCGCTGCGGATGCCGTCGGCCAGGGCGACGGCGGCACCGGCCCAGTCGCCGTCACGCAGCTCGGGCACGACGACGTCGGTCTGCAGCGCCTGCCGGTCCGATTCCGAGATCACGGACGTGTCGGCCGAGAGGTCGTAGAACTGGTCGTCGACCGCCACCGAGAGCAGCACGTCGTTCGCGCCCAGTTGGTTCAGGGACGCCGTCGCCTCACCCCAGGCCGTGCGGTCGGAAGGCGAGGAGAAGGAGTCGACGTAGACGACGAGGAGGTTGACGCCGGTGTCGGTCGCGAGCCGGTCGAGTGCGTCGGTCACCTCGGCCTCGTCCGCGCTCGACAGCACGTCGGCCTGGTCGACCACGTAGGCGCCCGAGAACTCGACCGGTTCGACGGCCTGAGCCGGGACCGCACCGAAGGCGATCGTGCCGACCACGGCCAGGACCGCCGTGGCGACGGCGGCCACCGTTCGTCTCGTCGGTCGTCGGCCGGTCGTGGATCTCGTGCTCACGACGCTCCCCTCGCTCGTTGCGGGGGAGTCTATCGACGGCCCCCGTCAGACCGCCCGGGGTGCCGTGCGCGCGCAGGAGGCGACGTCGAACCGGCCGCCAGACGGGTCAGGAGACGAAGAGCAGGCCCACCGACGCGACGGCGCAGACCGCCCCGACGGCGTAGAGCACGACCCCCACGGTGCGGGGAGCCCGTCCGTCGTCGTGCGGGGGGTGGACGCGGGCCCGGTGGGGTCGGTCGGGGTCGTAGTGCACGGTGAGCTCGGTCTCGAGCGGCGTCGTCACCGGGACGTCGCCGAACTGCGTCTCGTGCAGCTGCCCGTCGACGTCCATCCATCGGGCGGTGGCGGCACGGGCCCAGTCGGGCGGCGGGATGACCACGCCGACGGTGCTCTCGAGGCGGGTCGCGCGGCGCCGGAGCACCCACCCGGCCAGGAGGAAGGGCGTGCCGACGATGAACCCGAACCAGCCGAAGAGCTCCACCACCGGCGAGATGACGGAGAAGGCGTCGCTCATGCCACGATCGTACTGTGCCGCCGCGCACCCCGTGACGAACCCGGAGCCCCGTGAACCCCAGCCCCCTCGGCCGTGTGCCGTCGCCCCTGCTCGCCGTCGCGGCGATCGTCTCGGTGCAGTTCGGGGCCGCCCTCGCCAAGACGCATTTCGAGGCACTGGGACCGCTGGGCGCCGCCAGCCTGCGCCTCGCCTTCGGCGCGACGCTCCTGGTGCTCGTCTTCCGACCGCGCCCCTGGCGATGGCCCCGCCGAACGTGGCCGGGCGTGGTCCTGCTGGGCCTCGCCCTCGCCGGGATGAACTCGCTCATCTACCTCGCGATCGACGTCGTGCCGCTCGGGGTCGCGGTCACCCTCGAGTTCCTCGGTCCGCTGGTCGTGGCACTCGTGCAGACGAGACGCTGGTGGGACGCGGCCTGGGCCCTGCTCGCCCTCGCCGGGGTCGTGCTGCTCGGCTCCGACTCGACCGGGGCGATCCCCGTCGTCGGCGTGCTGCTCGCCCTCGGCGCCGGGGCGTTCTGGGCCTGCTACATCCTCGCGAACGCCGCCCTGGGTCGAGGCCGCGACCCGATGGGAGCCCTCGCGACCGCGATGCTGGTCGCCGCCCTCGTGGTCGTCCCGTTCGGGGCGCACGACGCGACGGTGGCCGTCCGGGCCGACCCGCGCCTCCTGCTGGTGTTCCTCGTGGTGGCCGCCCTGACCTCCGCGATCCCGTACGCGCTCGAGTCGGTGGCGCTGCGGCGGCTGCCGACGCGCGTGTTCGGCGTCCTGTCGAGCCTGGGGCCGGCGGTGGCAGCCCTGGCCGGCCTCGTCGTGCTCGGCGAGGCGCTCGGGGTGCGCGAGGTCGTCGCCCTCGCCTGCGTCACGGCGGCGAGCGTCGGGGTCACGATCGCGGCCGGTCGCCGACGGCGTCGTGGGGCCCTGCCCGAGGCTCCGCCGGCCTGATCGGACGGCGAGGCCTCGCCTCTGTCCGAGGAACGAGTCAGAGGACCAGTCTGACAACTCCACGGGGACTTGTACCCCACATGCGGGGTACGCTGCGATGACGGCCCGGTACGAGGGCCGGAGAACGAAGAAGGAGACATCATGGGTGCTGTCTTGGAGCGCACGTCCCGAGCGGAGGTCGTCCCCCTGGGTGACGGATTCCACCGCGTGTCGACGCCGACCGCCGGGGTGATCGGGTTCGTGCACGAGTCCGACGGGTTGTTCGAGGTGTTGCGGGGGCGCGTCCGCACGGCCGTCCGGCGTGAGGGTTCGTATCGCACGCTCGACGTCGCGGTGATCGCGCTCACCTACAGTTGAGTTCGACCCACCACTGACGCGCGCCTCCGGGCGGACGTCCTCGAGGCCTCGCCGTCGGCGGGGCCTCACCTCTCTGTCCACCCTCGCCTCGCCGGAAGGCCCACCGTGACCGTCGTCGGGTACGCCCGCATCTCGCGAGACGACCCGTCGTCCGATCGTCAGGCGGAGCGCCTGCGGGCGGGCGGGTGCGAACGGGTCTTCGTGGACCACGCCACCGGCACCAGGCAGTCCCGCCCCGAGTTCGCCAAGGCGATCGGCAGCCTGCGGGAAGGCGACGTCTTCGTCGTGACGAACGTCGACCGGATCGGCCGCTCGGTGGCCGAGCTGGTGGGGGTGATGGCGACCCTCGACGCCCTGGGCGTCGCCTTCCGCTCGATCGACGAGCAGATCGACGAGCTCAACGCCTACGGCCGCTTCTTCTTCCGCGTCACCGCCGCCCTGGCCCGCTTCGACGAGCAGGTCGGCGGCGAGCTCCACCGCGCCGAGACCCGCAAACGGCAGGAGGCGCGGGTGGCGCAGACCCCGAAGCCCCCCGTCTCGAGACGCCGCCTCGACGCGGCCCGTCAGTTGCGGGCCGGGGGAGCGAGCATGCGCGAGGCCGCCGAGCACGTCGCCGTCCCCGAACGCGTCCTGCGTCGCGAGCTCGACCGCGACGACGCCGTCCGCGCCCGCCGCCAGCAGTCCGACTGACCTGCCGGCTCCGTTCGACCGCGGCACCGGAAGGCCGTCGCATCGAGAGGGGCTTCGAGAGAAGAAGTGGTGCCCCCAGGCAGATTCGAACTGCCGCCCCTGCCTCCGGAGGGCAGTGCTCTATCCCCTGAGCTATGGGGGCCCGGGAACGTCGTCCAGGTTAGCAGCGAATCGGTCCGGCCTGGGACGGCCCCGCCGCAGGAGGTGCATCGTGGGGGAGTGACCGACGACACCCGCACCGACCGAGCCGACTCCGGCACCCGTTCCGACCGCACCGACCCCGAGGGTCCGACGCTGCGCGAGCGTCTCCGCTCCGCCAAGGTCTTCCACCCCGAGTTGCCCACCTTCGACGTCGACGACGTGGCCGACGACGCGGTCGACCAGTTCGTCGCGTGGCTCGTCGAGGCCGTCGACCAGGACGTCGCCCAGCCGCACGCCATGGTGATCTCGACCTCGTCGTCCGACGGCGACGTCACGGCCCGCACCCTGCTCCTCAAGGACGTCGACGACGGTGCCCTCTGGTTCGCGACCTCGTCGATCAGCCCGAAGGGACGGCAGATCGCCGAGAACCCCCGGGTGGCGCTCACCCTGTACTGGCGCGAGCAGGGCCGCCAGGTCCGCGTGCTCGGCCGGGCGACGCCCGGTCCGCGCGACGTCAGCGAGAAGGACTTCACCGCTCGCCACCCCGACTCGCGCGCCGTCGCGATGACGCAGCCGCAGAGCAGCCCGATCACCGACGAGGCCGAGACGCGGCGTCGCCTCGCCGAGGCCAAGGCCACGATCGAGTCCGACGACACCTTCGTCCCCGACGACTGGACGGCCTGGCGGGTCGACCCGACGTCGATCGAGTTCTGGCAGGCCACCACGGGCCGAGACCAGGTGCGCCTGCGGTACGACCGCGACGGCGACGGCTGGACCCGCGCCTCCTTGTGGCCCTGACCACCCCTGAGGGAGCCGGCGGCGCGACCGCTGCCGCCGCAGCGGCGTAACGCGACGACACGCACCTGGCAGGGCGCCCGTCCCGACGGCAGCATGGAGCCATGACCTCGTACGCCGCCCCGTCGACCCGCCCGAGCGACCCCGCCGTCGCCTCGATGCGTCTCGCCGTGGTCGAGGTCACCCGGCACCGGCCGCACGCCCCCGAGTACCACGCCTACGTCGACGACATGAACTCCCGTGTCCGCGCGACCGCCGAGGCCGCGGGCTGGCGGGCGACGCGCTTCGCCGCGGGCGACCTCGGCACCGACGAGCTGCTGCGCGTGACCGCCGACGCCGATGCGATCGTCATCCTCGGTGGCGAGGACCTCTCTCCCCGTCTCTACGGAGGCGCGACCGGCTACCCGGGGGAGGGTCGCCACGACCCCGTGGCCGACGAGGCCCAGCTCGCCGTCGTGCGCCGCGCCGTCGCCCGCCGCACTCCGCTGCTGGGTATCTGCCGCGGCCACCAGCTGATAAACGTCGCCCTCGGCGGAGACCTCGTGCAACACCTGGACGACCACGACGGGGTGCACCGCACCCCCGACGCGCCGGTCGATCAGCTCATGCACCCGCACGCCGTCGGGCTCGAGCCCGGTAGTCGCCTCGCGCGGGCCCTGGGCACCGAGCCCGTCGTCCAGAGCGCGCACCACCAGGCCGTCGGCCGCCTGGGCCAGGGCCTGCGCGTCGTCGGCCGCGCCTCCGACGGCACCGTCGAGGCCGTCGAGCACGACTCGGCCCCGGTCGTCGGCGTGCAGTGGCACCCCGAAGACAGAGGAGCTCCGGTCGGCCAACTCGAGGCACTGTTGGCGTCCCTGGCCGCCTCCGTCGAGGTGGGTCGCCTCGCCGCGTCCGCCGCCTCGCGAACGGACCAGGAGGCGCTGGTCGCCTAGGCCGCGCCCCTCACCCGAGCCCGCCTCTCGCCCTCGGTCTCAGTCGACCTGACTCAGTGCGGACAGCACGGCCGACACGACCGGCTCCGCGTCGCCGGGCTCGAGGAAGGTCGTCGAACGGGCGACGACGAACGCCGGCGACGAGAACGCCTCGGCCGTGCCGATCTCACCGGGGGTGTCGAAGTAGCCCTCGACGCCGAAGGTCGGCACCGAGTTGCTGGTCGCGACGAGGTCGTTGGCCAGCTCGTCGAGGCTGTCCGCGTCGAAGTGCGCGACACCGACCGTGACGGTGGCGCCGCTGGAGTCCTGCCACGTGCACGTCGTGCCGTCCGCGTCGGCGACCTGCTGCAGGGCCTCGCCGTCGCGGCTCGCGTCGCCGCTCGCCTCGTCGTCGGCGACGGCCGTCATCCCCGGGTACCAGGCCGCGAGCGAGCCGGGATCGAGCAGCTCGCCGCAGTCGACGTCGAAAGGCGTGCTCACGAGCTCGGGCGTGGCCGCCGCCGTCGGCGTGGCGACGGGGGTGGAGGGCGACTCCTCGACCGAGGTCGGGGTCGCGCTCGGCGCGGCCTGCGACGGTGCCGTGCAGGCGGTCAGCGTCAGGGCGAGGGCACCCGTCACGACGAGGGTGCGCAGGACGACGGGGGAGCGGGTCGAGGCGGGGCTCATCCCTCCATCATCACCGACGGCGGGCTCGCCGTCGTCTCCGTGCCTCCCGGTAAGATCGACCCTCGTGACTCCCGCCGAACTCTCCACGTCCCTGCTCGCCGTCGTCCAGGGCGTCCTCGAACGCCGAGGCACCCTCGACGTGGCGGTGACCGAGGGCGACGTGGCGCTCGAGCGTCCGAAGAACCGCGAGCACGGCGACTGGGCGTCGAACGTGGCCATGAAGTTCGCCAAGCGCGTCGGCACGAACCCCCGTGAGCTCGCCACCGACATCGCGGCCGACCTGGCCGAGGTCGACGGCGTCGCCGACGTCGACGTCGCGGGCCCCGGGTTCATCAACATCCGCCTCGACGCCGCGGCCGCGGGCCTCCTCGCGCGCTCGATCGTCGAGCAGGGCGAGTCCTACGGTCGCGGCGACTACTACCGAGGCGTCACCATCGACCTCGAGTTCGTCTCGGCGAACCCCACCGGCCCGATCCACCTCGGCGGCGTGCGCTGGGCAGCGGTCGGCGACAGCCTCGCCCGCGTGTTCCAGGCGCAGGGCGCGCTCGTCACCCGCGAGTACTACTTCAACGACCACGGTGGGCAGATCGACCGTTTCGCCCGCAGCCTCCTGGCCAGCGCGCTCGGCGAACCCACCCCCGACGACGGCTACGGCGGGCAGTACATCGGCGACATCGTCGAGCGAGTCGTGGCCTCGACCGGCGTCGACGCCGCTGCCCTGCCGCGTGACGAGGCGCAAGAGGTCTTCCGCGCCGCCGGCGTCGACTTCATGTTCGCCGACATCAAGTCGTCCCTGCACGACTTCGGCGTCGACTTCGACGTGTACTTCCACGAGAACGAGCTGCACGAATCCCAGGCCGTCGAGCGCGCCATCGCCCGGCTCCGCGAGCTCGGGCACGTCTACGAGTCCGAGGGCGCCACCTGGCTGCGCACCACCGACTTCGGCGACGACCGCGACCGCGTCATCGTCAAGAGCGACGGCGAGGCCGCCTACATCGCCGGCGACCTGGCGTACTACCTCGACAAGCGCGAACGTGGCTTCGAACGCAACCTCATCATGCTCGGCGCCGACCACCACGGCTACGTCGGTCGCATGATGGCGATGTGCGCGGCGTTCGGCGACGAGCCGGGCGTCAACCTCGAGATCCTCATCGGCCAGATGGTCAACCTGCTGCGCGACGGCGAGCCGATGCGCATGTCCAAGCGTGCGGGCACCGTCGTCACGATGGAGGACCTCGTGGACGCCGTCGGCGTCGACGCCGGCAGGTACTCGCTGGTCCGCAGCCCGGTGAACAGTTCGATCGACATCGACCTCGACCTGCTCACGAAGCGCAGCAACGACAACCCCGTCTTCTACGTCCAGTACGCTCACGCGCGCACCCGTGCGGTCGCGCGCAACGCCGAGGCCGCCGGCGTGACGCGGGACGCGTTCGACGCGTCGCTGCTCACGCACGAGACCGAGAGCGCCCTGCTCGGCGCCCTGTCCGAGCTGCCCCGCGTCGTCGTCCAGGCCGCCGAGTTGCGCGAGCCGCACCGCGTCGCCCGCTACGTCGAAGAACTCGCCGGCACCTACCACCGCTGGTACGACACGTGCCGCGTCACGCCGCTCGGCGACGACGAGGTCACCGACCTGCACCGCACCCGCCTGTGGCTCAACGACGCGGCGGGCCAGGTCATCCGCAACGGGCTCGGACTGCTGGGCGTCTCGGCACCCGACCGCATGTGACCGCGCGCGCCGTGCCTCCTCGGTCTCGACCGCAGGAGGCGCGGCGTGAGCGTCCCTCGCCACCCGGCTGACAAGATGGCCCGATGAGCGACATCGACTCCGACTTCTTCGAGGCCAAGCCCGTCGCCCGCCGCCGAGGCCGGGGCTTCGGCATCTTCGTCTTCGTCCTGCTCGGGATCGTGGTCGTGCTGGGGATCCTGGCCGTGGTCGCCGACCTCGTCGTGCGGACGGTCGCCGAGGACCAGGCCGGGAAGCAGATCTCGCAGCAACTCGGCGACGCGGCCGGTCCCGTCGACGTGCAGATCGGCGGCTTCTCGATGCTCTGGCAGCTGGTGCAGGGCACCATCGACCAGGCCATCATCTCGTCCGCCGGGTCCTCGGATGGCCTGTCGTTCGACTTCGACGTCCGCGACGTGCCGACCGACCTGAGCGGATCGACCGGGGCCATCACCGGCACGATCACCGCCGACGCGGCGACCGTCAACGGGCTCGCGGCCGTGCAGGAGAGCGGAGGAGCGATCTCCTTCGGCGAAGGACAGGTCACCTACGCCCGCGACTTCACGATCCCGCTGGTGAACACGGTCGTCCCCGTGGACGTCGTCGCGACCCCCTCGATCACGAGCGAGGGCCGGGTCATCTCGCTCACCCCGACCACGGCGTCGCTGCGGGACACGTCGGTGTCGCTCGACCTCGCCCCCTTCATCGGCGGCTACGCCTTCGACGTGTGCGCCGCGCAGTACCTGCCCCAGGGCACCACCCTCACCGCCGTGGACGTCACGCCGTCGGCGGCGACCCTCGACGTCACGTCGCCGGGCCTGCCGATCTCGTCGAGCGGCATCGGCACCAAGGGGTCCTGCTCCTGACCTCCGGTGTGGCGACGAGGTCGCCCCGACCCTGGCCGTCACGCACCTCGGCGGTCGGTAGGCTCTGATGTCGTTCCCCGTCCTTCGAACCCCCGAGGTCCGCGTGTCCCCGAACCCCTTGGCCCCCGCCTGGCTCCACGAGCCGACCGATGCCGACGCCCTCGACCCGGCCGTCTGGTCGGCCACGGCCCAGCGGTCCTCCGACGGCGAACTCGTGCTCGGCGGCGTCACCGTCTCCGACCTCGTGGCGTCGTTCGGCACGCCGCTGTACGTCCTCGACGAGGACGACGCCCGTGCCCGCGCGGTCGAGGCCGTCCGCTCGTTCGAGCGCGAGGCGGCCCGCATCGGCACGACGGCGACGGTCTACTACGCCGCCAAGGCGTTCCTCTCCGCCGAGGTCGCCCGCTGGGTGGCCGAGGCGGGCATGGCCGTCGACGTCTGCACCGGCGGCGAGTTCGCCGTGGCCCGGGCCGCCGGGGTCGACCCCGCCCGCATGGGGTTCCACGGCAACAACAAGTCGCTCGCCGAGATCGACCGCACGGTCGAGGCCGGCATCGGCACCGTCGTGCTCGACAACGCCGCCGAGGTCGGACGGGTCGCCGCGGCGGCCGAACGGCACGGACGCGTCCAGCGGGTGCGTCTGCGGGTCAACTCGGGGGTCCACGCCTCCACGCACGAGTACCTCGCCACCGCCCGCGAAGACCAGAAGTTCGGCGTCCCGCTCTCCGAGACCGCCGACATCGTCGACTCGATCCGCCGGCAGCCGTCGCTCGAGTTCGTCGGCCTGCACTCGCACATCGGCTCGCAGATCTTCGGCTCGGACGGCTTCGCGGAGGCCGCCCGCCGCCTGCTCGCCGTGCACGCCGACCTGCTGGCGTCCGGCCCGGTGCCCGAGCTCAACCTCGGCGGGGGCTTCGGCATCGCGTACACGAGCGCCGACGACGCCCGCCCGCTCGACGACCTCGCCGTCGCCCTGGCCGACATCGTCCAGGCGGAGTGCCTCCGCCTCGGCGTCGACGTGCCGCTTCTCGCGGTCGAGCCCGGACGCGTCATCGTCGGTCCGGCCGGCACGACGCTCTACGAGGTCGGCACGATCAAGGACGTCTCGGTCGCGACCGACGAGGGCAGCGCGGTGCGGCGCTACGTCAGCGTCGACGGCGGGATGAGCGACAACGCGAGGACGGCCCTCTACGCGGCGGACTACTCCGTGCGCATCGCGAACCGCACCTCCTCGGCTCCGCCCGCCCTCGTGCGGGTCGCCGGGAAGCACTGCGAGAGCGGCGACGTCGTCGTGCTCGCCGACTACCTCCCCGGCGACGTCGTCCCCGGCGACCTGCTCGCGGTGCCCGCCACCGGGGCCTACTGCCACAGCCTCGCCAGCAACTACAACCACGTCGGGCGTCCGCCAGTCGTGGCCGTGCGCGACGGCCGGGCACGCGTGATCGTGCGGGGCGAGAGCGAAGCCGACCTGCTGGCCCGCGACGCCGGCCTCGACTGAGCGATCCGCGCCTCCTCACCTCGTGCGAGCACCGCACCCCGCCGACGAAGCACCCGAGAACGGACTGACATGATCGAATACCGCAACGTGAGGGTCGCCCTGCTGGGCGCCGGCTCCGTGGGGTCGCAGGTGGCGCGGTTGCTGCTCGAGCAGGGCGACGACTTCGCCGGGCGCGCCGGTGCCGGGCTCGAGCTGGTCGGCATCGGGGTGCGCGACGTCGACGCGCCGCGCGACGTCGACCTGCCGCGCGAGCTGTTCACGACCGACGTCGAGTCGCTGATCGTCGGCGCCGACATCGTCGTCGAGTTGATCGGCGGACTCGAGCCGGCCCGCAGCTACGTGCTGCAGGCGCTCAACTCGGGGGCCGACGTCATCACGGGCAACAAGGCCCTGCTCGCGAGCCACGGTCCCGAACTGTTCGACGCCGCCGAGCAGGTGGGCGCGCAGGTGTACTACGAGGCCGCCGTGGCCGGTGCCATCCCGATCATCCGCCCGTTGCGCGACAGCCTCGCCGGCGACCGCGTCCAACGCATCATGGGCATCGTCAACGGCACGACGAACTTCATCCTCGACCGCATGGACACCGACGGCTCGAGCCTCGAGGACGCCCTGGCGACGGCCACGGCCCTGGGCTACGCCGAGGCGGACCCCACGGCCGACATCGGGGGCTACGACGCGGCGCAGAAGGCGGCCATCCTGGCCGGCCTCGCCTTCCACACGGCCGTGCCCCTCTCCGCCGTGCACCGCGAAGGCATCACGTCCGTCACGCACGACCAGGTGGTCGCGGCTCGCAAGGCCGGGTACGTCGTGAAGATCCTGGCGATCTGCGAGCGCCTGGTCGACGACGACGGCGTCGAGGGCGTCAGCGCACGCGTCTACCCGGCGCTCGTCCCGCTGAGCCACCCGCTCGCGGCCGTGCACGGTGCGAAGAACGCCGTCTTCGTCGAGGCCGAGTCGGCCGGAGACCTCATGTTCTACGGCGCCGGCGCCGGGGGAGTCGAGACGGCGTCCGCCGTGCTGGGCGACCTCGTCTCGGCCGCCCGACGCCACGTCATCGGCGGTCCCGGCGTCGCCGAGTCCACCCACGCGAACCTGCCCGTCCTGCCGATCGGTCGCGTGTCCACGCGGTACCAGATCACGCTCGACGTGGCGGACCAGCCGGGCGTCCTCGCCGAGGTCGCCGGGGTGCTAAGCGACCACGGCGTGAGCGTCCACAACGTCGAACAGACGTCGGGCGCGACGCCGGGCGTCACGGGCGAGGGCGACGCCGTGGCCACCGCTACGCTGATCATCGGCACCCACCGGGCGCGCGAGTCCGACCTCGCCGCCACGGTGACCGCCCTGAAGAACGCCACGGTCGTGAACTCCGTCACGAGCGTGCTGAGAGTCGAAGGAGCCTGATGGCCCACCAGTGGCAGGGTGTCCTGCGCGAATACGCCGACCGTCTCGACGTCACCGACGCCACCCCGATCGTCACCCTCGGCGAGGGCGGAACGCCGCTCATCCCGGCTCCGGCCCTGTCGAACCGCACGGGCGCGAAGGTCTACGTCAAGTACGAGGGCATGAACCCGACCGGTTCCTTCAAGGACCGCGGCATGACGATGGCGATCTCGAAGGCCGTCGAGCACGGGGCCAAGGCCGTCATCTGTGCCTCGACCGGCAACACGTCCGCCTCGGCCGCCGCCTACGCCGCCCACGCCGGCATCACGGCCGCCGTGCTCGTCCCCGAGGGCAAGATCGCCATGGGCAAGCTGAGCCAGGCCGTCGCGCACGACGGTCAGCTGCTGCAGATCCAGGGCAACTTCGACGACTGCCTCGACATCGCACGCGACCTCGCCGCCAACTACCCGGTCCACCTCGTCAACTCGGTCAACAACGACCGCATCGAGGGCCAGAAGACCGGGGCGTTCGAGGTCGTCGACGTGCTCGGCGACGCCCCCGACTTCCACTTCATCCCGGTCGGCAACGCCGGCAACTACACGGCCTACACGCGCGGCTACCGTGAAGACCTCGAGATCGGCCGCGCCACCAAGCTGCCGCGCATGTTCGGGTTCCAGGCCGCCGGCTCGGCGCCGATCGTCGCCGGTGAGGTGGTCAAGGCTCCCGAGACCATCGCCAGCGCGATCCGCATCGGCAACCCCGCCTCGTGGCAGCTCGCCCTCGAGGCGCGCGACCTGACCGACGGCTGGTTCGGGGCCATCACCGACGAAGCGATCCTCGCCGCGCAGAAGATCCTCTCGGCCGAGGTCGGCATCTTCGTCGAGCCCGCGTCGGCCATCAGCGTGGCGGGTCTGCTCGAGCGGGCGGACGCCGGGGTCATCCCCGCCGGGGCCACCGTCGTGCTCACCGTCACGGGCCACGGCCTGAAGGACCCCCAATGGGCCCTGCGGCGCGCCGACGGCAGCGACGTGCAACCGACCGTGGTCGCGAGCGACACGGCCCGGGTGGCCGAGGTGCTCGGTCTCGCGCCGGCCTCTGCATGACCCCCGGGGTCGTCGGGCGTTCGGTGCTGGTCAAGGTCCCCGCGACCTCGGCCAACCTCGGTCCCGGCTTCGACACGCTGGGGCTCGCGCTGTCGCTCTACGACGAGCTCGAGGTCACGGCGACCGGTGAGCCCGGGGTCTCGGTCGAGGTCACGGGCGTCGGGGCCGGTCAGGTGCCCACCGACGGCTCGAACCTCGTCGTCCAGGCCGTCGCCGCGGCCTTCGCGTCGGTCGACGTCCCTCTGCCGGGGCTGCGGCTCCGGGCCCGCAACGCGATCCCGCACGGCCGGGGACTCGGGTCGTCCGCAGCCGCGATCGTCTCGGGCATCATGGCCGCCAAGGGACTGCTCGAGGGCACGGTCGAACTCGACTCCGCGGCTCTGCTCGCCCTGGCGACCGAGATGGAGGGTCACCCCGACAACGTGGCACCCGCGCTGTTCGGCGGCCTCACGATCGCCTGGATGAACTCGCACGGTCCGTCCCACAAGCGACTGCTCGTGCACCGAGGCGTGTCGCCCGTCGTGTTCGTGCCCGAATCGACGCTCTCGACGAAGCTGGCGCGGAGCCTGCAGCCCGCCTCCGTTCCGCACGAGGACGCCACGTTCAACGTGTCGCGGTCCGCTCTGCTGGTGGCGGCCCTCGTGCAGAGTCCCGAGTTGTTGCTCGCGGCGACCGAGGACCGCCTGCACCAGAGCTATCGCGCCAGTGCCATGCCCGAGACCGACGCCCTCATCCGCATGCTGCGCGACGCCGGTCTCGCGGCCGTCGTGTCGGGGGCCGGCCCCTCCCTCCTGGTCCTCGGCAGCGACCCGGCACAGCGCTTGTTCGCCGCCGAACTGGTGCGCGAACACGCCGTCTCGGCGTGGCGTCCGTTGATGCTGGCCGTCGATCTCAAAGGTGCTACAGTGGTGCCGCACCCGGTAGAAAACTCAGATTTCCTGGGCATCTAGCTTCGTCCCCGCAGTTCTTCGCAGGGATTACCGCGTGGGGTCACAAGTCTTCGAGTCCCCGGGTCGCACATCCCGTAGTGCACATCTAGCAGTGTTCGTCTGCCGATCTGGTCGGCGCGCACCGCACCTCCCAGGCCTCCTGCTCATCCCGGGCAGCTGCTCGTTCAGGGCAGAGCCGGCACAGGGTCGCCCCCTCGGGGCGAACCCGTTCAGTGCAGGTGAGAGGCCACGAGGTGTGACCAGCTCTGCCCCGCCGATCAACGCGGGGGAGCGAAAGGAACCCATCACTCGTGACTGACGTCCAGAACGGCGCCGCTGCGCCGTCCACGCCCGAACTCACCGCCATGCGCCTGCCCCAGCTGCAGGCCCTCGCCTCGTCGCTGGGCATCAGCGGCATCTCCAAGCTGCGCAAGGGCGACCTCGTGGCCGCCATCGCGGCGAAGCAGGGCGAGGGGGCGGCCGCCGAGGTCGCGCCCCAGCCGACGCTCGACGGAGTCGTCGACGCCGGTGTCCAGGCCTCCGTCGAGACCGCCGTCGCCGAGGGTGCCGAGGCCCCCGTCGTCGAGACGGGCACCGAGCCCACCGAGCCGACCGAGGCACCGACCCGTGCCCGCCGGGGCTCGCGCCGCGCCACGTCGGCCGCCGGGGCTCCCGAGTCCCGGGCCGCCGGCGCCCACGTCAACGCCGGCGAGACCGGTGTCACTCCTCTCGTCGAGGTGCCCGCCACCGAGGCCGTCGAGGCCGCCGACGCCGAGCAGGGTTCGACCGAGCAGGCTCCGACCGAGAAGGCCGCCTCCGAGCGCCCGTCGCGTCGTCGCGGCTCGCGCCGCGCCTCCGACGCGTCCGTCGCCGCCGACGCGGCGCAGCCCGGTGCGTCGGTCGAGTCCCCGGCCGCCGACGGCTCGGCTTCCCTCGAGACCTCCCCGTCCGCGCCCTCCGACGGGGCCGGTTCCGAAGCGCAGGGCCAGTCCGACCAGGGCCAGTCCGACCAGCAGGGCCAGTCCGACCAGCAGGGCCAGTCCGACCAGCAGGGCGGCGACCAGCAGAACGGTGGCCAGCAGGGTGGGGGCCGCCGGAGCCGCAACCGCAACCGCGGCAAGGGTGGTCAGCAGCAGACCCAGGCCGACCAGAACGGTGGCCAGCAGAACGGCAACCAGCAGAATGGTGGCCAGAAGGCCGACGCTCCGCAGAACGGTGGCCAGAAGGCCGATGCCCCCCAGAACGGCCAGCAGCGCGGCGACCAGCAGCGCGCGGACCAGAGGGCCGAGCAGCAGGCCCAGCGCGAAGCCGGCGAGAAGAACGACGCCGCCCGCGGCGAGCAGTCCGGCAACGGGCCCCAGTCCGGCGGTCAGAAC
The DNA here is from genome assembly GCF_044742985.1 of Frigoribacterium sp. NPDC087798. Classification (NCBI taxonomy): domain Bacteria; kingdom Bacillati; phylum Actinomycetota; class Actinomycetes; order Micrococcales; family Microbacteriaceae; genus Frigoribacterium; species Frigoribacterium sp. NPDC087798. The sequence continues at coordinate 532,774 of NZ_JBIUVP010000001.1, read as the reverse complement.
GACGAGGGCGGCCGACAGGGCCGTGGCCGTCAGAGGGACCGCAAGCGCGGTCGTGGGGCGCAGAACGACGACGTCGAGCCCGAGATCGGCGAGGACGACGTCCTCATCCCCGTCGCGGGCATCCTCGACGTGCTCGAGAACTACGCCTTCGTGCGCACCACGGGCTACCTGCCCGGTGCCAGCGACGTCTACGTCTCGCTCGGTCAGGTCAAGAAGTACCACCTGCGCAAGGGCGACGCGGTCGTCGGCGCCATCCGTCAGCCCCGCGAGGGCGACCAGGGCCAGGGGCGCCAGAAGTACAACGCGATCGTCAGGATCGACTCGATCAACGGTCAGCCCGTCGACGAGGCCGCCAAGCGCGTCGAGTTCAGCAAGCTGACCCCGCTCTACCCGCAGGAGCGCCTCCGTCTCGAGACCGAGCCCCAGAAGCTCTCGACCCGCATCATCGACCTCGTGTCGCCGATCGGCAAGGGTCAGCGTGGTCTCATCGTCTCGCCGCCGAAGGCGGGCAAGACGCTGGTGTTGCAGTCGATCGCCAACGCCATCGCGATCAACAACCCCGAGGTCCACCTCATGGTCGTGCTCGTCGACGAGCGCCCCGAAGAGGTCACCGACATGCAGCGGACGGTCAAGGGCGAGGTCATCGCCTCGACGTTCGACCGTCCGGCGGAGGACCACACCACCGTCGCCGAGCTGGCCATCGAGCGCGCCAAGCGCCTCGTCGAGCTGGGCCACGACGTCGTCGTGCTGCTCGACTCGATCACGCGTCTCGGCCGTGCGTACAACCTGGCCGCACCCGCGTCGGGCCGCATCCTCTCGGGTGGCGTCGACTCGTCGGCCCTGTACCCGCCCAAGCGCTTCTTCGGTGCCGCGCGCAACATCGAGAACGGTGGCTCGCTCACCATCCTCGCGACCGCGCTCGTCGAGACCGGTTCGAAGATGGACGAGGTCATCTTCGAGGAGTTCAAGGGCACCGGCAACATGGAGCTCCGCCTGTCGCGCCACCTGGCCGACAAGCGCATCTTCCCCGCGGTCGACGTCAACGCCTCGGGCACGCGACGTGAAGAGATGCTGCTCAGCCCCGACGAGGTCAAGATCACCTGGCGTCTGCGCCGCGCCCTGGCCGGGCTCGACCAGCAGCAGGCCCTCGAGATCGTCCTGCGCAACCTGCGCGAGACGCAGTCGAACGTCGAGTTCCTCGTCCAGGTCCAGAAGTCGGTCCCCGCGTCGAACGGACACGACTCCGGCCACAAGGAGCACTGAGCGTGTTCGAGTCGGTGGCCGTGCTGCTGGCCGAGCACGACGACCTGCAGACGCAGCTCAGCGATCCGGCGGTCCACGCCGACGCCGCACGCGCCAAGAAGATCAACCGCCGCTACGCCGAGCTCAGCCGCATCGTGGCTGCTCACTCGACGTGGCAGCAGGCGGCTGAAGACCTCGAGGCCGCGCGCGAACTCGCGAAGGAGGACGAGGCGTTCGCCGACGAGGTGCCCGTCCTCGAGCAGGCGCTCGACGAGTCCCAGGAGCGCTTGCGGCGCCTCCTGATCCCGCGCGACCCGGACGACGGGCGCGACGTCATCATGGAGATCAAGGGCGGCGAGGGCGGGGCCGAGAGCGCCCTGTTCGCGGCCGACCTGCTGCGCATGTACCTGCACTACGCCGAGTCGAAGGGCTGGAAGTCCGAGATGATCGCGAGCGACGACTCCGACCTCGGTGGCTACAAGAACGTGCAGGTCGCGCTCAAGTCGAACGCGTCCGACCCCTCGCAGGGCGTCTGGGCGCACCTCAAGTACGAGGGTGGCGTCCACCGCGTGCAGCGGGTGCCGGCGACCGAGTCGCAGGGCCGCATCCACACCTCGACCACGGGCGTGCTCGTGTTCCCCGAGGTCGACGAGCCCGAAGAGGTCGACATCAACCAGAACGACCTCAAGATCGACGTCTACCGGTCGAGCGGCCCCGGCGGCCAGTCGGTCAACACGACCGACTCCGCCGTCCGCATCACCCACCTGCCCACGGGCATCGTGGTCGCGATGCAGAACGAGAAGAGCCAGCTGCAGAACCGCGAGGCCGGCATGCGCGTCCTGCGGGCCCGCATCCTGGCCCGTCAGCAAGAAGAGCAGGCGGCCATCGCGTCGGACGCCCGCAAGAGCCAGATCCGGGGCATGGACCGGTCGGAACGCATCCGCACCTACAACTTCCCCGAGAACCGCATCGCCGACCACCGCACCGGCTACAAGGCGTACAACCTCGACGCCGTCATGGACGGTGCGCTCGACGCGGTCGTCGAGTCGTGCATCCAGGCCGACGAAGAGGCACGTCTCGCCGAGATCGGCGACACCGCGTCGTGACCGATGCGATCGCCACGGCCTTCGACGGCGTGACGACGGTCGACGTGGCCCTCCGGGTCGCGTCGGCCGTCCTCGTCGACGCCGGGGTACCGTCGCCGGACGTCGACGCCGAACTGTTGGTCGGTCACGTCACGGGCCTGAACAGGGGAGTGGTGCGGGCGAGGGCCGTCACGGCCGCGTCGTTGACGCCGGACGAGCAGGAGGCGCTGGTCGCCGCGATCACGCGCCGCGCCTCCCGCGAGCCCCTGCAGCACATCACGGGGCGGGCGTCCTTCCGCCACCTCGAGTTGCGGGTGGGGCCGGGTGTCTTCGTCCCGCGACCCGAGACCGAAGGCGTCGCCCAGTTGGCGATCGACGCCCTGCGCTCCAGGGCGGACGCGTCACCCGTCGCCGTCGACCTCGGGACCGGGAGCGGCGCCCTGGCCCTGGCGATGGCCTCCGAGGTGCCGACGGCCACGGTCGTCGCCGTCGAGCTGTCTCCCGAGGCGGCCGTCTGGACCCGTCGCAACATCGACGCGGTGGGGGTCGACAACGTGCGCCTCGTCGAGGGCGACCTCGCCGACGCCCTGCCCGAACTCGACGGCACGGTCTCGGTCGTGGTGTCGAACCCGCCGTACGTGCCCGTCGGCATGGTCCCGCGCGACCCCGAGGTGAGACTCCACGATCCTGCGCTCGCCCTCTACGGCGGTGAGGACGGCCTCGACCTGGTCCGCGCACTGTCCCTCACGGCCCGGCGGCTGCTGCGCCCGGGCGGAGCGCTCGTCATCGAGCACGGCGAGCTCCAAGGAGGCGCCATCCGCGACCTCCTGACGGCCGACGGTTGGCGCTCCCCGGCCACGCATCCCGACCTCACCGGCCGCGACCGGGCCACGACGGCGGTGCGCTGACCGGTTCCCGGTCCGTCGCACTATCATCGTCAGGTCATGGCCACTTTTCACGACTGCTCCGTCGACTCCGAACTCCTCGCCGGCATGCGCATGGCGCGCGGTGCCATCGGTCGAGGCGAGCTCGTCGTCCTGCCGACCGACACGGTGTACGGCGTCGCGGCCGACGCGTTCGACCCGACCGCCGTGCAGCGCCTGCTCGACGCCAAGGGTCGTGGTCGCCAGTCCCCGCCTCCGGTGCTGATCAAGGGCCAAGAGACCCTCGCCGCTCTCACCGACCGGGTGCCCGAGGTCGTCCGTCCGTTGCTCGACGAGTTCTGGCCCGGCCCGCTCACGGTCATCTTCCGTGCGCAGGCGTCGCTCAGCTGGGATCTCGGCGAGACGCGCGGCACCGTCGCCCTGCGCGTGCCGAGCCACCGCATCGCCCTCGAGCTGCTCGAAGAGACCGGCCCGCTCGCGGTGTCGAGCGCCAACCTCACGGGCCAGCCCGCGGCCGAGACGGCAGGCGACGCCCGCCGCATGCTCGGCGACTCCGTGTCGGTTTACCTCGACGACGGCCCTGCGGGGGCCACGTACGAACACCGGGCCGGCGCCAACACGGGGTCGACGATCGTCGACGCGACGGGCGGCGCCGACGGGGTGTTGCGCATCGTGCGCCACGGCGTCCTGTCCGACGCCGAGATCATCCGCGTCGTCGGGGTCGACGCCCTCGCGTGAGGTACTACCTCCTCGCGCTGGCGATCTCGGCGGGGGTCAGCTTCGTGTTGTCCGTCGTCGTCTGGCGGGTGGGCCTCAAGTACCGCCTCTATCCCCAGATCCGCGAGCGGGACGTCCACCAGACGCCCACGCCGCGTCTCGGGGGAATCGCGATGTGGGCCGGCATCGTGGTCGCGCTGCTCGCGGCGTGGTTCGTCTTCCCCTTGATCTCGGGTGTCGACTACTTCCGTCTCGTCTTCGCCGACGCGGGGCCTCCTCTGGCCATCATCGGCGCCGCCACGATCATCGTCGTCATCGGAGTCGTCGACGACCTGTACGACCTCGACTGGATGACCAAGCTGGCGGGCCAGATCGTCGCCGCGGGAGTCCTCGCGTGGCAGGGCGTCCAACTCGTCTCGTTGCCCATCGGGGGCAGCCTGGCCATCGGCTCGCCCTACATGTCGCTCGTCCTCACGGTCCTCACGATCGTCCTCGTCATGAACGCCGTGAACTTCATCGACGGACTCGACGGTCTCGTGGCCGGGGTCGCGATCATCGCGAACGGCGTCTTCTTCGTCTACAGCTTCGTGATCTCGATCACCATCGGCCAGACCGAGTACTTCAACCTCGCCGCCCTCCTCTCCGCCGTGTTGATCGGGGCCTGCCTCGGCTTCCTTCCGCTGAACTGGCACCCGGCCAAGCTCTTCATGGGCGACGCGGGTGCGCTCCTCACCGGACTCGTCATGGCGACGAGTGCGATCTCGGTCACCGGGCAAATCGACCCGGCCGGGATCTCCCGGACGGCACTCCTGCCGGCGTTCATCCCGGTCGTCCTGCCCTTCGCGATCCTCGTCGTGCCGTTGCTCGACTTCGGCCTGGCCGTCCTCCGCCGACTCAGTGCCGGGAAGTCCCCCTTCACCGCCGACCGCAAGCACCTGCACCACCGCCTGCTCGACATGGGACACTCGCACTTCCAGGCCGTCCTGATCTTCTACGCCTGGACGATCGTGGCGGCCGTCGGGGGCCTGATGTTCCTCTTCGTGAAGCCGACCTACCTGGTCGCCGTCTTCCTCGGCGTCGGCCTGGTCGCCTGCACCGCCGCCACGTTGTCTCCGCTCAGCCGTCGCAAGAAGGTCGAGATCGCCGTCCAGACGACCCGCACGGGTGATCTGTCGACGACGGAGTCCGACCGGTTCGACCCGCTCGACGCCGCCGCGGACGTCCTCGACCCGCACGACACCGACACCGCGGCCAAGGCCGAGGTGCCCGAACTGACGAACCCGAAGGACCACCCATGAACGCCAGCTCGATCTTCACCCAGATCCTCAAGTACACGGGCGCACTCGCCCTCGTCATCGCCGTGGTCGGAGGAGGGCTCGGCTACCTCTTCGCCGGCACCGACGGCCTGTGGAGCGCCCTCGTGGGGGTGGGGCTCGCGATCCTCTTCGCGGCGATCACGGCCGCGAGCATGCTCGTGGCGATCCGCTTCACCCTCGGTGCGTTCTTCGGCATCGTGATGGGTGCCTGGCTCCTCAAGCTGGTCATCTTCATCGTCTTGCTCGTCCTGCTGCGCGACCAACCGTTCGTGGACGACGTCGTGTTGTTCCTGGCCCTCGTGGTCTCGATCATCGGCACGCTGGCAGTCGACGCCCTCGTGGTCGTCCGGGGGCGCCTGTCGTACGTGAGCGATGCCACGCTTCCCCCTGCTCCGCAGGACTGACGACCATGCGTGCACACGGTGAAAATACCTCGACCGATTCGTGGAAGCAACCATTACCTTGATAGGGTTGACGACGTTCCCCGGCCGCGTCTCCAGCGTGCACGGATGACAAACCCCACCAATCGTCGCGACACTTCAGGGTGCTCGCCCCGACACAGGAGATAGCGCTGATAGCGAACGCTGTGAACCTGCTCTCCGCTGCCGAAGCCGGCCACGGGGACGGGGGATTCCATGCCCCGACTCTTGACGAGTTCTTCCCTCCCGCCATCTTCTTCGAGGGCACCCCCTTCGAGCTGAACCGCATCATGCTGGTCCGCCTCTTCGCGATCGCCGTCATGTTGCTGCTGTTCTGGCTGGCCCTGCGCAAGGGGCGGCTCATCCCGTCCCGCGGGCAGAGCATCGCCGAGCTGGGCCTCGACTTCGTCCGCATCCAGATCGTCGAGGAGATCCTCGGCGAGAAGCTCGGACGCAAATACCTGCCGTTGCTGGCCGCCATGTTCTTCGGCATCTTCGCCATGAACATCACGGGAATCATCCCCGGCCTCAACATCGCAGGCACGTCGGTCATCGCCATGCCCCTGCTGCTGGCGGTCGTGGCCTACATCATGTTCATCTACGCGGGCTTCCGCGAGGCCGGTGGCGCGACGTTCCTGCGCAACGCCCTCTTCCCGCCCGGTGTGCCGTGGGTCATGTACATCCTGCTGACGCCCATCGAGTTCATCAACATCTTCATCGTGCGGCCGATCTCCCTGGCCCTCCGACTCCTGTTGAACATGATGGTCGGCCACCTCTTGCTGGTGCTCTGCTTCGCGGCGACGCACTTCTTCTTCTTCAGCATGAGCGGGGGCTTCATGGCCTTCGGTGCTCTCACCCTCATCGGTGGCTTCGTGATGACCATCGTCGAGATGGCCGTCGCCGTGCTGCAGGCCTACGTCTTCACGCTCCTCGCCTCGGTCTACATCCAACAGGCCGCGGCGAAAGAACACTAAATACAGACGACGCACGTCATCCGACGTGCATCGCCCAACCGGAAGGAAACACAAGTGGACACCACCACGATCCTCGCTGAGATCAACGGCAACATCGCGACCGTCGGCTACGGCCTCGCTGCGATCGGCCCCGGCATCGGTATCGGCATCGTCGCGGGCAAGACCGTCGAGGCCATGGCCCGCCAGCCCGAGCTGGCCGGCCGCCTGCAGGTCACGATGTTCCTCGGCATCGCGTTCACCGAGCTGCTGGGCTTCATCGGCCTCGCCGCCGGCTTCATCTTCTCCTGATCAGTTAGGACGACACACCGATGATCGAGACGATCCTCGCGGCCGAGGGTGGTGCGCCCGAAGGCGCCGCCATCTTCTTCCCCGCTGGTTACGACATCCTCTGGTCCTTGGTCGTCTTCGTGGTCATCGCCGCGTTCTTCGGGCTCTTCGCGATCCCCAAGTTCCGCAGGATCCTCGACGAGCGTGCCGAGCGCATCGAAGGCGGCATCAAGCACGCCGAGGCCGCACAGGCCGAGGCTGCCAAGGCCCTCGACGAATACAAGAAGCAGCTGGCCGACGCTCGTGCCGAGGCCGCTCGCATCCGTGAGGCTGCGCGCGCCGAGGGCAACGAGATCATCGCCGAGCTCAAGCAGCAGGCGCAGGCCGAGGCCGACCGCATCACCGCCTCCGCCCACGCGCAGATCGAGGCCGAGCGCCAGGCCGCCGTGGCCTCGCTCCGGTCCGAAGTCGGATCGCTGGCCATCGACCTCGCCTCCGGCGTCATCGGTGAGTCGCTGAGCGACGACGCGAAGGCGTCGGCCGTGGTCGACCGCTTCCTGGCCGACCTCGAGGCGGACGAGAACGCTAAGGCGGGCAACTGACGATGGGTTCCATGTCCCGAGAAGCACTCGGTTCGGCGCGGTCGGTCTTGTCCGACCTCGGCGGGTCGGTCGACCTGACGACCGGCGAGCAGTTGCTCGACGCCGGTCGGGTCATCGGCGGCTCCGTTCAGCTGCAGTCGTATCTCGCCGACCCCGCTGTCGACGTGGCGACGAAGAAGCAGCTGCTCGACCGGCTCTTCGGGTCGTTCTCCGAGTCGACGCGAGCCGTGCTCGTCTCGGTCGTCGGCAGCCGCTGGTCGTCGTCCGACGATCTGCTCGCCGGCATCGAAGAGGTCGCCTTCCGTGCGATCGCGACGACCACGCCGGCCGACAGCAGCATCGAGAACGAGCTCTTCGCCTTCGATGCGGCCGTCCGTACGGATTCGCAGCTCGAATTGGCCCTCGGCTCCAAGCTGGGCGATCCCGCCGCCAAGGCGGACCTCGTCGAGCGTCTGCTCGGAGGGAAGGCCAGTCGTCAGACGGTCACCATCGTGATGCACCTGGTGCAGCAGCCCCGTGGCCGTCGGATCGGTGAGCTCCTCCGTCACGCGGCCGACATCGTCGCCGACCAGTCCGATCAGCTCGTCGCCACCGTCACGAGCGCCGTCCACCTCGACGACGCCCACGTCACTCGGCTGCAGCACGGTTTGGCCAAGCAGTTCGGGCGTAGCCTGCGCATCAACCAGGTCATCGATCCCGCCGTCGTCGGCGGTCTCCGCGTCCAGGTGGGCGACGAGGTCATCGACGGCACCGTTGCGACGAAGCTCAGCCTGCTCCGCCTGCAGCTCGCCGGCTAGTCACGCTCTCACACACAGACTCGAGGCCTCCCGAAGCCTCGCTACGAATAGGAATCACAATGGCAGACATCAAGATCAGCCCGGATGAGATTCGCGACGCGCTGAAGGACTTCGTCTCGTCGTACGACCCTTCGAAGGCCTCAACCACCGAGGTCGGCCACGTCACGGACGCAGCCGACGGCATCGCCCATGTCCAGGGGCTCCCCGGCGTCATGGCCAACGAGCTCATCCGCTTCGCGGACGGCACGCAGGGTCTCGCTCAGAACCTCGACGAAGACGAGATCGGCGCCATCGTCCTCGGCGAGTTCTCCGGCATCGAAGAGGGCATGGAGGTCACCCGCACGGGTGAGGTCCTCTCCGTCCCCGTCGGCGACGGCTACCTGGGTCGCGTCGTCGACCCGCTGGGCGCACCCATCGACGGTCTCGGCGACATCGCCACCGAGGGTCGTCGTGCCCTCGAACTCCAGGCCCCCGGTGTCATGCAGCGCAAGTCGGTCCACGAGCCCATGCAGACCGGGATCAAGGCGATCGACGCCATGATCCCCGTCGGTCGTGGGCAGCGCCAGCTCATCATCGGCGACCGCCAGACCGGCAAGACGGCCATCGCGATCGACACGATCATCAACCAGAAGGCCAACTGGGAGTCCGGCGACGAGAACAAGCAGGTCCGCTGCATCTACGTCGCCATCGGCCAGAAGGGCTCCACGATCGCCTCGGTCAAGGGTGCCCTCGAAGAGGCCGGAGCCATGGAGTACACGACGATCGTCGCCGCTCCCGCCTCGGACCCCGCCGGCTTCAAGTACCTCGCTCCGTACACCGGGTCTGCCATCGGTCAGCACTGGATGTACAGCGGCAAGCACGTCCTCATCATCTTCGACGACCTGTCGAAGCAGGCCGAGGCCTACCGTGCCGTCTCGCTCCTCCTTCGTCGTCCGCCGGGACGCGAGGCCTACCCGGGTGACGTCTTCTACCTGCACTCGCGTCTGCTCGAGCGTTGCGCGAAGCTGTCCGACGAGCTGGGCGCCGGCTCGATGACGGGTCTGCCCATCATCGAGACCAAGGCCAACGACGTCTCGGCGTACATCCCGACCAACGTGATCTCCATCACCGACGGCCAGATCTTCCTGCAGTCCGACCTCTTCAACGCGAACCAGCGTCCCGCGGTCGACGTCGGCATCTCGGTGTCGCGCGTCGGCGGTGACGCCCAGGTCAAGTCGATCAAGAAGGTCTCCGGCACGCTCAAGCTCGAACTGGCCCAGTACCGCTCGCTCGAAGCGTTCGCGATGTTCGCGTCCGACCTCGACGCCGCGAGCCGTCGTCAGCTCGCACGTGGTGCACGTCTCACCGAGCTCCTCAAGCAGCCGCAGTACTCGCCCTACCCGGTCGAGGACCAGGTCGTCTCGATCTGGGCCGGCACCAACGGCAAGCTCGACGAGGTCCCCGTGCCCGACATCCTGCGTTTCGAGCGCGAGTTGCTCGACTACATGGGTCGGAACACGTCGGTGTTGTCCGATCTCAGGGAGAAGAACGTGCTGTCGGACGACATCGTCGCGGCTCTCGAGAGCGGCATCGACTCGTTCAAGCAAGAATTCCAGACAGGTGAGGGCAAGCCTCTCGCTTCGGTGGGACGTGAAGAGTTCGAGGCCACCGACGCCGACGACGTCAACCAGGAGAAGATCGTCAAGACGAAGCGCTGACGCGCCCGTTCGACGTTCACGACTGACGAGACAACAGGAGAGTAATGGGAGCCCAACTCCGGGTCTACCGGCAGAGGATCCGCTCTGCGCAGACGACCAAGAAGGTCACTCGCGCGATGGAGCTCATCTCGGCCTCGCGCATCCAGAAGGCGCAGGCCCGGATGAAAGCCTCCGGGCCGTACTCGCGAGCCATCACCCGCGCGGTGTCGGCCGTGGCGACGTTCTCGGACGTCGACCACGTGCTGACCACCGAGCCCGAGACGGTCGAGCGTGCCGCGATCGTCGTGTTCACGTCGGACCGCGGCCTCAACGGTGCATTCAGCTCGAACACGCTGAAAGAGAGCGAGCAGCTCGCGCAGCTGCTGCGGAGCCAGGGCAAAGAGGTCGTCTACTACCTCGTGGGTCGCAAGGCCCAGGGGTACTTCGCCTTCCGACGTCGTGACGCCGAGCAGGTGTGGACGGGCAACACGGACCAGCCCGAGTTCGTCACGGCGAAAGAGATCGGCGACGCCGTCGTCTCCAAGTTCCTCACCGAGGCGGCCGAGGGCGGCGTGGACGAGATCCACATCGTCTACAACCGTTTCGTGAACATGGTCAGCCAGGTTCCCGAGGTCGTCCGTCTGCTTCCCCTCGAGGTCGTCGAGGGCATCGAAGAGCCCGGAGAGGACGAGGTCCTGCCGCTGTACGACTTCGAACCCGATCCGACCGAGGTCCTCGACGCCCTGTTGCCGGTCTACATCGAGAGCCGCATCTTCAACGCCATGCTGCAGTCGGCCGCCTCCGAGCACGCCGCCCGTCAGAAGGCCATGAAGGCTGCCAGCGACAACGCCGACACCCTCATCCGCGACTTCACCCGTCTGGCCAACAACGCGCGTCAGGCCGAGATCACGCAGCAGATCTCCGAGATCGTGGGCGGCGCAGACGCCCTCGGGTCGGCCAAGTAGAGCTCTGCACCACAGCATCATCATCCGAAGAGAGAGAAGCCATGACTGACACCGCAACCGCACCGGTCGCGACCGAGTCGGCTCCCGGCGTCGGGCGCATCGCCCGGGTCACGGGCCCCGTCGTCGACATCGAGTTCCCGCACGATGCCATCCCCGGCGTCTACAACGCGCTGACCACGAAGATCACCATCGGTGACACGACCACGCAGATCACGCTCGAGGTCGCCCAGCACCTCGGTGACGACCTCGTCCGTGCCATCGCCCTCAAGCCCACCGACGGCATCGTCCGTGGGCAGGAGGTCATCGACACCGGCGCGCCCATCTCGGTGCCCGTCGGCGACGTCACCAAGGGCAAGGTCTTCAGCGTCACGGGCGAGATCCTCAACCTCGAGGGTGACGAGACGGTCGAGATCACCGAGCGCTGGCCCATCCACCGCAAGCCCCCGAAGTTCGACCAGCTCGAGTCCAAGACCCAGCTGTTCGAGACGGGCATCAAGTCCATCGACCTCCTCACGCCTTACGTGCAGGGCGGCAAGATCGGTCTCTTCGGTGGTGCGGGTGTCGGCAAGACCGTCCTCATCCAGGAGATGATCCAGCGTGTCGCGCAGGACCACGGTGGTGTGTCGGTCTTCGCCGGCGTCGGTGAGCGTACCCGCGAGGGCAACGACCTCATCGCCGAGATGGACGAAGCGGGCGTGTTCGACAAGACCGCGTTGGTCTTCGGCCAGATGGACGAGCCGCCGGGAACCCGTCTCCGCGTCGCGCTGTCGGCCCTCACGATGGCCGAGTACTTCCGCGACGTGCAGAAGCAGGACGTGCTCCTCTTCATCGACAACATCTTCCGCTTCACGCAGGCCGGTTCCGAGGTCTCGACCCTTCTGGGTCGCATGCCCTCGGCGGTGGGTTACCAGCCCAACCTGGCCGACGAGATGGGTGTCCTCCAAGAGCGCATCACCTCGACGCGCGGTCACTCGATCACCTCGCTGCAGGCGATCTACGTGCCTGCCGACGACTACACCGACCCGGCTCCCGCGACGACGTTCGCGCACCTCGACGCGACCACCGAGTTGTCGCGTGAGATCGCGTCGCAGGGTCTCTACCCCGCGATCGACCCGCTGACGTCGACCAGCCGCATCCTCGACCCGCGTTACCTGGGCCAGGCGCACTACGACACGGCGATCCGGGTCAAGGCCATCCTGCAGAAGAACAAGGAGCTGCAAGAGATCATCGCCATCCTCGGTGTCGACGAGCTCTCCGAAGAGGACAAGATCACGGTGTCGCGTGCGCGCCGCATCCAGCAGTTCCTCTCGCAGAACACCTACATGGCCAAGAAGTTCACCGGTGTCGAGGGCTCGACCGTCCCGCTGAAGGACACCATCGAGTCCTTCACCGCGATCGCCGACGGCGAATTCGACCACGTGGCCACGCAGGCATTCTTCAACGTCGGCTCCATCTCGGACGTCGAAGAGAAGTGGGCTCAGATCCAGAAGGAGAACGGCTGATCGTGGCTGCTCTCACTGTCAGCGTCGTCTCGGCCGACCACGAAGTGTGGTCGGGCGAGGCGTCGTCGATCGTCGCTCGCACCGCCGAGGGTGAGATCGGAATCCTTCCCGGTCACGAGCCGATCCTCGCCATCCTGGCCTCGGGTCAGGTCAGGGTCCGGTTGTCCGACGGCACCACCGTCGAGGCGACTGCCGACGACGGTTTCCTGTCCGTCGAGAACGACACCGTGACGGTCGTCGCGCGCAACGCACAGCTCAACTGAGCTCCGCCCGTCTGCACCACCGAACGACATGCTGTTCCTGCTGCCCCCGTCCGAGACCAAACTCGACGGGGGCAGCGTCGGTTCGCGGCTCGATGTGACGGCACTGTCGTTCGACGAGCTCGACGGCCCTCGCCGCGCCTCCTTGGCCTTGCTCGACGAGATGTCGGCCGACGTCGCGGCGGCCGCCGCCGCACTCAAACTCGGTCCCACGCAGGCTCACGAGGTCGAGCGCAACCGGCTCGTGACCGTGTCGCCCACGATGCCCGCTCTGTCGCGCTACACGGGGGTCCTCTTCGACCCTCTCGGTGTGGCAGGCATGAGTGCCGACGCGTGGACGTGGGCTCACCGGCACGTACTCGTGCATTCGGCCTTGTTCGGCTTGCTCCGGGCTGGCGACGAGATCCCCGCCTACCGGCTCTCACACGACTCGAGGGTTCCCCGGACGTCGTTGAAGAAACTCTGGCGAGGGCCGGTGTCCGCGGTCCTGGCAAGCGTCGGCGAACTCGTCGTCGACCTGCGATCCGAGGGATACGTCGGTCTGGGGCCGGCGGGGACGAGGTCGACGTACGTCCGTGTCGTCTCGGATGCGGGCGACCGACGCCGAGCCCTCAACCACTTCAACAAGAAGAGCAAGGGGTTGTTCGTTCGCGCCCTCCTGGCCGATCGTCCGGACCTGGCCGACCTCGGCGACCTGACGGAGTGGGCCCGCGGTCGAGGGTTCGTGCTCGAACCCGGAGACGAGAGCGTGCTCGTGGCGGAGTCGGTCCTGCAGGCGTCCGTCTGATCGCCGGGCGGGCGGCGACCCTTCAGATCTGTCTCAGTCCAGGGGCACGGGACCCTCTCGGAACGCGACGCCCTCGTGGCGGAGGAGCCACTTCTTCGTCTCGACCCCTGTGCCCACGGTGTAGCCGGTGACGCCGCCCGTCCGGCCCAGGACACGGTGGCACGGGACGAGCAGGGGGAGCGGATTCGCCGCCACCGCTCCACCGACGGCTCGCCCGGCCCGAGGATTGCCGAAGGTCCCGCCGAGTCGTCCATAGGTCGTGGCCCGTCCCCACTCGACCTCGAGCAGCGCAGACCAGACCGAGCGCTGGAAGCTCGAACCGACCAGGCGGAGCGGAAGATCGAAGCGCGTGCGCACTCCTTCGAAGTAGCCGTCGACCTGACGTCGGGCTGCATCGAGCAGGTTGTCGGGCCGCTCGGGTTGACCGTCGTGAGGCAGGACGCCCTCACGCTCGATCGCGAGGCCCTCGACGGCGAAGTGCCGACTGACGATCTCGATTCGTCCCACGGGGGAGTCGAGTCGGACGAGCCCCGGCGGTTCGTCGTCGTCGGCACGGCCGGGTGGCAGCGGGGGTACGAGGACGAGGTCGGTCATGGCGTCACGTTAGGGCGGCCGCCCGGTCGGGACGCCGGAGAACGGGCCGGGTGTGAACCGACGGCTGCCGCACCCGGCGTGGGGAGGAGACGTGCGGTGGTGCAGCCTGGGCGCGGGTGTGGACGCGGCACCCGAACGGACCGGTCACCGGGCGCTAGCGTGGAGGTCGTGGTCGCCGAACCGCGCCAGAGCCCCCGGTGAGAGGAACGAGATGCCCACCGAACAGTCACCAGGATCATGGCACCGAGTCGGCTCGATCGACGACACGGTCGTCGGTCGCCCGGCCCGCCCCTCGGGCGTCGACGAGACGGACGCGGACGACACGGTCCTCCGGGTCTCCCCGCCGGCACGGCCGCCGACGAGCGGGGAGCCGAACCCGTCGGGCCGACCCACCCCGCGCCTCCACGGGGTGAGGGTCGCCGGGCAGGACCTGTCGCTCGACGTGCCCGTCATCGTGGGGCGTCGCCCGACCGGGCCGCGCGTGGGCTCTGGACCCCTGCCACGGTTGGTGACCGTGCCGTCTCCGCGACACGAGGTCTCGGGGGCGCACGTCGACGTGCGCCAGCAAGGGGGCACCGTCGTCGTCACCGACCTGCGTTCGACGAACGGGACCCGGGTGATCGAGCCCGGACGCGTTCCCATCGTTCTCCGGCAAGGCGAGTCGCTCGTCGCCCGTGCAGGCACGATAGTGGACGTAGGTGACGGGAACCTTCTCGAGATCCTGCCTCCCCAGCGCATCATCCCGACGAAAGAACCCCTCCTGTGACAGAGCTCGGCCGCCCCACGACCGCCCACGCCCTCGGCCTCGACGGCCCGGGGCTCACCTTCGACTGGGCGGGGGTGACCGACGTGGGTCGTCGCCGAGCGCACAACGAGGACAGCTACCTCGCAGAGGCGCCGCTGTTCGTCGTGGCCGACGGCATGGGAGGGCACAGCGCGGGCGACGTGGCGAGCGACGCGGTCGTGCGCCGCATGAGCGAGATCGCGTCACGCCCGTTCGCCACCACGGACGACGTCGAGACGGCCCTCCGCGTGGCCACGGAGGACATCGCGGTGGCGGCGGCCGACACCGAGCTCGGGGTCGGCACGACGGCCACCGGGGCGTTCCTCTCACGAGAGGGAGAAGGCGCCGAGGTCGACTTCACGGTCTTCAACGTGGGCGACTCCCGCGTGTACATGTTCGAAGACGGCCGTCTCCGCCAGGTGACCGTCGACCATTCCGTCGTCCAGGAGATGGTCGACGCGGGGCTCCTGCACGCGGACGACGCCGAGAAGCACCCCGACAGCAACGTGATCACCCGGGCGGTCGGGTTCGACGTCGACCCGCGTCCGGATTACTGGAGGGTGCCCGCCCGACCCGGCCTGCGCCTCCTCGTCTGCTCGGACGGCCTGACCAAAGAACTGTCCGCCGGGCGGATCGCCGAGCTCCTCGGCGGCGTCGACGGTGCCGAGCCGGCGGCGACGGCCCTCGTCGAGGCCGCCGTCGAGGCGGGTGGACGCGACAACGTCACGGCCGTCGTCGTGGACGTCCGCAGCGCCGAGACGACGGACGCCTAGTAGGCGCGACACGCGGACACGGACGGCCCCGCCCCCGAAATGGGGGGACCGGGTCCGTCCACAGGGGGGCCCACGGGCCTCTCGGGCGTCGGGGACCCCCACGTAGAATGGCTGCGGTCGGACCGACGCCGACCTGTTCCGCCCGGCCGACCCGGCATCGATCCCCAGAGGAGGCGACGTGGCTCGACGACTGCCTTCGGCGCCCCCCGTCCTGCCGGGATTCTCGCATGTGCGCGTGCTCGGGTCGGGCGGCTTCGCCGACGTGTTCCTCTACGAACAGAACATGCCGCGCCGGCAGGTCGCGGTGAAGGTCATGCTCAGCGAGGTCGTGAACGACCAGGTCCGCCAGATGTTCCAGGCCGAGGCGAACCTCATGGCCCAGCTGAGTGCCCACCCGTCGATCCTCACGGTGTTCCAGGCCAGCGTCTCGGCCGACGGCCGTCCGTACCTGGTGATGGAACTCTGCTCGTCGTCGTTGAGCGAGCGGTACCGGCGCGACCGCATCCCCGTCGCCGAGGTGCTGCGCATCGGCGTCAAGATCGGCAGCGCGGTCGAGACGGCCCACCGGCAGGGCGTCCTGCACCGCGACCTGAAACCGTCGAACATCCTCATGACGGCCTACGGACACCCCGTGCTGTCCGACTTCGGCATCGCCGCGTCCCTCAGCGAGAGCGAGCCGCAGGAGGTCGTCGGCATGTCGATCCCGTGGTCGGCCCCCGAGGTGCTGCTCGACGAGACCAACGGCACCATCGAGTCCGAGGTGTGGTCCCTCGGGGCGACGGTGTACTCGCTGCTCGCGGGCCGGAGCCCCTTCGAGGTCCTCGGCGGCGACAAGAACGGCGCGTCCGACCTGATCGGTCGCATCGACAAGGCCAAGCTCGTGCCGACCGGACGGACGGACGTCCCTCCCACCCTCGAGCGACTGCTCGCGAGGTCCATGTCGCGGCGCCCCGAGAACCGCCAGGCCAGCGTCCTCGAGTTCGTGCGCGAGCTCCAGCAGGTCGAGAGCGAGATCGGCGTCGCGCAGACCCCCATCGAGGTGGCGGTCGACGACTGGGCCCTGGCGACCGTGGCCGACCTCGAGGACAAGACGCGCCTCCGAGGTGTGACCCCCGTGCAGGCCTCGCGGCGTCGCCGCCGGCGCCGGGCGACCGAGGCCCAGGTCCAGGCGCAGCACGGCGGTTCGCTCCAGCAGAGCCGCGCCGTGCCTCGCAGCACGGGTACACGTCCGACGCGGCGTCGGTCGCTGCTCGTCGTGACGTGGGCCCTCGTGGCGGCGTCGGTGGTGGGGATCGGTCTCGCAGCCGCCGCGACGCTGGTGCTCGTCCGCTCGACGTCGACCGACATCCCCCGGGTGGCCGACGTCGCGTCGTCGAGCGACGGCTCCTCGGTGGTCTTCACCTGGAGCGACCCGGGGCTCCGGGCAGGTGACACCTACGTCATCTCGACCGGGGGGCAGACGAGCCAGCAATCCGCCGACCGGTTCGTCGCCACCCCTGCCGACCCGGGTGACGAGGTCTGCATCACCGTCTCCGTGAGTCGCGGTGGTTCGACCGGCCCGGAGAGCAACGAGAACTGCGCGACGGCGGGTCAGGGCTGATGGGGCGGCTGCTCGACTGGGCCTCCCGTCGTCGATCCGCCGTCGTCACCGGGGTCGGAGTGGTCGTGGTGGCCACGCTCGTGACGACCGTCGCCGTGGCCAGCGGTGGCTACGAGGCCCAGCGCGTCGACCTCTCCGACGGAACGGTCTGGGTCGCCAACGGAGAACGCGCCGCGATCGGTCGGGCGAACACCGACGTCCTGCAGCTCAACTCCGCCGTGCGCGGCACCGGTGCCGACCTCTCGGTCGTCCAACGCGAGCAGGACGTCCTGCTCGTGGATCGCAGCAACGCCACGGTCGGTGTCGTCGACACCGCCACGGCCGAGGTGGCCGAGAGCGTCCCGCTCCCGCCCGAATCGCCCGACGTGTCGATCGCCGGGGACCGTGTGCTCGTCGTGTCACAGGGCACGGGAGAGGTCTGGAGCCAACCGCTCTCGGACCTGGCGTCCTTCAGCAACGAGGTCGACCCCGATCTCAGCCTCGGCAAGGGACTGGTCACCGACGTCACGCCCGACGGCCGTGTGGTCGCCTACTCGTCCGACACCGGCAGGGTGTCGATCTTCGACGGAACGGTGTCACCCGACGTCGCCGAGATGCACGACGTGCCCGCCTCGTCGTCCTCCGGGTACCAGGTGGCCTCGGTCGGCGGTCATTGGGCCGTGCTCGATGCCGTCACGGGGGAACTGGTCGTCGACGGACGGCAGGTCGACCTGTCCGACCGGGCCTCGGGCGGGCTCGCTCTGCAGACGGGGTCCGACACGGGCGACGAGGTCCTGGTCGCGACGTCCACCGGCCTCTTGTCCGTGTCGATCGACTCCTCACGGGTCGCCGAGGTCGTCGGCGGACGCGAGGGCAAGCCCGCGCGACCCGTCGTCGTCGGCGACTGCCGCTTCGGCGCCTGGGCGGGCGGGTCGGCGTGGAGCGACTGTGCGTCGGCCCGCGGGGGAGTCCTCGACCTCGACCAGGTCACCGGAGGGGCGAGCCTCGTCTTCGACGTCAACGCGCGCCGGGTCGTGCTCAACGATCCGGCGTCGGGTCGGTCCTGGGCGGTCCAGCGTTCCGGCGAGCTCATCGACAACTGGTCGGACCTCTTCCAAGAGGACCGCGACCAAGAAGAGCAACAGGAGAACGACGACCAGCAACCGCCCGAGCTGGATCTCGACCAGAAACCACCGGTCGCCGTGGACGACGCGTTCGGCGCACGACCCGGTCGAGCGAGCACCCTGCCCGTGCTGCTCAACGACTACGACCCGAACGGCGACCCGCTCGTGATCGACGACGTGTCCGCACTCGACGATGCCGTCGGCCGGATCGACCTCGTCAACGACCGACAACAGGTGCTCCTCACCCTCACCGACTCGGCTTCCGGCACGTTCTCGTTCGACTACACCATCTCCGACGGACGTGGCGGTCAGGCCAGCGCGACGGTCGCCCTCACCGTGCGCCAACCGTCGGAGAACTCGCCGCCGCAGCAGGCGCGCAGGACGTCGGCGTCGGTGTCGTCGTCGGGCCGGGTCACCACCTCGGTGCTCGGCGACTGGATCGACCCCGACGGTGATGCCTTCTACCTGACCTCGGCAGGAGGGGCGGCGGGGCTCTCGTACAAGCCCTCGGGGGACGTCGTCTACCAGGACGCCGGTGCGGGCGACACGACCGTCGACGTCCCCCTGACGGTCTCGGACGGCCGTGACGAGGGGCGAGGATCGCTCGCGATCAGCGTGATGGGGGCAGGGCAGGTGCCCCTCGAAGCCCTGCCCTTCTCGCAGCAGGCCTATGCGGGCCAGCAGCTGACCGTGCGGCCGCTGACCTACGCTCGAGGCGGCACGGGCACCGTCAAGCTGAACAGCGTCCCGGCGAAGGCCGACGTCACCGTCACGCCGAACTACGAACAGGGCACGTTCCGGTTCCTCAGCGACGTGCCCGGGACCCACCTGCTCGAGTACACCGTGACGGACGGCGACCAGACGGCGACCGGCACGGTCAGGGTGGACGTCCAATCCCCTCCGGACGCGGGCACACCGCCCGTCACGACGCCCAAGACGATCTTCGTCGAGACGTTGGGCACGCAGACGCTCGACGTCGTCGCGACCGATCGTGACCCGGCCAACAACGTCCTCATGCTCACGGCGACCGATGCCGTGCCCGCCGCGTCCGGGGTCAGGGTCGAGACCCTCGATCAGCGCTACGCCCGCATCACGCTCGCGGCCCCGCTCGACGACGGGCCGGTCACCTTCGGCTACACCGTCAGCAACGGCCTCGCCTCCGCGACCGGCACCGTGACGGTGGTCGAGATCCCGCGCCGGGCGATCACCCAGCCGCCGATCGCGACCGACGACCAGGTGACCGTCCGGGTGGGGGACTCCATCGACATCGACGTCCTCGCCAACGACGAGCAGCCCGACGGCGACGAGTTGACGCTGGTGCCGCGACTCGAGAGGGACGTCCCGGCCGGCAGCGGGTTGCTCTTCGCGTCGGGTAACCGCCTCCGGTACCTGGCCCCCACCACCCCGGGCAACGTCACGGCGACCTACACCGTCGAGGGCCCCGACGGGCAGCGGGCCTCGGCCCAGGTCGCCATCGCGGTCCGCGAGGTCGACGCGGGCAGCAACGCCGCCCCCGCGCCCCAGTCGGTGACGGCGCGCGTCGTCGCAGGCGAGACCGTGCGCATCGGCGTTCCGCTCGACGGCATCGATCCCGACGGCGACTCGGTCCAGCTGCTCGGGGTGGGCACGAACCCCGAGAAGGGCAGCGTGTCGACCGTCGGCACCGACTACGTCGAGTACCAGGCGAACGCCAGCTCGGCGGGCACCGACAGCTTCACCTACGCGGTCGTGGACGGCTTGGGTGCCCGGGCCACCGGCACGGTCCGCGTGGGGATCTCGACCCGCGCCGACGGATCGCGCAACCCGATCGCCGTCGCGGACGCCGTGACGATGCGACCCGGGGGTTCCATCACGGTCCGGGTGCTCGACAACGACTCCGACCCCGACGGGGGCGCCTTGTCGGTCGACGCCGTCGAGCCGAACGGCGAGGGTGTCGTCGCCAAGGTCGTGTCGGGGACGATGGTGTCGGTGACGCCCCCCGAGACCCCCGGGACGTACGGCCTCGTCTACACGGTGTCGAACGAGCGCGGCGGGCAGAACTCGACCTTCGTCACCGTGACCGTCGATCCCGACGCACCACTCAACTACCCACTCGCCGACGACACGGTCCTCGGACTCAGCGACATCGCCGGTCGGCAGACCGTGACGGTCAACCCCCTGACCAACGTGTTCTTCTCGGACGGCAGCACCTCGCAGCTCGACCTCGGACTTGCCCCGGGATTCGGCTCGACGGCCGAGGTGACGCCGAACTCGCGCGTGACCGTCCGCATCACCGATTCGAGCCAGATCATCCCGTTCTCGGTCTCGAGGAAGGACGACCCGGGCGTCCGCTCCTACGCGTTCATCGTCGTGCCCGGTTTCGACGACGCCCTTCCGCAGGTCGACCGGACGGTCCGTCCGATCACGGTCGAGAGCGAGAAGGCCGTCACGATCGACCTCGACCGCTACGTGATCTCCGCCGGCACCAACGGAGTCCGACTGACCGACCCCGCGACGGTCCGGGCGACGAACTCGAACGGCGACGCCCTCGTGGTCGACGACACGACCCTCCGGTTCACGTCCGCCGACCTGTTCTCGGGTACGGCCTCGATCTCGTTCCAGGTGACCGACGGTCGCTCGGCCGACGACCCGGACGGTCGGACGGCGTCGCTCGTGCTGCCCATCACGGTGACGTCGCGAGAGAACCAGCCACCCGTCTTCAACGGCACCTCGATCGACCTCGAACCGGGCCAGTCCCGCACGCTCGACCTCGCTCGGCTCACCACGTACCCCTATCCGGACGACATCGACGAGCTCCGGTACTCGGTCGAACAGGGCGGCGTCGCGGGCTTCGGCTTCGACCTGTCCGGGTCGAAGCTCACCGTCTCGGCCGAGGCCGGCACCGCGAAGGGGACGAGCAGGTCGCTCCCCGTCGCCGTCAGCGATGCCCTCAACCCGGGCCGGAGCGGTGCCGTCACCGTGTCGGTCGTGGGATCGACCCGCCCGCTCGCTCAACCGGCCGCCGATCGTGCCGTCGTCAAGCGCGGGGCCTCGACCTCGGTCGACGTGTTGCAGAACGACCAGGCGACCAATCCCTTCCCCGGGCAGGCGCTGCGGGTGGTGGCGATCCGTGGGCTGAACGGGTCGAGCGTGCCGGAAGGCGTCTCCATCACGCCGAGCGGTGACAACCGGAGTCTCGCCGTCTCGGTCGCGGCTTCCGCGGCCCCCGGCGACACGAACCTCCAGTACCAGGTCGCCGACGTCACGGACGACCCCGACCGATACGTCTGGGGCACCGTCACCATCAGCGTGCAGGACGTCCCGAACGCCCCCAATGCTCCGGTCCGAACGGGCACCTTCACGGGGGGACAGCTCACCCTGAGCTACACGGCTCCCGCGGCCAACAACTCGCCGCTGACCGGCTACCGTCTGACCGGGGCGGGTTCGGCCGGGGGCTCGTACTCCAAGGCCTGCGGGCTGGCGACGGTCTGCACCCTGACCGACCTGCCCGCGGGCCAGCGGTTCTCCTTCACGGTCGTCGCCACCAACGGCGTCGGGGACTCCGCTGCATCGGCGCCGAGTCCCGCCTACAGTGCCGACTACGTTCCCGCCGCACCCACGGGCCTGAGCGCGACTGCGGTGCCGTCGGGCCAGGGCGACACCCGGATCAGGTGGACGGACTCGCCGGATCCCCGGCCGGGCTCCGCGATCCAGTCGTACGTCGTCGAATGGTCCGGGCCCACGACGGGATCCCAGACCGTTCGCCGTGGGGTGCAGCAGACCGTCATCCCCAGCCTCGTCCCGAACCAGAACTACACGGTGAACGTCTTCGCGAAGAACGACGCCGACGTCGACAGCGAGGCGGCGTGGGCCCGGGCGTCCCTGACGCGGGTGGTACCCGTCGGTAGCCCCGGGGTACCCCAGGTCACGGCCACTCCCGTGAGCGGCGGCGTGCAGATCACCTGGACGCCGTCGACCGCGAACGGCGGATCGGCTCCCACGTACCGGGTGGTCCGCGTCGCCGGCTCGGACGGGCCGGTGTCCTGCGACACCCCGGGTGACCCCGTTCCCCTCGCCGGCGGGGGAGCGACGGACTCGTCCGCAGAGGACGGCGTCACCTACCTCTACGTCGTGAAGGCGGACAACGGCACCTTCTGTTCCGCGGGCTCGGGTCGCACCACGGCACTCAAGGCCCCTGGTGCTGCTCGCGCGACCGTGGCGTCGATCGAGAACGGTGGGGGACGCTTCGACGTCAGGGTCTCCGCGACCGACGTGGTGTCGGGTACGGCAGTCCGATTCGAGTGGTCGCAGAACGGGCAGACGGGTTGGCAGCCCCTGGCCGCCGACGGCTTCGTCTCCACCGGGGGATACGGCACCGAACTCCAGGTCTACGTCCGAGGCTGTCGAGACGCTTCCGAGACGTTCTGTGGCGCCGCGTCCGATCGTCAGGTTGCGACGCCCGTGACGGTGCGGCCCGTCATCGTCTCGTGCGTCCCCGGCGAACCCCTCGTGGTCAACCCGCCGTCGAACGGTAACCTCGACTTCTCGGCGACGGTCGAGTTCAACGTGTCGCCCCTCATCCTGGACAACTGGCAGTCGGGAGACAGGAACGGCGCGTACACGACGACGTCCCGGGTCGATCCCTCGGCGACGGAGGTCCGCATCCGCGGGACGGTCGACGGCAAGACCGACAGCGGCTACGCACGGGTCACCTGCGGCTGAAGCCCATGAACGACACATCGAGGAACGAAGACACATGAGCATGACCCCCGAGCAGGCGACCTGGTTCTCCGACATCTTCGGGCGACTGGTGGCCAACGTCGACCAGGTGCTGCTGGGCAAGACCTTCGTCGTGCGGCTGTCGTTCACGGCTCTGCTGAGCGAGGGGCATCTGCTGCTCGAGGACTTCCCGGGCACGGGCAAGACCTCGCTCGCCCGCGCGATCGCCCAGAGCGTCCAGGGCTCGAGCAACCGTGTGCAGTTCACCCCCGACCTCCTGCCCGGCGACATCACCGGCGTCAGCATCTACGACCAGAAGGCCGGTGGGTTCGAGTTCCACCGCGGGCCGATCTTCTCCAACATCGTCCTCGCCGACGAGATCAACCGCGCCAGCCCCAAGACGCAGTCCGCCCTCCTCGAGGTGATGGAAGAGAGCCGCGTGACCGTGGACGGCGTCAGTCACGCCGTGGGTTCGCCGTTCATGGTGATCGCCACCCAGAACCCGGTCGAGCAGGCCGGCACCTACCGTCTTCCCGAGGCCCAGCTCGACCGGTTCATCATGAAGACCTCGATCGGCTACCCCGACCACGCGGCGACCGTCCGCATCCTCGAGGGCTCCGCCACGAGGGTCCACGAGGGCAGCCTCAACCCGATCGTCCAGGCCGGGGTCATCACCGAGATGGCGCAACTCGCCCGCACCGTGCACGTCGAGCCCACCATCAGCGACTACGTCGCCCGGCTCGTCGACGGGACGCGAACGGCCCAGGAGGTCCGTCTCGGTGTGAGCGTCCGCGGTGCGCTGGCCCTCGTCCGTTCGGCCAAGACCTACGCGGCGTCCCTCGGTCGTCACTACGTGATCCCGGACGACGTCAAGTCGCTCGCCGAGCCCGTGCTCGCCCACCGTCTCGTGCTCGACCCCGAAGCGGAGTTCGACGGGGTCACGCCGTCCAGCGTCGTGAGCCAGCTGCTCATCGAGACGGCGCCACCCGCCGAGCGGGTAGCCGTGTGAGCGAGCGTCCCCGAGGCACCGACCGGGCCGCCCGGCCCGCGCCGGGGTCGACCGTGGACGGGTCCCGCGCCGGCCGGACACGACCGCGGGTCGGCACCCGCGGCGCCGACCAGCGATTCGATTCCGCGTTCTCGACGGGAACGCAAGGACTGACGAACGCCCGGACCCGGATCGTCGGCGACCGTACCGGCATCGGAGCGGACCTGCTCGTCCTGCTGGTCAGGACGACGCGTGGGGCTCGCCGTTCCGTCCGCCGGGCGTTCACCAGCGCCTCCTCGGTGGTCACGCCCTTCGGGTGGTCGATGCTCGTCGCCGCACCGGTCGGGCTGCTCGTCGGCTACCTGCTCGGCTGGACCGAGCTCGTGGTGGTCGGCTTCGCCGCGATCGTCCTGCTGCTCGTCGCAGGGCTCGCTCTCGTCGGACGGAACACCGTCCGCATCACACTCGAGATCCCGCACGAGCGCGTGGCCGTCGGCGCCCCGGCGGCCGGCACCGTGCGGGTGCGCAACGCGAGCGCCCGCCGCATCCTCGGAGTGTCCGTCGAGGTCCCCGTCGGTCCGGGTCTCGCCGAGATCGGCCTGCCGAGCCTCCGATCGGGAGACGAGGTCGCCGAGTCGTTCGACCTGCCCACCACGCGACGCGGCGTCGTGGCCGTGGGTCCGGTCAGCACCGTGCGAGGCGACCCGGTCGGCCTCGCCCGACGCGAGATCGAGTGGACCGGCGTCACCGAGGTGTTCGTGCACCCTCGCACCATCGGCATCCCGAGCACGAGCACGGGTCTCATCCGTGACCTCGAGGGCAACCCGACGCGTGACCTCTCGCCCAGCGACATCTCGTTCCACGCCCTGCGCGAGTACCAGCCGGGCGACGAACGACGGAACATCCACTGGAAGTCGACCGCCAAGACGGGCACCTACATGGTGCGGCAGTTCGAGGAGAGCCGGCGCAGCCACCTGGTCATCGCCCTGAGCCTCGCGGCCGGTGACTTCGCCAACGACGACGAGTTCGAACTGGCCGTCAGCGTCGCGGGTTCTCTCGGTGCCCGCGCCATCCGTGACGCGCGTGAGGTCAGCGTCGTCGTCGGCGAGACCACCCCCGAGTTCGCCAAGCGGAAGAACCTCGAGATCCGCTCCCTGAGCACGCTGACCCGGAACCGCCTGCTCGACGAACTCGCGGTCGTCACGTCGGCGGAGTCGGCGCTGGCCATCACCGACGTCGCGCGGGTGGCGGGTGATCAGGTCGTGGGGATCTCGGTGGCGTTCCTCGTCGTCGGGTCCACGACGACGGTCACCGAGATGCGCGCCGCAGCCCTGCAGTTCCCCCTGGGGGTGGAGGCGGTGGCGATCGTGTGCGACCCCGAGACGGTCCCCGGCATGAGGCGCATCGCCGATCTCACCGTGCTGACCATCGGGTTCCTCGAGGACCTGCAGAAGTCGCTCGCCCGAACGGCGAGCGCATGAGCGTCGTCGACGGGGTCCGGACGCCCGCGGGGCCCGCGGCGCCTCCTCCGCGCGCACGGTCCCGCGCGCGGCCGTCACGACTGCGAGCCCCGTTCGTCGCCTGGGTCGTCGCGTTGTTCGCGGCCTCGCTCGGCGCCGCGACCGTGACCTTCTGGCCGGTGTACGAGAGCGCCGCCTTCGTCGTGCTCGTCGTCGTCGCCTTCGCCGTCGGCGTGGTCATCGCGCTGGGCACGGCCGCCCTCCGGCTGTCGAGCGTGTGGGTGTTCGCGGCGACGATCGTGGCGTACCTGTTGCTCGGGGTGCCGCTCGCCGTGCCGTCGCAAGCCTTCGGCGGCGTGCTGCCCACGGGTCGGGGCCTCCTGACGTTGGTCTCGGCGACCGCTCTCGGCTGGAAGCAGCTCGTCACCATCGCCTTGCCGGTGGGCAGCTACGAGGCCCTGCTGGTGCCGGTCTTCGCGCTGGTCCTCGTCGGCACGGTCGTCGGCCTGTCCGTCGCGCTCCGCAGCCGACGCGGAGAACTCGCCGTCGTCGTTCCCGTCGTCGTCTGGATCGCGGCGATCGTGCTCGGTCCGGGCGAGGCCTGGTGGCCCCGCGTCACCGGTCTCGCCGTGTTGGTGACGGTGGTCGCCTGGGTCGTCTGGTGGCGCCTCCGTCGACGTCGCATCGCGCTCGGGGCCCTCACCACCCGTGCTGTCACGACGTCTGCCGGGCACCGCCCGGTGGCCGTCCGTGCCGTCGTCGGCGCGTTCGCCACGCTGGCCGTCGCAGGGACGGCCGGCACGGTCGCCGTCGCCGCGATCCCGCCGGTCACCTCGCGGACCGTGGCCCGCACGGTGGTCGAGCAACCGTTCGATCCGCGGGACCACGTCAGCCCGCTCAGCGGCTTCCGGGCGTACGAACAGGAGCCCACCGTCGACCAGGCGCTCCTCACGGTCGCGGGCCTCCGCGACGGTCAGCGACTGCGGGTGGCGACGCTCGACACCTACGACGGTGTCGTCTACAGCGTCGGCAGCGGCGAGGTCGACAGCGCCTCCGGGTTCTTCACCCGCGTGCCGTCCGACGTCGACCAATCCCGGGTCGATGGGCAGGCGACCGCGGTGAACGTCACGATCGGTGCCTACGACGACCTCTGGCTCCCCACCGTCGGCCGACTCGAGTCCGTCTCGTTCGGCGGACCCACGGCGGATGCCCGGCGGGACGCGTTCTTCTACAACGACCTCACGGGCACGGCGGCCGTCCTCGGCGGACTGCGACAGGGCGATTCGTACCGACTGGACGCGGTCGAGCCCCGCCAGCCCGGCGACGACGAGCTCGACGCGCTCACACCGGGGACCGCCACCGTGCCGACGCCGCGGGACGTGCCGGACGAGCTCACCTCCTCGCTCGAGGAGGACGTCGCCGGAGTCCAGGGCCCCGGGGCGCGACTCCGGGCGGCGCTGAGCGCCCTGCGCGAGGACGGTTACGTGAGCCACGGCGTCACCGCCGACGAACCCGTCAGCCGATCCGGGCACGGTGCGGACCGCATCGCCCAGCTCTTCACCGACCCCGTCATGATCGGCGACGCCGAGCAGTACGCGACGGCCGCCGCGCTGATGGCCGACCGGCTGGGGTTCCCCGCGAGGGTCGTCATGGGATTCGCCCCCGAGACGGACGGTGGCCCCGTCGACGTCACGGGGTCCAGCGTGACCGCCTGGATCGAGGTCGACACCGCCCAGTACGGCTGGGTGGCGCTCGACCCGAACCCGGCCGAACGTCCCATCCCCGAGGACCAGGTGCAGGACCCGACGCAGATCTCCCGGCCCGAGTCCGTCGTCCAGCCCCCACCCCAGGACCCTCAGATGCGGGACGACCAGACGCCGCCGCAGTCCGAGCAGGACGATCCCGAGACCCCTCCGGCCTGGTTGGCCATCGTCCTGGCGGTCGTGCGGGTCGTCGGCTGGAGCGCCCTCGTCGCCGGAGTGCTCGCGGCCCCGTTCGTGACGGTCGTGGTCCTCAAGGCGCAGCGGCGTCGTCGCCGCCGAACGGCGACGAGTCCCTCCGACCGCATCAGCGGCGGCTGGCACGAGTTCCAGGATGCCGTGGTCGACCACGGCATCCGCACCCCGCCCGCGGCGACCCGGAGCGAGGTCGCCGCCGTCGTCGGTGGCTCGCGTCCCGCAGTGCTCGCCCGGGTGGCGGACCGTGCGGTGTTCTCGCCGAACCCGCCCGCGGAGTCCGACGCCGACCGCGTCTGGACGGCCGTCGCCGAGATGAGACACGCCCTCGGCGTCGGGCTCACGAGGCGGCAGCGGTTCGCCGCGGCGGTCTCGCTCCGATCTTTGCGTGGTTACCATGGGCGCACCCCTCCCGAGCGACAGAGGAACGACTGATGTACTGCCCCACCTGTGCCAGCCCCCTGCCCGTCGGCGCGATGTTCTGCGGCGAGTGCGGTCGGGCGGTCTCGAGCGCAGACCTCGCGGCTGCCCGACGTCGGGCCGACGCCGCCGCCGAGCACGTCGACGCCACCAGTGCGCCCGACCTGCCCGAGGCTCCTCCGCGTGCGACCTCGCACCCCCGCCGCAGCGATGCGCAACCCCCGTGGTGGGTGCGCGACCGTCAGGCCGACACCGGCGTGCCCGGGGTCGAGGTCGAGCCGCCCCGTGTCGATCACGCCCGGTCCGAAGCGTCCGCGTCGGCTCCCGAGCCCCCGGTGTGGCCGGTGGACGATCGAACCGTCGTGTCCACGGGCGAGGACGACCGCCCGACGGCCTCCGAGGAGGCGCGGGCCGAGTCCCCGAGGACCCCTGACCCCGGCAGTCCCGCCGTCCCTGGCATCTCCGCCGTCCCCGACGGCCCCGTCGGGGCCCTCGCGACGCCGCCACCCGAGACGGTCGGATCGCCCACACCGCTCCGAATGCCCTCCGAGCACCCCGACAACGGGCCCCGCCCCTCGTCCGCCCCGCTCTGGACGGCGTCGTTGACGCCTCTCGCATCGGACGAGTCCTCTCCCGACGTGGTGGTCGCCGTCGAACCCCTCTCCGCCGAGGCGCCCCACGGACGTCGAGACGACGACGGCGAGGTCCGGTCAGGCGAGGTCGAGACGTCCACCGCCCCTGACGGAACCCGGCCGGTCGAGAACGACCACACCGAGGGCGCGACCGACCCCGAGGCGACGGTGATGCCGGACGAGTCCGCTCCCTCGTCCGACTCCTCCTCCGAGGTCGTCCCCGGCGACCGGGTCGCGCCTCCTGCGGGCCCGCCGCCTCTCGTGCGGCCGACGGCCGACGGGCCGCGGGACGGCGACACCGCCCCGGTGGCCGCGCTCGGCCGTGACCTCCGCCCGCCGGTCCCGAGCGGGTCCCGGCCCGCCCTCCCCGACTCCGACCGCCCCGAGCCCGTACCGCTCGTCGAGCCCGCACCGCTCGTGGACCCCGTACCGCTCGTCGAACCGGGCTCCGCCGTCGTTCCCGAACGGTGCACGCACTGTGGCGCACCCATCGACGAGGACGACATCTTCTGCGGTGAATGCGGTGCGGTCGTGCAGTCGGTCGCCTTGTCGTTCACGGGGCCTGTCGTCCCGCTCCCGCCCGAATGGAGACCCGACGACGAGTCCGTCCTCCGCCGTCGTTCCGCCACACAGGACCGTGAGGGCGCCGGATCGGGCTCCGACGACGCCGGGACCTCTCCGGACGGCCCGGGCTCCGGCGACGACGTACCCGTCCGAGACGAGGCCGACGACCGGCAGGACGATACGCCACGCCCGGCACCCGAACCGATCGACCACGTCCCGGGATTCCGCGCCGAACGACCGGCGGCGACTCCGACGCCGAGCGTCGCCGACCTCCCCCCTGCTCCCACGTCGTCGTCGGCTCCGTCCTGGCGCCCGCGTCGGGTGCCCGTGGACCTGCCCGACGACGCCGACGTCGACGAGACCCGGATCGTCCGTCGTGGTGCACTCGGAACCGAGTACGTGCTGCAGTTCAGCACCGGTGAGAGCATCACGGTCGACGGGACCGGCCTCGTCGGCCGTGCACCGACGCCCCAGCCGGGGGAGCGCTTCGACCAGCTCGTCCGCATCGTCGATCCCGGCAAGTCCGTGTCGAAGACGCATCTGGAGTTCGGTCAGGAGGCCGGAGCCCTCTGGGTCAGCGACCGGTGGTCCGGCAACGGGACGGTCGTCCGTCCTCGTGACCTCCCGCCCCGCCGTGCCGATCCCGGAGTCCGCGTCCGCGTGACGCGTGGAACCCGGGTCGAGATCGGCGAGCAGTTCTTCGTCGTGGTCTGACCCACGGCTCCTCCCCACGCGGAAGGGTGGTCGGTCCTTCCCCCGGCCCGACCACCCGGTACCCGCCGCGGACGGTGCTCCGCTCCACTGGAGTCATGAACTCCTCGACCACCGCGGCGTCACCGGTCCTGCCGTCCCGCGTCCGGCTGCCGTCCGGGCCTACGAGACCCCGCCCGACGGCGACGCCCGTGGCGGCGATGTCGACGGGTGCCGTCGTGTCCGCGTGCGGTGCTCTCGTCCCGTGGACCGCGCCGCCTGCCGTCCTCGGGCTCTCGCTCGCGACGGCTCTCGCGGTCCTCGTCGGCTGGGCCGTCGACCGTGTCGTCGGGGCGACGCTCACGGCACGGCGCGAACGGTCGAGGTTCCTGGCCGCCCTCGACGACGTCGACGAGGTCGTCGCGCGCCTCCGGGCGGTGCGGTCGCGTGAGCTGGCCGACTGGTACCCGACGGCCGATCGGCTCGACGAGTGCGACGTCGCACGTCGTCCGACCCGGGTGCTGGTGCTCGGGGTGGGTCGCGCCTCCAGCGGGCTCGTCCTCGAGGGGCGTCCCGAGGACGACCTCGAGCCGGGCGACCCGGTCGCCCATCGTCTGGCACGCCTCCGGGCCGAGGCGGCCACCCTCGACGAGGCCCCGCTGTGCGTGCCCCTCTCGTCGGCCGTGAGGGTCGTCGGTCCACCCGTGGTGGCCGAGGCCGTGGCGTCGGGCCTCCGCCGTCAGCTGCGGGCCGCAGGGGCATCGTCGGTCGACGCGGCCGCGGCGATCGACTGCGTGGTGGTCCGGGCGCCGACCTCGGGCGGGGCCCGGCCCGAGGCCGAGCCACCCCCGGTCGACACCGTCGTCGTGATCGGTCAGGACGGAGGAGCGACGGTCACCCTCAAGGACGGCCGGCCGTGCCGACAGAGCCTGCGGGTCGCCTTCGTGTCGGTGCTCGACGACGTCGCGCGGTGCGCCTAGCGGTCGACCCCGCTGCCCAGGCGGATGCGGCCCACCAGGCCGTCACCGCCGGTGACCTTCTCGAGCGTGCGCTCGACGACGCGAGCGGCGGCGGCGGCGTCGACGGCCCCTTCGTCGACCAGGAGGCGCAGCGCGACCAGGGTGCCGGCCCTCACGTTCCCGTCGAGCACCTTCACGGCCACCGCGACGCCGTCGGTCGTGCCCATCACCATGACGCCCTCGGCGCCGAGCTTGGCCAACACGCCCAGCTCGTCGATCGTCACCGTGTTGGCTCGACCGGGACCGTCGATCGCCCAGGCGTCGCCCAGGACGGCCTCGACGAGATGCGCGGCGTGGCCGTCGCGTCCCGACCCGGTCGTGCCGACCGACCCGGTGATGCGCGCGATCGCCCGGGCCAGGCCGACCACGGTGGTCGCGATCACCGGGGCACCGCAGCCGTCGACGCCGGAGTGGTCAGCGGCCTCGCCGGTGAACTCGGCGACCGTCTCGCGCACCGCGGCCTGCAGGGGGTGGTCGGTGGCGACGTAGCGGGACGGGTCCCAGTCGTTCTCGGCACAGGCGAGGAGGAACGCGGCGTGCTTGCCCGAGCAGTTCATCGCGAGCCGGCGCGGCGCGGTGGCCTCGCGGGCGCTGGCCCGGTCACCGGGCCAGTCCGGCGGGCAGAGGAGGTCGTCCTCGGTGCTGCCCGACCGGCCGAGCAACGCCTCGACCACCTCGAGGTGGGCGGGCGTGCCCGCGTGGCTCGCCGTGGCCAGCACGGCCTGGGGGCCGTCGAGGGAGACCCCCGACCGCAGCACCGTGAGCGCTTGCAACGGCTTGAGGCACGAGCGCGGGTAGATGGTCGCGTCGGCGTCCCCGATCCGACGCAGTTCGCGTCCGTCGGCGTCCACGACGACACCGGCTCCGAGGTGACGGCTCTCGTCCCAACCCGAGCGCTCGAGCACGGCCAGCTCGACGCTGGCCGAGGCGGTCAGGGGGTGACGGGAGGGCGCGGCGGGGCGGGGGTCGGTCATGATGGGGAGTGTACCGAGGCCCGCCAAGCGACCACGTCGCACCGACGAGGGGCCCGAGAGGGAGGCAGCATGCTCGACCACGACTACGCCGTCGACGTCCGTTGGACGGGCGACCGGGGCGAGGGCACGACCTCGTACCGTTCGTACGGCCGCGACGCCACGATCGTCGCCACCGGCAAGCAGCACGACGTCCTGGCGTCGGCCGACCGCACCTTCCACGGTGACGCGGACCGCTGGAACCCCGAGGAGCTGCTGCTCGCCGCACTGGCGCAGTGCCACCTGCTCAGCTACCTGCACGTCGCCGCGGCCGCCGGGGTGGTCGTGGTCGCGTACGAGGACGCCGCCGTGGGACGGATGACCCAGACGCACGACGGGGGTGGTCGCTTCACCTCGGTGACCCTGCGGCCCCGGGTGACCGTCGCCGACGACGACATGGTCGAGCGCGCCCTCGAGCTGCACGCCGAGGCGAGCCGCAAGTGCTTCATCGCCGCGTCGGTCGCCTTCCCGGTCGGTCACGAGCCCACCGTCGTGGCGGTGTCCAGAGAAGCCGACCCGGCGTGAGGCAGAATGGCACGGCACCTCCGCCGCGCCGAGCCCCACGGCACGACCCCCGTCACCCCGACCGAGAGATCCCCATGCGCCGTTCCCTCGCCCTCCTGGCCGTCCCCGCCCTCCTCCTGTCGCTCGCGGCCTGTGCCGGTGACGCCGGCGGGTCCTCCGATGCGGCGACGCCGAGCAGCTCGTCGCAGGCGACCTCCGACGTCCCGCTGCGCGCCTCGGGCGAGCCCCAGGCCCCGCAGGACGGGTTCCCGACGGTCGAGCTCGACGCCGACGGCCGCCCGACGGTGACCGTCCCCGACGCGGACGCTCCGACCGAACTCGGTGTCGAGACCCTGATCAAGGGCGACGGAGCCACGGTCCAGGCCGGTGACACCGTCACCGTCCAGTACCAGGGCGTCATCTGGAACACGGGCGAGATCTTCGACGAGAGCTGGTCGCGCGGTGCACCGGCCACCTTCTCGACCGACCAGGTCATCACCGGCTTCGCGGACGGCATGGTCGGGCAGACCGTCGGATCGCAGACCGTCGTCGTCATCCCGCCGGCCGACGGTTACGGCGAGGCCGGCGCCCCGCAGGCCGGCATCTCGGGCACCGACACGCTCGTCTTCGTCATCGACATCCTCGCCGTCTCCTAGTCGACCGTCGCCGCCGACCCCCGACACGACTCCCCGATGATCCGCACCGCGCCTCCTCGTTCGTCCGCCCGTGTCCGCCGAGGACGGTTCGCCGCCGTGGCGGCCGTTCCGCTCGTCGTCCTCGTGCTGAGCGGATGCACGGGGGGTTCCACCTCACCGTCGCCGACGGCGAGCGGCGCGGCGGGTGACTGCAAGGCTCCGGCGTCCGGGGAGCTCTCCGACGGCGTCGACGTCACGGGCGAGGTCGAGAGCAAGCCCGAGGTCGTCTTCGACACCCCGCTCAAGGTCCCGTCGACCCAACGCACCACCCTGGTCGAGGGCAGCGGCGAGGTCGCCGGGCAGGGCGCGGTGGCCAACGTCCGCATCGCGGTCTACGACGCGACCACCGGGGCCGAGGTCACCTCGGCCGGTTTCGACGAGGGCCAGCAGCCCACGCAGCTCACGGTGAGCACCGACTACTACGTGCCGGGCATCGTCGACGCGATCGCCTGCGTGCCCTCGGGCAGCCGCACGGTGACCGTCGCCTCGGCGGCCGACATGACGACCGCGACCGCGGGGGAGCAGGCGGCCACACCCACGCCCGTGGTGATCGTCGCGGACGTCGTCTCGATCGTGCCGACCAAGGCGACGGGTGAGGCCCAGCCCCCGAAGGACGGTTTCCCGACGGTCGAGCTCGCCGACGACGGTCGGCCCACCGTGACGATCCCGCCCGGCACCGAACCGCCGTCCGACCTGCAGATCGAGGTCCTGAAGAAGGGCGACGGCCCCGTCGTCCCCGACCCCGCGAACGTCACCGTCCAGTACCAGGGCGTGAACTGGACCACCGGCGAGGTCTTCGACCAGAGTTGGGGCAAGGGAACGCCGACACCGTTCTCGACCGACCAGGTCGTGCCCGGGTTCGCCAAGGCCATGATCGGTCAGACGGTCGGCTCGCAGGTCGTGGTGATCATCCCGCCCGCCGAGGGCTACGGCGAGGCCGGTCAACCGTCGGCCGGCATCGGGGGCACCGACACGCTCGTCTTCGTCATCGACATCCTCTCCGTCGCCTAGCCCCCGGTCCGCCCCACCACGGCTCGCCTCACGGCGGTGGGCGGCCCCGACGAAGCTCGCCCTAGGCTGACCCCATGCGTCGCATCACGATCCTCGGCTCCACCGGTTCGATCGGGGTCCAGGCCCTCGACGTCGTCCGGGCCCACCCCGACCTCTTCGAGGTCGTCGGCCTCTCCGCCGGTTCCGACCGTGAGGGCGTGGCCGCGCAGGCCGCCGAGTTCGGGGTCGAGCACACGGCGCTCGGCACCGACGAGTCGGTGCAGCTCGTCCGCGACGTCCGGGCCGACGTCGTCCTGAACGGCATCACGGGCTCGGTCGGCCTCGCGCCGACCCTCGCCGCCCTCGACTCTGGGGCGTCGCTCGCCCTGGCCAACAAGGAGAGTCTGATCGTCGGAGGCGACCTCGTGACGAAGCGCGCCGCCCCCGGCCAGATCGTGCCGGTCGACTCCGAGCACTCGGCGATCGCGCAGGCGCTGCGGTCGGGCTCCGACCGCGAGGTGCGTCGGCTCGTCCTGACGGCGTCGGGTGGGCCGTTCCGCGGCCGGACACGGGAATCGCTGGCCGACGTCACCCCGCGCGAAGCGCTCGCGCACCCCACCTGGGACATGGGCCTGGTGGTGACGACGAACTCGTCGACCCTCGTCAACAAGGGTCTCGAGGTGATCGAGGCGCACCTGCTCTTCGACGTCGACTACGACCACATCGACGTCACGGTGCACCCGCAGTCGATCGTCCACTCGATGGTCGAGTTCGTCGACGGCTCGACCATCGCCCAGGCCTCGCCTCCCGACATGCGCCTCCCGATCTCACTCGGGCTCGCCTGGCCGGACCGCGTCGAGGGCGTGGGGGTCCCGCTCGACTGGACCCGCGCCTCCACCTGGACGTTCGAGCCCCTCGACGAACAGGCCTTCCCGGCCGTGCGACTCGCCAAGCAGGTCGGGCGCGCGGGGGGGACGTACCCGGCCGTCTTCAACGCGGCCAACGAGCAGGCCGTCCTGGCGTTCCACGCGGGACGCGTCGGGTACCTCGACATCCTCGACGTGGTCGAGGCCGTCGTCGACCGGCACACCGCGGGCGAGAGCAGCCTCGAGGGCGTGCTCGAGGCCGAACGCTGGGCCCGTGCCGAGGCGGACGCGCTCCTGGCCCGCTGAGCCCGCCACGCTGCCGGCCCGCTGAGCGCCCGCGATGCCGGCCCACTGAGCCCGCCGCCCCAGTTCGGGGCTCCCAGCGTCGTCATGGCCCCGACGCGGTGGACGTCCGGGCACGGGCGGCTAGCCTTGCCCGGTGCAGACGATCCTCCTCTTCGTGCTCGGCGTCCTGGTCATGGTCGTCGGGTTGGCCGTGTCGATCGCCCTGCACGAGGTGGGCCACCTCGTGCCGGCGAAGAAGTTCGGCGTGAAGGTCGGCCAGTACATGATCGGCTTCGGGCCGACCGTCTTCTCGCGCAAGAAGGGCGAGACCGAGTACGGCGTCAAGGCCCTGCCGCTCGGCGGCTACATCTCGATGTCGGGCATGTTCCCCCCGGGAAGGACCGGGGGAGGCGCGCGCCAGTCGAGCACCGGCTTCTTCAACACCCTCGTGCAGGACGCCCGGACGGCCAGCGCCGAGACCGTCGACGAGGGCGACGAATCGCGCACCTTCTACCGCCTGCCCGTGTACAAGCGCGTCATCATCATGCTCGGCGGCCCGTTCATGAACCTGCTCATCGCGATCGCCCTGTTCGCGGTGCTGCTCTGCGGTTTCGGCGTCCAGCAGGCGAGCACGACGGTCGGCAGCGTCAGCACCTGCGTCCTGCCCGCCGGCTCCACCGAGACGAGCTGCCCCTCGGACGCGCCCGAGGCCCCGGCCTACGCCGCGGGCATGCTGAACGGCGACCGCATCGTGTCGATCGACGGGACGACCGTGACCGACGGCGACCAGATCACGGGCATCCTGCAGCGTTCTCCCGGCGACACCCTCGACGTCGTGGTCGACCGCGACGGCACCGAGCGCACGCTCCAGGTGACTCCGGCCCTGTCCGAGCGCTACGTGACGACGTCGAGCGGGGCCGTGGCGACGAACCCCGACGGCAGCTCGCAGACGCAGGAGGTCGGTTTCGTCGGCATCGGGTTCGCCTACGAGAAGGTGCGCGAGCCCGTGACGGCCGTGCTGCCGGCGGTCGGCGACAACATCTCGCACGTCGTCGGCGTCATCGTCACCCTGCCGCAGCGTCTGGTCGGGGTGGCCCAGGCCGCCTTCGGCGGGGCCGAGCGCGACCCGAACGGACCGGTCAGCGTCGTCGGCGTCGGTCGCATGGCGGGCGAGATCGCCAGCCTCGACACGATCCCGGTGGTCGACCGCATCAGCACCCTCGTCGGGCTGCTCGCGAGCCTCAACGTCGCCCTCTTCGTGTTCAACCTGGTGCCGCTGATGCCGCTCGACGGCGGTCACGTGGCCGGGGCCCTGATCGAGGCGATCCGCCGCGGCTTCGCCAAGCTCCTCCGCCGGCCCGACCCGGGCCCGGTCGACACGGCCAAGGCCATCCCCGTGACCTTCGCCATCGTGATCCTGCTCGGCGGCATGACCGTCCTGCTCACCTACGCCGACATCGTGAACCCGATCGACATCTTCGGCTGACGTCCGGTCGCGAGCGACCCGTGACGCACCGGTCACGCGTCCGTCACTCGGCGTCCAGCGCCGAGGTTTACGATGACTCCGTGCCAGCAGTCAATCTCGGAATGCCGAAGGTCCCCGAAGTCCTCGCCCCGCGCCGCAAGACGCGGCAGATCAAGGTCGGCAAGGTGCTCGTGGGTGGCGACGCCCCCGTCAGCGTGCAGTCGATGACCACGACTCCGACCCCCAACATCAACGCCACCCTGCAGCAGATCGCCGAGCTCACGGCCAGCGGCTGCGACATCGTGCGCGTCGCCGTGCCGAGCCGTGACGACGCCGAGGCCCTTCCGATCATCGCGAAGAAGAGCCAGATCCCGGTCATCGCCGACATCCACTTCCAGCCCAACTACGTCTACCAGGCGATCGACGCCGGGTGCGCGGCGGTCCGGGTCAACCCCGGCAACATCCGCAAGTTCGACGACCAGGTCGGCAAGATCGCCGCCGCGGCGAAGGCCGCCGGCGTCTCGATCCGCATCGGCGTCAACGCCGGCTCGCTCGAGCCCAGCATCCTGCAGAAGTACGGCAAGGCCACCCCCGAGGCGCTCGTCGAGTCCGCCGTGTGGGAGGCCTCGCTCTTCGAGGAGCACGACTTCCACGACTTCAAGATCTCGGTCAAGCACAACGACCCGATCGTCATGGTCAAGGCGTACCGCCAGCTCGCCGAACGCGGCGACTGGCCCCTGCACCTCGGAGTGACCGAGGCCGGGCCCGAGTTCCAGGGGACGATCAAGTCGGCCACGGCCTTCGGCATCCTGCTGAGCGAGGGCATCGGCGACACCATCCGCGTCAGCCTCAGCGCCCCGCCGGCCCAAGAGGTCAAGGTCGGCTTGCAGATCCTGCAGTCGCTCAACCTGCGCGAGCGCAAGCTCGAGATCGTCAGCTGCCCGAGCTGCGGTCGCGCCCAGGTCGACGTCTACAAGCTGGCCAACGACGTCACCGACGGGCTCGAGGGCATGACCGTCCCGCTGCGCGTCGCCGTCATGGGCTGTGTCGTCAACGGTCCTGGCGAGGCCCGCGAGGCCGACCTCGGCGTCGCCTCGGGCAACGGCAAGGGTCAGATCTTCGTCAAGGGCGAGGTCATCAAGACCGTTCCCGAGTCCGAGATCGTCCAGACCCTCATCGACGAGGCAAACCGTCTCGCCGCCGAGATGCCCCCCGGCGAGCTGGGCTCGCCCGAGGTCGTCACCGTCTGACCGGGTCCACCCCGGGGGCGACGCGACCCCGTCAGGAGGCGCGGTGCGAGAGATCTCGCACCGCGCCTCCTTCGCGTGGTCACGTCCGCGGCCGGGCCGACGGGGCCGTGTGTCGTCGTGTGACGCCCCGATGTGACGCGCCCCGGGGCGTCCGCCAGCATGGACGACGCACCGTGACGGCCCCGGCCCACCCCCGAGCGGTGCTCCCGCAGCGCCCCGAGAGGAACCCATGACCAGCAGCGCCCCCCTGATCGACGCCCCCAAGAAGGGCCCCGGTCGTCTGATCGCCGTCATCGTCGCGGTCGTCGTCGTGCTCGCCGCCGTCGGCATCGCGATCGGAGTCACCCGCGGCGGTGGCGACGACGAGACCGTCCGCATCGGCGTCGTGGGCGCGAGCGACCCGTACTGGGCCGACTTCGTGCAGGCCGCGGCGGACGAGGGCATCACGGTCGACCTCGTGGACTACTCGGACTACGAGCAGCCGAACCCCGCCCTCGCCGACGGCGAGATCGACCTGAACCAGTTCCAGCACATCGTCTACCTCGCGCAGTACGACGTGGCATCCGGCAACGACATCGTGCCGATCGGTTCGACGGCGATCTACCCCCTGCCCCTGTACTCGTCGAAGTACACCGAGCTGAGCGACTTCCAGGAGGGTGACACCATCGCGATCCCCGACGACTCGAGCAACCTGGCCCGCGCCCTGCTCGTCCTGCAGTCGAACGGGCTGGTCTCGCTGAAGGACGGCGGGACGATCTTCTCGGGCGTCAACGACGTCGACGAGTCGAAGTCGAAGGTGAAGGTCGCGACGGTGAGCGCCGACCTCGCCGCCACGTCACTGCCCGACTACGCCGGTGCGATCATCAACAACGACTTCGCGACGAAGGCCGGTCTGTCGACCGACGACGTCATCGCTCAGGACGACCCCAACGACCCCTCGTCGGTGCCCTACGCCAACGTCTTCGCCGCCCGTGCGGAAGACAAGGACGATGCCACCTACCAGAAGCTCGTCCAGATCTACCAGGACACCAAGGCCGTCACCGACGGCGTCGTCGACAACTCGGGTGGCACGGCGATCATCACGAAGATCCCCGCGAGCGACCTCGAGAAGTCGCTGACCGAGACCGAGAAGCTCGTCGAACAGAACGGCTGACCCACCAGGTCGCCACCCCGGCCCGGACCGCGCGCAGCATCCGCTCGCGGTCCGGGCCTCCGCCCGTGCCGAGGAGAACGCGTGCCCGCCATCACCCTGACCGACGTCGTCAAGACGTACCCGCCCCGTGAGAAGGGCGCCGCACCGCTGACCGCGGTCGACGGCGTCAGCCTCGAGATCGCCGAGGGCGAGATCTTCGGCATCATCGGCTACTCGGGCGCGGGGAAGAGCACCCTCGTCCGCCTCGTCAACGCCCTCGAGCCCACGACGAGCGGGAGCATCCGCGTCGACGGCCGCGAGATCACCGGCCTCCGTGAGCGCGAACTGCGCTCGGTCCGGGCCGGCATCGGCATGATCTTCCAGCAGTTCAACCTGTTCTCGTCGAAGACGGTCTGGGGCAACGTCGAGTTCCCGCTCAAGGCGGCGGGGGTACCCAAGGACGAGCACCAGCGGCGGATCAGCGACCTGCTGCACTTCGTCGGCCTCGGTGACAAGGCCCACGCGCGGCCGGACCAGCTCTCGGGCGGTCAGAAGCAGCGCGTCGGCATCGCCCGCGCGCTCGCGACGAACCCCCGCATCCTGCTCGCCGACGAGGCGACGAGCGCCCTCGACCCCGAGACGACCAGCGAGGTGCTCGCCCTGCTCAAACGCGTCAACGCCGAGCTCGGCATCACCATCGTCGTGATCACCCACGAGATGGACGTCATCAAGTCGATCGCCGACCGGGTGGCCGTGATGGACTCCGGTCGTGTCGTCGAGACCGGCCCCACCTTCGAGGTGTTCTCCGACCCGAAGCAGGCGTCGACCAAACGGTTCGTCTCGACGGTCATCGCGGGCACGCCGCACGGTGACGAACTCGATGCGCTGCGGGCCCGCCACCCCGGCGTCCTGGTGTCGGTGCGCATCGCCGAGGGTGGCGTCGACCAGCGCGACGTCTTCGCGCTGCTCGCGCGGCACGGCCTGTCGTTCGAGATCGTCTTCGGCGGCGTGAACGACATCCAGGGACGCACGTTCGGCACCCTGACCCTCGCCGTGACCGGCGACGACGCGGCCGTCCGAGCGGCCGTCGCCGACCTGGGCGACGACGCGAACGAGCTGCCCACCTCGCCGACGACGTCGGTCCGACCCACGGAAGGACGCTGATGGACTCCCTGATCGAACTGCAGCCGATGCTGTGGCAGGCGGCCGTCGAGACCGTCTACATCGTCGCCCTGACCCTCCTCTTCGGCGGCATCGGCGGACTCCTGCTCGGCCTGGCGCTGTACCTGACGCGGGGCGGAGCCCTCTTCGCGAACCGCGTCGTCTACGGCGTGCTGAACGTGGTCGTCAACGTGTTCCGACCGATCCCGTTCATCATCTTCCTGGCCGCGGCCCAGCCGTTGGCGAGGTTCGTCATAGGGTCGGGCAGCGGCAACCCGGCCATCATCTTCACCCTGTCGCTCGCCGCGTCGTTCGCCATCTCGCGCATCGTGGAACAGAACCTGCTCACCGTGCAGCCGGGCGTCATCGAGGCCGCACGGGCGGCGGGGGCCGGCCCGGCCCGCATCATCGGAACGGTGCTGCTGCCGGAGGCGCTCGGACCGCTCGTCCTCGGCTACACGTTCATCTTCGTCGCGCTGGTCGACATGTCGGCGGTGGCCGGCTACATCGGCGGCGGCGGGCTCGGCAACTTCGCCCTGCTCTACGGCTACCGGCAGTTCGACCCGGTCGTGACCTGGGCCGCGGTGCTGCTGATCATCGTGCTGGTGCAGCTCGTCCAGTTCCTGGGCAACTGGCTGGCGAGGCGCGCGCTGCGGCGATGAGATGTGGTGTTCGGGGGCACGGGAGCTGTCGGGGGACTGGTTTACAGTGGGGCGCGTGACCGACACCGCCACCGCCAGCCAGACCCCGCCGCCGGCTCCGGCCCCCGTGACTCCCGCCGAGCTCGAGCGGGCTCGGCAGATCGTCGGGGCGGTGTCGCAGGCGTTCGGTCGCAAGGTCGTGGGTCAGACCGCACTCCGCGACACCCTGCTCGTCGCCCTCATCACCGGCGGGCACGTCCTGCTCGAGAGCGTCCCGGGGTTGGCCAAGACGACCGCGGCCCAGACCATCGCGCAGTCGATCGACGCGAGCTTCCGGCGCATCCAGTGCACGCCCGACCTCCTGCCGAGCGACATCACGGGCACCCAGATCTACGACGCCCAGAAATCGACCTTCGTCACCCAGCTCGGGCCGGTCCACTCGAACTTCGTCCTGCTCGACGAGATCAACCGCTCGAGCGCCAAGACCCAGAGCGCCATGCTCGAGGCGATGCAAGAGCGCCAGACGACCATCGGGGGGACGGTCTACCGACTGCCGTCGCCCTTCCTCGTCCTGGCCACCCAGAACCCGATCGAGCAAGAGGGCACCTACCAACTGCCCGAGGCGCAGCTCGACCGCTTCCTGTTGAAAGAGATCCTCGACTACCCGACCCCCGCCGAAGAGGCCGAGATCATCCGGCGCATCGAGAGCGGCGTCTACGACGAGGCCGCCGCACCGTCCACGGGCGTCGGCCTGGCCGACGTCGTCTACCTGCAAGATCTGGCCAAGCGCGTCTACGTCGACGCGTCGATCGTCAACTACATCGTGCAGCTCATCTACGTCACGCGGCATCCGCAGCAGTACATCCCGGCGACCCTCGCCGACTACGTCGAGTTCGGGGCCAGCCCCCGGGCCAGCATCGCCTTCATGCAGGCGGCCCGTGCCCTCGCCCTGCTGCGCGGGCGCGACTACGTCATCCCCGAAGACGTCAAGCACCTGCGGCACTCCGTGCTGCGACACCGCATGATCCTCAACTACGAGGCCACGGCCGACGAGGTCGCGCCCGAGACGATCATCGACGCCGTGTTCGGCGCCGTCCAGACCCCCTGACGCCGGTGGCCAGCCTGTTGCTGCGCGTCCGGACGAAGATGGGGCTGTTCGCCCACCGACGCACGATCGACCTGCTCGAGGGCGGCTACGCCTCGGTGCACCACGGGCGCAGCCACGACTTCGACGACCTCCGGGCCTACGTCCCGGGCGACGAGGTGAAAGACATCGACTGGAAGGCCACGGCCCGTCACGGCGAGCCCCTGGTCAAGCGGTACATCGCGAGCCGCCGGCAGAACCTCGTCCTCGTGATGGACACCGGTCGCAACATGGCCGCGACGGCCACGAGTGGCGAAAGCAAGAAAGACATCGCCCTGATGGCGGCCGGCGCCCTCGCCTACATCGCCGCCAAGCACGGGGACGTCGTGTCACTGGTGGCGGGTGATTCGTCGGGCACACGCGCGCACCCGGCGGGCGCGACCGAAGCCCACCTCGAGACCCTCCTGCGGCAGGTCGACCGACGCGTCGACCTCGACGCCCCGACGAGCGACCTCGCGGCCGTGCTCGAGTGGGTCGCGCGGGGCATCCGGCGGCGCTCCATGCTGCTCGTGATCACCGACGACTTAGCGATCGACGATCGCATCACCCGGTTGCTCCGGCGTCTGCGCGCGCAGCACGAGGTCGTCTGGCTGACGATCGGCGACGCCGACCTGATGACGCGCGCGGGTCGGGCGGGCGAGGTCTTCGACGTCCGCGAGATGGCCGGACTGCCGGCGTACCTGCGCGAGAACGCGCAGCTCCGTCGAGAGTTCGACGACTCCTCCCTGCGGCGCGTCGGCGACACCGAGCGCGAGCTCCTGGCCCTCGGCATCAGCAGCCAACGGCTCGGCAGCCAGGCCGAGGTCGTTCCCGGGCTGTTCACCCTGATCGAGAAGCACCGTCGTGTCGGGCGCTGACGACTTCTTCGGGCCCTACCAGTACCCGCTCTGGGTGCTCTGGCTGGTGCTCGGCCTGGTCGGGCTGGCGCTGGTGGCCGCCTGGTACGTCTTCGTGATCCGTCTCTCGGCCCGCCGCCTCCCTCCGGCCCAGCGGGCGGCCCGCGCGGCCTCCCGACCGGTCGCCCTCGCCGACACCAAGGCGAAGTACCTCGCCCTGATCGACGAGGTCGAGACGGCCGCGTCCTCGGGGCGGCTGAACGACCGTGGCGTGCACTCCCGGCTCAGCCTGCTCCTGCGGTTCTTCGCGCACGAGACGAACGGGGTCGACACCCACGTGATGACCCTCGCCGACCTCCGCGAGTCGAACCTGCCCCGGCTCGTCGGTGCGGTCGAGCAGTACTACCCGCCGGCCTTCCGGCTCGAAGCGCCCGGCGACCCGGCCCGTGCCGTCGCCACCGCGAGGGACCTGGTGTCGTCATGGGGCTGATCTTCTGGTGGGTCCCGTTGGTCGCACTGGCGGTCGTGGCGGTCGCGGCATGGCTCTACGTGCGGTGGAGGCGCCGCGACAGAGCGCGCCTCCGTCGCCTCGGCGTCCCGGTCGCGCACGGCGAGCGGCTGACCGCGCTGCCCGCGTACCAGCGCGTCGTCCGGCGCTACCGTGCCGCGCTCGCGGTCGTGCTCGTCGCCATGGTGGCGCTGACCGGCATCAGCGTCCTGCTCGCGGCCCGCGTATCGAGCACCGACGTCGTCGAGCCCCAGTCGTACAAGCGCGACATCATGCTCTGCCTCGACGTGTCGGGTTCGATGACCGAGGTCGACTCGCAGATCGTCGACACGTTCTCGACCCTCTCGCAGGGGCTCGACGGCGAACGCGTCGGGCTGTACCTCTTCGACAGCTCGGCCGTGCAGGCGTTCCCCCTCACCGACGACTACGACTTCGTGCGCACGCAACTCGAGCAGTACCGCGACTCGTTCGACACCATGGGCGAGAACGGGACCCGCTACTGGACGGGCACCGACCTCGGTGACGGTGCGTCGCTGATCGGCGACGGTCTGGCGTCGTGCGTCCTCGGGTTCGGCGACGACGACAGCACGCGGCCCAAGTCGGTCGTGCTCGCCACCGACAACTACGTCAACGGCAAGGCCCTGCTCACGCTCACCGAGGCGGCCGACCTGGCGACCGAGCGGGATGTCCGCGTGTACGCGGTGAACCCCGCCGACCACGCCA
Source organism: Frigoribacterium sp. NPDC087798 (assembly GCF_044742985.1). Lineage (NCBI taxonomy): Bacteria > Bacillati > Actinomycetota > Actinomycetes > Micrococcales > Microbacteriaceae > Frigoribacterium > Frigoribacterium sp. NPDC087798. Next base: position 488,791 of record NZ_JBIUVP010000001.1, on the reverse strand, counting down.
CGGACGCCGTGGCCGACCAGGTCGCCGCCGAACTGCGCACCGCGGCCGAGTCGACCGACGGTGGCTACTACGCCCTCGACGACTCGACGACCGTGCCGCAGATCGTCGACGAGATCGACGCCCGCGAGGCGGGGCTCTTCACCGGTGCCCGACGGCTCGTGGTGACCGACCACCCGCAGGCCCTGGCGATCGCCGCCCTGCTCGTAGCGATGGGCGGGCTCGTCTTGCTCTGGCGGGTGCGCCTGTGATCGCCCGGGCGCTGGTGTTCCAGCCCGTCCTGCCCTGGTGGCTCCTCGCCGTGGCCGCCGTCGCCCTGCTCGGGTTCACGGGCTGGCGCGTGGTGGCCGAGCGGGGCCGACGACGGGCCCTTCTCACCTGGGTGCGACGTCTGGTCATCGTCGCCCTGCTCCTCGTCGTCGCCGTGCGGCCGAGCCTGCCGGGCGGGTCGGCGCAGGCGTCGGTCGCCCAGCTCAACGTCTTCTTCGTGGTCGACACGACGTCGAGCATCGCGGCGGAGGACTGGGGCGACGGTCGGCGTCGACTCGACGGGGTGCGGGCCGACATCGCCGAGGTCACCTCGCAGCTGGCGGGAGCCCGGTTCTCGCTGCTGTCCTTCGACAGCACCGCCGTCCTGCGGACGCCGCTGACCGACGACGCCTCCGCCGTGGTCGCCGCCGCCGACGCCATGAACCAAGAGGTCACCTACTACTCGAGCGGCAGTTCCGTCAGCGAGGCGAACGACCTGCTGGCCGAGCGGCTGTCCGAGGCCCGGCAGAGTGCGCCCGAACGGGCCAACGTCGTCTACTACCTCGGCGACGGCGAGCAGACCAGCGGCACCGAGCCCGAGAGCTTTGCGGCATCCGCCGGCGACGTCGACGGCGGTGCCGTCTTCGGCTACGGCACCGAGCGGGGAGGCAAGATGCGCGTCTTCGACGGCTACGGCGACGAGTACTCGACGAAGGAGTACATCCAGGACCGCACACAGCCCGGCGATCCCGATGCCGTCTCGACGATCGACGAGGACGCCCTGCGGCGCATCGCCGATCAGCTCGGCGTGCCGTACGTGCACCGCACGGCGGACACATCCGTCGACGCTGCGGTCGCGGACGCCCGCGACGGCGCCGTGGCCTCCGACGAGGGGCGGGCCGACAGCCTGATCGACCTCTACTGGATCGCCGCGATCCCCCTGTTCGTCCTGCTGCTCCTCGACGTCGCACTCGTGGCGAGGGCACTGGGCGAGGTCCGTCCACCACGGCCCGTCCGCGCCGGACGCGGTCGAGGGCGCGATGCGCCGTCGGGACTCGACGCCTCACGACCCGAGAGGGGAGTCCGCTCGTGACCGACACCCTCGTCCCCCCGCCCGTCGACGAGATCCGCCGCGCCCACGAGGCCGAGGCCGGGCCCGACGTCGAGCAGTACCGGAGACGCCTCCGGCGTCGGCTGCTGCTCTGGTCGGCCCCGGTCGTGCTCGTCGTGCTGCTCGTGGCCCTGAAGCTGCTGAGCCTGCCCGCCTTCGCCGCCCTGACGCAGTGGTCGTACGGCGACAGGGAGTTCGAGCGCAGCGCCTCCTGGTCCGAACCCCTCGGCGTCGCCAACGTGGTCGAGCCCTGGGTGCACCACTTCGACCGGGGGACCGCCTACGCCCAGATCGGCGTGCTCGACGTCGCGCGTCAGGAGTTCGTCACGGCACTCGACCTCGCCCCCGACGACGCCACGATCTCGTGCGTCATCCGGGTCAACCTGGTTCTCACGATCGAGGCCCAGGGCGATGCTGCCCTGCTCGAACTGCGCTACGCCGACGCCGAGGCGCTGTACGAACTCGGGGCGAAGACCGTCGACGAGGCTCCCGAGGGGTGCTTCCAGCCGCCGGAGGACCCCCGGCAGCCCGACACCTCCCAGCCGCTCGACGACGCCCAGCAGCGCCTCGACGAGAAGGGGCAGCAGGCCCAGGGGGGCGAGGGCGACGAGCAGCAGCCGGGAGGGGACGACGGCAGCGATCCCGGCGCCGGGGGAGACGAGCCCGGCGAGGGCGAGGGGCAGGCCGAGTCCGACGACCCGCTCGACCAACTGCAGCAGCAGGGCGAACAGAGCCAGCAGCAGCAACAGCAGGACACCGACCGCGACCGCTACTACGAGCAGAACCCGGGTGACTACGACGGCAAGCCGTGGTGACCCGGGCACGCCCCTAAGCTGGACGGGTGTCCACACGTCTCTCCCAGCTCTTCGTCCGCACCCTCCGAGAAGACCCCTCCGACGCCGAGGTGACCAGCCACCGGCTGCTCGTCCGTGCCGGGTACATCCGCCGTCAGGCACCGGGGGTCTTCGCCTGGCTGCCGCTCGGCCTGCGCGTCAAGGCGAAGATCGAGGCGGTCATCCGTGACGAGATGCAGGCCGCCGGCGCCCAAGAGGTGCACTTCCCCGCCTTGCTGCCTCGCGAGCCCTACGAGGCCACCGGGCGGTGGACCGAGTACGGCGACGGCATGTTCCGCCTCAAGGACAGGAAGGACGCCGACTACCTCCTGGCCCCCACGCACGAGGAAGCCTTCACCCTCTTGGTGAAGGACCTCTACTCGTCCTACAAGGACCTCCCGCTGACGCTGTTCCAGATCCAGGACAAGTACCGCGACGAGGCTCGACCCCGGGCCGGCCTGCTGCGCGGCCGCGAGTTCACCATGAAGGACGCCTACTCGTTCGACGCGTCCGACGCCGGTCTGGACGACAGCTACCAGAAGCAGCGCGACGCCTACGAGCGCATCTTCACGCGGCTCGGCCTCGAGTACGTCATCGTCAAGGCGGATGCCGGGGCCATGGGTGGTTCGCGCAGCGAGGAGTTCCTGCACCCCACCACCATCGGCGAGGACACCTTCGTCCGCTCGGCGGGCGGCTACACCGCCAACGTCGAGGCCTTCACGACGATCGTCCCCGACACGGTCCCGCTCGAGGGCCTGGCCCCCTCCCGACGCCTGGCCCCGGCCGACACGCCGACCATCGACTCGCTGGTCGCCCAGCTCAACGCCGACGAGTCCCGCGACTCCGGGCCCTGGACGGCCGCCGACACGCTCAAGAACGTCGTCGTCGCACTCAGCCACCTCGACGGACGCCGTGAGCTCGTCGTGGTCGGCCTGCCGGGTGACCGTGAGGTCGACATGAAGCGGCTCGAGGTCGCCTTCGCCCCGGCCGAGGTCGAGGCCGCCGGCGACGCCGACTTCGCGAAGAACCCCGTGCTGGTCCGCGGCTACCTCGGCCCCCAGGTGCTCGGCGGCGAGTCCGACTCGGGCATCCGCTACTTCGTCGACCCGCGCGTGGTCGAGGGCTCGGCCTGGGTCACCGGGGCGAACGAGAAGGGCGTGCACGTCGCCGACCTCGTCATGGGCCGCGACTTCACCGCGGACGGCACCATCGAGGCCGCGCAGGTCCGCGAGGGCGACCCCGCGCCCGACGGTTCCGGCCCCATCGAGACCGCCCGCGGCATGGAGATCGGTCACGTCTTCCAGCTCGGCCGCAAGTACGCCGAGGCGCTCGGCCTCAAGGTGCTCGACGAGAACGGCAAGCAGGTCACGGTCACGATGGGCTCGTACGGCATCGGCGTCACGCGCATCCTCGCGGTGATCGCCGAGGCGAACAACGACGCCAAGGGTCTGATCTGGCCGGCCAACGTCGCCCCCTTCGACGTCCACGTCGTGGCCACGGGCAAGGACCCCGTGGTCTACGAGGTCGCCGAGAAACTCACCGCCGACCTCGAGGCCCACCGTCTCGACGTCCTCTACGACGACCGACCCAAGGTCTCGCCCGGCGTCAAGTTCGGCGACGCCGAACTCCTCGGCGTGCCGCAGATCGTCGTCGTCGGCCGTTCGGCCGGCGAGGGCGTCGTCGAGCTCTGGGACCGCCGCACGGGCGAGCGCACGCCGGTCCCCGTGGCCGAGGCCGTCGCGACCCTCACGGCTCCGCGAGCGTCCTGAGCGCCGGCACCGCGCCTCCTCGTCCCGGTCGTGACGACCCCGAGGAGGCGCGGTGCCGGGCTCGCGGACGGTCCGCCGTCCACCCCGCTCTCGGGTACCGTAGGGGGATGCTGCGCGCGCCATCGTGCGTGCAGCCTGCAGATCTGAATAGTGGAGGCCCTCAGTGGACATCGACCTGAGCGTGCTGCGTCTCATGGAGCGCGAGCGTGAAATCCCCTTCGACGAACTCGTGCGCATCATCGAGCAGGCCATCCTCACGGCCTACCTCAAGCACACGAACCAGCCCGAGAGCCGCATCCCGGTCGCTCGCGTCGAACTCGACCGCAAGACCGGGCACGTCTCGGTCTTCGCCATCGAACGCGACGACGAGGGCGAGGTCGTGGGCGAGTCCGTCGACAGCCCCAGCGACTTCGGCCGCATCGCGGCCTTCGCGGCCAAGCAGGTCATCAACCAGCGCCTGCGCGACATCGGCGACGACAAGGTGCTCGGCCAGTTCAAGGGCCGCGAGGGCGACATCGTCGCGGGCGTGATCCAGCAGGGGCCCAACCCCCGCATGATCCACGTCGACCTCGGCACCGTCGAGGCGATCCTCCCGCCCGAGGAGCAGGTGCCGGGTGAGAAGTACGCCCACGGCTCGCGCATCCGCGTGTACGTCACGGGCGTCAGCAAGGGCACCAAGGGGCCGCAGATCACGGTCTCGCGCACCCACCCGTCGCTCGTGCGCAAGCTCTTCGCCCTCGAGGTGCCCGAGATCGCCAGCGGCGTCGTCGAGATCGTCTCCCTGGCCCGCGAGGCCGGCCACCGCACCAAGATGGCCGTCCGTGCGACCGAGCCCGGCGTCAACGCCAAGGGCGCCTGCATCGGCGAGATGGGGCAGCGCGTCCGCGCCGTCACCACCGAACTCAACGACGAGAAGATCGACATCGTCGACTACTCGAGCGACCTCCCCACCTTCGTCGCCAGCGCCCTGTCGCCGGCCAAGGTGTCGTCGGCCTTCGTGATCGACGCGTCCACCAAGGCCGTCCGGGCGCTCGTCCCCGACTACCAGCTGTCGCTCGCCATCGGCAAGGAGGGCCAGAACGCCCGCCTCGCCGCGAAGCTCACGGGCGCGCGGATCGACATCCAGCCCGACAGCATCCTCGAAGACGACTGAGTGGATGTCGATCCGCGCGCCGGGTCGACGACGCGCCAGCGTCGGCGGCCCGGTCTCGGGAATGACCCATCCAGCCCGACAGCATCATCGAAGACGACTGATCGCCCCGACGAGAACCCGGGTGGCCGAGGGCGACCGGCGCACCACGCCGTTCGCCCTCGGCGTCTCCCGTCCGACGACCCGAGGGGGTAAGGTGGAACCCGTCAGAACGTGCATCGGTACTCGAGCGCGCGCTCCGCGATCCGCACTCGTGCGGGTCGTCGCCCGAAACGGACGTCTCGTGGTCGATCCGACCGCGACCCTTCCCGGGCGGGGTGCGTGGTTGACGCCGTCGATCGACGCGTTCGAGTCGGCAGTGAAGCGCAAGGCCTTCCGCCGTGCGCTCCGCCTCGACTCCGAACCCGACGTCGACGAGCTCCGCGCCCACCTCGCGCGGATCACCACTTCACGACCCATCGCCACGACAGAACAGGCTGAACGGCACATGGACAACTAATGAGCAACCACTAATGAGCGGCTCGAAATGAGACCCGTCCAGAACTAAGGCTCTTCCCGTCTCGGGAAGGGCCCGAGACAGGAGAACTGTGGCTAAACCACGCGTACACGAGATCGCCAGCGAGCTGGGGATCGACAGCAAGACCGCACTAGAGAAGCTCAAAGAGATGGGCGAGTTCGTCAAGGGACCGTCCTCCAGCGTCGAGCCTCCCGTCGCCCGCAAGCTGCGCCAGGCCTTCGCCGGTGCCGCGAAGCCCGCGACCCCCGCCGCCAAGGCCCCCTCGGCCGGTGCCGCCGCGCAGCCCGCGAGCTCGGCCCCCAAGCCCGGCGGTCCCCGTCCGGCAGCCCCCAAGCCTCCCGTCGCCGAGCCGACGCCCGCCCCCGTGGCGGCTGCCGAGCCCGACGTCGACGCGGCACCCGCACCCGTCGCCCCGCTGACGGTCGCCGAGCGCCAGGCCCAGGCCGAGGCGCAGCGTGCCGCAGCAGCCGCCGCAGCCAAGGACGACGCGGCGGCTCCGGCCGACGACGCCGCCAAGCCCGGCGCCGCGGGACCCAAGCCCGGCGGCCCGCGCCCCGGTGCCCCTCGTCCCGGCAACAACCCCTTCGCCAGCAACCAGGGCATGGGGCGCCCCAGTGCTCCTCGTCCCGGCGGCTCCGGTGCGGCCAGCAGCATGCCTCGTCCCGGCGGCGCCGCGGGCCCGCGCCCGCAGGCTCCCCGTCCCGGTGCTCCTCGTCCGGGCGCTCCGCGTCCCGGCGTCGGTGCCGGCCCCCGTCCCAACGGCTTCGGTCAGCGTCCCGCCGGTGGCGGCGCGGGTCGTCCCGGTGGTGCCGGCGGTGGCTTCCAGCGTCCCGGCGCCGGTGCCCCCGGCGCGGCCGGCGGCTTCCGTCCCGGCTTCAGCGGACCCCGTCCCTCCGGTGGTGGCGGTCGAGGCCGCGGCCCCGGTGGCGGAACCGCCGGTGCGTTCGGTCGTGGTGGCGGCAAGAGCAAGGCACGCAAGTCGAAGCGGACGAAGAGGGCCGAGTTCGAGATGCGGTCGGCCCCGTCGCTGGGTGGCGTCAGCGTCCCCCGCGGCGACGGCAACACGATCGTCCGTCTGCGCCGTGGTGCGTCCATCAGCGACTTCGCCGACAAGATCGACGCGAGCCCCGGCAACCTGGTGACCGTCCTGTTCCACCTCGGTGAGATGGCGACGGCGACCGAGTCGCTCGACGAGGCCACCTTCCAGGTGCTCGGCGAAGAGCTGGGCTACAACATCCAGGTCGTCTCGCCCGAGGACGAAGACAAGGAGCTCCTCGAGGGCTTCGACATCGACCTCGAGCAAGAGCTCGAGGACGAGGACGAGTCCGTCCTGCAGATCCGCCCCCCGGTCGTCACGGTCATGGGCCACGTCGACCACGGAAAGACGCGTCTGCTCGACGCGATCCGCAACGCCAACGTGGTCGCCGGCGAGGCCGGTGGCATCACGCAGCACATCGGCGCCTACCAGGTGTGGGCTCCGCACGAGGGCGTCGAGCGCGCCATCACCTTCATCGACACCCCCGGTCACGAGGCGTTCACCGCCATGCGTGCCCGTGGCGCCCAGGTGACCGACATCGCGATCCTCGTGGTCGCGGCGGACGACGGCATCATGCCGCAGACCGTCGAGGCGTTGAACCACGCCCAGGCGGCCGGCGTGCCGATCGTCGTCGCGGTCAACAAGATCGACAAAGAGGGCGCGAACCCGGCGAAGGTGCGTCAGCAGCTCACCGAATACGGCCTCGTCGCCGAGGAATACGGCGGAGACGTCATGTTCGTCGACGTGTCGGCCCGTGACAACAAGAACATCGACGCCCTCCTCGAGGCCGTCCTGCTCACGGCCGACGCCGGTCTCGACCTGCGCGCCAACCCCGACAAGGACGCCCGTGGCGTCGCCATCGAGGCCCGTCTCGACAAGGGTCGCGGTGCCGTAGCGACGGTCCTGATCCAGTCGGGCACGCTGCGCGTCGGTGACGCCATCGTCGCCGGTACGGCCTACGGCCGCGTCCGCGCCATGGTCGACGAGAACGGCGACTCGGTCGACGAGGCCTACCCGAGCCGGCCCGTGCTGGTCCAGGGTCTGTCGAGCGTTCCCCGGGCTGGTGACACCTTCCTCGTCACCGAGGAGGACCGCACCGCCCGTCAGATCGCCGAGAAGCGCGAAGCCGTCGAACGCAACGCCTCGCTGGCCAAGGCCCGCAAGCGCATCTCGCTCGAGGACTTCACCCGTGCTCTCGAAGAGGGCAAGGTCGAAGCCCTCAACATCATCATCAAGGGTGACGTGTCCGGTGCCGTCGAGGCGCTGGAAGAATCGTTGCTCAAGATCGAGGTGGACGACAGCGTGCAGCTGCGCATCATCCACCGCGGTGTGGGTGCCGTCACCGAGAGCGACGTCAACCTCGCCACGGTCGACAACGCGGTCATCATCGGGTTCAACGTCCGTCCCGACACGAAGGCTCGTGAGCGCGCTGCTCGCGAGGGTGTCGACGTCCGGTTCTACTCGGTCATCTACGCGGCCCTCGAGGACATCGAGAACTCGCTCAAGGGCATGCTCAAGCCCGAGTTCGAGGAGAAGCAGTCCGGTGTCGCCGAGATCCGCGAGATCTTCCGCTCGTCGAAGGTCGGCAACATCGCCGGTGTCATCGTGCGCTCGGGAACGATCACCCGCAACGCTCGTGCCCGCGTGATCCGCGAGGGCGTCGTCGTCGGCGACAACCTGGCGATCGACTCGCTGCGTCGCTTCAAGGACGACGTCACCGAGGTGCGGACGGACTTCGAGGCCGGCATCGGTCTCGGCAAGTTCAACGACATCCAGATCGGCGACGAGATCGAGACCATCGAGATGGTCGAGAAGCCCCGGGGCTGACCCGGCGTCGTCGCAGTACACGAGGCCCCGCTCCGACTACGGTCGGGGCGGGGCCTCACCCCTCTCGCCACGGCGGCGAGCAGCACGAACAGGAGTGAACAATGGTTGACGCGCAACGCGCCCGCAAGATGGCCGACCGCATCCACGAGATCATCGCGCGGCGTCTCGAACGCGGCATCAAGGACCCTCGACTCGGGTTCGTGACGATCACCGACGTCAAGGTGACGGGAGACCTGCAGCACGCCTCGGTCTTCTACACGGTCTACGGCACCGACGACGAACGGCGCGACACGGGTGCCGCCCTCAAGTCGGCGACCGGCATGTTGCGCAGCGAGGTGGGCAAGAACATCACCGCGCGGCTCACCCCGAGCCTCGAGTTCATCCTCGACGCACTCCCCGAGAACGCGGCCTCGATCGATCGTCTGCTGCAAGAAGCTCGCCAGCGCGACCACGAGAGCCAGACCATGGCCTCGTCGGCCGAGTACGCCGGCGACGCCGACCCGTACGTCAAGCCCCGCGACCTGGACGCGGACGACGACCTCGACGCGGACGACGATCTCGACGACGACCTGGCGATGGACGACGAGCTCGAGGCACCCGCCGCAGGCGAATCGACCGAGCCCGACGGCTCGACCCGCTAGCCAGGGCACCCGTCAGGACGCCCCCGCCTCAGTCGGGCAGGCGATAGCCCTCGTCGGGCGACCCCGTGGCCAGACCGTCGCGGAGCAGCCCGGCGAGGGCTCTCGCGCGTTGCACGTCGTCCGGCCAGACGGTCGCGATCTCGGCCGCCGTGACGGGGACGTCGCTGGCCCGCAGCTCGGCCAGGATCAATCCGCGCACCTGGCGGTCCGATCCCTCGAAGCGGGCCTGGGTCCGGAGGCGCGGCCCGGTGTGCGCAGGACGACCCGCCAGCACCCACGCGCACCGATCGACCAGCGGGCAGACGTCGCACTTCGGTGACCGCGCCGTGCAGACCAGGGCACCCAACTCCATGACGCCCGCGTTAGTGACCCGCGCCTCCTCGAGGTCGTCGGGCAGCTGCGACTCCATCAGGGGGAGGTCCCGCGAGGCCTTCGGCGCCCACGGTTCGGCGAGTCCCTCGACCGCACGGGCCAGGACCCGGCGGACGTTCGTGTCGACGACGGGGTGTCGGTGGCCGTAGGCGAAGACCGCGACGGCCCGTGCGGTGTAGTCGCCGATCCCGGGCAGCGCCAGGAGCGAGGGGACGTCCTCCGGCACGACCCCGTGGTGTCGCTCGGTGATGGCCACGGCGGCGGCGTGGAGGGCCAGGGCCCGACGCGGGTAGCCGAGGCGTTCCCAGGCGCGCACGGCCTCGGAGGCCGGCGACGCCGCCAGGTCGCGTGGCGTGGGCCAGCGGTCGAGCCACTGCTCGAGTCGTGGCACGACGCGGGCCACGGGGGTCTGCTGGAGCATGATCTCGCTGACCAGCGTGCCCCAGGCCGTGAAGCCGGGACGCCGCCACGGGAGGTCGCGACCGTTCTCGCGGAACCAGGCGGCCACGGCGGGGGAGATGCTCACCATACGAGCCTACGGCTCGTCGAGGGCGTGCCCGGCGAGGTCCCGGCCGTCGGGCGTACGGTGGCCGCATGACCACCCGATGGGCCCCTGCCAAGAAGGACACGCTGCGCGAACTCGCCACCGAGATCGTGCACAACTACGGGCGCGGACGCGTGCTCGTCGCGATCGACAGCGATGGAGGCGCGGGTGCGGCCGGTCTCGCCGACGACCTCCTCGAGGCCTTCCGCGAGCAGGGCCACGCGGCGTTCCGGGCCTCGCTCGCCGGCTTCGAGAAACGGCCCGCAGGGGCGTCTCGTGACTCCGCTCCGGTCCTCGACGAGAGCCTCTTCCGACGGGTGCTCGTCGAGCCGTTCCGGATGGGCGGCAGCACGGGCTGGGTCGACCGGGCCTGGGACGCCGACGCCGAGCGTTCCGTCGAGTCCGCCTGGGTCACGGGCCCCGCCGACGCGGTGCTGCTCGTCGACGGCACCGACCTCGCCCGCCCCGGCCTCGCGGGGCTGTGGCACTACCGGGTGTGGGTCACGGCCGACGACTCGCGACTCGACGCCCGGGCCAGGGCCTCGGCCGTCGTCGACAACTCCGACCGCGAGCACCCCCGTCGACGTTTCGACGACGCGTGCTGAGCGCGTCCCCGGCTCCGTCGCGGTCCTGCTGCGCTAACGTCGTCGGGTGAACAGCGGTCTCCTCCTCGTCGACAAGCCGCAGGGCATCACCAGCCACGACGTGGTCTCCCGGGTGCGGAAGGCCGCCGGCACGCGCAAGGTCGGCCACGCCGGCACGCTCGACCCGCTGGCCACGGGGTTGCTGGTCTTGGGCCTGAACTCGTCGACGCGCCTCCTGACCTTCCTGGTCGGCCTCGACAAGGGCTACGACGCCACCATCCGCCTCGGCGTCTCCACCACCAGCGACGACAGCGACGGCGAGGTCGTCTCGACGACCGCGGCCGGAGACGTCACCGACGACGCCGTCGACGCCGGCATCGCGCGACTGACCGGGCCGATCAGCCAGGTGCCCACCACGGTCAGCGCGATCAAGGTCGACGGCCGTCGCGCCTACGACCTCGCCCGTGCCGGGGTCGAGGTCGAGTTGAAGGCCCGCGACGTGACGATCTCCGAGTTCACCGTGCTCGAGCGACGCGACACCGTCGTCGACGGTGTGCCCGTGCGCGACCTCGACGTGCGGGTCTCGTGTTCGTCCGGCACCTACGTCCGGGCCCTCGCCCGCGACCTCGGAGCCGACCTCGGCGTCGGGGGACACCTGACCGCACTGCGTCGGACGCGGGTCGGGCCGTTCGACGTGACCCGCGCCTCCGTCCTCGAGGGCATCGACGTCGCCCCGGCGCTGCTCCCTCCGGTCGACGTCGCCCGCACCCTCTTCCCCGAGTGGTCCATGACCGCTGCCGAGGCCGTCGACCTCGGGCACGGCAAGCGCGTGGCCGTCGAGCTGGCCGACACCCCGGGGCCCGTCGCCGCCGTCACCCCGACGGGCGCCCTCGCCGGCCTGGTCTCGGTGCGGGGCGGGGCCGCCAAGCCCATCGTGAACTTCCCGACCGACGAGGTGCAGGCATGATCGAGTGGTTCACCTGGGTGCAGGTCGTGGTGGCCGTGGTGGCCGGCATCGTCTGCGTGGTCGCCTGCTTCGCCAAGCGTCAGCCCGACGACATCACCGTCGGCACGGGTGCCGTCGTGCTGCTGCTCCTCTTGGTGCAGCTGGTCGTCGCGATCGTCGCGCCCTTCGTCGGCAACGGACCGACGGGCAACCTCGTCGAGTTCTACATCTACCTGGTCTCGGCCATCCTCCTTCCGCCCCTCGCGACGGTCTGGGCCCTCGTCGACCGGACGCGCTGGAGCAACCTCGTGCTGGCGACCTCGTCGTTCGCGATCGCGGTGATGGTCTACCGGATGTTCCAGATCTGGACCGTCCAGGGCCTCTGACCCACCCGGTCGGCGGTGGAGGCGTCGGAGTCCTATCCTTGACGAGATGGTCACTCAGAAGTCAACGCGCGCGGTCGGCCTCGGCCGGGTCCTCATCGCCGTGTACGCCCTCCTCGCCCTCGCCGCCACCGGTCGGTCGGTCTTCCAGATCGCGACCCAGTTCTCCGGGGCCCCGCTGGCCTACACCCTGAGCGCGTTGTCGGCCGTCGTCTACATCGTCGCCACCGTGGCCCTCATCGGCCGTGGCCAGGGGTGGTACGCCGTGGCCTGGGCGACCATCAGCTTCGAGCTCGCCGGCGTCCTGATCATCGGTCTCGTGACCGTGCTCGACCCCGAACTCTTCCCGCACGACACCGTGTGGTCGTTCTTCGGTCGCGGGTACGGCTTCGTGCCGCTCGTCCTGCCCGTGCTCGGCATCCTGTGGCTGCGCCGGCAGGGCCGCGTGGCCCGGGCCGTCGACGCCTCGGGGGTCGACGGGGCGGGCGCCGACGGCGTGGGGGCCGGTGGGGTCCCTCGCGGCCCGGGCACGACGAGGTAGCGCGCGTGCAGTTCTACGACCTGGTCGGCGACGTGCCGCCCGACTTCGGGCCGAGCGCCGTCACCATCGGCAAGTTCGACGGGGTCCACGTCGGGCACCGCGCCGTGATCGACATGCTCGAGGGGGTGGCGCGCGACGAGGGTCTCGTGTCCACCGTGGTCACGTTCGACCGGCACCCGTTGGCGGTCCTGCGACCCGACGACGTGCCGACGGCTCTCGTCAGCAACCGTCAGAAGCGCGAGCTGCTCGACGAGGCCGGGGTCGCCGCGACCCTCATGCTCACCTTCGACGCCGAGCTGCGGGCGCTGACGCCCGACGAGTTCGTCGACCGCATCCTCGTCGGGGCCCTGCACGCTCGCGTCGTGTTCGTGGGTGACGACTTCCGGTTCGGCGTGCGCGGCAGCGGCACCGTCGACACCCTGCGCGGCCTCGGTGCCTCGCGCGGGTTCCGGGTCGTGTCGATCGACGACGTGAGACCGAGTGGCGGCCGCCGAGCGTCGTCCACCTGGATCCGCGAGCTGATGGACGCGGGTGACGTCCGTGAGGCCGGCGTCCTGCTCGGCCGCGAGCCGTCGGTGCGCGGCATCGTCGTCCACGGAGAACAGCGGGGCCGCGAGCTGGGCTTCCCGACGGCCAACCTGGCCCGCGACAGCGAGGGGTTCGTCCCGGCCGACGGCGTCTACGCCGCCCGGGTCTCGGTCGGCGACACGCTCTACCCGGCGGCCGTGTCGGTCGGCAACAACCCGACGTTCGAGGGGGTGCCGGCCAAGCAGGTCGAGGCGCACCTGCTCGACGTCTCGCTCGACCTCTACGGGCTCGAGGTCACCGTCCACTTCGTCGACTGGGTGCGCGGCAACGTGCGCTTCGAGGGGCTCGACGCCCTGATCGCGCACATCAGGGCCGACGTCGTCCGCACGCGCGAGATCTTGGGGCTGCCGACCGCCTGAGGCGTCTGGCGTCGAGCGTCACGCGTCGAGCGCCGTGAGTAGATCGTCCGGCGCACGTCGACGACGGGACGCCGAGCCGTGCGAGGGTGCGGCCCGACGGCCTCGAGGAGGCGCGGGTCACGTCGTCGACGTCACCCGCGCCTCCTCGGCTCGTCAGTACGACGTCGTGTCGTCGCCCGCGCCCGAGGCGCGGCCCGTCTCGAGGCGGTGCGCCAGGTCGGCGAGGATCGTGCCGCTGGCGCTCGTGCCGAAGCGCGTGACGCCGAGCTCGAGCATCTCGAGCACGGTGTCGAGGCCGCGCACGCCGCCCGAGGCCTTGACCTGCACCGACTCGGAGACGGCCTCGCGCATGAGGCGCAGGTGCGGGAGCGTCGCCCCGCCACCGGCGAAGCCCGTGGACGTCTTGACGAAGGCGGCTCCGGCGCGCTCGGCGGCCGTCGAACCGGCGACGATCTGGTCGTCGACGAGGTAGGCCGTCTCGAGGATGACCTTGACGAGCGTGTCGCCCGCCGCCTCGACCACGCCACGCACGTCGGCCTCGACCTCGGCGGTCATGCCGCTGCGCAGCCAGCCGATGTTGACGACCATGTCGAGTTCGGCGGCGCCGTCGGCGATCGCCTGGCGCGACTCGGCGGCCTTGGCCGCCGTCGAGGTCGTGCCGTGGGGGAAGCCGATGACGGTGCCGACGAGGACGCCGGTGCCCTCGAGGCGCTCGACGGCGTGCGCGATGTCGGAGGGCCGGACGCAGACGCTGAAGACGTGGTTCGCGGCGGCGTCGTCGAGGGCCGCGTCGACCTCGGCGCGGGTGAGCTCGGGCTTGAGGATCGCGTGGTCGATCATGCCGGCGACGGCGGAGACGGTGGGGAGCTGCTGGGTAGTCATGATGGGGTCCAGCGTAGCTTGGGCCCATGTCAGCGAACACTCCCGACGCCGAGACGTCGAGCGCCCCCGTCACGAGCGACACCGACCATGCCGTGGCCTCCCGCCGGGTGCTGGTGACCGGGGCGACCGGGTACATCGGCGGGCGGTTGACGCCGCGGCTCGTGGCCGCCGGGGCGGACGTGCGGGTGCTCGTGCGATCGCCCGAGAAGCTGCGGGACGTGCCCTGGTCCGGCGACGTCGAGGTCGTCCAGGGCGACCTGACCGACCCCGAGACGGTGCGTCCCGCCATGGAGGGCGTCGACGTCGTCTACTACCTCGCCCACGCGATGGGTGGCAAGGGCGACTTCGAGCGCGCGGAGGCCGACGCGGCGCACACCGTCGCCGACGCGGCGCGCGACGCGGGTGTCCGCCGGATCGTCTACCTCGGCGGACTGCACCCCGAGGGCGACCTGTCGAAGCACCTGCAGTCGCGCAAGGACGTCGGCGACGTCCTGCTGGCGAGCGGGGTCCCGACCGTCGCCCTGCAGGCCGGCGTCGTCATCGGGTCGGGCAGCGCCTCGTTCGAGATGGTGCGCCACCTGACGGACGTGCTGCCCTACATGCCGGCACCGAAGTGGGTCCGCAACTTCATCCAGCCGATCGCCGTGCGCGACGTGCTGCACTACCTGCTCGGGGCGGCCGACGTGCCCGACGACGTCAACCGCACCTTCGACATCGGCGGTCCCGACGTGCTCCGGTACGGGCAGATGATGAACGGGTACGCCCTCGAGGCCGGCCTCAAGCAGCGGCCGATCGCGTCCCTCCCCGTCTTCACCCCGTGGCTCGCCTCGCAGTGGGTCAACCTCGTCACCCCCGTGCCCCGCGCCCTCGCCGTGCCGATCATCGCGTCGCTGCAGTACGACTGCGTCGTCCGCGAGCACGACATCGACGCCGTCGTGCCCCCGCCCGCCGAGGGGCTGCTGCCCTACCGTCGCGCCGTCCGCCTCGCCCTGCAGCGTGAACAGGACGGCGACGTCGAGACCAGCTGGCAGGACTCGTCGGTCGCCGGCGCGCCGAGCGACCTGCTGCCGAGCGACCCCGACTGGTCCGGGCACATCGTCTACACCGACGACCGGCAGACCGAGACCTCCGCTCCGGCCGCCGAGCTCTGGAAGGTGCTCGAGAGCATCGGCGGCGAGAACGGGTGGTACTCGTTCCCGCTGGCGTGGTCGGCCCGCGGCTGGATGGACCGACTGGTCGGGGGAGTGGGCCTCCGTCGCGGCCGCCGCAGTGCGACCACCCTGCGCGTCGGGGACGCCCTCGACTGGTGGCGGGTCGAGAAGCTCGATCGCGGCCGCCTGCTGCGGCTCCGGGCCGAGATGAAGGTCCCCGGAGGCGCGTGGCTGGAACTCACGGTCGAGCCGCGTCCCGACGGCGGCTCGCACTACCGCCAACGCGCGGTGTTCTTCCCGCAGGGACTCGGCGGGCGCCTCTACTGGTTCGCGATCCTGCCGTTCCACGGCGTGATCTTCTCGGGCATGCTGCGGCGCATCACGGCGACGGCCGAGCGGGAGGCGGCCGCCCGGGCGACCGGCACGCGGGCGGCCGGTGCCGCGGGCGGGGCCACGACCGACGCGACGGCCGTGGCGTGACCGACCCGCGCCTCCTCGTCCTGACGTCGTCGCCGGTGCCGCTGTACCCGGCGGGCGACGAGGCCATGTCGCCCGTGCCGTTGTGGCTCGGGGTGCTGTTCGGGGTGCTCGTCGTCGTGTCGTCGTTCGTGGTGCTGCTGCCGCGCGTCCGCCACGCGCTCGACCGCGTCTGGTCGAAGAGGCCGCGGCGCTTCCGTCAATGAGGTCGGGGCGGTGCGCACGCGCGCGCCGGTTCGCGGCTCCCAGCGGGTGATGGCACGATGGGGGCACTTCAGCAGACCACCAGGAGGTCGTGATGACACACCGAGAGACCGTCGCCTTCGTCGGCGACAGCTTGACCGAGAACGGCGACTGGGCGGCGTGGTTGCCCGACGAGCAGGTCGTCAACCTGGGCGTCGGGGGCGACACGGTCGCCGGCCTGACCGAACGGCTCCACGACGTCGTGGCCGCGAACCCCGACTCCGTCGTGCTCATGATCGGCACCAACGACTTCACCGCGCGACGCTCGGTCGAACAGGTGGTGCGCGGCATCGAGAACTTCATGGTGGCGATGCGTCGTGAACTGCCCGGCACGCGTCTGCTGTTGCAGTCGATCGCGCCGCGGGGGGCGGAGTTCGCACCCCGCCTCAAGGACGCCAACCGCCACCTCCGTCAGTTCTCCTCGACGGTCCGGGCGCAGTGGCTCGACCTCTGGCCCGCCCTCGCCGACGAATCCGGCGACGCGCTGCGACCCGAGTTCGCCGCCGACCACGTCCACCTCAGCGACGCCGGCTACCAGGCCTGGTTGGGCGAACTGCAGCCGGCCCTCGAGCGCCTGCGTGACGAGCCGCCGATGAGCCGTCCGATCAGCGTCCTCGACGTCGCCTACGACATCGAGTAGGCGGTGCCCACCCCCACCGCCCCCGCGTTCACGCGTCCGGCCCTGGCGCCCGGCCTGATCGCGGCCATCGCCCTGCTGGCCGGCACCGCGTTGCTCGGCTCGGACGTCTTCACCGTGTTCCGGTACGTGGTGTCGATCTTCGCCCTGATCGTCCTCGTCTTCGCCTACCGGGGGCGTGCCTGGTGGGCGCTGCCCCTGCTCGCCGCCGTGGCCGTCCTCTGGAACCCGGTGTTCGTGGTGCCCGTCCAGCCCGACCTCTGGCAAGGGTTGCAGTTCGTCGCCGCGGCGCTCATGATCGCCGTCGGGGTGCTCGTGAAGGTGCCGACCGCGGCCGCGACGACCACGGGGGCCGCCCCGGTCCGAGGCCGTCGCTGACCGTCGTGGGCAGCGGATCCGCCGAGGTGCCTCCGACCCCGTAAAATGCCGAGGGTGCGTCCGCCCGCCCGAGGCCCGCACGGAAGGTTGAGTCTGCATGGCCACGGAGATCCCCGGTACGTCAGAGATGGTCGGCACGTCCGAGAGCCCTCTCCTGACCCCTCGTCACCGAGCCGGTGGTCTCGATCGAGAGGACGTCGTCGTCCGCAAGGGCCAGTACACGCTCCTCAACGGTCACCTCACGCCCCAACAGTCGATGATCGAGGACCTGCTCTACATCCGGCGTGTGCTCGACGCCGCCCAGGTGCCCTTCCTGCTCGTTCGCGGCAACGACGTCCGCCCGGTGATCGCCGTCGACACCGTCCACCGTGACCGCTTCACCGCCGCCATGGTCGCGGCCTCGGCCACCGAGCCCTTCTACGCCAAACCCCGCAAGGGTCAGGCGTCCCTCGTCGTCGAGGGCGGGCTCGAGCTCGAGACCGAGCGGGTCTTCCGCGTCTACCGGCCCCGCGTCGAGCCCATCGGCCGCCTCCGCTACGGCGCGGGCACGGCCGTGCAGGTCGAGTTCTGGATCATCACCGACGACGAGATCCTCGCCCCGACCGAGAACGCGCTGATGCGCACCGAACTGCCCCGTGCCGAGGCCGTCGAACAGACGGTCGAGCGGTACGGCATCGAGTGGCCCACCCTCGAGCACATGTTCGACGACCACGCCACCGACATCACCTTCGACATCGACATCGTCTTCTCGTGGGTCGACGGCAACTCCATCGAGTACCAGCGTGCCCGGGCCGCCCAGGCCAAGCGTCACGTGGTCGGCGAGGGCGACGACTCGGCTGCCCGGTTCCGTCAGATCGACGAGCTCAAGTACGCCCTGCGGTCGGTCTACATGTTCGCCCCGTGGGTCCGGAACATCTACATCGCGACCGACTCGCCCGTGCCCGAGTGGTTGGGCGAGCACCCCCGCGTCCGCGTCGTGCGCAGCGAGGAGTTCTTCAGCGACCTCTCGATGCTCCCGACGCACAACTCGCAGGCCGTCGAGTCGCAGCTGCAACACATCGAGGGGCTCAGCGAGCACTTCCTGTACTCGAACGACGACATGTTCTTCGGGCGACCCGTCGCGCCGAGCATGTTCTTCTCACCGGGTTCCGTCACGAAGTTCATCGAGGCCGACACCCGCATCGGGCTCGGGCACAACAACATCGACCGCAGCGGGTTCGAGAACGCCGCGCGGGTCAACCGCCGCCTGCTGCAGCAGCGTTTCGGCCGCGTCCTCACGCGTCACCTCGAGCACACCGCCGCGCCGCTGCGCCGCAGCGTCCTGTTCGAGATGGAGCACGAGTTCGCCGACGAGTTCGCCGCCACGGCGGGCAGCCCCTTCCGTGCGAAGGAGAACATCTCGGTCACCAACTCGCTCTACCACTACTACTCGCTGATGACGGGTCGGGCGATCGTGCAGGAGAACGCGAAGGTCAGCTACATCGACACCACGATGGTGTCGGGGCTGGCGTCGTTGTCCGAGGTGCTGAAGAAACGCGCGTTCGACTTCTTCTGCCTCAACGACGGCAGCTTCCCCGAGGTCACCGACGACGAGCGGACCGCGACGGTCACGGACTTCCTCGAGCGGTACTACCCGTTCCCCGCACCGTGGGAGAAGGACGAGATGCAGCGCGTCGCCCTCGAGAACGCTGAGCAGGACAGGCGGGCACTCGGGGCCGAGGCGGCGCAGTCGGGCGAGGCGACCGGATCGTCGTCCCGGCGGGGGCTCGAAGGGTCGGACTGACGCCGGTCGTACCCGCGTCGCGGGTGTGACGGGCATCACCGGCCGCCGGTCACCGGTCGCCGGTCACCGGCGCGGTGGCCGTCACCGTCGTCCGGACGGCCGCTCAGCTCGACGAGGTGCCGAAGCGGGCGGCCTGTTCGCCCGAGAGTGCGGCGTCGAGACGAGAGAGCATGTCCGGGCCCATGGTCGGCAGGTCGTCCAGCCGGAACCAGCGGGCCTCGGTGTTCTCGCCGTCCGCGGGGGAGGGCTCGCCCGACACGTAGCGCATCACGAACGTGTGGTCGAGGTACTGCGCGCGGTCGCCGTTCGGGTAGACGACCTCGTCGGTCACTCCGATCGAGGCCAGCCGTTCGGGGACGACGTTCAGGTCGGCTTCCTCGAGGGTCTCGCGGACGGCGGCGTCGGCGGGGTGCTCGCCCGGGTCGACGATGCCCGTCACCGGCGTCCAGGCGCCGGTGTCGGCTCGGCGCACCAGCAACGTCTCGTCACCGCGCACCACGACCGCGGTGACGCCGGCGAGCCACAGCGGTGCCGTGCCGATCTTCTCGCGCAGGGACAGGACGAAGTCGGGGGTGGCCATGTCAGCACCCTACCGACGGCCCGCCGTAGGCTGACCGCATGCGACTGCCCTGGACCCTTCACGGCTCGGACGTGCGGCGCATCTCCGACATGGCGGGCGAGTCGTTGCTCCTGGCCGGTGGGGGCAGGGCGATCCTGCTGCAACTCGCGAACCCCGGGGTGGGGCACGGCGTCGCCGAGCACAGCGACTTCGTCGAGCGCCCGTTGTCGCGGCTGCACGGCACCATGACGTACCTCTACGCCATCGTCTTCGGCACCCCGTCCGAGGTGGCCCACGTCCGCCGGGTCGTCGGGCGGGCGCACCGTCCGGTGCACGACGGCGGGTCCTCGCCGGTGCGGTACGACGCGTTCGACCCCGATCTGCAGCTCT
The DNA here is from genome assembly GCF_044742985.1 of Frigoribacterium sp. NPDC087798. NCBI lineage: Bacteria > Bacillati > Actinomycetota > Actinomycetes > Micrococcales > Microbacteriaceae > Frigoribacterium > Frigoribacterium sp. NPDC087798. Next base: position 468,844 of record NZ_JBIUVP010000001.1, on the reverse strand, counting down.
GGGTCGCAGCCACGCTCTACGACTCGGCCGTGCAGCTGTTCGAGCGGGTGCACGGGCCGATCGACCCGGCCCACGCCGAGACCGTCTACCAGGACTACGCCCTCGTCGGCACGTCGCTGCAGATGCCGCGCGAGCTGTGGCCGGCCGATGCGGCGTCGTTCCGGCGCTACTGGGACGACGCCGTCGCGCACCTCGTGGTGGACGACGTCACGCGTCGGGTCGCCCACGAGTTGTTGCACCCGACGACGGGGCCGTGGTGGCTGAGGGCGGTGATGCCGCTCGCCCGGCTCGTCACCGCGGGGTCGTTGCCGGGTCGAGTCCGTGACGACTTCGGCCTGCCCTGGTCGCCGGCCGCCCAGCGCCGCTACGACCGGGTCATGCGCGTCACGGCTGCGGTCGTCCCGCATCTGCCACCGCGCCTCCGTCACGTCCTCCGCGACGGGTACCTGCGTCGGCTGCGCGCGGCCATGGCCGCCGAGGCCCGCACCCCCGCCCACGGCTGACCCGGTCCGCCCGTCGCCGGCGCCCGGGTCGGCACCGCCCGCCTCCTGTCACGGTGCCCTCGTCCCTTGTCGGCAACTCCTGACTCCCGTCACGGCGATCGCAGGCGGGGGCGTGTCGGCGTCGTTCGAGCGACGTGAAGCAGGAATTGCCGACTCGCGCGGGCCGTGTTCGGGGCGGTCGGTCGTCGTCGGCGTGGCTGCGTCGGGAGGGGCGGGGTCGACGGCACCGAGCGGGTCGGCAACTCCTGCTCCGTGCTGCACGACGGGCCAGGGAAGGGGGCACCGGCCGTCGCGCGCAGCATGAGCCAGGAGTTGCCGACGGTGCACGAGACCGGCTGCGGTCGTGCGAGGGCCCGCCCGCCCGGTCAGAGCGTGTCGATCGGCCCCGTCAGCGCGAGGTCACGCGGCACCACGGGCACCGGTGCCGTGTCCGTCGCGCGGTGGCGGGGGGCGGCGGGGGCGATGCGCACGCCGGCGACGGCGAGACGCTCGGCCACCACGTCGGCGGGCACGTACTCGCCCACGGTCTCGTAGGTGCCGATCGGCACGACCGAGTGCACGACGGTGCCCTCGTAGACGTGCACCAGGTTGAACGCCTGGGCACCGTCGCGGCCGCGGGTTCCGCCGCCGGCGACGTTGAGGTCCTGCGTGTAGCAGGTGGCCGACGCGACCGAGACGGGAACGCCCGCGAAGGTGGCGTTGGTCGAGTAGTGCAGGTGCCCCGCGATGATGGAGCGGACGTCGCTGCCCTCGATCACCTCGGCGAGGGCCGCCTGGTCACGCAGCTCGACGAGGGCCGTCAGGTCTTGCACGCTCGGGACCGGCGGGTGGTGCATGGCGATGATGGTGCCGTCGGGGGCATCGGTCGAGAGCTCCTCGGCGAGCCAGTCGAGCTGGTCTCCCGAGAGCCGGCCGAAGTGGTGGCCGGGCACGGTCGTGTCGAGGGTGATGACGCGCAGGCCGTTGACGTCGTAGACGAGATCGACGGGTCGCTGCGACGGCAGCTGCCCGAAGAGCTCGGACCGGAACGCGCTGCGGTCGTCGTGGTTGCCCATGGCCCAGATGACCTGGGCTCCGAGTCGCTCGGCGACGGGCTCGATCAGGGCGCGGAGCTTGCGGTAGGCGTCCGGCTCGCCCTTGTCGGCGAGGTCGCCCGTGAAGACGATGGCCTCGGGCCGCCCGTCGGACGCCTCGATCTCGTCCATGATCTGACGGAGCCGGGCCTCGCTGTCGACGGCGCCGTAGAGGTCGCGGTCCCCGCCGACGAGGTGCGTGTCGCTGAGGTGCAGGATGAAGTGGTTCGGCCTGGGGTGTTCGGCCGTCCGGAGATCCATGGTTCTCTCAATCGATGTCGCCGACGTGGGCTCGGGACGAGACCCTCGTTGTTGATTCGTCACCAGTCCATCACCCGTTTGCCATGAGTGGGGTGAACGTGCGCGCGCGTTTCGGTGAACGGTCGTCGAACAGGCCGCATTCCCGAGCGACGACGCTAGCCCGCCTCACGGGACGACGCGACCCCCAGGAGGCGGGGGTCGCGTCGTCGAGGTCTCTGACGTGTCGAGGCGTCAGGGCTTGAGGACGACCTTGATGCAGCCGTCCTCCTTGTTCTTGAAGACGTCGTACATGGCGGCGGCCTCGGAGAGCGGCACCGGGTGGGTGACGAGGTCCTCGGTGCCGAGCGGGTCGGTCGGGTCCTCGACGAGGGGCATCAGGGTGTCCATCCACTTCTGGACGTTGCACTGGCCCATCTTGATGGTGATCTGCTTGTCGAAGAGCGTGAGGAAGGGCGTGGGGTCGGCCGTGCCGCCGTAGACCCCGCTGAGCGAGACGGTGCCGCCACGGCGCACGATCTCGAAGGCGAGGTGCATGGCGCCGAGGCTGTCGATGCCGGCCTTCTGCATGACGGCCTGGCCGATCGCGTCGGGCAGGGCGGCGGCGAACTTCTGCACGAGGCCGATGCCGGCGTGCTCGTGCGCCTCCATGCCGACGGCGTCGACGACGGAGTCGGGTCCGCGGTCGTCGGTCATGCCCTTGACGACGTCGGCGACGTCCTTCGTCAGGTCGAGGACCTCGACGCCGTGGCGCTCGGCCATGGCGCGACGCTCGGGCACCGGATCGATGCCGATGACGCGGTAGCCGCGGTACTTGCCGATGCGCGACGCGAACTGGCCGACCGGGCCGAGGCCCAGGACGACCAGGGTGCCGCCCTCGGGCACCTGGGCGTACTCGACGCCCTGCCAGGCGGTCGGCAGGATGTCGCTGAGGAAGAGGTAGCGCTCGTCGGGCAGGTCGGCGCCGACCTTCACGAGGTTGGCGTCGGCACGCGCGATCCGCAGCTGCTCGGCCTGGCCACCGGGCACCTGGCCGTAGAGCTTGCTGAAACCGTAGAGGGTGGCGCCCGAGTCGTACTCGGTGACCTGGGTGGTCTCGCACTGCGAGAAGAGTCCGCGGTCGCACATGAAGCAGTGGCCGCACGCGATGACGAAGGGGACGACGACGCGGTCGCCGACCTTGATGCGGCTGACCTCGGAACCGACCTGGGTGACGATGCCCATGGTCTCGTGGCCGAGCACGTCGCCCTTGTCGAGGAACGCGCCCAGGGCGTCGTACAGGTGCAGGTCGCTTCCGCAGATCGCGGCCGAGGTGACCTTGATGACGGCGTCGCTCGGGTCGATGATCGTGGGATCGGGGACGTCCTCGACGGAGACGTTGGTGACGGACTGGTACGTGAGTGCCTTCATCGTTCCCGTCTACGCGTCCTCGCCCAGTGCCGCCTGGACGAGGGGTACAGCGGGCACGGAAACGCCTCGGGGCGGCCGGGCCTGGGCCCGACCGCCCCGAGGCGGATGACGCGTGTGCTGTCGCCTAGGCGACGGCCGTCGCGGAGGCGACGATGTTGACGACCTTGCGGCCGCCCTTGTTGCCGAACTCGACCGAGCCGGGGGCGAGGGCGAAGAGGGTGTCGTCGCCGCCGCGGCCGACGTTGACGCCGGGGTGGAAGTGGGTGCCGCGCTGGCGGACGATGATCTCGCCGGCGAGGACGACCTGGCCGCCGAAGCGCTTCACGCCGAGGCGCTGTGCGTTCGAGTCACGACCGTTGCGGGTGGACGATGCGCCCTTTTTGTGTGCCATGTGGTGTCAGCCCCTTAGTTGGTGGTGATCGAGGTGATCTTGACGCGGGTCAGGTCGGCACGGAAGCCCATGCGACGCTTGTAGCCGGTCTTGTTCTTGTAGTTCTGGATGACGATCTTCGGGCCGCGCAGGTCGTTCAGGACCTCGCCCTCGACCGTGACCTTGGCCAGGTCGTCGCCCGACAGGATGGTGTCGCCGTCGACGTGCAGGACGGGGACGAACGAGACGGTGTCGGCGGTCGCGGCCTTGAGGCGGTCGACGGTCAGGATCGTGCCGACCTCGACCTTCTCCTGACGGCCACCGGCGCGCACGATTGCGAAAGCCATGGGAACTCCAAAAAAGTGGGGGATGTGACGCCCGGACTGCCGGACGACGTCGTGGTGCCACGAAGGCAACTTGGATAGTCTTTCACAAATGTCACGACCGATCAAACTTCGCCGCCCGCCGCAGTTCACGGCCGAGATCGTCGACGACGCCCGCGAACGCCTGCTCGACCTGCTCGACGACCTGAGGACGCTCACCACCGACCACGCCGACGACATCGAGGTCTGGGGCTCGGCCGTCACGGCCGCCGGCTGGGAGATCGCGAGCCTCGGCCAGTGGCTCGGCGTCGAGGGCGAGGCGGTGTTGCTGCTCGGCGGCGCGTCGTACCCCGAGATCGCCGAGCACCAGGGCACCAGCGCGTCGGCCGTGTACGCCCGCGTCGGCCGGTCGCTCACCCTCGCGCCCTACGCGCACGCCTCCGGCGCCGACGGGGCGACCACCCGCGTCTCGGCCGAGGGCCTCGACCAGGCCCGAGCCGAGTACGACCAGGAGGCGCGGGCCGGCGACCCGACGGACGTCGCCCCGGCGGCCGCGCCCGTCGGCGACTCCTTGGCCGAGCGCGTGCCCGAGGTGCTGCGGGACGGCGCCCGGCGCACCACCGAGATCGTCGCCGCCCTGCCCGACTACCGGCGCAGCAGCGTGCTGTCGACGCTGAGCGTCCTCGCCCGGCAGGGCGTGGTCGACCGGGTGGGGCACGGCGTCTACGCCCTGCCCCACCCGCCGGCCGACTGAATCCCCGGGCGACGTCGGCCGGTCAGGCCGGGGCGTCGCCCCCCGCGCCGTCGAGTCCGAACGCCCGCAGCTCGTCGTCGTCCAGCAGACGTGACCTGATCAGGAACCGCCGGCTTTCCGGGCTCTCGATCGAGAACCCGGCCCCGCGGCCCGGCACGACGTCGATCGTGAGGTGCGTGTACTTCCAGTACTCGAACTGGCTCCGGGACATGTAGACCTCGATCGGGTCGATCCCGTCGACGTGCAGGTCGCCCAGGTGGACGTCGACGGCTCCCACCCGGAAGAACCCGACGGGGTAGCACATCGGCGACGAGCCGTCGCAGCAGCCACCCGACTGGTGGAACATCAGTGGGCCGTGCTGCGCCGTCAGGGACACGAGGAACGTCGCCGCCTCGGGGGAGACGTCGACCCGGGAGGGGGTGGCGGCGACCATCCCGGAGGCGGGGGCCGGCGTGACCGCGCCGACCCGCGCCTCCTCGGCTGCTGCCGCTGCCGGCGCGGCGGCGGCCGTCTGCTCGGGCGTCATCAGAAGAAGCCCATCGGACCGTCCGCGTAGCTGACCAGCAGGTTCTTGGTCTGCTGGTAGTGGTCGAGCATCATCTTGTGGTTCTCGCGACCGATGCCGGACTGCTTGTAGCCGCCGAACGCCGCCCCGGCGGGGTACTGGTGGTACGTGTTCGACCAGACGCGACCGGCCTGGATGTCGCGGCCGGCCCGGTAGAGCTGGGCACCGTTGCGGCTCCAGACGCCGGCACCGAGACCGTAGAGGGTGTCGTTGGCGATCTTGATGGCGTCGTCGTAGTCGCTGAAGCTCGTCAGGGACAGGACGGGGCCGAAGATCTCCTCTTGGAAGATCCGCATCGAGTTGCGGCCCTCGAAGATCGTCGGGTTGACGTAGTAGCCGCCGGTCAGGTCGCCGCCCAGGTCGGCCCGGTCGCCGCCGAGCAGCAGCGTCGCGCCTTCCTGCTTGCCGATGTCCATGTAGCTCAGGATCTTCTCGAGCTGGTCGTTGGACGCCTGGGCGCCGATCATGGTGTCCATCGAGAGCGGGTCGCCCTGCTTCACCTTCTTCACCCGCTCGACGCCGTCGGCGGTGAACTGGTCGTAGATCGACTGCTGCACGAGCGCCCGGCTCGGGCAGGTGCACACCTCGCCCGAGTTCAGGTTGAAGAACGAGAAGCCCTCGAGGGCCTTGTCGTAGAAGTCGTCCCGTTCGTCGGCGACGTCGGCGAAGAAGACGTTCGGGCTCTTGCCGCCGAGCTCGAGCGTCACCGGGATGAGGTTCTCGCTCGCCATCTGCATGATCAGGCGCCCGGTGGTGGTCTCGCCGGTGAACGCGATCTTGCGGATGTTCGGGTGGCTCGCCAGGGGGGCGCCGGCCTCGACGCCGAAGCCGTTGACGATGTTGAGCACCCCGGCGGGCAGGAGGTCCTTGACGAGGTCCATGAAGACGTGGATCGACGCGGGGGTCTGCTCGGCCGGCTTGAGGACGACGCAGTTGCCGGCGGCGAGGGCGGGGGCGAGCTTCCACACGGCCATCAGCAGCGGGAAGTTCCAGGGGATGATCTGGCCGACCACGCCGAGCGGTTCGTGGAAGTGGTAGGCGACGGTGTCGGCGTCGATCTCGCCGGTCGAACCCTCCTGCGCCCGGATCGCCCCGGCGAAGTAGCGGAAGTGGTCGATCGCGAGCGGGACGTCGGCGGCGAGGGCCTCACGGATGGGCTTGCCGTTGTCCCAGGTCTCGGCGACGGCGAGCATCTCGAGGTTCGCCTCCATGACGTCGGCGATCCTGTTGAGGATCAGCGCGCGTTGGGCGATCGTCGTCTTCTTCCACGAGTCGAACGCGCGCCAGGCGGCCTCGACCGCCTTGTCGACGTCCGCGGCGTTGCCCCGGGCGACCTCCGTGAAGACCTTGCCGTTCACCGGGCTCGGGTTCTCGAAGTACTGCCCGCTCGCCGGGGCGACGTACTCGCCGCCGATGAAGTGGTCGTAGCGGGGCTTGAAGGCCACCTTCGCGTCGGGCCGTCCCGGCGCGGCGTAGGTGTTCGGGGGAGTGGTGACGGTCATGACGGTCCCTTTCGACGACGGTGTCGGGTCGGTGGCGGGGGTCGCCCGCCGCTGGCGGCAGGCTACGTCGGGCGGGGTTGCATCCGGTTGCGCGTCAGTCCCGGCCACCGAGCGCCTCGAGGTGCGCGACCAGGTGCGTCCGCCGGGGCGATCCCGGCGGAAGCCGACGCAGCAGCTCGAGCAGCACGCGCACGTCGTCGCGACCCGCGTCCGACTCGGAGTAGGACACCAGGCTCTCGATCGACCCGCCGGTGAGCAGCGCGTCCCGGACGGTCGCCGCGACCTCGACCCGCAGCGCCACGACGCCGGGTGCCGTGGACGAGGGCAGCGCCGGGCCGGTGTCGGCTCGCACGGCGGCGCGGTGGGCACCGCGGTCGACGAGTCCGACGAGCGCGTCGAGGTCGAGGGCCACCGGGCGGGGCAGGCGGTACGGGCGCGACAGGGGGACCAGCGTGGGGTCGAGGGCCTCGACGACGTGCCGCAGGCGCACCATCTCGGGGCGCAGGGTGGACACCGCGTCGACGTCGCCGTAGACCGCGTCGGCCAATTCGTGAGCGGTGTAGCCGGCGGTCCGGTGGGCGAGCAGGGTCATGATCTCGGAGTGCCGGGCACCCAGCGCGATGCGGCCGTCCCCGACCGTGAGGACGGCTTCGTCACGGCCCAGGGTCGTCAGGCCGGCGGGGGAGTCCGGACCGGATCGGACCGGCCGCCGGGGGGTGCGGGTCGGGACGCGATCGACCGCAGCGAATCCCAGGAGCGCGAGGTGCGCCTCCACGGCCGCGACGGTCGCCGTGACCAGGGGCAGCGTCAACGAGCCGGCCGCCCGCTCGTCTCCCGTGATGTCGACGACTCCGATGACGTGCCCGTCGACGGGATCGTGGACCGGGACGGCCGTGCAGCTCCAGGCCCGCACGCGGTGGTTCCAGTGCTCGTCGCCGCGGATCTGCACGCCCCGGTCGAGCACGAGGGCGGTGCCCGGGGCCGAGGTGCCGACCCGCGACTCCGACCAGCCCGCACCGGCGACGAACAGCATGTCCTCGGCGCGGCGGCGGGCCGCGTGGTCGCCCTCGACCCAGAGCAGGCGTCCGTGCTCGTCGCCCATCGCGACGAGCAGTCCCGAGCCCGAGACGTCGTCCGTGAGCAGACGACGCACCACGGGCAGCGCGAGCGCCAACGGGTGGTCCCGACGCCAGTCGTCGAGGTCGTCCTCGGGCAGCTCGAGTCGGGGCAGGCCGTCGGGATCGAGCCGGTGCCGTGAGGCGCGGTCCCACGAGTCGCGCACCACCCGGCGCTGCGGCCCGACGTCGCGGGGCGGACGGCTCGCGGTCAGCGTCATGGAGCACCAATCGTCGTCGATCGGGGCGAGTCGGCCGTCGTGCGGCGTCGTCGCCGGGGTGCTGTCAGCGTACGGTGGCGTGCGGCCGTCGGGGAAGGGCGGCGCGTGGGGGTCTGCTGTGACCTCGGGGAACCGTCGGTCCCGTCGGCAACTCCTGCTTCCCGTCGCGCCGTCGCGGGACGTCCCCGGGGGCAGGGGCCGTCGTCGTGCGGGGCGACAGGAGTCAGGACTTACCGATGCACGGCGTTGCGGGCGGCCGCGATCGTCGCGTCCAGCGCCTCGGGCCACGGGGTCGGTCCGATCTCGAGCAGGCGTTCGCTCTCGGACGAGTCCACGACGAAGGGCGAGTCGAACTGGTACTGCATCGCCCTCACCTCGCGGAGGAACGGCACCGTGCGGGTCAGGCCGGCCCACAGCAGCGGGTTCCACGGGCGGACGCGACCGGTCAGGCCGTAGCGGCGCCGCGCCTCCTCGGCGATCGCGACCCGTGAGGCGTGGGTGGCGTGCGGCGTCAGCCAGGCGCGTCCCCACTCGTCGCGGTCGATGGCGGCCACGAGGGTCGAGACGACGTCGGGCAGGTACGCCCAGGCGTGCGGCTGGGTCACGTCGCCGACCGCGTGGGCGGTGCGGCCCGCGACGAGCGGCCCGAAGAAGTCGCTGCCGAGGTGGGCGTTGCGCCCGGCACCGGGCCCGAAGTAGTCGCTCGCGCGCACCTCGACGGCCCGGACGCCCCGGTCGGCCGCGGCCAGGAGCCGCTGCCAGCTGTCGGCACGCACCCTGCCCTTCCCCTCGGCGGAGGCGAGGGGCGTGTGCTCGGTCATCGGCTCGGACACCGGCCCGTGGCCGTAGAGGTTGCCCATCAGCACGATGCGCGCCCCCGTGGTGGAGGCCGTCTCGATCAGGGCCGTGGTGATGGCCGGCCACTCGACGCCCCAGGCGGGGTAGGGCGGGTTCGAACAGACCACGATCGTGTCGACGCCGTGGGCCGCGTTCGTCAGGGCGGCGGCGTCCTTGGCGTCGAGCGTGAACGGGGCGGCCCCGGCGATCGCGGTGCCGCGGCGGGTGGCGACGCGCACGGTGTCGCCCCGCTCGGCGAGGCGGCGGACGAGGGGGGTGCCGATGGCTCCGGCTCCGACGACGAGATGGGTGGGCATGGGGTCCTCCTGGGGGCGATGAGCGAGAGCGGTGCTCTCGGATCTGACCCTAGGGTCGGGCGGCCCGATACGCAAGAGCGGTGCTCTCGTTTGTGTCGCGTGCTCTCGGACGACAGGATCGGGGCATGACCACGAACGCAGGGGACGACGGACGCGACCGGGCCGTGGGGGGCGTCCGCGAGCGGGCACGGACCGAGATCGTCGAGCGCGCCCTCGCCTCGGCCCACCGGCAGCTGGCCGAGGTGGGAGCGGCCGCCCTCTCGGTGCGCGCCGTCGCGCGCGACCTGGGCATGGCGTCCTCGGCGATCTACCGGTACTTCCCGAGCCGCGACGCCCTGCTGACCCGCCTGATCACCGACGCCTACGTCGACCTCGCCGAGGCCGCCCGTCGGGCCGAGCAGGACGTCGACCGGGCCGACCACCAGGAGCGCTTCCGCGAGACGGCCCGTGCGACCCGTCGCTGGGCGATCGCCGACCCGCACCGCTACGCCCTGCTCTACGGCTCACCCGTCCCCGGGTACGCGGCCCCCGTCGACACCGTCGAACCGGCGATCGCGGTGGGGCTGCTCCTGCTCGGGGCGGTCGACGACGCGGCGGCGAGCGGAGCCACGTTGCGGGCGATGCCCGTGCGAGCCGGCCTGGCCGACGAGTTCACGCAGCTCGCCCAGGGCCTCGGGGCGTCGGTCGCCCCCGGTGTGCTGGCCGCGGGCATCACCGCCTGGACGGCCCTCTACGGGCATCTCAGCTTCGAGCTCTTCGGTCACCTCACCGACGTCGTCACCGACCGCGACGCCTGGTTCGAGTCGTTCCTCGACGAGCAGATCGCTCGCATCTGGGGCTGACGCCCCCGCCGACGCCCCCGCTGAGGGCGCGGGACGGGGCACCGGCAGGAGGCGCGGGTCAGCTCGCGCAGTCGATGCAGAGTCGGGCGGTGGGTCGCGCCTCGAGCCGAGCCTCGCCGATCCGGGCCGCACATCGCTCGCAGCGCCCGAAGGTGCCGTCGGCGAGCCGGGCCAGGGCGGCCTCGGCGTCGGCGGCGCGTTCGAGGGCCGATCGCCGGACGGCGTCGAGCTGCGACCGTTCGTAGGCGATCGTGGACCCCTCGGGGTCGTGCTCGTCGTCGACGTTGGCTCCCTCGCGGGCCGCGGCCACCGCCTCCATGTCCCCGAGCAGTCGCGCGGCCAGCGCCAGGGCCTCGTCGCGTGTGGTGCGCAACCGGTCCGAGGGATCGAGCACGAGGCGGTGCCTCAGGCCCCGACGAGCGTCGGCACCTCTTCGCCGGCGCGGGGCGGTGCCGGGGGAGTGCCGTCGCCGAAGGGGCGGCCACCGAGCTGCTCGCGCCCGTGGTCGGTGAGCCATCCCGAGGCGTCCGGACCGACCGGGACGATGCCCGTGGGGTTGATGTCGGAGTGCACGACGTAGTAGTGCGCCTTGATCTGGTCGAAGTCGATCGTGTCGCCGAACCCGGGGGTCTGGAACAGGTCGCGGGCGTAGGCCCAGAGCACCGGCATCTCGCTGAGCTTGTTCCGGTTGCACTTGAAGTGCCCGTGGTAGACGGCGTCGAACCGGGCGAGCGTGGTGAACAGCCGGATGTCGGCCTCGGTGATGGTGTCGCCCACGAGGTAGCGCTGACCGGCCAGTCGCTCGGACAACCAGTCGAGCCGCTCGAAGAGGGTGCGGTAGGCCCGCTCGTAGCTCTTCTGCGACCCGGCGAAACCGGCGCGGTAGACCCCGTTGTTGACGTCGTGGAAGACCACGGCGTTCACCTCGTCGATCTCGCCGCGGAGGGCCTCGGGGTAGAGGTCGGGGGCGCCCTCGCGGTGGTGGGCGGTCCACTCGGTCGCGAAGTCGAGGGTGATCTGGGGGAAGTCGTTCGTGACGACCTTGCCGCTCGGCACGTCGACGATCGCCGGCACGGTGATGCCGCGCGGGTAGTCGGGCGTGCGGGCGAAGAACGCCTCTTGGAGGCGTTCGATGCCGAGGACGGGGTCGCGACCGTCGGGGTCGAGGTCGAAGGTCCAGCTGCGGGCGTCGTGCGTGGGGCCGGGCAGGCCGAGCGAGATCGCGTCCTCCAGCCCGAGCAGGCGTCGCGAGATGACGCTGCGGTTCGCCCAGGGGCAGGCCCGGGCGGCGACCAGGCGGTAGCGACCGGCCTCGACCGGCCACCCGTCGACGGCATCGCGCGTGATGCGGTCCTCGATGTAGTTGGTGTCGCGGGTGTACTCCTGACCCGGTTCGACGTAGCTGCCCTTGACCTGCTGATCGCTCATGTCGCCACCCTACGCACGGGGTGTCGGCAATTCCTGGCTGCTGCGACGTGCGCGGACGAGCGGCGGCCCCGGCCGCCGTGGTGACGACACGGGTCAGGAGTTGCCGACGGCCAGGGACGAGGAGGCGCGGGCCGCGTTCCAGTCGCGCCACATCGCCTTGAGGTCCCACGCGTTCTCGGCCTCGAGCGAGATGCCGCGCTCGCCGGTGCGACGCGTGCGTCCCTGGATCACCATCAGCTGTGTGCCGAACAGCAGCGAGCCGGCGCGGGCCTGGGCCTCCTCGAAGAACGTGGAGTCGGAGCAGCCGCTGCCGTCGTCGAGGCTGATGAAGACCACGCGCTTGCCGCTGCGCATCGGCGGGGTCTGGGTCGCGATGCGGATGCCCGCCACGAGCACGGTCGTGCCGTTCCAGTGGTCGCGCAGGTCGGCGGCGCGCACCACGCCCAGGTCGTCGAGCATGGGCCGGTAGCTCTCGATCACGTGTTCGCTGACCTCCATCGAGAGGATGTCGAGCTCGTCGGCGACCCGCTGCCGGGCGTCGACGTCGGGCGTGCCGGTCGGCACCGTGTCGGAGTCGTCGATCGAGAAGTCGAGCTGGTTCTCGACGTCGGTGGCCTTCGGGCGCGACGACCGGCCGGTGAGCGCTCGCACCCGCGCCAGGACGTCGCCGCGGGTGCGGCCGGGCCCGGCGACCGAGTCGAGCGCCCCGACCTGCGCCAGGCGCTCGAAGAGCGATCGGGACGGCGTCGCCCGCTGCCAGAAGTCGGTGATCGAGTCGTAGGGACGGTTCACGACCACCCGGGCCAGCTCGGCGTCGCTGATGCCGTGCACGTCGGCCAGCGACAGCCGCAGACCGAGGTCGCCCACCCGGGTCGGCGCGATCGGGGTCGCCGGCGGCCGGAGGCGCTCGACCCGGTAGACGTCGGTCGAGGCGTTGACGTCGAGCGGCAGCACGGGGACGCCCATGCGTCGCGCCTCGGTCAGCAGCAACCGCTTCGGGTACATGCCCGGGTCGTGGGTGAGGACGCCCGCCAGGAACTCGGCCGGGTAGTGGGTCTTCAACCACGCGCTCTGGTAGGTCGGCAGGGCGAACGCGGCCCCGTGGGCCTTGCAGAAGCCGAACGACCCGAACCCCTTGAGCGCGGCCCAGATCCGGTCGACCGCGGCGTCGTCGAAGCGTCGCCTCCCGGTCGCGGGGTCGAGGTTGCCGCGGGTGCGCTCGCGGAAGGTGGCCTCGAGCGCGTCGTCGTCGCCCTTGCCCATGTGCCGTCGGATCTCGTCGGCCTCGGCGAGCGACACCTGCATGGTCGCCTCGAGGATGCGCAGCACGTGCTCGTGGTAGATGACCACCCCGTAGCTGTCGTCGAGGAACGACGCGAAGCTCGGGTGCAGGTAGTCGGGTTGTTGGAATCCGTGCTTGGTGTCGAGGAACGGCGCGATCATGTTGCCCTTCATCGGGCCGGGCCGGAACAGCGAGATGTCGGCGATGAGGTCTTCGTAGCGGTCGGGCTGCATCTTGCCGATCAGCTCGCGCTGCCCGGGGCTCTCGATCTGGAACATGCCGAGCGTGTGGGTGGTGCGGATCGCCTCGAAGGTGGGCTCGTCGTCGTGCGGGATCTCGTCGAGCTCGATCCGACCCTGGCGGTTCACGTAGGGCACGTCGACGGGCAGGGCACCGGCGAGGGCGGCACGGGGGCCGTTGACGCGTTCGATCTCGTCGAGGGCGTAGGCGAGCGAGCTCTGCATGCGGACGCCGAGGACGTCCAGCTTGAGCAGGCCGGCGTCGTTCATGTCGTACTTGTCGAACTGGCTCATCGGCAGGCCGATGCCGCTGGGCTGGACGGGGGTCGTGCTGAGCAGGTCGGAGTCGCCGAGGATGACCCCGCACGGGTGCATCGAGATGTGCCGGGGCAGACGGTCGAGCCGTTCGCTGAGGTCGACGAGCAGGTCGATCTGGTCGTTGCTCCGGGCGAGTTCGGCGATCTCGCGCAGCTCGGGTTTCTCGGCCATCGCCGTGCGCAGGTCTCGGGCGTTCGACCGCCAGACGTTCTTGGCCACGAGGTCGATCTGCTCGTCGTCGAGGCCCAGCGCGAGACCGGCGTCGCGCACCGCCCCGCGTCCGCGGTAGGTGGACTGCATCGACATGAGCGTGACCCGGTTGCTGCCGTACCGGTCGAAGATCGCCCGGTAGACCTCGTGCCGCCGCGCCGCCTCGACGTCGATGTCGATGTCGGGCAGGGTCTCGCGCTTGTTGCCGAGGAACCGTTCGAACAGCAGGTCGTGCTCGATCGGGTCGACGTTCGAGATGCGCAGCAGGTAGGTGACGAGGCTGCCCGCCCCCGATCCCCGAGCCGCGTTGCGCACCCGCAGGTCGCGCATCAGTGCGGAGACGTCGGCCACGGTGAGGAAGTACCCGGCGAAGCCGAACCCGGTGATGATGCCGAGTTCGTAGCGCATGCGGTCCTCGACCTTGTCGCGCAGGGCACGGTCGGCGTCGCCGAAGCGTTCGGTGACGCCGGCCTGGGCCTGCCGGAACAGCGCCTGGTCGGGGTCGCCGTCGACGCCGATCGCGCTGAGCTCCGGCACCTTCGGGCGGCCCCAGCCGAGGTCGGCGACGGGGTCGAGTCGGCACCGGTCGGCCAGGCGTTCGGTGGCGGCGAGCATCTCGTCGCCGACGCTGCGGGGCAACGACGAGGCGTCGCTCACCAGACGGGCCAGTCGGCGCATGTCGGCGGGGCGCTTGAGGTAGGCCTGGGCGTTCGGTTGGGGCCGGAACGAGCCGAGGGCGGCCAGGTGCCCCGCCGAGTCGAGCACGTCGGCCGTGACGGCCTCGTCGGGATCGAGGTACCGCACGGCGTTCGTGAGCACGGCCGGCACCCCGACGTGGTCGGCCAACTCGAGCATGCGGGCGGCGTGCCGGATGCTGCGGCTCTCGCCCGGCTCGGTCAGGTGGCAGACCACCTCGACCACCACGCCGCCCGGCAGCGTCGCCGCCCAGTCGGCGAGCGACGCCGCGGCCTCGCTGTGACGCCCCGCCTGGACCAGTCGGCCCACGTCGGAGTCGGGCCCCAGCAGCACGGTCGCCGCCGGCTCGGTCTCGCCCTGGACGAAGCCCCTCACCCGGGACCGGGCGATGGTCGCCACGCTGTTGGCGCTGCCGCTGGCGCGGCGGGTGGCCCGACCGTGGGACGCGCTGATCAGCCGGCACAGCGCCGCCCACCCCGCCTTCGCCGGCCCGCCGCCCCGCGCCCCGTGCGCCAGCACCACGATGCGGTCGACCCCGCCGACGGCCCCGCCGCCGTCGGCACCACCGTCCACGAACCCCTCGCGGTCGTCCCGGCACCCCAGCTCGACTCCGACGATCGGGTCGACGCCCGCCGTCCGGCAGGCCCCGACGTGCCGGATCGCCCCGTACAGCCCGTCCCGGTCGGTGATCGCCGCCGCGTCGGCACCCGCCGCGACGGCGGCGTCGACGAGCGCCTTCGGGTGCGCCGTGCCGTGGTGGGCACTGAACGCCGACGCGACGCGCAGGTGGGTGAAGCTCATGGTCGGTACCTCGGGCTGCTGAACCCCCGGCCGGGTCGTTCGAACAGGTGTTCGACCAGTGTACGTCGCTCCGATCGGCCGTCGCACCCCGTGGCCCGTCCCTCGGGTCCCACGGCCTGTCATCATCGGGGCATGTCCGATCGACGCCCCACCCCGACCGATCGAGGCTCCACCTCGCCCGATCGACGGTCCGCCCTGCGTCGCGACGCCCGCACCGCGACCCACTGGACCCGCGTCCTGCTGGCCCAACCGCGCCTCCTGCTCGCCGTGAAGACGGCGCTCGCCGCGGCCCTCGCCTACTGGATCGCGCCGCAGGTGCCCGGCGTCGCCGCCGACTACCCGTACTACGCGCCGCTCGGCGCCGTGATCGCGATGTACCCGACCATCAAGAGTTCGCTGCGACAGGGGTTCCAGGTGCTGGTCGGCGTGGTCGTCGGCATCGCCCTCGCCACGGCGGTCTTCTCGCTGCAGGACGGTCGGCCCGGCGTGTTGGCGGTGGCGCTCGTCGTCGGGGTCGGCGTGCTCGTGGCGGGCATCCGCTGGCTCGGCGCCGGTCGCGACTGGGTGCTCACGGCCGGGTTGTTCGTGCTGCTGCTCGGCGGCGCGAACGCCGAGGCCTACTCGCTGGGCTACATCGTGCAGATCGGCGTCGGCGTCGTCGTCGGCGTCGTGGTCAACCTGGTGCTCGTGCCGCCGCTCTACGCCTCGCGCGCCGAGGATCGCCTCCTCCGGGTGAAGGACTCGCTGGCCGACCGTGCCGACGAGGTCGCCGGCGTGTTCGAGACCCCCTGGCCCCTCGAGGACGACGAATGGGAGCGTCGCGTGGGCGTCCTGCCGAGCACCCTCCGCCGCGTCCGCGAGACCGTCGCCTACGCGGACGAGTCCCGTCGCATGAACCCGCGGTGGTTGCTCCGCCGCCGCGACCTCGGCCAGGAGTACGCGGATCTCGCCACGTACGAGCGCGTCTCGTTCCACCTGCAGGACGTCGCCGAGGTCTCGGGCATCCTCGGTCGCCGGATCGGCCGGCAGATCGGCATGCCCGACGACCTCGCGCCCGACGTCGCCCACGCCGTGCACGGCGTCGCCACCGTCATCCGACGCCACGGGGCCGACGACGTCGACGCGTTCACCGACGCCCGGCGACGCGTCGCCGACCTCTGGGACGCCGTCGACCGCCACCGGGACCGCCCGACCACGGACACGAGCGGCGGCGTCTCGATCGCCGTCTCGCTCGGACGCATCATCGCCGCCCTCGACCCCGACGACACCACCGCGCCCCGCCCCGAGGACGACGCCGCCGAGGAGGGGCGCGCGGCCGACGACGACGACACCGGCGGCCGGGTGGGCGGCACCGACAGCACGGGGCCGGTCGACGACGACAGCGCACCCCGCGACACCGCCCCGCACGACACCGTGCAGGACGGCGAGGCCGACGACGGTCGCTGACCCCGATACGGCGCTCACCCTCCGGGAGCAGTACGGTTGACCGGGCACCGGCGCCGAGACGCGACCCGTGCCCTCCGCGGCCGGGGCGGTCGACGGGAATGTCCGTCCCCCCTGTGCGTTGACACCCGTGGCCCCGAGAACCCCCGCCGCCTGATCGACCAGCGACGACACGATCGTCGCCCTCCCACGAAAGCTGCACTGTGACAGACACCACCACCCTCATCATCCTCGGAGCCAGCGGAGACCTCACCGAGCGTCTGCTGCTCCCCGGCCTCGCGAGCCTGCTCAAGAGCGACCGCGGCGTCGACGTCCAGCTCATCGGCACCGGCCGCAGCGAGCGCAGCCCCGAAGAGTGGGACGACGTCGTGAAGACCGCCTTCAACGGCGACGCCGGCAGCGACCTCGCCAAGAAGACGCTGGCGTCGAGCCGGTACATCCAGGGCGACCCGACCACGGTCGAGCACCTGAAGGCCCTGTTCGAGGCCAGCGAGGGCACGCCGGTCATGTACTTCGCCCTGCCTCCCGCCATCAGCACCAAGGTGATCCAGGCGCTCGCCGAGATCGACCTGCCCGACGGCCTGCGCCTCGCCCTCGAGAAGCCGTTCGGCTCGGACGAAGAGAGCGCCCGCGAGCTCAACGCCGAACTCCTCAAGATCGTCCCCGAGGAGCGCATCCACCGCACCGACCACTTCCTCGGTCGCGCGACGGTCCTCAACATGATCGGCCTGCGCTTCGCCAACCGCCTCTTCGAGCCGGTCTGGAACAGCGAGAACATCGAGAAGGTCGAGATCTTCTACGACGAGGTCCTCGGCCTCGAGGGTCGCGCCCAGTACTACGACAAGGCCGGCGCGCTGATCGACATGATCCAGAGCCACCTGCTGCAGGTGCTCGCCGTCATCGCGATGGACGCCCCGTCGAGCATCGACTCGGTCGAGCTGCGCAGCGAGATCGCCCGCGTCCTGCGCGCCACCTGGGTCAAGGACGCCGACCCGGTCGCCTCGAGCCGTCGCGCCCAGTACGCGGCCGGCACGATCGACGGCAAGGACGTCCCCGCCTACGCCGACGAGGACGGCGTCGACAACGAGCGCCAGACCGAGACCCTCGCCGAGGTCGAGTTCGAGGTCAAGACCCGTCGCTGGGCGGGCGTGCCGTTCATCCTGCGTTCGGGCAAGGGCATGACCAAGATCCGCAAAGAGGTGCTCATCACCTTCAAGCCGGTCCCCGCGCTTCCCGAGGGCCTCAACGGCTCGTCGACGCCCGACACGCTCCGCATCGAGATCAGCCCCGAGACGATGGAGCTCGGCGTCACCACGAACGGCTCGGGCAACCCGTTCGACCTCGAGAAGTCGACGATGTCGGTCACCCTGGGCAAGCCCGAGCTCACGCCCTACGGCGAGGTGCTCAGCGGCATCTTCCACGACGACCCGACGCTCTCGATCCGCGGCGACGTCGCCGAGCGCTGCTGGGCGATCGTCGCTCCCGTGATCGAGGCCTGGAAGGCCGACCAGGTGCCGCTCGACACCTACGCCGCCGGGTCGACCGGTCCGTCGGACTGGCTCGCCTGATCCTGGTCGCGCACTCCTGACCGGCAGACCTCGACGGCCGCCCCGCTCTCCCGAGCAGGGCGGCCGTCGTCGCGTCCGGCAGCCGAGGAGGCGCGGGTCGGGTCACCCGCGGTCGTGCGCCTTCCCGATCGCGTCGGCCGCGCGCACCAGCGCCAGGTGCGACAACGCCTGCGGGGTGTTGCCGACGTGGCGCCCCGTCGCGACCTCGATCTCCTCCGAGAGCATCCCGACGTCGTTGCAGTAGCCGACCAGCCGGTCCATCAGGGCGACGGCGTCGTCGACGCGCCCCGAGGCGGCGTACTGCTCGGCCAGCCAGAACGAGCAGGTCAAGAACGGGTTCTCCGCTCCGTCGAGGCCGTCGATGCCGCTCTCGGTGCGGTAACGCAGGAGCAGGCCGTCCTGCAGCAGATCGTGCTCGATGGCGGCGACGGTGCCGAGCATCCGGGGGTCGTCGGCGGCGACGAAGCCGACCTGCGGCAGCTGCAGCAGGGACGCGTCGACCTCGGTCGTGCCGTAGTGCTGGGTGAAGGAGGCGCGGTCGGCGTTCCAGCCGCGGGTCTCGATCTCGGTGCGCACCTCGTCACGCAGCCGACGCCACCGGTCGACCGGGCCGTCGAGGCCGAACTGCTCGATGCCCTTGATGGCCCGGTCGAGAGCGGCCCAGATCATCACCCGCGAGTGGGTGAAGTGCTGCAACTCGCCGCGGATCTCCCAGATGCCGTTGTCGGGCCGGGTCCAGTTGTCCTCGACGTACTGCATGAGGGCACGCTGCAGGGGCCACGAGTACTCGCTCTCCTCGACGCCGAGCAGGCGGGCTTCGTGCAGGGCCACCATCACCTCGCCGAAGATGTCGCCCTGGTACTGCTCGTACGCGGCGTTCCCGATGCGCACCGGTGAGGCCCCGTCGTAGCCGGGCAGATGCCCGAGTTCGCTCTCGTGCAGGTACCGCTCGCCGGCCAGGCCGTACATGATCTGCACGTCGGCGGGGTCCCCGGCGATGGCACGCAGCAGCCAGCCGCGCCACCGGTCGGCCTCCTCGGCGTATCCGTGCAGGATGAGGGCCTGCAGCGTCATCGACGCGTCACGCAGCCAGACGTAGCGGTAGTCCCAGTTGCGCGAGCCGCCGAACCGTTCGGGCAGGCTCGTGGTCGCCGCGGCGACGATGCCTCCGGTGTCCTCGTTGGTGAGGGCTCGGAGGATCAGGAGCGACCGGTGCACCTCGGGGGCGTAGGCCTCGGGGGCCGAGCAGCGTGAGGCCCATGCCTGCCACCAGGCGACGGTCTCGTCGATGCCGGCCGGCACGTCGAGGGGCGCCGGCGGTTCGCGATGGGACGGGTACCAGGTGAGGCTGAGGTCGACCGTCTCGCCGGGGGAGACGTCGAACGTCGCCTCGTGCGTGTGGTCGGTGGCCGTCAGCCGCGGGCCGCGGACCACGACGGCGTCGGGCCCGGCCGTGGCGACGAGGGCCGTCTCGTCGCCCTCGGGGATCTGCCGCACCCAGGGGAGGGCCGTCCCGTAGCCGAACCGGATCGCGAGGTCCACGTGCATCGAGACGGTGCCCGAGACCCCGGTCACCCGGCGGACGACGTCGGCCCGCCGGTCGCCGTAGGGCATGAGGTCGGTGACCTCGACCACGCCGGTGGGCGTCGTCCAGCGGGTGACGAGCACGAAGGTGTCGTCGACGTATCGCCGGGTCGAGGTGGCGGCGGCGTCGGAGGGGGCCACGAGCCAGCGTCCGGCGTCGTGGTCGCCGAGCAGGGCACCGAAGGTCGACGCGGAGTCGAAGCGGGGGAGGCAGAGCCAGTCGATGCTGCCGTCGGAGCCGACGAGGCCTCCGGTGTGCAGGTCGCCGATCAGTGCGTAGTTCTCGATGGGCAGGGGCATGCGCTCATCAAACCAGCGCGCGCCGGGGCCGGGATCAGCGTTGCAGCGTCGGATCGGGCCAGAGCGTCTCGACCTTGGGCTTCTGCCGCCGGGTGCGAGCCCAGACGACGAACCCCGCGAGCGTGAAGGCGCCGTAGAAGACGTACATGAACGCCGACGCGTAGTAGCCGGCGCTGAACAACAGGGGAGTGCCGACGAGGTCGACCGCGACCCAGATCAACCAGAACTCGACCCAGCCCTTGGCCATGCCGTAGGTGGCGAGGAGCGACCCGGTGAAGATCCAGGCGTCGGCCCACACGGGTTCGTACGACCCCAGCAGGCGGAACAGGGGGGTCAACGCGGCGGTGCCGCCGACGAGGACGACGACGATCAGCACCCGGTTCTTCCACCCCGCCCAGCGGGGCTCGACGGCCGCGCCGCCGGCGTCGTCGGCGTGCTTCCAGCGGTACCAGCCGTAGATCGACACCACGATGAACATCACCTGGCGTGCGGCCTGCCCGAGCAGGTTCACCGGGTTGGGGGTGTCGAACACCGCGCCGAGGAAGACGGTGAACAGCAGCGCGTTGCCCACGATGCCGATCGGCCAGGCCCAGACCTTGCGCCTCATGCCGCCGAGGGCGCTGAGCAGGCCGAAGACGTTGCCCACCACCTCGCGCCAGAGGATCGTCTGGTCGCCGATGTGCACCTGCGCGTCGAACAACCACAGCAACGGATTCATCGGGAGGCTCTCTTCGGTCGGGGAGGCGGGTGGTGCGGGACCACGGCGTCCCCGGGGCGCAGGGCGCCTGGTGCGTCAACGAGTGTGGCACGGGGGGAATTCCCGACGGCGCACGGCTCACCGCCATCGTCGTCCGACGGACGCCCGGGGTCAGGCGAACAGCTGCTGTTCGACCCGGTCGTCGAACACCCCGAGCAGCAACCACGAGTCGCCTCGGCCGTCGAGCGCCAGGTCGAAGGTGCCGTCGACCCGGTGGGCACCGTCCGTGAGCGGCACGGCGTCGACCCGCCAGACCGTCATCTCGAGCAGGTGCGCGCTCGCCCCGCGTGGTGCCCGGGTCGCCGATCGCCACCAGTCGGTCCGAGTGACCCAGAGTTCGGGCGAACTGACGACGCCGTACACGACCCCCCGCCACTCGAAGCGCAGGGGCGCCCCGTCGGCGGTCGTCTCGACCGGGACCTTCTCGTCCACCCTCATCTGCCGACCTCTCGTTCGAATGTGTGTTCGAACGGAGTCTACGAACCCCCACCGACATCGGCCACCCCCCGGTGCGGGGCCGAGGCCCGGGTGCCGAGGCGCCGGCGTCCTCACCAGCCGGGCAGCGCCTCCTCGACGTGGACGACCGCCTCGCGGGGCAGGCCGGCCTCGTCGGCGAACGACCGCCACCGCCCCACCGCGTCGCGCACCTCGTCGACGATGCCCGACGCGTCCCGCACCAGGAAACGATCCGCCAGGCGCATCACGTCGGCCCGCGAGACGTCACGGAAGACGCCGTCCACCCCCATGAGGTGCTGGTACGTCCACCGCCCGGTCGGGTTGTGCGCGAACGTCACGTCGTACGCGGGCGACAGCCCCCACGACGCCTCGGGCCCCGCCAACAGGAACGACGAGTTCTTCGTGTGGTCGTCGTTGTTGGCCGCCAGCACGTTGAAGACCATCCGGCGGAACGCCTGCGCCATCGCCTCGTCGCCCGACCCCATCCGACGGACGGCGTCGAACAGCTGCCCGTAGTCGTGGGCCTGTCGCTGCCGGAAGTCGAGATGGGCCGCCCCGCACAGCGTCAGGACGTGGGCCTTGCCCTCGGCCCGGCGGTCGAACCGACGCGTCATGAAGTGCGACCGCCCGTTCTCGTCGAGCAACCGGCACTCGGCCATGTCGATCCCCGCCGCCCCCGCCATCAGCGAATACGCGTACTCGACCCGTCCGGCGAGACCTCCCGACCCCAGCTCGGAGTCCGGGCCCACCCCGTCCAGCTTGATCAACCAGTGCTCGAACCCGTCCGGCGCCGCCACCTGGCCCGACCGGATCTCGCCCGTGCCACGGTTCCACGCGACCACCGCCTTCGCCCGCGCCCCACCCGCCGACGTCCCCACCTGGATCAACGACCTGATCGCCGACTCCGCCTCGCGGTCGTCGCCGAAGCTGGCGTCCAGCACGCTGCGTGCCCCCTCGACGAGCGCACTCAGTTCGACCGCGCTCGTCGTCCGCTGACGCGGTCCCCGCGCCGGCCGGAACTCCAACGCCCCCATGGCCCGGTCCGCCATGTACGCCAACCGGTCGAGCGGGCTCACCTGCTGCCGTGACACCCCCTGGCGCACCAACCAGGCGTCGATCACCGCATTGCCGAAGTCGTCCGGCATCGCGTCCGCCAGCACGGCGGGCAGGCGATGGAACGTCGCCTCGGGCAACTGTGGGAAGACGTGCCGCCGCGTACGCACCGGCATGGTCAGTGGCGCCAACTCGATGCCGCGCGCCACCCAGTCCGGGTAGTACTCGAAGACGTACGCCCCGATCCCCGGGTCGAGTGCCACGGCCCCCACCCGGAGACCCCACGCCGTCACCTCGACCGCCCGGACCGGGACCCAGCTCACGAGTCGCCGCCCGGTGATCGTCCGCCCCTCGGGCGATACACCCGACGTCGCGGCTCGTCGCCCGCCGACCGCAGCACGTCGAGCGGGCTGACGGCGCTCGCCGGGGCGATGCCCCCGAGGACGTCGTCGGCACCGAGGGCCCGCAGGACGCGGACGAGCGTGCGCAACGTGCTGCCGCGGCCGGCCTCGAGGGACTGCACCGTGCTGGGGGACAGGTCGGCCCGTCGGGCGAGTTCGAGTTGGTCGAGTCCCCGGTCGAGCCGCAGGCGACGGACCTGCTCGCCGACCTGGCGTTCACGCTCGTCCGTCGACACGAGCGGGGGCACCGGCACTCGTGCGGCCTGGTCGTCGTCGAACACGATGCTCCAATCTCGGGATGATCCACGATAGCAGCCATGTCGACTCACAAAACAGGACTATCCCACTATCACAGGATCACCACGAGCTGCCAGGGTCAGTCGATCACGCCGTTGTCGAGGAGTTGTTCCCACAGGCCGGCGCCGTCGGGTGCCGACACCCAGACGACGTCGCTGCCCTCGGCGTGTTCCGACCGCGACCGTCCACCGGCCAGCACGGCCTCGCTCGGCGACAGCTGACGGATCGCCACGGCGGCCACGTTCTCGGGGTGGTCGTGCAGGAACGTGCCGTACAGCTCTTCGTCGTGCTGCCCGTCGTCGCCGACGAGCAGCCACTTGAGCTCGGGGAACTCGTCGGCGAGGCGGCGCAGGGACTCCTGTTTGTGCAGGCGACCGCTGCGGAAGATCCGGTCGTGGGTGGGGCCCCAGTCGGTCAACAGGAGTGCGCCGCTCGGGTACAGGTTGCGGGACAGGAAGCGGGACAGCGTCGGCGCCACGTTCCAGGCGCCCGTCGAGAGGTAGATGACGGGGCACCCGGGGTTCGCCGCGTTCAGGCGTTCGTAGAGCACGGCCATGCCGGGCACCGGGCGACGGGCGTGCTCGTTGAGCACGAAGGTGTTCCAGGCCGCGAGCAGCGGCCGGGGCAACGAGGTGACCATCACGGTGTCGTCGATGTCCGAGACGATGCCGAACCGCGCCTCCGGATCGATGACGAAGATCGGCGCCTCGACCGGCACGGACCCTTCGGTGCTCAGGGTCGCGACGTGCCAGCCGGGTTCGAGGTCGACGGCGATGCGGGCGTCGAGCACGCCACCGCGGTCGGCCTGGACGCGTTGGACGCGACCGCCGAGCGAGACCTCGACCAGGGCCTTCTCGACGGGCACGCTGGTGAAGCTGCGCCACCCCCGGACGTTGAGGCGGTCCACGCCCGACAGCGTGCCCGTCCGGGTGAGCAGGACGCGGGACAGCACCCGCGCCCATCCGGGAGCGCCGTAGCCGGTGTACGGCACGACGGTGGGCAGGAGGCCGCGGCGTCGGGCTCGCTTCTCACGGAAGCGGTGGACCGAGTTCTCGATGCGGGCCGCTCGGTGGAGGAAGGGCTCGACGGCGGCGGGCGGTGCCTTGCGGGTGTCGGGCATCCGGTCAGTCTCGCACGATGGGTCGTCGGACGGACGGACGGACCGCCGACGGACCGGATCAGCCGACGGGGGCCAGCAGACCGGGGTGGTCGACCGACGACGAGCCGACCTCGGGGCCGACCTCGTGGTGCAGCAGGCGCGCGGCGATCTCGTCGCTGAGGCCGGCGATGCCCTGCACCAGGTCGTCGTCGCCCTCGGTCTCGGGGTCGAGCCAGTCGTCCATGACGTCGGTGCCGACGAGCACCGGCATGCGGTCGTGCACCTCGGACACCGGACCCGAGGAGGCGCGGGTCAACACGGTCGTCGACAACAGCCACCGAGACGGGGCGCCCACCTCGGCCGACGGGTCTCGCCACCACTCGTAGAGCGCGCCGAACAGCACCACCTCGTCGTCGGGCAGCCGCACGAGGACGGGGCGCTTAGAGCCGTCGGGCAGGGTGTGCCACTCGTACCACCCGGTGGCCGGGACCAGGCCGCGGCGCGAGACCACGGCGTCGCGGAACGACGGCTTCTCGGCGACCGACTCGGACCGTGCGTTGAACAGCGGGGGACCGGAGTCGGGCCCTGCCGAGCCACCGGGCACGAGACCCCACCGCGCCGCGGCGAGCCGGCGGACCGGCGGGCCGCCGGCGTCCTCGCCCCGAGGAGCCGCGTCGACGAGCAGACTCACCGGCCGGGTCGGAGCGATATTCCAGGAAGGCTCTGGGAGAGTGTCTCCTGATACATCGACGTCGAACAGGGCCACCAGGTCGCTCGAGGCGCGTGCCATCACGAATCGTCCGCACATGCGATCCATTCTGGTGGCAGCCGCCGACATCCGGTGACCGCCACCTCGGTCCCCCTTCCGACGTCATCGCACCGTGCCCGACCCCGTCGAGGCATCGCCACGAAACGGAGAAACGTTGCTCGTCACCGACGTCAATGACGCACTGCCCGGGGGTTCACCGCTGCTGAGGAACGAGCCGGTCCAGGCTCGCAGTTCCGCGCGGCTCACCGGGCTGCTCGACGCGGCCGCGGCCATCATCGACGAGATCGGCTACGAGCGTCTGACGACGGCCATGGTCGCCGAGCGGGCGGGCGCCTCGATCGGCACGGTCTACCGCTACTTCCCCGACCGCATCGCCGTCGTCGACGCGCTCGCCCTGCGTTCCGTCCAGCGTCTGACCGTCCGGGTCGACGAGGCCGTGTCCGACGACGCCGTCACCGACTGGCGTCGTGCCGTCGACCTGTTCGTCGACGCCAAGGCCGAGATGTACCGCAGCGAGCCCGGTTTCCGGGCCATCCGCTTCGGCGACGCACCCGACGTGCGCACGCCCGAGACGCGCCAGTACACGAGCCCCCTGGCCGAGCAGCTGCTCGCCGTGCTCGTCGACCACTGCTCGGTGCCGCGCACCGACGAGCTCGAGCTGGGCCTCCAGGTGGCCGTCGAGATCGCGAACGCCCTGTTGGCGCGTGCCTTCATCGACGACGCCGAGGGCGACGGCCGCTTCGTCGACCAGTGCCGCACGGTCCTGACGGGCTACCTCGAGCCCCTCGTCGGCGCGCACTGACCTCGTCGGCCGTGTGACGGCCGGCGTCGGGGGCCCCGGCGGGGTCGATGACGCTTCGTCGGGATCTGTGGTTGGGTGAACGCCCTGGCAAGTGTCGATTCGTGCTGCCCACGAGGAATGAGCCACCCATGATCGAGTTCCGTTCCGTGACGAAGCAGTACCCCGACGGCACCCTGGCGGTGGACGACTTCAGCCTGGTGATCCCGTCCCGGAAGACCACGGTCTTCGTCGGGTCGAGCGGCTGCGGCAAGACGACGATCCTGCGGATGATCAACCGCATGGTCGACCCGACCTCCGGTGTCATCGAGATCGACGGCAAGTCGATCGGCGACCTCGAGCCCGTCGGGCTCCGCCGCAGCATCGGCTACGTCATGCAGAACTCCGGTCTCCTTCCGCATCGCAAGGTCGTCGACAACATCGCGACCGTCCCCGTCCTCAAGGGCACGTCGAAGAAGGTCGCCCGTGACCGCGCCCTCGAGCTCATGGACACGGTCGGTCTCGACCGTGACCTGGCCCAGCGCTACCCGAGCCAGCTGTCCGGTGGGCAGCAACAGCGGGTCGGCGTGGCCCGTGGCCTCGCCGTCGACCCGAACATCCTGCTCATGGACGAGCCCTTCGGTGCCGTCGATCCGCTCGTCCGGTCCGACCTGCAGCAAGAGCTCATCCGGTTGCAGCGCGAACTCGACAAGACCGTCGTCTTCGTCACGCACGACATCGACGAGGCCTTCTACCTCGGCGACCAGGTCGTGATCCTCGAGAAGGGCGGCCAGATCGCCCAGCAGGGCAGCCCCTCCGAGATCCTCTCGGCACCCGCCACCGACTTCGTCGCCGAGTTCATCGGAGCCAACCGGGGCAAGCGTGCCCTCCACGTCGAGCAGACGCCGACCGGGCAGGTGGTGGTGGACGGCGACGGGCGCACCGCCGGGGTGCTGACCGAGTCGGTCCGAGGTGGGCAGGCGTCGTGAACTGGATCTGGTCCAACAGCGACTACATCCTCGACAAGACGATCGTGCACCTCGGCCTGAGCGTGCCGCCGGTCATCCTGGCGTTCGTCATCTCGCTGCCCATCGGCTGGTTCGCGAACCGGTACCGGGTGTCGAGGGGCATCCTCACGGTCGCCGGTCTGTTCTACGCGATTCCGTCCTTGCCCCTCCTCATCGCCCTGCCGGTGGTCTTCGGCACCTCGCTGCGGAGTCCCGTCAACATCGTCATCGGCCTCACCCTCTACGGCATCGCCCTCATGGTCCGGTCGGTGGCCGACGCCCTCGCCGCCGTCGAGGCCGACGTCACGCAGTCGGCGATGGCCGTGGGCTACTCGTCCTGGCAACGGTTCTGGAGGGTCGAGTTCCCCCTGGCGGGTCCGGTCATGCTCGCCGGTCTGCGGGTCGTCGTGGTGAGCACGGTCAGCCTCGCCACGGTCGGAGGGGTGCTCGGCGTCAACGGTCTGGGACTCCTCTTCATCGACGGCTTCCAGCGCGACATCACCGCCGAGATCGTGGCGGGGATCGTGCTCACCATCGTCATGGCCCTCGTGCTGGACTTCCTGCTCGTGCTCCTCGGGCGGGTCCTCATGCCCTGGAGCCGCAAGGACGCGAAGATCAAGCCCGTCGCTCCCGTCCAGGCCCGCCAGAAGGTCGTGCTGCCGTGAACTTCTTCGTCGAGGCGTTCGCCTGGCTCGCGGACCCGATCCACTGGACGGGTGCCGACGGCATCCCCACGAGGCTGGGCCAGCACCTCTGGTACAGCGCCCTCTCGGTGGTGATCGCCTCGGTGATCGCCGTTCCCGTCGGGTACCTCATCGGACACACCGGCCATGGTCGCTCGATCGCCGTCTCGATCTCGGGCGGCGCGCGTGCCCTGCCCTCCTTCGGCGTCATCACCCTGATCGCCCTGTCCGTCGGCATCGGCCTCACCGCGCCGATCATCTCGTTCGTCATCCTGGCGATCCCGTCGGTGCTCGCCGGTGCCTACTCGGGGTTCGAGGCCGTCGACCGCAAGACCGTCGACGCCGCACGGGCCGTGGGCATGACCGAGTGGCAGATCATGACGAAGGTCGAGATGCCCCTCGGCCTGCCCCTGTTGATCGGCGGCATCCGGTCCGCCGTCCTCCAGGTCGTCGCGACGGCGACCCTCGCCACCTTCGTCGGCGCGGGCGGTCTCGGCAGCTACATCATCACGGGCCTCCGGGCGAACGACTACCCGAAGATGCTGGCGGGCTCCATCCTCGTCATCGCCCTCGCGGTCGTCCTCGAGATCCTCTTCTCGATCGTCCAGCGCCTCGTCGTCCCCGCCGGGGTCACGGCCGGGCGCCCCACCGACATCCGCTCCAGGGCCGTCCGGCCCGGGGCGGTCGCGGCAACACCCCTCACGAAAGGCACACAGTGATCACAGCGAACAAGAAGGGCCGGCTCACCGTTCTCGGCGCAGTCGCGATCGGGGCCATGGTGGCCCTGGCAGGGTGCGCGTCGAGCGACCCGCTGAGCTCCGGCGACTCGTCGGCGTCGAGCGACGGCGACACGCTCGTCATCGGCTCGCAGCAGTACTACTCGAACGAGATCATCGCCGAGCTGTACGCCCAGGCCCTCGAGGCCAAGGGCTACACGGTCGACCGTCAGTACCAGATCGGTCAGCGCGAGGTCTACCTGCCCGAGCTCGAGTCCGGCAAGATCGACGTCTTCCCCGAGTACACCGGCAATCTGTTGCAGTACTACGACAAAGACGAGACCGCCAAGTCGCCCGAAGAGGTCGAGACGGCCCTCGCCGCCGCGTTGCCCTCCGGTCTGACCGCGCTGAAGGCCGCTGCTGCGTCCGACCAGGACAGCTACAACGTGACGAAGGAGTTCTCCGAGGAGAACGACATCACGAGCCTGGCCGACCTCAAGGACTACTCCGGCACGCTGACGTTGGGTGCTCCGCCCGAGAACGCCGAACGTCCCTACGGCCCTCCCGGGTTGAAGAGCATCTACGGTGTCGACGTCACCTCGACGCCGATCGACGACGGTGGTGGCCCGTTGACGGTCAAGGCCCTGACCGACGGCAGCGTCCAGCTGGCCGACATCTACACGGCCAGCCCGTTGATCGCCGAGAACGACCTCGTCACCCTGGAAGACCCCGAGAACATGATCCTGCCGCAGAACGTGGTGCCGATCGTGTCCGACAAGGTCGACTCCGACGCGCAGGACGTCATCGACAGCGTCGACGAGGTCCTGAGCGCCTCCGACCTGCAGAAGCTCAACTCGAAGAGCCAGACCGACAAGGAGTCCTCGGCCACCATCGCCAAGGACTACCTGACCGAGAAGGGCCTGCTCGACAGCTAGGCCCCCTCGTCGAGAGCCCCGTTCCGTCCGCGGAACGGGGCTCTCCGTCGTCCGGG
Organism: Frigoribacterium sp. NPDC087798; assembly: GCF_044742985.1. Classification (NCBI taxonomy): domain Bacteria; kingdom Bacillati; phylum Actinomycetota; class Actinomycetes; order Micrococcales; family Microbacteriaceae; genus Frigoribacterium; species Frigoribacterium sp. NPDC087798. The sequence goes on along the minus strand of NZ_JBIUVP010000001.1, from coordinate 439,878 downwards.
CCCCGCCCGGAGGGCGACCCCGAGGAGGCGCGGGTCAGGACGACCCGTCGCCCGCGTCCCCGTCGGGGCGTGTCATGTGGCGCTCCTCGCGGTGGTGCAGGACCTTCTTCACGACGACGACCAGCAGGACGAACGCGACGATGATGCCGACGAAGACGTACCCGGCCTGGTGCAGTCGGTCCGCCAGCTCGCGGTAGCTGCCCGCGGCCGCCGCGCCGACGGAGACGTAGGCGAGGGCCCAGAGGAGGCAGGCGGGGGCCGTCCAGGTGAGGAACGTCCGGTAGCGCATCGGGCTCGTGCCCACCGTCAACGGGATGAGCGAGTGCAGCACCGGCAGGAACCTCGAGACGAAGACGGCGATGCCGCCCCGTCGCGCGAGGTAGTTCTCGGCCCGGACCCAGTTCGCCTCGCCGAGGCGCCGTCCGAGCGCGCTCGCGCGGATCCTCGGTCCGAAGAACCGGCCGAGGGCGAACCCGACGCTCTCGCCCACCAGGGCGCCGAGGACGAGGGCGACCACGAGCGCACCGAACTCGAAGGGTGACCCCACCGCCGTGGCCGACACGATCGCCACCGTGTCGCCCGGCACGATCAGGCCGAGCAGCACCGACGTCTCGAGCACCATGGCGATGCCGGCCAGCACCGTCCTCAGCACGGGATCGACGGACTGCACCAGGTCGAGCAGGGTCGTCAGCACGTCGTTCACCCGCCCGAGCCTATTCACAGCGAGTGCACGGCGCCCGGGTGCCCTAAACGACAGGTGTCGTTCATCTTCGGATCTAGGCTCGACACGTCCCGACGGTGCGACGCACGACCACCACCACCATCCGAGGGAGAAGGCACATCCCGATGAACGAGCTGCTCGACCCGCTGCTGTTGTCCCGCTGGCAGTTCGGGCTCACCACGATCTACCACTTCCTGTTCGTGCCCCTCACGATCGGCATGGCCTTCACGGTGGCGGTCTTCCAGACGGCCTGGGTGCGCACCGGCCGCGTCCACTACCTGCAGCTGACCCAGTTCTTCGGCAAGATCTTCCTGATCAACTTCGCCATGGGCGTCGTGACCGGCATCGTCCAGGAATTCCAGTTCGGCATGAACTGGTCCGACTACTCGCGGTTCGTCGGCGACGTGTTCGGCGCCCCGCTCGCGCTCGAGGGCCTGCTCGCGTTCTTCCTCGAGGCGACCTTCATCGGCATCTGGATCTTCGGCTGGGACAAGGTGCCGCCGAAGCTCCACCTGCTGAGCATCTGGGGTGCGACGGTCGGCAGCATCCTCTCGGCGTACTTCATCATCGCCGCCAACGCCTTCATGCAGAACCCGGTCGGCTACGACATCAACGAGGAGAAGGGGCGGGCCGAGCTCACGAGCATCTGGGAGGTGCTGACCAACAAGGTCGCCCTCGCCGCGTTCCCGCACACGATCTTCGCCTGCTTCATGGTCTCGGCCGCGGTCATCGTCGCCGTCGCCGCCTGGCACCTCTCGCGCAACCAGCACCTCGAGACGATGCGACCGGCCCTGCGGTTCGGTCTCTGGACGATGGTGGCCGCCGGCGCGCTCACCTTCATCACGGGCGACCAGCTGGGTCTCGCCATGGTCGAGACCCAGCCGATGAAGATGGCGGCCGCGGAGGCCCTGTACAAGACCAGCACCGGCGCCGACGCCTCGTTCTCGATCTTCACCCTGGGCACGCCCGACGGGGTGCACGAGCTCTTCAGCATCCGGGTGCCGTACCTGCTGTCGTTCCTGTCGACGCACACCTTCGACGGCACGGTCGAGGGCATCAACGACCTCCAGGCGCAGTACGTGCAGCTCTACGGTCCGGGGGACTACACCCCGATCATCTGGGTCACCTACTGGTCCTTCCGCTGGATGATGGGCCTCGGCATGGTCAGCGTGCTCGTCTCGCTCGTCGGCCTCTGGATCACCCGCAAAGGACGCCTGCCGCAGAACAGGTGGGTCTGGCGGGCCGCGGTCTTCAGCTACCCGATGCCCCTCCTCGCCATGATCGTCGGCTGGGTCTTCACCGAGATGGGTCGACAGCCCTGGCTCGTCTTCGGGCTGCTGAAGACCGAGGACGGCGTCTCGCCGGGCGTCACCGGCCTGACGGTGCTCATCTCGCTCGTCGCCTTCACGCTGATCTACGGCACGCTCGCGGTCGTCGAGTTCAAGCTCATCGTCAGGGCCGCCCAGAAGGGGCCGGCCGACGCCCCCGAACCCGACCCCGTGTCGGGCGAGATCCGCCACGAGGCGACGGTCTACTGATGCCCACCACCCCCACCGAACCGATGCGAGAAAGGCTCTGACCATGGACCTCCCCACCCTCTGGTTCGTGATCCTCGGGTTCTTCTTCGTCGGCTACTTCGTGCTCGACGGCTTCGACTTCGGGGTCGGCATGTCCCTGCCCTTCCTCGGTCGCGACGACACCGACCGGCGCGTGCTGATCAACACCATCGGTCCGGTCTGGGACCTCAACGAGACCTGGGTCATCGTCGCCGGTGCGTTCCTGTTCGCGGCCTTCCCCGAGTGGTACGCCACGCTGTTCAGCGGCTTCTACCTCCTGATGCTGCTCATCCTGCTGGCCCTGATCGCGCGGGGCGTCTCGTTCGAGTACCGCCACCAGCGTCCCGAGTCCTCGTGGAAGCGCCGCTTCGACCTCATGATCGTCGTCGGCTCGGCCGTGCCGGCGTTCGTCTGGGGGCTGGTGTTCGCCAACGTCGTGCAGGGCGTGCCGCTCGACGAGGGGCACAACTACACCGGGACGTTGGTCGACCTGTTGAACCCCTACGCCCTGCTGGGCGGTCTCACGACCCTGCTGCTCTTCTTCACGCACGGCGTCGTGTTCGTCACGCTCAAGACCGAGGGGGCGATCCGTGACCGGGCCCGGCGCCTGGCCACCCGCGCGGGGCTCGTGACGATCGTCGTCGCGGCGTCCTTCCTGGTCCTGACCTCGCTGATGCACGGGACCCTCGCCTCGGTGGTCCTCTCGGCCGGGGCCGCCGTCAGCCTGATCGCCTCCTTCGTCGCGAACCTGCGCGGTCGCGAGGGCCGGTCCTTCGGCCTGATGGCCCTCACGATCGCCCTGGCGGTGTCGAGCCTGTTCGCCGCGCTCTTCCCCTGGGTGATGCCCGCGAGCAACGATCCGGCGAACGGTCTCACGATCGCCAACGCGTCGAGCTCGACCTACACCCTGACGATCATGAGCTGGGTGGCCCTCGTCTTCGTCCCGCTCATCCTCGGCTACCAGGGCTTCACCTACTGGATCTTCCGCAAGCGGATCACCCGGGCTACCATCCCGGCCGCGCACTGAGGCGACGTCCGTGAAGCCGCTCGACCCGCGCCTCCTGCGCTACGCCTCCGCCGCCCGGGTGTTCCTGGGGCTCGGTGCCGTGCTCGGCCTCGCGCAGACCCTCGCGATCGTCGCCGTGGCCTGGTTCACCACGACGGCCGTGGTCCAGGTCGTCGACGGGCGCGTCTCCGGTCTCTCGACCACCCTGCTGGGGCTCGGGGTCTCGGTGGCGGCACGATCGCTCGTCGCCTGGGCCCTCGAGGTGACGGCCGCGCGGGCCGCGGCGCAGGTCAAGAGCCAGCTGCGGGCCCGGGTCGTCCGCGCGGTCGCCGACCGGGGGCGCGCCTGGGTCGACCGCCACTCCTCGGCGCGCGTCGCGACGCTCGTCGGCCCCGGGCTCGACGCCCTCGACGAGTACTTCGCGCGCTACCTGCCGCAGCTGGTGCTGACGGCCCTGGCGACGCCGCTGCTGATCGTCGTCATGGCGCTCCACGACTGGTTGTCGGCCCTGATCGTCGTGCTGACCCTGCCGTTGATCCCCGTCTTCATGGTCCTGATCGGGTGGACCACGCGGGCCGCCCAGACCCGGCAGTGGGACCGCCTGACGCACCTCGCCTCGTCGTTCGCCGACGCCGTGGGCGGGGCGTCGACGCTCAAGGCCTTCGGTCGCGAGCGGCGCCAGGTCGAGCGGATCGGTCGCATCACCGACGACTACCGGGTCGAGACGGTCACGGTGCTGCGCGTGTCGTTCCTCAGCGGCTTCGTGCTCGAGCTCGCGGCGTCGCTGTCCGTCGCACTCGTCGCCGTGTCCATCGGCATCCGGCTCGTCGAGGGGTCGCTGGGGCTGACCGCCGGACTGTTCGTGCTGTTGCTCACCCCCGAGGCCTACCTGCCCCTGCGCCAGGTCGGAGCCAACTACCACGCCGCGGCCGACGGGGTCGCGGCGGCGGACGACGTCTTCGAGCTGCTCGACGACGAGGACGGCGACGTCACGCCCCGGTCGTCCCGGGCGACGACCGACGCCGATCCGGCCGCGGCCCTCCCCGAGGCCGACGCGCTCGTCGTCGACCGGGTGTCGGTCGGCCGAGGAGGCGCGGTGCGGCTGGCCGAGACCTCCTTCGTCGCCGAGACGGGTCGCGTCACCGCGGTCGTCGGACCGAGCGGTGCCGGGAAGTCCACCCTGCTCGACGCCGTGCTGGGGCTCGAGCCGTGCGAGGGACGGGCCGTCTGGCGCTCGTCGGGCCGCGCGCCCGCCCGCCACGAGATCGCCTGGTCGGGCCAGTCCGCCCAGTTGTCGTCCGGCACCGTCGCCGACAACGTCGGCCTCGGTGACGAGGACGGCCCCGACACCGAGGCGGTCGTCCGCGCCCTCGACCTGGCCGGCGCGGCCGGCCTCGACCCGGCGCTCGTACTCGGGGCCGGCGGCGAGGGCCTGTCCGGCGGCCAGGCGCAGCGGGTGTCGGTGGCCCGGGCGCTGTACCGGCTCGACCGGGTCGGGGCGCGCCTCCTGCTGGTCGACGAGCCCTCGTCCGCCCTCGACCGGGTCACCGAGGCCCGGGTCGTCGAGGGCCTCCGTCGCATCGCGGCCACGGGCGTCGCCGTGGTCGTCGTCACGCACCGCCGCGCCGTGAGCGACGCGGCCGACGTCGTCGTCCCGATCGGAGGCCCCTCGTGACCCGCTCGTTGCTCCGTACGGCTCAGCCCGCCGGGCGCCGCGCCGCCCCCGGCCTGGTCTTCGGGTCGCTGAGCGCGCTCTCGGCGGTGGCCTTGCTCGCGGCGTCGGCGTACCTCATCACGCGGGCCGCCGAGCAGCCGCCGATCCTCTACCTCTCGCTCGCCGTCGTGGGCGTCCGCGCGTTCGCCCTGACCCGCGCGGTCTTCCGCTACCTCGAACGGCTGTCGAGCCACGACGCGGCCTTCCGTCAGCTGGCCGTGGTCCGCACCGAGCTCTACCGCCGACTGATCCGCGTGGCCCCGGCGGGTCTCGGCCGCACCGATCGCGGCGACCTGCTGGCGCGCGTCGTCGGTGACGTCGACGCCCTGCAGGACCTTCCCCTCCGGGTCGTGCAGCCGCTCGTGGTGTCGGGCCTGACCTCGGTCGTCGCGGTGATCGGCGTCGCCCTGGTGTCGCCGATGGCGGCGGTCGTCCTGGCAGGCGCACTCGTCGTCGCGTTCGTCGTCGGCTGCGTCGCCGCGGACCGGCTCGCCCGCCGCAGTGAACGCACCCTCGCCGACCGGCGGGGGGCGCTCTCGGCCGCCGTCGTCGACCTCGTGCAGAACCTCGACGTGCTCGTCGCGTTCGAGGCGGTGGACCGTCAGCTCGCCCGGGTCGCTCGACTCGACGACGACCTGCGCCGCGCCTCCTCGCGTCGGGCCCTGACCGGGGGCGTGGTCGCCGCCGTGCTCTCGGCGCTGTCGGGTGCCGCCGTGCTCGCGACGATCCCCGTCGTGGCTCCCGACGTCGTCTCGGGTGGGCTGACCGGTCCGGCCTTCGCGCTGGTCGCCCTCGTGCCCCTCGCCGTCTTCGAGGTCGTCGGTGCCGTCCCGACGGCCGTGCTGGCCTGGCGTCGCGTGCGGGCGAGCGGCGATCGTGTCGACTCGGCGGTGCCGGTCGACGTGCCGGCCGGCGTCGTCGACGACGACCACGTGTCCGGTGGGGCGGACGTCACCGCCTCCGACCCTCTCCGAGCCCACGGGCCCGCCGTGCCGGCCTCCGTGCCCGCGCTTCGCCTGCGGGGAGTCTCGGCCACCTGGCCGGGGGCGGCGGGCCCCGCGCTCCGCGGCGTCGACCTCGACGTGGCCGTCGGCGACCGCCTCGTGGTCGAGGGGCCGAGCGGCGCCGGCAAGACCACGCTGGGGTGGGTGCTGGCCCGCTTCGTCGAACACACGGGTCGCTACGAGGTCGGGGGAGTCGACACGGCGATCCTCGCCCCGGCCGCCGTCCGGGCCACGGTCGGCCTGATCGAGCAGACGCCCTACCTCTTCGACGAGTCCCTGCGGCAGAACCTGCTCTTCGCCCGCGACACGGCCACCGACGACGACCTGCTCGCGGTCCTGGACCGTGTCGGGCTGGGCCGTTGGGCCGCCGAGCGCGGCGGGCTCGACGCACCGGTGGGCGAGCGCGGCGTCCTCGTCTCGGGTGGCCAGGCCCAGCGCATCTCGCTCGCGCGTGCCCTCCTGCGGGGGTTCCCGGTGCTCGTGCTCGACGAGCCGACGGCCGGACTCGACGCCGAGACCGCCCGGCGGCTCGTGCACGACGTCCTGACCACCGCCCGCGACGACGGCTCGACGGTCGTCGTGATCTCGCACGTCGAGGTGCCGGCCGAGCTGGTGACGCGGCGCGTGCGTCTCGAGGCGGGCCGCCTCGGCGAGGTCGAGGCGGGCTCCGAGGTCGGGTCCGAGGTCACGCTCGACGACGGGGCCGGCGCCTGACGCGTCGAGGCACCGATCGCGGCCCGGTGGGGGTCAGCCGTCGACCGGTCGTCGCAGGCGGTCGAGTCGGCCGCGCCAGAGCGCCAGGCGCCCCGGCTCCTCGGCGGGTGCCGGGCCGTCGATCCAGCCGGTGACGATGCGGATGCCGTGCAGTGCGCCGAGGCTCCAGACCTCGAACCCGTCGAGCTCGTCCGGTCGGGTGCGGTCGTGCAGCACGTCGACGCCGAGGACGGCGGCCAGCGTCGTCAGGCTGCGGACCGTGACGCCCGGGAGGCGCGCCAGGTCGTCCGACGGAAGGCAGAGGGCGTCCCCGCGCCACCAGACGATCGAGCTCCAGGCGCCTTCGACGACGTGCCCCTCGGGCGAGAGCAGCACGGCCTCGCCGGCCCCTCGGGACCGCGCCTCGGAGACGAGCGAACCGAGGGCGGCGAGGTCGGGCCCCTTGACCGTCGGTCGTGTGCGGGGGTCCCGGTCGGCCGTGGCGAGGACGACCGAGCGGTGACGCGGGGGAGCGGGACGGAGGCGCAGCCGCAGCCGTGCCCGGTCGCCGTCCTCGGCTCCGTCGCCCGCGACGAGCTCGACGCGGGGGAACCAGGCTCCCGCCCGGGGGAGGACCGCGAGGGCCGCCGTCCAGAACGCCGACACCTCGTCCGCGTCGGGCGCCCCGGGCACCTCGGCGACCGACCCGGCGAAGCGGTCGCGGTGCACGTCGAGCGCCAGCACCGAGCCGTCGTCGACCAGCCACGAGTCCGCCACGAGGAGGCGCGGGTCGGCGTCCGCCGCCCCTCCGCCCCCGCGCGTCGCCAGCTCGTCGCCCTGCCAGACGTGCAGCACGTCACCACCCGGCCGCTCGCCACTCATCGGGTCGGGTCTCCGCTCATAGGATCAAGGGTATGCGTCCCGCGGTCGTCCGTTCCTCCCTGCCGTGGCGCGACCCCGAGGCCGTCGTCCGGCACCTGGCCGCGACCGGCGACGTGGTCTGGCGCGACGCCGGGGTGGGCGCCGTGCGGGGCCGCTCGGTCGTCGGGTGGGGTCGGGCCGCGACGGGCGACGTGCGCGACGGCGGCGCCGACCGGCTCTGGCAGGCGGTGCGTGACGACCTGGTCGACGTCGAGCCCGACAGCCATCCGCTCGGTTGGGCCGGCTGGCTCGGCTACGGCTTCGGCTGCCGGCTGCTCGACCGCGACGCCACCGAGGGGCACCGGCGGGCAGCCACCGCCTCCACCGTCGCCGCCGACGGGGACCCCGCCGACCTCGCCCTGCTCGACGTCGACCGTGCCCTGGTCTTCGACCACGCCGCACGCTCGGTCGAGGCCGTCGTGCGGGCCGGCGACCCGTGGGCGTCCTCCCTGGTCGAGACCTGGGCCGACGTGCCGCCCGAGCCTCCGGTGCCCGGGCCGACCCGCGCCTCCTCGGGGGGCACCGCCCCGCCCACCGTCCGCTGGCGGCACCGCCCCGACGAGTACCTCGACCTGATCGAGGGGTGTCGGCGGGCCATCGCGGCCGGCGAGGCATACCAGCTCTGCCTGACCACGGCCGTCGACGTCGTGGGGCCGGTGGACGCGCTCGAGGCCTTCGCGCGCCTCCGTCGGTCCTCGCCGGCGCCGCACGCGTCGTTCGTGCGCATCGGCGACGTGGCCGTCGTCGGGGCGTCGCCCGAGTCGTTCGTCGAGGTGACGGCCGACGGCCGGGTGTCGTCGGCGCCGATCAAGGGCACGCGACGCCGCGGGTCGGGCGCCGACGACACGGTGCTCGCGCGCGAGCTCGTCGAGAGCGAGAAGGAGCGCGCCGAGAACGTCATGATCGTCGACCTGGTCCGCAACGACCTCGCCCGGGTGGCCCTGCTCGGCACGGTCGAGGTGTCCGAGCTGCTCGCCGTGCACTCGTACGAGCACGTCCACCAGCTCGTCAGCACGGTGCGGGCCCGTCTCGGGGCGGGGTGCACCGCGGCCGACGTCGTCGAGGCGGCCTTCCCCGCCGGGTCGATGACCGGTGCCCCGAAGCGACGGGCCGTCGAACTGCTCGCCGACCTCGAAGGAGCGCCCCGGGGGGTCTACTCGGGCGCGACCGGCTGGCTCGGGCGCGACGGCTCGGCGAGCCTGGCGATGACCATCCGCTCGATCGTCGTCCACGGGGCCCGGGCGGCGGGTGCGGGACGGCCCGCGCGACCGGCGGGTGCTCGCGTCGGGGTGGGCGGCGGCATCACCATCTCGTCGGTGCCGGTCGACGAACGCGACGAGGTCGAGCTCAAGGCGGCGGCCCTGCTCGCCGTGCTCGGCGTCCGTACCGCCGACGGGGCGCCGGTCCGCATGTCGTGACGGCGCGTGCCGTTCGGTAGCCTTGGCGAGGATCGCCGAGCCCGGCGCACGTCGCCGTGCCCTCGCACGGACGGTCCGCCCCCACCGCACCGACTGCCAGCAGTGAATGAGAGCCCCGTGGCACACGAGCACGACACGACCGCGACCGACGCCTCCTCGGCCATCCCGCCCCACGACGGCGTGCCCGAACGCGAGTACGACGTCGCCCGCCTGCAAGAGAAGTGGCAGGCCCGGTGGGACGCCGAGCAGCCGTTCGTCGTCGACCCCGACGACAAGCGGCCGCGCAAGTACATCCTCGACATGTTCCCCTACCCCTCGGGCGACCTGCACATGGGCCACGCCGAGCAGTACGCCCTCGGCGACATGGTGACGCGGTACTGGCGCCAGCAGGGCTTCAACGTGCTGCACCCGATCGGCTGGGACAGCTTCGGGCTCCCCGCCGAGAACGCGGCCATCAAGCGCGGCGTCGACCCCCGCGAGTGGACCTACGCGAACATCGCGCAGCAGAAGCAGAGCATGAAGCTCTACGCCCCGTCGTTCGACTGGAGCCGGGTGCTGCACACGAGCGATCCCGAGTACTACAAGTGGAACCAGTGGCTGTTCCTCGAGATGTACAAGAAGGGCCTGGCCTACCGCAAGGACAGCTGGGTCAACTGGGACCCGGTGGACCAGACCGTGCTCGCCAACGAGCAGGTGCTGCCCGACGGCACCAGCGACCGGTCGGGTGCCGTCGTGGTCAAGAAGAAGCTGACGCAGTGGTACTTCAAGATCACCGACTACGCCGACCGCCTGCTCGACGACCTCAACCAGCTCGAGGGCCGGTGGCCGACCAAGGTGCTCAACATGCAGCGCAACTGGATCGGCCGCTCGATCGGTGCCGACGTCCACTTCGCCATCGAGGGCCGTGACGAGAAGGTCACGGTGTTCACCACGCGTCCCGACACCCTCTACGGCGCGACGTTCATGGTCGTCGCGCCCGACTCCGACCTCGCGGCCGAACTCGTCGCCGACGCGACGGACGACGTCAAGGCGACCTTCGCCGAGTACCTCGTCGAGGTGCAGAAGGCGACCGAGATCGAGCGCCAGTCGAGCGAGCGCCCCAAGACCGGCGTGCCGCTCGGCCGGGTGGCGGTCAACCCGCTCACGGGCGACCCGATGCCGGTCTGGGCCGCCGACTACGTGCTGGCCGACTACGGCCACGGCGCGGTCATGGCCGTGCCCGCTCACGACCAGCGCGACCTCGACTTCGCCCGCAAGTACGACCTCCCGGTGCGCGTCGTGGTCGACACGAACGCGCCCGTCACGGGCGTGATCCCCAAGCTCGAGCTCGACGAGGACGGCCAGGCGATCCTGCCGGACGACCTGCCCGACCTGAACCCCCGCGAGACGGGCGTGGCCCTGACCGGCGACGGCCGACTGATGAACTCGGGCGCCCTGACCGGCCTCAGCAAGTCGAACGCGATCAAGCGCGTCGTCGAACTGCTCGAGGCGTCCGGCGACGGCGGGGCGGCCAAGACGTACCGTCTGCGCGACTGGCTGATCTCGCGCCAGCGCTTCTGGGGCACGCCCATCCCGATCGTGCACGGCGCCGACGGCGTCGAGGTGCCGGTGCCCTACGACGAGCTGCCGGTCCGACTGCCGTCGACCGAGGGCCTCGACCTCAAGCCGAAGGGCAGCTCGCCGCTCGGCGCGGCCGAGGACTGGGTGAACGTGCCCGACCCGCGCGACGGGTCGCCCGCGCGTCGGGACGCCGACACGATGGACACCTTCGTCGACAGCTCGTGGTACTTCCTGCGGTTCCTCGATCCCACCGACGCCGACCGGGCCTTCGACCCGGCCCAGGCCAGCAGGTGGGCGCCGGTCGACCAGTACGTCGGAGGCGTCGAGCACGCCATCCTGCACCTGCTCTACGCGCGCTTCATCACCAAGGTGCTCTTCGACCTCGGCCACGTCGACTTCACCGAGCCCTTCAGCGCGCTGCTGAACCAGGGCATGGTGCTGCAGGACGGCGCCAAGATGAGCAAGAGCAAGGGCAACGTCGTCAGCCTCTCCGACGAGATCGAGAAGCACGGCGTCGACGCCATCCGCCTGACGATGGCCTTCGCCGGCCCGCCCGAGGACGACATCGACTGGGCCGACGTCTCGCCCGCCGGTTCGGCCAAGTTCCTGGCCCGGGCGTTCCGTCTCGCGAGCGACGTCGACAGCTCGCGCGACGTGGTGTGGGCCGACGGCGACCAGGCCCTGCGCCGGGTCACCCACCGGTTCCTCGCCGAGGCCCCGGGGCTGAGCGAGGCGTTCAAGTACAACGTCGTCGTCGCTCGCCTGATGGAGCTCACCAACGCCGTCCGCAAGGCGATCGACTCGGGTCCCGGCGCGTCCGACCCGGCGGTGCGCGAGGCGACCGAGACCGTCGCGCTGGGGCTGTCGCTGTTCGCTCCCTACACGGCTTCCGAGATGTGGGAGAAGCTCGGCTACGACGGCGGTGCCCTCGCCACGTACGGCTGGCGGAAGGCCGACCCGACGCTGCTCGTCGAGACGAGCGTCACCGCGGTCGTCCAGGTCAACGGCAAGGTGCGCGACCGGCTCGAGGTGTCGCCCAAGATCGCCTCCGACGAGCTCGAGGCGCTGGCCCGCGACTCGGCGGCCGTGCAGCGCGCGATCGGCGACAAGCAGATCGTCAACGTCATCGTGCGGGCGCCGCGCCTGGTGAACATCGCGGTGAAGTAGGTCACTCGGGGCGTCCCGTCCCCACCCGTCGACGGCCGCCCTGGCTCCCCAGGGCGGCCGTCGTCGTCCGCGCGGGCGGACGCCCGCTCGTACCGTGACGGGTCATGACCGTCAGCTTCCGCACCGCCGTCGACCCGTCCGAGCCGGGTGGTCCGCGGTGGCGCGTGGGGGTCGGGGCGGTCGTCGTCCTGCTCTTCGTCGTGCTGGCGGTGAGCGTCGCCGTGTCGGCCTTCGCCACCCGAGGAGGCACGGCGGACGAGCTCGTGACCGTCGAGCCGGGCACCGGGGCCGAGGCCGGGGCAGGGGCCGGCACCGCACCTCCCGCGGGTGCCTCGGTCGTCTTCGTGCACGTGCACGGCCGGGTGGCGGCGCCCGGCCTGTACGAACTGCCGCACGGCGCCCGCGTCGTCGACGTGGTCGCGGCGGCCGGCGGGTTCACGGACGAGGCCGACCAGGCGGCGGTCAACCTCGCGCGGGTGCTGGTCGACGGCGAGCAGCTGCGGGTGCCGGCCGTCGGTGAGACCGCGGACGACGGGGTGGCGGGTGGTGGTGACGCGGCGGCGGGTGGACCGGCCGCGGGGGGAACGGCGACCGGTGGCGAGACGGGGGCCGGTGGCGGGACGGTCGACCTCAACCTCGCGGACGACGCCGCGTTGCAGACGCTGCCCGGGGTGGGGCCGGCGACCGCGGCGGCGATCATGTCCTGGCGTGACGAGAACGGCCGCTTCCGCAGCGTCGACGACCTGCTGGGGGTGCCGGGCATCGGTCCGAAGACGCTCGAGGCACTGCGCGAGCGGGTGCGGGTGTGACGCCCGGTCGCGTCCTCGACCTGCGGCTCGGGGTGCCGGTGGCCGTGGCGTGGGTCGGGCTCGCCGTGGGTTCGACCCGGCCGGGGCTGTCGCCCGTCGTGGCCGCCGTCGCCCTCGTCGTCTGCGTCGTCGCGGTCGGGCTCGTGCTCGTGGCGCGGGTGGGCGCCCTCGCCGCCGGGCAGGTCCTGCTGGTGGTGGCCCTGAGTGCCGGGGCGTGTGCCGGGCTCACGGGCCAGGCGGCGGTGCGCGACGACCGCCGTCACCCGTCGGGGCTCACGACGTCGGTGGGGCACGCGGTCACCGTCGAGGGGCGCCTGCTCGACCGGGTCGAGGCGCGGTCCGACGTCCTGACGATGTCGGTCGACCGACTCGACGTCGGCGCGGGGACCGTGGCCCTCGGGGACCGCGTCCCGGTGCGGGTGTTCGGGGCGCGCCTCGACGGTCGCCGGTCGGCCGAGATCGGGGCCCGGGTGACGGCCCGGCTCGTCCTGGGCCCGGTGAGGTACGGCGAGTCGGTCGCGTTCGAGGGGCGGGCGGTCGAGCCGCTCGGCGTCCGCGCCGAGCCCGGGCGGACGTCGGCCTGGTCGAACGGGCTCCGCTCGGTCTTCCGTGCCGTGGCCGCAGACCTGCCGGGTGACGGCGGGGCCCTGCTGCCCGGGCTCGCGATCGGCGACACGTCGGGGGTGCCCGACGACCTCGACGACGACATGACGCAGGCGTCGCTCAGCCACCTGACGGCCGTGTCGGGCTCGAACTGCGCCGTGCTGGTCGCACTCGTGGTGCTCGTCGGGTCGGTGCTGAGGGTCCCGCGGTTGCTGCGACTCGCGATGGCCGTCGTCGTGTTGGTGGCGTTCGTCGTGCTCGTCACGCCCGAGCCGAGCATCGTCCGGGCCACCGTCATGGCGGTGCTCGTCCTCGTGCACCTCGCCGTCGCACGGCCGATCGCCGGTGTGCCCGTGATCGCGCTGGCGGTCGCCGGGCTGCTGTTCGCGGACCCGTGGTTGGCCCGCGACCTCGCCTTCGTCCTGTCGGTCCTCGCGACGTCGGGGCTCGTCGTGCTCGGAGGGCCGCTGACCGCCCTGCTGGCGCGCCTCGTGCCCGAACCCGTAGCGGCGGCCCTCGCCGTCCCCACGGCCGCGCAGCTCGCCTGCCAGCCCGTGCTGCTCGCCCTCGAACCGAGCATCGCCCTGCACGGCGTCGCCGCGAACGTGCTGGCCGGCCCGGCGGCTCCGGTGGCGACCGTGGGTGGGCTCGTCGTCTGCGTGCTCGCGCCCTGGGCGCCCGCGACCGCCGCGGCCGTCGCGTGGGCCTCGTGGCTGCCGTCGTCCTGGGTCGCGGCCGTCGCCCGGTCGGCGTCGACCTGGCCGGGCACGCGACTCGGGTGGGACGCCTCGGCGCTCGGCGTCGCCTCCCTGGTCGGCGTGACGGCCCTCGTCGTGGTCGCCGTGGTGGCCCGGGCCCGCGGCCGCCTGCGGGCCGTCGCGACGACGCTGCTGGTGGGCGTGCTGGTGGCCACCGTCGGGGTGGTGGGCGGGCGCACCGTGGTGACCCGCGCCTCCGTTCCCGACGACTGGGTCGTCGCCCAGTGCGACGTGGGGCAGGGCGACGCCGTGCTCGTCCGCAGCGCGCGGGCCGTCGCCCTGATCGACGTGGGTGACGACGAGGCCGCCGTCGACCGCTGCCTCTCGACGTTCGGCGTGCGCCACGTCGACCTGCTCGTGCTCACCCACTTCGACCGTGACCACGTCGGGGCGATCGGCTCGGTCGTCGGCCGGGTCGGCACGGCCCTCGTCGGGCCCGTGGGGCGCTCGGACGACGCCGAGGTCGTGACCGCCCTGCGCGGCGGTGGCGCCGAGGTCCAGGAGGCGCGGGTCGGCACCCGGGGACGCCTCGGCGACCACACGTGGCGGCTCCTCTGGCCGCCCACCGCGACCCCGGCGGGCAACGACGCCAGCCTCGTGGTGCGCCTCGACCCGGGCGGGTCCTGCCGGGTCGGCTGCCTCTCCCTGCTGGCCCTCGGCGATCTCGGTGAGACCGCCCAACGCCGTCTGGCCTCGTCACCCGACGGCGACGAGGGGCTCGGGCGGGTCGACGTCCTGAAGGTCTCGCACCACGGGTCGGCGGACCAGCACGCCGAGTTGTACGAGCGGGTGTCGGCCCGCGTCGGCCTGGTGGGCGTGGGGGCCGACAACTCCTACGGGCACCCGACCGACGTCGCGCTCGACCTGGTCCGGGACGGCGGGGGAGTCGTGGTCCGCAGCGACGAGGCCGGTCAGGCCGCCGTCACGCCCGTCGGCCGTGACGGCGGCGACGTCGGCCTGCGGATCTGGCGGGAGCACGCGGGGTCCGCGGGTCGAGATCGCGCGTCCGACACGTCGGTGGCGTCCTCTAGCATCGGAGGAGGCGCGGCGGGCCCCGCGTCCGTGGGACGACGTCCGAGAGGCAGCATGGCAGCGCGAGCGAGTGGCAAGACGGCGAAGAAGGCCTCGGTCGCGATCGACCAGGTCGGGTGGGACAAGATCCGCCCCGCGGCCGTCGTGCTCGTGAGCGGGCCGGAGCAGTTCCTCGCCGACCGTGCCTCCCGCCAGCTGCGCGACCAGCTCGTCGCCGAAGACCCCAGCCTCGAGGTGCACGACCTCGAGGCCGACCATTACCAACCCGGCGAGCTCGTGACGCTGGCGAGCCCGTCGCTCTTCGCCGAGCCACGTCTCATCCGCGTCTCGAACGTCGAGAAGTGCACCGATGCCTTCCTCATCGAGACGCTGCGCTACCTCGACACGCCCGCCGACGACACGACCCTCGTCTTGCGCCATGGGGGCGGGGTCCGCGGCAAGAAGCTGCTCGACGCCGTCCGGGGCGGCACCGGCGGCGGCCTCGAGGTCGTGTGCGCCGAGCTCAAGAAAGACACCGAGAAGCTCGAGTTCGCGGCCGCCGAGTTCGCCGCCGAACGGCGTCGCATCTCGCAGGGGGCCCTCCGGGCGCTCGTGACGGCCTTCAACGACGACCTGGCCGAGCTCGCCAGTGCGTGCCAGCAGCTGATCAGCGACGCCGCGGCCGAGATCACCGAGGCCACGGTCGAGAAGTACTACTCGGGTCGGGTCGAGACCAACGCCTTCAAGGTGGCCGACGCGGCCATCGCAGGTCAGCAGGGCGAGGCTCTGGTCCTGCTCCGCCACGCGTTGTCGACCGGGGCCGATCCCGTGCCCGTGGTGGCGGCCTTCGCGATGAAGATCCGCACCATGGCCAAGGTGCAGGGCTCCTACGGTGGCTCGGGTCAGCTCGCCTCGCGCTTCGGACTCGCCCCGTGGCAGGTCGAACGGGCACAACGAGATCTCCGTGGCTGGACCGAGGACGGGCTGGGCCGGTGCATCGAGCTGCTCGCCGAGACAGACGCGGCCGTCAAGGGCGCCGAGCGCGATCCGGTGTACGCGCTCGAGCGGATGGTGACCATGATCTCGACGCGCGGTTCGCTGCTGTCGTGAGTCGCGCCTCCTGACCGTCCGGTCGCCTGTCCTGCGGGCGAACGGGGACGACGAAGGCCCCGTCTCGATCGAGACGGGGCCTTCGTCGTCGAGCCCGGGGGCTCGGGGGAGGGGAGCCTAGAGGGCGCCGACCTGCTTCGCGATGGACGACTTGCGGTTCGCGGCCTGGTTCTGGTGGATGACGCCCTTGCTGGCGGCCTTGTCGAGCTTCTTCGACGCGAGGAGCAGAGCCGAGGTGGCCTTGTCCTTGTCGCCGGCGGCGATGGCCTCGCGGGTGGCGCGGACGGCGGTCTTGAGCTCGCTCTTGACGGCGCGGTTGCGGTCCTGGGCCTTCTTGTTGGTGCCGATGCGCTTGATCTGCGACTTGATGTTTGCCACGTGAACTACTTTCTGGATTCTGAGTATCGGACGATGTGCGCCAGCCGAGCGTCCGACCGACGTGAATCGATCGACCCGGTGCTGCCGCCGGTGATGGCCACCGGAGCGGCTCTCGGCTGCGATCGCGTTCCGCCACTGCAGACGTAACGCGCAAGCCAACAGGCAACGTTACCAGCAGCGAGCCCGACTCTCAACGAACGTCGACCGGTCGGCGTGCCGTGTCGTGCGGGGTACCGTGCCATCATGCCTCAGCTCGCACCCCACATGACCACCGTGCCCGCTTCCGGAATCCGTCGGGTCTACGAGCTCGCGGCGCAGCTCGACGGCGTCGACATGCTCGTGGTGGGCGAACCCGACGTGCCCGTCGCCCGCCACATCGCCGACGCCGCACGCCGCGCCTGGGCTGACGACCGCACCGACTACACGCCGAACGGCGGCATCCCGGCCCTGCGCGAGGCGCTCGTGGACAAACTCGCCCGGGAGAACGACGTGCACGTGGACCTCGAGCAGGTCTGGGTCACCGTCGGGGGGACGCAGGCCCTGCACCAGACGATGGGACTGCTGCTCGCGGCCGGTGACGAGGTGCTGGTGCCGGACCCCGGTTACACGACGTTCACGATGAACGCCCACATGCTCGACGCCGTGCCCGTGCCCTACACGTTGGCCCCCGAGCTCGGCTTCCACCCCGACCTCGACGAACTCGAGAACCTCGTCGGCGACCGCACCCGTGCCCTCATCGTGAACAGCCCGTCGAACCCGCTCGGCGTCGTCTATCCGGAGGAGACGCTACGGCGCCTGCTGGACTTCGCCCGCCGGCACGACCTCTGGGTCATCAGCGACGAGGTCTACGAGTACTTCACCTACGGGCCGAAGCACGTCAGCCTGGCGTCACTCGATGGCGACGACCGGGTGTTCAGCGTCTTCTCGATGAGCAAGACCTACGCCATGACGGGCGTGCGAGTCGGCTACCTCGTGACGCCCAAGGGCCTCGCGGAGACGATGCGCACGGTCCAGGAGGCGGCCATCAGCTGCGTCGCCGAGCCCGACCAGCACGCCGCCCTCGCCGCCGTCGTGGGGGACCACCAGCCAGTGGCCGACGCCCGCGAGCACTATCGGAGCAACCTCGACCTCGCCACGACGCTGCTCGACGAGCGGGGCATCCGGTACCTCGAGCCCACCGGCGCCTTCTACCTCTGGATCGACGTCAGCCACGCGTCGCAGGGCGACGTGGCGGCGTGGGCCGAGCGGTTCCTGCTGTCGGAGCGCGTCGCGGTCGCGCCGGGCAGTGCGTTCGGCCGGAGCGGCGAGGGGTGGATCCGCGTCTGCCTCGCGTCGTCACCCGAGGTGATCACCCGGGGGCTCGGCAAACTGCCGGCGCCGGGCGACCCCCGCTGAGATCCGGGGGTCAGCCCCCTGGGGTCGACGCGAGGGGCTTCCTAGGCTCGGAGCATGACGAACCAACCCGTACACACGACCTTCTCCGCCTCCAGCACCGGCGTCCGTTCGCCCCTCGCCGTCTGGAGCCTCGTCCTCGGCCTCGCCTCGATCGGCTTCGGCTTCACCTTCGTCGTCCCGATCGCCGGCCTCGTCCTCGGCATCCTGTCCCGCCGCCGTGAGCCCCAGGGTCGCAGCATGGCGCTCGTCGGCATCGTCTCGTCCGCCGTCATGCTCGTGGGCACGCTGATCGCCCTGGCGATCGGCCTCGCCGTCGTCGGGGGTGCGGGCGTCCTCGCGCTCCTTCCCGGCACCGCCGCCTGACCCTCGGCCCGGCAGTCCCGCCCGGCGGGCCCGTCCCGCGTTCCGGCTCGCGCCTCCCGCGCCCGCGCTCATCTCGCGGTCCGGCTCGCGCCTCCCGCGCTCGCGCTCGTCCCGCGCTCATCCCGCGGTCCGGCTCGCGTCGGCCGCGTCGGCAACTCCTGCCTGCCGTCGCACGCCCGTCGCGACGCCGGGGAGTCCGACCGCCCGAGCGGCACCGGCCAGGAGTTGCCCGCACCGCCCCGCTGGCTCGCGCCCCCCTCTGACCCACCCGCCGACCGGCCCACCCGCTCGCCCGCCCCGCGGCGTCCCGCGCGCACGGCATCCGGTGCGGCCACGGTGTCGGCAACTCCTGCCTGCCGTCACGGCACGAGCCGTCGACCGGGGGAGGCGCGGTGCCGGTCGCGACACCGGGCAGGAGTTGCCGACGTACGGCCCCGCGCGGGCCGACGCCCGATCCGTCGCCCGGGCGTGGGAGAATCGTGCGGTACCCCCGCCCACCACCCCCAGAGGATCGTGTGAGTCCCCAAGCAACCCGCGCACTCGAGCCGGCGTCGACCGAGCCCGAGTCCCTCCGCAACTTCTGCATCATCGCGCACATCGACCACGGCAAGTCGACCCTCGCCGACCGCATGCTGGGCATCACCGGCGTGGTCGAGTCGCGTGCGATGCGTGCCCAGTACCTCGACCGCATGGACATCGAGCGCGAGCGCGGCATCACGATCAAGAGCCAGGCGGTGCGCATGCCGTGGGAGCGCAACGGCGAGACCTTCGCGCTCAACATGATCGACACCCCCGGCCACGTGGACTTCAGCTACGAGGTCTCCCGCTCGCTGGCCGCGTGCGAGGGGGCGATCCTGTTGGTCGACGCGGCCCAGGGCATCGAGGCGCAGACCCTGGCGAACCTCTACCTGGCGCTCGAGAACGACCTCGAGATCATCCCGGTGCTCAACAAGATCGACCTCCCGGCGGCCGACCCCGACAAGTACGCCGCCGAGCTGGCGGGCCTGATCGGCGGCGACCCCGCCGACGTGCTGCGGGTCAGCGGCAAGACCGGAATGGGCGTCGAAGAGCTCCTCGACCGCGTCGTCGACCGCATCCCCTCTCCCGTCGGCGTCAAGGACGCACCGCCCCGCGCGATGATCTTCGACTCGGTCTACGACAGCTACCGCGGCGTCGTGACGTACATCCGCATGATCGACGGCACCCTGCACCCTCGCGAGAAGGTGCAGATGATGTCGACGAAGTCGACCCACGACATCCTCGAGATCGGCGTCTCGTCACCCGAGCCCGTCCCGAGCCAGGGGCTGTCGGTCGGCGAGGTCGGCTACCTCATCACCGGCGTGAAGGACGTCCGCCTCTCGAAGGTGGGCGACACCGTCACGACGTCGGCCAAGCCCGCGACCGAGGCCCTCAGCGGGTACACCGAACCGCTGCCGATGGTCTTCTCGGGGCTCTACCCGATCGACGGCAGCGACTACCCCCTCCTCCGCGAGGCCCTCGACAAGCTCAAGCTGTCCGACGCCGCGCTGGTGTACGAGCCCGAGACCTCGGTGGCCCTCGGCTTCGGCTTCCGCTGTGGCTTCCTCGGCCTGCTCCACCTCGAGATCGTCACCGAACGACTCGACCGCGAGTTCGGCCTCGACCTCATCACGACGGCCCCGAGCGTCATCTACGAGGTCACCACCGAAGACAAGAAGACCGTCACGGTCACCAACCCGAGCGAGTTCCCGGGCGGCAAGATCGCGAGCGTCAGCGAGCCCATGGTCAAGGCGGGCATCCTCGCGCCCAAGGACTACGTCGGCGTGATCATGGAGCTCTGCCAGCAGCGCCGCGGCACCCTGCTGGGCATGGAGTACCTCGGCGAGGACCGGGTCGAGATCCGTTACGCGATGCCCCTCGGCGAGATCGTGTTCGACTTCTTCGACAGCCTCAAGTCGAAGACGGCGGGCTACGCCAGCCTCGACTACGAGCCCATCGGCGATCAAGAGGCCGACCTGGTCAAGGTCGACATCCTGTTGCAGGGTGAGCAGGTCGACGCCTTCAGCGCGATCGTGCACCGCGACAAGGCCTACGCCTACGGGGTGCTCATGACGGGCCGGCTGCGCGAACTCATCCCGAGGCAGCAGTTCGAGGTCCCCATCCAGGCCGCCATCGGTGCCCGGATCATCGCCCGCGAGAGCATCCGGGCGATGCGCAAGGACGTCCTGGCCAAGTGCTACGGCGGCGACATCTCGCGCAAGCGCAAACTCCTCGAGAAGCAGAAAGAGGGCAAGAAGCGCATGAAGACCATCGGTCGGGTCGACGTGCCCCAAGAGGCCTTCATCGCCGCCCTCAGCGGCGACGTCGAGAAGAAAGACAAGAAGTAGGGTCCATGCGTCGAGCCACCCACACCGAGACCCGCACGACCTACGGCGAGGTCGGGGCGACGCAGGCCCCCGACCTCATGCAGTACCCGCCGAAGGGGTTCAAGCCGGCCGAGTACCGGGCTCGCGTCGGCCACGGCGACGCCCGCTTCGCCGCGGCCTGGATCGCCACCATGACCTGGCAGATCCAGGAGCGCAGCGGCATCCGCGTCCGGGTCGACAGCGTGCCGCCGGCCGACGAGAGCGAGTACACGCCCGTCCAGTTCGACGAGCACGGGCAGCCGGTCGACGCCGCCGAGTGGGCGACCGCGCGTGACGAGTCGCGCTACTCGCCCGACGGCACGCCCTTCCTCACGGCGGGCACGACGGCCACGCTGAGCATCGAGGCCTACGGGCGCACGGTCGAGGCCCCTGTGCGCGTCGTCTACGTGATCGACGAACCGAAGCGCAAGGGTTTCGCGTACGGAACCCTCGACGGCCACCCCGAGAGCGGCGAGGAGTCCTGGATCGTCGACCAGACCGACGACGGTTCGGTGTGGCTCTCCATCCGGTCGTTCTCGAAGCCGTCGAGCGCGAAGTGGCGCCTCGTGGCACCGTTCCTGCGACGCACACAGGCGCAGTACACGAAGCGGTACCTGAGGGCACTGAGCCTCAACGAGAAGGGCGAGCAGACCGACGAGGTCGTCGTCGTCGAAGACACCGAGGCCGGCGTCGGCGACCCCCGCGGTGACGAGCGCCCCCCGACCGGCCCGCGCGGCGACGCCGCGGGAACCGGCGCCTGACGGTGCCCGGAGCCCTTCCCCTCGGCGATCCCGCCCCCGTCGACGGACGCCTGCCCGAGACCGTCGCCGTCGGCGCGGACGACCGCAACTTCGGGGTCTACCTGCACGTCCCGTTCTGTCGCGTGCGCTGCGGGTACTGCGACTTCAACACCTACACGGGCGACGAGCTGCGAGGCGCTCGTCGCGACGACTACGCCGGGCAGGCCGTCACCGAGATCGAGCTCGGGGGCCGGGTGCTGCGCGAGGCGGGGCTCCCGCCGCGCCGCGCCTCCTCGGTGTTCTTCGGCGGGGGCACCCCGACGATGCTGCCCTCGGGCGACCTCACGTCGATGCTCCACGCGATGGTCGACACCTGGGGTCTCGAGCCGGGCGCCGAGGTGACGACCGAGGCGAACCCCGACTCGGTCGACGCCGCGTACCTGCAGCAGCTCGCCGACGCCGGCTTCACGCGCGTCAGCTTCGGCATGCAGTCGGCCGTCCCGAGCGTGCTCGCCACCCTCGAGCGCACGCACGACCCCGAGCGCATCCCGTTCGTGGTGCGCTGGGCCCGTGACGCCGGGCTCGACGTCAGCCTCGACCTCATCTACGGCACACCCGGCGAGACCCTCGACGACTGGAGGCGTTCGCTCGACGTCGCCCTCGAGCAGGAGCCAGACCACCTCTCCGCGTACTCGCTGATCGTCGAGGACGGCACGAAGCTCGCCCGCCAGATCAAGCGGGGCGAGGTCCCGATGCCCGACGACGACACCGCGGCCGACATGTACGAGATCGCGGACGACCGGCTCGCCGGCGCGGGCTACGACTGGTACGAGGTCAGCAACTGGTCGCGTGGCGTCGAGCACCGTTCCCGCCACAACCTGGCGTACTGGCAGGGCCACGACTGGTGGGGCGTCGGCCCGGGCGCGCACAGTCACGTCGGTGGCGTCCGCTGGTGGAACGTCAAGCACCCCGCCGCCTACCAGCAGCGCATGGCCGCGGGCGAGTCGCCGGCTGCCGGGCGCGAGACCCTCGACGACGAGACCCGTCGGGTCGAGCGCGTCCTGCTCGGGGTGCGCATCCGAGAAGGGCTGCCCATCTCCGAGCTCGACGACGACGGACGCCGGGCCGTCGGTGGCCTCATCGCCGACGGCTGGGTCGAGGGGCGTCCGGCCCTGCGGGGTCGCGTCGTGCTCACGCGCGAGGGGCGGCTCATGGCCGACGCCGTAGTGCGGCGTCTGCTGCCCGGCTGAGCGTCCCGATCGTCCTGATCGCCGCGGCGCCCCGCGGTGGCGACCAGGAGGCGCGGGCCCGGAACGCAGGAGGCGCGGCTCCCGGGGGGAGTCGCGCCTCGCGTCGTGCCCGTCCGGGCCGGTCGACCGTCTACTTGACGAACTCGATGGTCAGCGGGTACTTGTACCACTCGCCCTTGTTGGCCGCGACGGCGGCGATGATCGAGAAGATGATCACGAGGATGCCGGCGACGAGGGCGAGCACCCCTCCGATGACGATGATCGACAGGATCGCCGAGATCACGTAGACGATGGCCATCGTGATCTGGAAGTTCAGCGCGGTCCTGGTGTGCTCCCGGATGAACGGGCCGCGGTCCTTCAACACGAGGTAGCCGACGAGGGCGGGGACGAACGCGAAGAGGATCCCGCCGAGGTGGATGAGCGTCGACCAGAGCTTCTCGTCCTCGGGGCGCATCGGCTGGACGGGCTGCGGCTGGTAGCCGGGCTGCTGGCCGAAGCCGGGGCCGGACTGCTGGCCCTGGCCGGGCTGACCCTGGCCGGGCAGACCCTGCCCGTACGGCTGGCCGGGCTGACCGTTCTGGCCGGGCTGGCCGTTCTGCGGGCCGTTCGGCTGGGCGGGAGGGTTCTCGGTCATGGCTGCACCTGTTCGTGAGTGTCCTGCGGATGTCCCCGCCACCCTAGGGCAGCCGGGTGCGGCCCGAGTAGGCCTCGCGACGGAGGTGTCGTACGATTGGCAGTCCGGCACGTCGAGTGCCAGGCCCGGTCGCCCGGCGTGCGGACGACCCGGGGGACGTCGAGCGAAGAGAGGTGCGTCATGGTCTCCGAACGCGGTCTCGAAGTGCTTCGCGTCATCGTGCACGACTACGTCGCGTCCCGTGAGCCGGTCGGGTCGAAGTCCATCGTCGAGCGACACCAGTTCGGCGTCTCGGCGGCGACCATCCGCAACGACATGGCGCTGCTCGAAGAAGAAGAGCTCATCGCGGCACCGCACACCTCGTCGGGACGCGTGCCGACCGACAAGGGCTACCGGCTCTTCGTCAACCAGCTCGCCGACCTGCGCCCGCTCAGCGCGGCCCAGCGTCAGGCCATCGAGACGTTCCTGGGCGACTCCACCGACCTCGACGAGGTGCTCGGTCGGACGGTCCGGCTCCTGTCGCAACTCACCAACCAGGTGGCCCTGGTGCAGTACCCCACCTTCTCCCGGGCCCGCGTGCGTCACGTCGAGCTGGTCAGCCTGGGCGACGGTCGCGTCATGACGGTGCTGATCACCGACAGCGGCCAGGTCGAGCAGCGGGTCGTCGACATCCGCACCGCCGTCGACGAGTCCTTCCTGTCCGAGTTGCGGGCCGCCATCAACGCCGCGGTCGGCGGTCGGCCCCTGGGGGAGGCCTCCACCGCCCTCACCGACCTGCCGGCGCGGTTCCGTCCCGACCTCGCGGCGGTCGTCGGCGTGGTCGTCGCGAGCCTCACCGAGCAGATCGCCGCCGGACGTCAGGACCGCCTCGTCATGGCCGGTGCGGCGAACCTGGTGCGCACGGGCGACGACTTCAGCGGCGACCTCTTCCCCGTGCTCGAGGCGATCGAAGAGCAGGTGGCCCTCTTGCGGCTCTTCGGCGAGATGCAACTCGACGCCGTCGACGTGGCCGCGAGCATCGGCCGCGAGAACGCGTCGTTCGGGTTGTCCCAGGCGTCCGTGCTGGCCAGCGGGTACTCGACGCAGGGCAGCGAGATCGCGAGGCTCGGCGTGCTCGGGCCCATGCGCATGGACTACTCGACCAACATGGCGGCGGTCCGTGCCGTCGCGCGGTACCTGTCGTCGCTGCTCACCGAGCGGTAGCCGACCACCACGGCCCCGGCCGTCCCACGACCCCCAATCCCCGTCCCGGTCCGCCGGGCCCGGCCCCGCCGGGAAGACCACCACACCACACCAGAGGCAGACGAGAACCAGTGGCAGATCATTACGACGTCCTCGGAGTCGACCGTCAGGCGACCCCGGAAGAGATCAAGAAGGCGTACCGCAAGCTCGCCCGCGAGCTTCACCCCGACGTCAATCCCAGCCCCGACGCGTCCGAACGGTTCAAGGACGTCACGCACGCCTACGACGTGCTCAGCGACCCGCAGCAGCGCGAACGCTACGACCTCGGCCCCCAGCCCGGCTTCGGTGGCGGCGGCGGAGGCGGGGCCGCCGGCTTCGGCGACATCTTCGACGCGTTCTTCGGCGGCGGTGGCCAGGGCCAGCGTCAGGGTCCGCGGTCCCGGCGGGAACGCGGGCAGGACGCGCTCCTGCGCCTCGAGGTCGACCTCGAGGACATCGTCTTCGGCACGCAGCGCGACATCGAGGTCGACACGGCCGTCCTCTGCGACACGTGCAGCGGCTCGTGCTGCGCACCCGGCACCTCGCCCCAGACCTGCGACATCTGCGGTGGCTCCGGCCAGATCCAGCGCACCGTGCGCTCGCTGCTCGGCAACGTCATGACGTCGAGCCCGTGCGGGACCTGCCGTGGTTACGGCACCGTCATCCCCAATCCCTGCCCCACGTGCCAGGGCCAGGGTCGCGTCCGGGCCCGACGTTCGATCCCCATCGACATCCCCGCGGGCGTCGACACCGGACTCCGGCTCCAGCTGCCCGGTCAGGGCGAGGTCGGCCAGGCCGGTGGCCCGAACGGCGACCTGTACCTCGAGGTCAAGGTGCGTCACCACGACACCTACAGCCGCAACGGCGACGACCTGCTGGCCACGCTCGAGGTGCAGATGGCCGACGCCATCCTCGGCACGTCGACGACGCTCACCGGGCTCGACGGCGAGATCGAGGTCGAGATCAAGCCCGGCACCCAGAGTGCCGACATCCTCACCGTGAAGGACCGCGGCATCACCAGACTGCGCGGCACGGGTCGCGGCGACCTCAAGATCGGCGTCCAGGTGGTCACCCCGACCAAGCTCAGCCACAAGGAGCGCGAGCTGATCGAGAAGTTCGCCTCGGGTCGCCGCTCCCCGGCGCCCGAGCTGTCGCACTTCCAGCAGGGTCTCTTCGGCAAGTTGCGCGACCGCTTCCTGAACTTCTGATCATGGCGCACTTCTACCTGGTCGACGACCTGGTCGCCGCCGAGATCGGCTCGAGCGTCGAGCTGACCGGTTCCGAGGCCCGACACGCGGTCACGGTCAGCCGGGTGCGGGTGGGCGAGCCGCTGACCCTCGGCAACGGACGGGGGCTGGTGGTCCAGGGCGAGGTTTCCGAGGCGACCCCCGAGCGGCTGGTGCTGCTCGCGACCCGGGTCGTCCGGCACGAACCGCCGACGACGCGGCTGGTCCTCGCCCAGGCGCTGGCCAAGGGGGACCGCGACGAACTCGCCGTGCAGGCAGCGACCGAGCTCGGCGTCGACGAGATCGTCCCGTGGGCCGCGGCGCGCAGCATCTCCCGCTGGGAGGGCCCCAAGGTCGCCAAGGGCCTCACCCGCTGGTCGTCGATCGTCCGCGAGGCGACCAAGCAGTCGATTCGTCCCTGGTCGCCCGAGGTCTCGGGGCTCGCGACGACGCGGCAGCTGGCCGAGCGCGCCTCCCGCGATCTCGTCCTCGTGCTCGAGCCGTCGGCCGAGCAGGCGCTCACGGCGGTCGACCTGACCGCAGGAGGCGCGGTGCCCGACCGCGTCGTCGTGGTCGTCGGTCCCGAGGGCGGGGTGTCGCCCGCCGAGCTGCACCAGCTCACCGAGGCGGGTGCCCGCGCCGTGCGCCTCGGGGACGCCGTCCTGCGGACCTCCACGGCCGGTCCCGCCGCGCTGTCCGTGCTGAGCGCGCGACTCGGTCGCTGGTGACCTCGACGCCCCCCGGGGCCGTGTCGGCGGTCGTCGCTACGATGGGCAGCATGTCCGAGACCTCCGACGAGCCCACCGTCTTCAGCCGCATCGTCGCGCGCGAGATCCCCGCCGACATCGTCTTCGAGAGCGACGCGGTCATCGCCTTCCGCGACATCGCGCCCCGGGCACCCGTCCACCTGCTCGTGGTGCCCAAGACCCAGGCGTACCGCGACGTCGTCGAACTCGCCGCGGGCGACCCGGCGTTGCTCGCCGAACTGGTGGCGACCGCCTCCCGGCTCGCGGCCGACCCGGCAGCGTTCGGGGAACACTCCGGGTCCGAGTTCCGTTTGATCTTCAACACCGGCGCATCCGCCGGGCAGACCGTGTTCCACGTGCACGCCCATGTGCTCGGTGGACCCCTGGAGGAAGGCACCCTTGCCCACTAGCGACACGAACGCCACCGGCCCCTCGACACCGACGACGGGTGACGACGTCCGTCGCGTCGACGTGACCGTCGACGGCGTCGCCATGGTCCAGCTCCTGGGCCCGCAAGACCGCCTGCTGCGTGCGGTCGAGAAGCAGTACCCCGACGTCCGCGTGCTCGTCCGCGGCAACGAGGTCACCCTCGAGGGGCCCTCGTCGGCCGTCGGCCGGGCCGAGGGCCTCGTCGACGAGCTCGTCTCCATGGTCCGCGGCGGTCACGACCTCGGCCCGGCCGAGGTCGCGACGTCGGCCCGTCTGCTCGACTCGGGGCAGGGCAGCCCGTCCGAGGTCTTCGGGCAGCCGATCGTCACCAGCCGCGGCAAGGGGGTCCGGGCGAAGACTCGGGGCCAGAAGGACTACGTCGACGCGATCGACCAGCACACCATCACCTTCGGCATCGGCCCGGCCGGCACCGGCAAGACCTACCTGGCGATGGCCAAGGCCGTCCAGGCGTTGCAGCGCCGCGAGGTCCAGCGCATCATCCTGACGCGCCCCGCGGTCGAGGCCGGCGAGCGGTTGGGCTTCCTGCCCGGCACGCTGACCGACAAGATCGATCCGTACCTCCGGCCGCTCTACGACGCCCTGAACGAGATGATGGACCCCGAGATCGTGCCCAAGCTGCTCGCGGCCGGCACCGTCGAGGTCGCCCCTCTCGCGTACATGCGCGGTCGCACCCTCAACGACGCGTTCGTCGTGCTCGACGAGGCGCAGAACACCACGCCCGAGCAGATGAAGATGTTCCTCACCCGTCTCGGATTCGGCTCGCGCATGGTCGTGACGGGCGACGTCACCCAGGTCGACCTGCCCACCGGCGCCAGCGGCCTCCAGCTCGTCACGACGGTGCTCGACGACATCGACGACATCCACTTCGCCCGTCTCACCAGCGACGACGTGGTGCGGCACACGCTCGTGGGCCGCATCGTCGACGCGTACACGACCTACGACGCCGAGCGTCAGGCCCAGCAGCACCGCCGTCTCGAGGCGGCGGACCAGCAGGCCGACGCTCGCGACCGCCTGCCGAAGAAGGGAACCCGGTGAGCATCGAGGTCGCCAACGAATCCGCCGTCGAGGTCGACGAGGCCACGATCCAACGTCTGGCCACCTTCGCGCTCGACCAGATGCACGTGCACCCCGAGGCCGAACTCGCGATCGTGTTCGTCGACGAGGCGGCGATGGAGCAGCTCCACGTCCAGTGGATGGACGAACCCGGTCCGACCGACGTGCTGAGCTTCCCGATGGACGAACTGCGCCCCGGCACCGAAGACGAACCCACGCCGGCCGGCCTGCTCGGCGACATCGTCGTGTGTCCGCAGGTGGCCGTGGCCCAGGCCGCCACGGCCGGGCACAGCCCGCTCGACGAGATGCTGCTCCTCACCTGTCACGGCATCCTGCACCTCCTCGGTTTCGACCACGCCGAACCCGACGACGAGCGTGAGATGTTCGGTCTGCAGCGCGAGATCCTCGCGGCCTTCGCCGCGTCCGACACGAGTCGGTGACGCCGTGATGGTCACGGTCTTCGTCGTCGTGGCGGTCTTCCTGGTGGTCTTCGGCGGCCTCCTGGCCGCCGCCGACTCCGCACTCGGCGTCCTCAGCCGCCAGGACCTCCTCGACGAGGCGGACGACGATCCGCGTCACGCGACGGCGTTGACCGCCATCGCCGCCGACGTCGGGGCGCACGTCAACGCCGTCAACTTCGTGCGCATCCTCGCCGAGACGTCGGCGGCCGTCCTCGTGTCGCTGTCGTTCGCCTTCTCGGTCGAGCCGTGGTGGCTGGCCCTGCTGCTCTCGGCTCTCATCATGACGGTCGTGTCGTTCGTCCTCGTGGGCTCCAGCCCGCGCAGCGTCGGTCGCGCCCACGCCCGCGGCCTCGTGCGTCTGACCTCGGGTCTCGTGCGGTTCGTCCGGGTCGTGCTCGGGCCCCTGGCCGACGCCCTGGTGGCGGTCGGCAACCGGGTGACCCCCGGACGTCCGCGCAGCGCGTCGTTCTCCTCCGAAGAGCAGTTGCTCAGCATGGTCGACGAAGCCACCGAGCTCGACGTCCTCGAAGAGGACGACCGCGAGCTCATCCACTCGATCTTCGAGTTCAGCGACACGGTGGTCCGCGAGGTCATGGTGCCCCGCACCGACATGGTCACCCTCGACGCCACCGCGTCGGTCGGTTCGGCGATGAGCCTCTTCCTCGGTCGAGGCGTGTCGCGGGTCCCGGTCGTCGGTCGCGACTCCGACGACGTCGTCGGGATCGTCTACCTGCGCGACCTCGCCCGGCGGTTGCACGAGCACAGCGGCGACGACTCGGCCCCGGTGACGACGCTCGCCCGCCCGGCCGTCTTCGTGCCCGAGTCCAAGAAGGCCGACGACGCCCTCCGGCAGATGCAGCTCGACAAGAACCATCTCGCGATGGTCGTGGACGAGTACGGCGGCATCGCCGGCCTCGTCACGCTCGAGGACCTCATCGAAGAACTCGTCGGCGACATCAGCGACGAGTACGACCGCGAGGTCGCCCCGCAACGCGAGGTCTCCGCGGGGGTCTTCCGGGTGAGTGCCCGTCTCCCCGTCGACGAGCTCGGCGATCTCTTCGGCCTCGAACTCGACGACGACGACGTGGACTCGGTGGGAGGGCTGCTCACCAAGGTCCTGGGACGCCTGCCCGAGCAGGGCTCGGTCGTCCGCGTGTCGGGCCTCGTCCTCACGGCCGACCGCACCGAGGGACGTCGGCACGACCTGCAGACCGTGCTCGTCGAGCGCGATCCCGACCTCGCGGACGCCCAGGCCGCGTTCGCCGACGCCGCTCGCGACGACTGAGCGTCCGGTCGTCGCGACCCTCCACCTCCCACCCGTTCCCGCACGTTCACGAAAGGCCCCCATGTCGACCACCGGAGACGACCTCACCCCCTCGGCCGCGCCTCCTCGGGGGTCGACCTACCGCGCGGGGTTCGTCTCGTTCGTCGGGCGGCCCAACGTCGGCAAGTCGACGCTGACCAACGCCCTCGTGGGGCAGAAGGTGGCCATCACCTCGTCGAAGCCGCAGACGACTCGACGAGCGATCCGCGGCATCGTGCACCAGGCGACCGGCCAGCTCGTCCTGGTCGACACCCCGGGCATGCACCGTCCGCGCACGCTGCTCGGCGAGAGGCTCAACGACATCGTCCAGACCACCCTCGGCGACGTCGACGTGATCGGGTTCTGCGTGCCGGCCGACGAGAAGCTCGGGCCGGGGGACCGGTTCATCAACGAGCAGCTCGACCAGTACCCGCGGGCCAAGAAGGTCGCGATCGTCACCAAGACCGACGCCACGTCGCGGCCGGCCGTCGCCGAGCAGTTGCTCGCGGTCAGCCGTCTGCGTGACTGGGAGGCCATCATCCCGCTGTCCGCGGTCAGCGACGTGCAGCTCGACGTCCTCACGGCCGAGCTGATCAAGCTCATGCCGCTGTCACAGCCCCTCTACCCGTCCGATGCGGTCACCGAAGAAGGCCTGACCGACCGGGTGGCCGAGTACGTCCGCGAGGCCGCGCTCGAGGGCGTGCAGGACGAGCTGCCGCACTCGCTCGCGGTGACCATCGACGACATGGTCGAGCGTGACGACAAGGACCTCCTCGAGATCTACGCCAACCTCTTCGTCGAGCGCGACAGCCAGAAGGCCATCGTCATCGGCAAGGGCGGTCAGCGCCTGCGCGAGGTGGGCGAGCGCGCCCGCGCGCAGATCGAGCCGCTCGTCGGCAAGCAGGTGTTCCTCTCGATCCGGGTGAAGGTCGCCAAGGACTGGCAGCGCGACCCGAAGCAGCTCGGTCGACTGGGGTTCTGACGCCCCCTCCCGGTCGTCCGGCCCCGTCCCGGGCGGGAGGGTCGTCCTCGTCCCTGCGGATGATCGTGGTGGTCCCGAGGTCGTTCGCGCAGGGCGGCCGCCCCGGACGGGCCGCCGTAGGTCGTACGGTGGTCGGGTGATCTTCCGACGCCTCGCGCCCTACCAGGTCGCCGTCGACCTGTCGGCGGCGTTCCTGCTCGGCGTGGTCGGCCTGGTGTTGTCCGACGGGGTCGTGACGACCCCGTTCGTCGTGCTGGGCATGACGGTCACGTTCGCCCTGCGCCGCCTGTCGCCGGGGCTCGCCCTGACCCTCGCCTGGCTGGTCGCCGCGTCCCAGATGATCACGGGCAGCACGCCCGGTGTCACGAACCTCGCGATCTGCGCGGTGCTGTACTCCACGGCGGCGTACGGGACGAACCGGGTGAAGTGGTCGGGCCTGGTCTCCGTGGGCGTGGGTGCCCTCCTGGGCACCTTCTACCTCTCGTTCGTGCAGCAGAGCCTGTTCGGCGTCGACTACGACATCTATGCGGTGACCGACGTCGTCCGCATCCTCCTGCAGCTGGGGATCAGCCTCCTCGGATTCCTCGCCCTGCTCGGTCTGCCCTGGGCCGGGGGACTGCTGGCCCGGGCGCGATGGTCCGAGCGGCTCAGCCGTGAGGCGCGGCTCATCGCCGAGCGCGAGACCGCCCGGGCCGAGAACGACGCCGCGCGGGCCGAACGCGAGGCCGCCCGGGCCGAGCGGGACATCGCCGTCGAGCAGGAACGCAACCGGATCGCCCGGGACATGCACGACGTCGTCGCCCACTCGCTGGCCGTCGTCATCGCCCAGGCAGACGGGGCCCGGTACGCCGCCCGGGTCGACCCGACCTCGGTCGACGGGGCGCTCACGACGATCGCCACGACGGCTCGGGAGGCCCTCGGCGACGTCCGGGTGCTGCTGGGTCAACTGCGGCACAGCCAGGGCGAGGCGCCCCAGCCCGCCCTCGGCGACCTCGACCGTCTGCTCGACCAGATGCGCGGGTCGGGTCTCACGGTCGACCTGCTCGTGACCGGCGAACCGCAGGTCCTCGGGACCAACCGGCAGCTCGCCGTGTTCCGCATCGTGCAGGAGAGCCTGACCAACGTCCTGCGGCACGGTGCCGTCGACCAGCCCGTCGGCCTCCACTTCGACTGGCGCTACGAGGCGTTGCACCTCGTGATCTCCAACGTCGTGCGGCCGCCGACGCGTCCGCTCGACACGTCCGGCGACGAGCGGCGGGGCGGCCACGGGCTCGACGGCATGCGGGAGCGCGCCACCCTGGCGGGCGGCTCGCTCACCACCCAGAACGCCGACGGACGCTTCGTCGTCCACGCCATCGTGCCGACCCTGGCACTGACCCAAGAGGTACGCATCCGATGATCGACATGCCCGGCCGTTCGACGGCACCCATCCGCGTCGCCCTGGTCGACGACCAGGCCCTGTTCCGTGCAGGCATCAAGATGCTGGTCGGCTCGCAGCCCGACCTCGAGTTCGTCGGCGAGGCCAGCAACGGCGAGGAGGGCGTGGCGATGGTCGGGCGCACCGCTCCCGACGTCGTCCTCATGGACATCCGCATGCCGGTGATGGACGGCATCGCCGCCACCACCGCCGTCCTGGCGCAGGCCGAGGCGGCCTCCCGCCGTCCGCCGCGCATCATCGTGCTGACGACCTTCGACCTCGACGAGGCCGCCACCCGCGCCATCCGGGGAGGCGCGAGCGGTTTCGTCCTGAAGGACGCCGACCCCGAGTTCCTGCTCGCCGCGATCCGCACCGTGCACGCGGGCAACGCCGTGATCGCGGCGTCGGCCACGCGTGAACTCTTCGAGCACTTCGACGGCCGGGCCTCACGCGCCCGGGCCGTGCCCGCGTCGTTCGGCACCCTGACCACCCGGGAACGCGACATCTTCGACCTCGCGGCGCGGGGCCTCAGCAACGCCGAGATCGCGTCGCGGGAGTTCCTCAGCGAGGCGACGGTCAAGACCCACATCAGTCGGGTCCTGTCGAAGTTGTCCCTGCGTGACCGGGTGCAACTGGTGGTCTACGCGTACGAACACGGGCTCGCCGAGTAGTTCGGCTGGAGCGGGCTGCCACGGCCGTCGCCGACGGGGCGCCCCGGTGCGACGTGTCGGTGCCGTGTGGTGGCTGATCACACCTGATGAGGCTGCTGAGACCGGGCGGCACGGCTCGTGTCGAGAGACTCCGAGGCGGCAGAGTGTCACCTGGGTGGCCATCACCCCGATCCTCCGCCGAAAGAAGCTCTCGCATGGACTGGTTGCTGTCGGTTCCGCTCTTGTCCACGACGATGCTGCTGGCGGTGGACGTCGTCGCCGCCCTCGTCGCCGTCGGGCTCCTCGTCCGCCCGCGGACCCGACGCACGTGGTGGCGGTGGATCGCCCTCGCGGTCCTGCTCGGGGCCGGCCTCGGCGCCCTCGCGACCTGGTGGCTGGGCGACGTACGCGACGTGCTGGGCCTGTCACCCACCTGGGTGGACCGCCTCTGGGTCGCCGCCGTGGTCGCCGGCGTCGCAGTCGTCGTCGTCAACCTGTTCCGCACCCGGTGGTGGCGGAAGCTCGTGGCCGTCCTGGGCGTCCTGGTCTTCGCCCTGGCCGGGGGCCTCGCCCTGAACCGGGACGGCAGCGTCTACCAGAACCTGTCCCAGGCGCTCGGTCGGGACGAGGTGCCCGCCCTCCCGGCGACCGCCGCCGCGCCTCCGTCCGCGGCGCCCGGCTCGACGGATTTCGACCCGACCCTCTGGTCGACCTGGAAGGCTCCCGTCGACCTCCCGGCCGTGGGACGGTACGGCAGCGTGGCCATCTCCGGCGCCGTCTCGCACTTCCCCGCTCGTGACGCCGTCGTCTACCTGCCCCCGGCGGCCCTCGTGGCCGACGCCCCCGCCCTTCCCGTGATGATCATGCTCTCGGGGCAACCGGCCGAACCGAGTTCGGTGATCACGGCCGGCCACCTCGTCGAGACCTTGAACGCCTTCGCGGCGAAGGACCACGGGCTCGCGCCGATCGTCGTCGTGCCCGACCAGCTGAGCGCCGACGCCCACAACCCGATGTGCGTCGACGGCGCCCTGGGCAACAGCGCCACCTACATCACCACCGATGTGGTCGACTACATGACGAGTCACTTCCACGTCGCCACCGGGCCGCGGGCATGGGCGATCGGTGGGTTCTCGCAGGGGGGCACCTGCTCGATCCAGTTCGCGTCGGCGCGGCCCGACCTGTTCTCGACCTTCATCGACGTGTCGGGTGAGCTCGGCCCCTCGATCGGCGACGAGAAGACCACGATCGACCAGGGCTTCGCCGGGAACCGAGCGGCCTACGAGGCGGCCCAACCGCTGGCGATCATGGCCGCGCACGGGCCCTACGCGGACACCGCGGCGTTCTTCGCCGTCGGTGCCACGGACGGTCGGTACGGCCAGATCATGACCGCGAACTCGGCGGCCGCGGCGAAGGCCGGCATGACCGTGACGCGCTACGTCTCCCCGGGCAGCGGGCACGACTGGACGACCGCGACGAACGGCTTCGCCCACGGAATCGGACAGTTCTACCCGCGCCTCGGCCTGAGCGCGACGGTGCAGACACCGTGAGCGGCGAGCTGGCCGGGGCCGACGCCGGTGCCGGAGCCGACGCCGGTGCCGGAGCCGACGCCGGCGCACCGACGGTGCCGACGGCCTCCACGACGGCACCCCCCGGGCCGGCATCCCACGAGCCCGACCCCCACGAGCCCGACCCCCACGAGCCGGGGCGTGCGCGTCGGTTCGTGGACGGCGTCGCGACCCACGTGGTGGCGTTCGTCGGCGGCCGTCCCGTCAGTCTCGCCCTCGCGCTGCTGCTCGTCGTGCTCGCGCTCGCCTCGGGCAGCGTGACGCATGCGCCGAGCGAGCGGCTGCGCGACCTCGTCGGAGCAGGGCTCGACCCCTTCGAGGACCGCACCTCGTGGCTGCTCGTCGTCGGCTCGGTGTTCTTCGCCGGCAGTCCCGCGCAGCTCGTCCTGGCCGTGGTCGGCGTGCTCGTCCTCGTGGGCACCGCCGAGCGTCGCATGGGCTGGTCCCGCACGGTGGCCGCCTACCTGGTGACGGCCGTCGTCGCGACCGGGGTCGGCGTGGCGGTGCAGGCCCTGGGGCAGGCGGTCGGCGAGACCTGGGCCCTCGAGGTGGCGGCCGAGTCCACCCTCCACCCGCTCACCCCCGCCCTCGGCACGATCATGACCGCCAGCGCGTTCTCCGGACCCCTCTGGCGACGGCGCATCCGGCTGGTCGGATTCTCGTGCGTGTTCGCCTTCGTGCTCTACGACGGGCACCCGTCCGGTCTCTACGCGCTGATCGGCGCCCTCGTCGGGCTCGCGTTCGGGGTGGTGCTGACCGGTCGTCCCGCCGAACGCGGCTGGTCGCGCAGTTCGCACCACGAGGTACGCCGCCTCGCGTCGACCATCGTCGCGGTGACCGCGCTGGGTCCCGTCCTGACCCTCCTCACCCGCAGCCCGATCGGAGCCCTCTCGCCCCTCGGCATGCTGTTCCGCGACGTCCTCCCCGGGCGGTCGCTCTCGGCCGCGTGCGCGGCCGCGGGACAGGGCGCACCGGATCGGCACGCGCCTCCGATCGGAGCCTGCGTGCGCGCCGCGGCCCTCGCCGGCATCGACACCGTCCCGACGGTCCTGCTGAGCCTGCTGCCGCTGGCCGTGCTGCTGCTCTGCGCCTGGTACCTGCGGCGGGGTCGTCGCCTCGCCCTCGACGTGGCCGTCGCGGTCAACGGGCTCCTCGCCCTCTTCGCCGGTCTGTACTACGTGGTGCTGCCCGTCACGACCGACCCGGTGGTCGACCAGCCCCGACACGTGGTCGAGAGGGTGGTGCTCGCCGTCCTGGCGGTCGCCGTGCCGGCCGCGGTGGCCCTCGGGCTGTTCCTCCTGCGCCGTCATTTCGGCGTCGGTGCCGAGGGGACGCGACGACCGCGGTTCGCGCTCGTCGTCGTGCTGTCGGGTCTGGTGCTGGCGGTGACGTTCGCCGTCGTCGGGTGGCTGGAGCGCGCCTCCTTCGTCCCGACGATCGAACCGTGGACGTTGCTGCTGGACGTGCCCGAACGCTTCGTGCCGGTCGGGTTCGTCGGGCTCACCCGCATCGGACCGGTGCCGGACGGCGGGCTCGTCCGGGCCGCCTTCGAGTGGGTGGGGCCGGTCTGGTGGCTCGTCGTCCTGGTCGGGCTCGGGGTGGGCGCGACCCGGCCGGGGGACGTCCGTCCCGACGCGGCGCGCACCCAGGTGCGCGACATCGTCCACCGCGGGACCCCCGGCACGCTGTCGCACATGGCCCTCTGGGAGGGCAACCGGTACTGGTTCACGGAGGACGGCCTCGCCGCGGTGGCCTATCGCGTCGTCGCGGGCATCGCGATCACCACGGGCGAGCCGCTCTGCGCGGCCGACCGGCTCCGCGAGGTGACCCGCGAGTTCGCCCGGTGGTGCGACGACCAGGGCCTCACCCCGGTCTTCTACAGCGTGCGCGGCGAGCTCTCGCCCCTCTACGACGAGATGGGGTGGGCGACGCTGCCCGTCGGCGAGGAGACGGTGCTGCACCCGGCCACCTTCGCGATGACGGGCAAGAAGTGGCAGGACGTCCGGTCGAGCATCAACCGTGCGACGAAGAACGGCGTCCGGGCCGAATGGACCCGGTACGCCGACCTCCGTCCCGCCGTCGCCCGCCAGATCGGCGAGATCAGCGAGCAGTGGGTCGCCGAGAAGGACCTGCCCGAGATGGGCTTCACCCTCGGCGGCGTCGACGAGTTGCGCGACCCCGACGTGGCGCTGATGCTCGCCCTCGACGAGGACGACTCGGTCCAGGCCGTGACGAGCTGGTTGCCCTCGTGGCGCGACGGGGTCGTCGTCGGCTGGACGCTCGACTTCATGCGGCGTCAGCCGGACAGCATGAACGGCGTCATGGAGTTCGTCATCGCCTCGTCGGCCCTGGCGATGAAGGAGCAGGGCGTCGAGTTCCTGAGCCTGTCGGCGGCGCCGCTGGCGAGCGGTGCGCCGTCCGACGGGCCGTCGACGCAGACGGAGCGCGTGCTCGCCTTCCTCGGGCGCGTGCTGGAGCCGGCCTACGGGTTCCGCACCCTCCTGGCGTTCAAGAAGAAGTTCCAGCCCGACTTCGTCCCGCTCGTCATGGCGTTCCCCGATCCGGTGCAGCTCCCGGCCATCGGCACGGCTCTCGGCCGCGCCTACCTGCCCGACCTCTCGGTCGGGGCCGTCGTGCGGCTCGTCCGCACGGTGGTCTGATCGGGCGGGGAGCCGAGGAGGCGCGGTGCCGGTCCGCGACGACCCGCGCCTCCTCGGTCGGTGCTAGCCTCGTCACGTGTTCACCGGCCTGCTCCTCCTTAGCTGCCGCGGCGAGTCCTGACCCAGGCCCCCCTCGTCGCGGAGTTCGTCGTCGGCCGACACCCCCGCGAAGAGCAGCCCCTCGAGGGCGAGAGAGACCACAGGACATGAAGAACGCACAGCAGCCGTCGGCCATGCCGATCCACAAGTACCGGCCTTTCCACGAGCAGATCGCCGTCGACCTGCCCGACCGCACCTGGCCGTCCCAGCGCATCACCGAGGCGCCCCGCTGGTGCGCCGTCGACCTGCGCGACGGCAACCAGGCGCTGATCGACCCGATGAGCCCCGAGCGCAAGCGCATCATGTTCGACCTGCTGGTCGGCATGGGCTACAAAGAGATCGAGGTCGGCTTCCCGAGCGCCTCGCAGACCGACTTCGACTTCGTCCGCAGCCTCATCGACGAGGGGGCCATCCCCGACGACGTGACGATCCAGGTGCTGACCCAGGCGCGCGAGCACCTGATCGCCCGCACCTACGAGTCGATCGCCGGTGCCAAGCAGGCCATCGTCCACCTGTACAACTCGACGAGCGTGCTGCAACGGGACGTCGTGTTCCGCACCGACCGGCAGGGCATCGTCGACATCGCCCTCGAGGGCGTCCGCCTGTGCCTCGAGGCCGAGAAGACCATCCCCGAGACGGCCGTGTTCTACGAGTACTCGCCCGAGAGCTACACCGGCACCGAGCTCGACTTCGCGCTCGACATCTGCAACCAGGTGATCGAGGCCTTCGACGCGACGCCCTCGCGACCGGTGATCGTCAACCTGCCGGCGACCGTCGAGATGGCGACCCCCAACGTCTACGCCGACTCGATCGAGTGGATGCACCGTCACCTGGCCCGCCGCGACAGCGTCATCCTGTCGCTGCACCCGCACAACGACCGGGGCACCGGCATCGCGGCCGCCGAGCTGGGCTACCTGGCCGGCGCCGACCGCATCGAGGGCTGCCTCTTCGGCAACGGCGAGCGCACGGGCAACGTCGACCTCGTCGCGCTGGGCATCAACCTGTTCACCCAGGGCATCGACCCGCAGATCGACTTCAGCGACCTCGACATGGTCAAGCGCACCGCCGAGCACTGCAACCAACTGCCCGTGCACGAGCGCAGCCCCTGGGCCGGCGACCTCGTCTACACGGCGTTCTCCGGTTCGCACCAGGACGCCATCAAGAAGGGCTTCGAGGCCATGGCCGCGACCGCGGCGTCGCGCGGGGTCGACGTCGACGCGCTCGAGTGGGCGGTGCCGTACCTGCCGGTCGACCCCAAAGACCTGGGGCGCAGCTACGAGGCGGTCATCCGCGTCAACTCGCAGTCGGGCAAGGGCGGCGTGGCCTACCTGCTGAAGGCCGACCATGCCATCGACCTGCCGCGCAAGCTGCAGATCGAGTTCAGCGGCGTCGTGCAGTCGCGTACCGACCAGGAGGGGGGCGAGATGACGAGCGCCCACATCTGGTCGATCTTCCAGGACGAGTACCTCCCCGCCGACGAGGCCGACGACAAGTGGGGTCGCTTCGAGTTGACCCGGACGAGCACCGCGAGCGACATGTCGGGCGAGACCGTCCTCGACGTCGACCTGCGGGTCGGCGAGACGGTCGAGTCGACGTCGGCCCGGGGCACGGGGCCCATCGCGGCGTTCATCGCCGTCCTCGCCGAGCAGGGCGTCCAGGTCAAGCTGTACGACTACGTCGAGCACACCCTCAGCGCCTCGGGCGACGCCCAGGCCGCGGCCTACGTCGAGCTCGACGTCGACGGCACGCGGCTCTGGGGAGTCGGCATCGACGCCGACATCTCGACGGCGTCGCTCAAGGCCATCGTCTCGGCGGTGAACCGCGCCATCCGCACGACGACCGACGTGCGCGAGCTCGCGTCGGTCTGAGCGGCCCGTCCCGCCCCGACCCGCCCGACCCGACCCGCCCCCGGTGCCCTCGCGGTGCCGGGGGCGTCGTCGTGCCGGCTGTCTCGCGCCTGCGGGTGTCGGCAACTCCTGCCTCGTGTAGGGCGCAGGCGCCGATGTGCGGCGTGTCGGGGTGCGCTGGCGCAGGGGGCAGGAGTTGCCGACGGGTGCGGGCAACTCCTGCCCGGTGTCGCGCGGGGGTGCGGGTGTGCTGCGTGTCGGGGTGTGCTGGCGCAGGGGGCAGGAGTTGCCGAGGGGGTGCGGCTCGGGCCCGAGAAAGGACGACGGGCCCGACGAGGGACGAGGGGCGACGTGCCCGGCGACGGGCCCGGCGACGGGCCCGGCGTCGAGACCGGGCAGCCGGACTCAGCGCGGACGACGCCAGCGGGGCAGCCGGCTGAGGGCGCGCTGCTCGGGCAGGGTCCAGCCGAACCGTACCGCCAGCAAGCGGATGACCAGGGTGATCGACGTGCCCGCGATCGCGGAGACGGCCACGGGTGCGCCGAGCGTCACGGCAACGACCAGCACGACGGTGCCGCCGGCCGCCGCCACGGCGTAGAGCGATCCCACGTGCATCATCGCGATGGTGAGGTTCATCAGCAGGTCGCGGAGCACCGAGCCGCCGACGGCCGCGATGACCCCGACGAACACGGCCGGGATCTCGGGCAGTCCGAGCGAGAGCGCCTTGGTCGACCCGATCGCGCCGAGCAGGCCGATGGTCAGCGCGTCGAGCACGGTGATGACCCCGGCCAGCCGGGTGAACACGCGCTGGAGCGCCATGCCGACGATCGCCGCGGCGACGGCGACGAGCAGGTACCAGTTGCTCGACATGGCGCGCGGCACCTCGCCGAGCAGCACGTCGCGCAGTACGCCGCCGCCGAGCCCGGTGGCGATGCCGATGATGGCGATGCCGAGCAGGTCGAGACGGCGGTCCTTGTACTCCGACGCGAACATCGCCCCCTGCAGGCTGCCGATGCCGACGGCGAGGAGGTCCACCCACAGGGGTACGGCGAAGGCTGTGGCGTGCACCTGACGTTTGTACCACGCGTGCGATGCTTGGTCGGTGCCCGTCTACCGTGATGAATGCGTCGTGCTGCGCACCCACAAGCTGGGTGAGGCCGACCGCATCCTCACGATGCTCAGCCGCAACCACGGCAAGATCCGGGCCGTGGCCAAGGGCGTCCGGCGGACGGCGTCGAAGTTCGGGGCGCGCCTCGAGCCGATGATGGTCGCCGACCTGCAGCTCTACGAGGGCCGCTCGCTCGACATCGTGCAGCAGGCCGAGTCGCTCGGCTCGTACGGTGCCGTGATCGCGGCCGACTACGAGAGCTACACGGCCGGCAGCGTGATGGTCGAGACGGCCGACAAGCTGACCGAGGCCGAGGCGGGTCTGCAGCAGTACCTCCTGCTCGTCGGGGCCCTCCGCTCGCTCGCGCGGCACGAGCACGCGCCCCAGCTCACGCTCGACTCGTACCTCTTGCGTGCGCTCAGCATCGCGGGCTGGTCGCCGAGCTTCGGCGACTGCGCCGTGACCGGTGCCCCCGGGCCGCACTCGGCCTTCGTCGTCCAGCTCGGTGGCGTGGTGGCCGACTCGCACGCGCCTCCCGGCGCTCCGCGCTTGACGCAGGAGGCGCTGGCCCTGTTGGGCGCGCTGCTCACGGGGGACTGGGACCACGCCGAGGACGCACCCGACGCGACCCGCAACCAGGCGAGCGGCGTCGTCGCCGCCTACACGCAGTGGCACCTCGAACGGGGACTGCGATCGCTGCAGCACGTCGACCGGGTGCCCGGAAGAGAGAGACCGTGAAGAAGACCCACCGCGACGCCGCCGACTTCCGCCCCCTCGACTGGACGGGCGTCCACCCGCCCGAGATGCCGCGGGGCGCCGTGCCCGAGCACGTCGCGATCGTGATGGACGGCAACGGCCGTTGGGCGAACGGGCGCGGGCTCACCCGTGTCGAGGGCCACAAGGCCGGCGAGATGTCGCTGCTCGACGTGGTCGCCGGGGCGATCCAGATCGGCGTGAAGCACCTCAGCGTGTACGCGTTCTCGACCGAGAACTGGAAGCGCTCGCCCGACGAGGTGCGCTTCCTGATGGGCTTCAACCGTGACGTGCTGCACCGACGTCGGGACCAGCTGAACGCTTGGGGCGTGCGGGTCCGCTGGGCCGGGCGGAAGCCGCGGCTGTGGGGGTCGGTGATCAGGGAACTGCAGTTCGCCGAAGAGCTGACCAAGGGCAACGACGTCCTGACGTTGACGATGTGTGTCAACTACGGCGGGCGGACCGAGATCGCCGACGCGGTGCGCTCGATCGCCGACGACGTCGCCGCCGGTCGGCTCAAGCCCTCGGCCGTCGGCGAGAAGCTGATCCAGAAGCGGCTGTACGCTCCCGAACTGCCCGACGTCGACCTCTTCGTGCGCAGCTCGGGCGAGCAGCGCACGAGCAACTTCATGCTCTGGCAGTCCGCCTACGCCGAGATGGTGTTCCTCGACCGGCTGTGGCCGGACTTCACCCGGACCGACCTCTGGCAGGCCGTCGAGACCTACGCCTCGCGCACCCGTCGTTTCGGGGGAGCGGTGGACGCCCCCGGCCCGGCCTGACCGGACGCCCGTCAGAACTGGATGTTCGCGCCCAGGAAGATCCGCTCGGCCGGCCAGAGGAACTGCAGGGTCAGCGGTCCGTCGCTCGCCCGGTGGAACCAGGCGTTGGCGAAGACGGTCGACTCGCCCGGCAGCAGGTACCAGTTCGCGCTGTCCGCCGGGAACTTCGACTCGAGCGAGGTCTCGTAGCCCAGCTGGGTCAACAGATCCTGCCCGGCGAAGACGTCCTGTGTGGCGAGGTCGTTGCCGTACGACGAGTAGTCGGCGCTCAGGTCGGTCAGGTCGAGCCGACGCTGCGAGTTGTTCGTCAGCACGTAGGCCGTGACCTCGACGTCGGTGCCCGCGGGGTAGGGGTCGGTGCCGTCGGGGCGGGCGTAGATCGAGGGCGCCGAGGTCGTCAGCTCGCCGACGCCGTAGACGTAGATGGTGAGGTCCTTGTAGTTGACCTGGCCGAGCAGCGTGCCCCCGGGGGCGAGGGCGTCGGGCTGCGACCCCGTGCCGCCGCCGGTGCCGGGAGCCCCGGTGACCTGGGGCTGCGGCGCGCCGGTGGCTCCCGGGCCGGGGGTCGACGCCGATCCGCCCGCACCGGCCGGGGTGAGGTCGTCGAGGCTCGGGAAGCAGCCGGTCAGCCCGACGAGGGCCAGCACCGAGACGGCGATGCCGACGGTCAGTCTTGTGCGCACGACCTGCACCTCTCCTGGTTCGTCGGGCCAGCCTAACCCGGCGCCGTGGACGGCTCGCCCCGTGGCACCGGCACGAGGCCCAGCGCGTCGCCGTCCACCTGCTCGAAGGCGTCGAGGACCGCCCGCACGCTCGGCACGCGGTCGCCGCCACGCCCGTGGACCACGTGCACGACGCGGGCGAGGCCGTCGTCGAGCTCCACCACCCGCACCCCGCGAGGCACGGCGGCGGACACGAGCGAGAGCCCCGGGAGCAGGGCGACGCCGAGGCCCGCCGCGACGAGGCCGAGCACGGCCAGGGCGTTGTCGGTCTCGAGCACGATCTCGGGCTCGAACCCGGACGCGGCGCAGGTCGCGAGCAGGTGGCCCCGGCAGCGGGGGCATCCGCCGATCCACCTCTCGTGCGCCAGGCCGCCGAAGTCGTCGCCTCGCGTGAACGGGTGGGCAGACGGCACGGCGAGCACCGTGCGGTCGACGAAGGAGGCGCGGTGCAGCAACCCGTCGAGGTCGCGTTCGCCCCCGGGGTCGCCCCCGTGACGGAAGGTGACCGCGACGTCCGCCGAGCCGTCGCGCAGTCGTGCCAGCGCCTCCGGGGGTTCCGCCTCGACGTAGTCGACCGTGAGGCCCGGGTGCCGGTCGCGCAGGCGCGAGAGCACGTCGGGGACGATCGTCGACGACGCGCTGGGGAACCCGGCCAGGGTGACGTGGCCCGTGGCGACGCCGCCCAGGTCGTCGAGGTCCTGCCGCGCGGCGTCGAGGGCCGCCTGCACGTGGACGGCGTGCGCGGCGAGCCTGTGCCCGGCCTCGGTGAGGGCGACGCCGCGCCCGGCGCGGAGCACGAGCGGTTGCCCGACCTGGCGTTCGGCTCGACGCAGCTGCTGGCTGACGGCGGGTTGGCTGTAGCCGAGCAGGGCGGCCGCCGCCGTGATGGTGCCGGTGTCGGCCACGGCGCGGACGACGCGCAGGGACGCGAGGTCGAGGTCGTCGGGCACGGTCGAATCATAAGCCGCGGTGATGAGCGGCCTCAGACACTGGTGGTTGTCCTTCGGTCTCGACGGGGGGAGCCTGAGGACATGACCGCGTCCCGACCCGACCTCTTCGCCCCCGCACCGGGTTATCTGGCCGCCTGCACCATGGGCCTGCCGATGCGGTCCACGATCGAGGCGTCGCGCGCCGACCTCGACCGGTGGTCGTCCGGTCGGGCCGGCCCGGCCGCCTACGGCGCCGTCGTCGAGGAGGCGCGCGCGGCCTTCGCGCGGCTGGCCCGGGTCGGCGTCGACCGCGTGGCCATCGCGTCGCAGACGTCGGCGATGGTCGCCGTCATCGCGGCCTCGGTCCCGGACGGCGCCGAGGTGCTGGTGCCCACGGGCGACTTCAGCTCGATCGTCTACCCCTTCGTGGTGCAGGAGGCGCGGGGCATCCGGGTGCGGAGCGTCCCGCTGGCCGAGCTGGCCGGCTCCGTCGGGCCCGGCACGCACCTCGTGGCCTGGTCGGCCGTCCAGTCCGCCACCGGCGAGGTCGCCGACGACGCCGCCATCGTCGCCGCGGCGGCCCGACACGGGGCGTTGACGCTGTGCGACCTCACGCAGGCGGCCGGCGTGCGGCCCGTCGACGCCTCGCGGTACGACGCCAGCGTCACGCACGCCTACAAGTGGTTGTGCTGCCCGCGAGGGGTGGCGTTCCTCACCGTGGGGGAGCGGCTGCAGGAGGCCATGGTCCCGGCCCAGGCCGGCTGGTACGCGGGCGACGACGTGTGGGCCTCGTGCTACGGCCCCGACATGAGCCTCGCCACGGACGCGCGGGCCTTCGACGTGTCGCCCGCCTGGCAGGCCTGGGCCGGGGCGCTGCCCGCGCTCACGACGTTCGCCGCGCTCGACCCCGACGAGACCTGGGCGCACGCCGCCGGGACGGGCGACGCGCTCTGCTCGCGGCTCGGGATCGAGGCGCAGGGCCGCGCGATCGTGACCTGGGCCGATCCCGACGGACGCGACCAGCGCCTCCTCGGCGACGCCGGTCTCGTGGTGTCGGGGCGCGCCGGTCGCGTCCGCGTGGCGTTCCACCTCTGGAACGACGAGGGCGACGTCGAGGCCGTCGCCGTCGCGCTCGGCCGGTGACGCACCGCCGGTAGAGTTGCCGGGTACCTCGACCGACCGGGCACCCAGCTCGGGCCTCAACTCATCGGAGCATCACACGTGGCAGCACCCAACCGTCTCGATTCCGTCATCGCCCTGGCCAAGCGCCGCGGCTTCGTCTTCCAGTCGGGAGAGATCTACGG
The DNA here is from genome assembly GCF_044742985.1 of Frigoribacterium sp. NPDC087798. Lineage (NCBI taxonomy): Bacteria > Bacillati > Actinomycetota > Actinomycetes > Micrococcales > Microbacteriaceae > Frigoribacterium > Frigoribacterium sp. NPDC087798. The sequence goes on along the minus strand of NZ_JBIUVP010000001.1, from coordinate 395,408 downwards.
CGGTTCGCGCTCGGCTTGGGACTACGGGCCCCTCGGCGTCGCCCTGAAGGAGAACATCAAGCGTCAGTGGTGGCAGACCATGGTGCAGGGCCGCGACGACGTCGTCGGCCTCGACTCGGCGGTCATCCTGCCGCGCCAGGTGTGGGAGGCCTCCGGGCACGTCGAGGTCTTCAGCGACCCGCTGGTCGAGTCGCTGCACACCCACAAGCGCTACCGCGCCGACCACCTGCTCGAGGCGTACGAGGCCAAGCACGGCCACCCGCCCGAGAACGGCCTGGCCGACGTCCGCGACCCCGACACGGGCCAGCCCGGCTCGTGGACCGAACCGCAGAACTTCTCCGGTCTGCTCAAGACCTTCCTCGGCCCGGTCGACAACGAGCAGGGCATGGCGTACCTGCGACCCGAGACCGCGCAGGGCATCTTCACCAACTTCGACAACATCCTGCAGTCGTCGCGCATCAAGCCGCCGTTCGGCATCGGCCAGATCGGCAAGAGCTTCCGCAACGAGATCACGCCCGGCAACTTCATCTTCCGCACGCGCGAGTTCGAGCAGATGGAGATGGAGTTCTTCGTCGAGCCCGGCAGCGACGAAGAGTGGCACCAGTACTGGATCGACCAGCGGTTCCAGTGGTACGTCGACCTCGGCATCGACCCCGAGAACCTGCGCCTCTACGAGCACGCGGCCGAGAAGCTCTCGCACTACTCCAAGCGCACCGTCGACATCGAGTACCGCTTCCGGTTCGCCGGCGGCGAGTTCGGCGAGCTCGAGGGCATCGCGAACCGCACCGACTACGACCTCAAGACCCACGCCGCCGCCTCGGGCAAAGACCTGACCTACTTCGACCAGGCCAAGAACGAGCGCTGGACCCCCTACGTCATCGAGCCCGCGGCCGGTCTCACCCGCTCGCTCATGGCGTTCCTCGTCGACGCCTACACCGAGGACGAGGCGCCGAACGCCAAGGGCGGCGTCGACAAGCGCACCGTGCTGAAGCTCGACCGTCGCCTGGCACCGATCAAGGTGGCCGTGCTGCCGCTCAGCCGCAACGAGCAGCTGTCGCCGATGGCCCGCGGGCTCGCCGCCGACCTCCGGAAGTACTGGAACATCGACTTCGACGACGCGGGCGCCATCGGCCGACGCTACCGCCGCCAGGACGAGATCGGCACGCCGTTCTGCGTCACGGTCGACTTCGACTCGCTCGAGGACGACGCCGTGACCGTGCGCGAGCGCGACACCATGGCCCAGCAGCGCATCCCCCTGGCCGGGCTGCGCGCCTACCTGGCCGAGCAGCTGCTCGGCGCGTAGCCGCCGGGGCGCCTCGCGCCCGCCCCTCCGCGACGGGCCCCGGTCGTGCACGCGTTGCACGACGGGGGCCCGTCTGTCGTCGGCAACTCCTGCCTCCCGCCGCGACCCGCGCCGCCCATGTGGCGTGTCGCTGATCCACGAGGCACGGGGCAGGAGTTGCCGACCACCCAGCGCCTCCGCACCCCCTCGCGCTCAGCCGATCGCCCTGCACTTCCGCGCTCCGTCGTGCTCAGCCGATTGCCCTGCACTTCCATGCCCCCTCGCGCCGCGCTGCGGCTTCGCGCACCCTCGCGCCGCCCCGCGGCTCCGGGCCCGGTCGCGTCGACCCGTGCCGCCCTGCGCCTCTGCGCCCGGTCCGTTCGTGGGGCGGTGCGTCGGCAACTCCTGCTTCCCGCCGCGACCCGCGCCGCCCACGTGGCGTGTCGCGGGCCCACGAGGCACGGGGCAGGAGTTGCCGTCGCCCGAGTCGCAGTCCCCGCGACCAGGTCTCGGCCCCAGGGGAGCCACGCGCGGCCACCGTCCCCAAGCCGCCCTCGGCCGCCCCGGGAGAGGGGCACCGCTCGGCACGCTGTCGGCATGACCACGATCGCCGAACTCGTCTCCGATGCCGGTGGCCTGCTGCACAAGCGTGACCTGGTCGCGCTGGGTGCCACGGACCGCCACCTGACCGTCGCCGTGCGCGCCCGCACGGTCCGTCGTCCCCGACGTGGCTGGTACTCGACGTGGCCGCCCCGCGACCCGAGGTTCGTCGCCGTCGCAGTGGGTGGCCGGCTCACGGGGGCAGCTGCCCTGCACCAACTCGGCGCCTGGTCGTGGCGACGCCCGCGGATCACGGTCTCGGTACCCGAGACCGCCTCCCGCCTCCGACGTCGACGGGGCGTCCGGGTGGTCTGGGACCCCGTCGCTCTGGGAGCCCGCGGCTCGACCTGGATGGTGGACCCACGTGACGCCCTCGCCCGCGCGGTCGTCGAGGCGGCATCGCTCGAGGACGCGGTGATCCTGGTCGACTGGGCCCGCAGCATGGGCCTCGTCGGCGACGACGAGGACGCCACCGAGGTCCTCGCCCGGAAGCGTGCCGATGCCGTGGGCCTGGTGGCCTGGAGCGACGGGGGAGCACAGAGCATCCTCGAGTCGGCGGCCGGGACGCGGCTCCGGTTGGCCGGGCACCACGTCGTGCGGCAGGTGCCCGTCGGCACCACGGGCAAGGTCCTCGACATGCTCGTCGACGGCATCGTCGGTCTCGAGACCGACGGTCGCGAGCACCACGAGAGGCGGTTCGACCAGGACCGCCTCAAGGACGCCGACATCGCTCTGGACGGGCTCGTCCCGTTCCGCGCGGGGACGATCATGGTGCGTGACCTGTGGGCTCGCACCTCGGCCGCGATCGACGCCCTGGTGGCCACGGCGGGTGGCCCCACGCCCGGGTCACGTGTCGGCAACTCCTGCACGCCCCGGGTGCTCGGCCCCCGCGGCCGCAGGAACTGGCGGCTCGCCGTACCCGGGCAGCGCACGAGGCAGGAGTTGCCGACAAGGGAGGCGCCGGAGGGGGGTAGAGGTACGGCGCGGGGAATGGCGCGGCACGGCCGAGGGTTGGGCCTGCCGTGACCGCAGACCCAGCCACCCCGTCCGCGACCGTCAAGGTCGACATCTGGTCCGACATCGCCTGCCCGTGGTGCTTCATCGGCAAGCGCAAGTTCGAGGAGGCCGTGCGACGTTTCGACGGCCCCGTCGAGGTCGAGTACCACTCGTTCGAGCTCTCGCCCGACACCCCGGTCGACTTCGAGGGCGACGAGGTCGACTTCCTCTCGAAGCACAAGGGCATGCCCGCCGACCAGGTCCGCGGCATGCTCGACACCGTCGCCGGCATCGCGTCCGAGGTCGGCCTCGCCTACGACTTCGAGCACCTGCAGCACACCAACACGGTCAAGGCGCACGAGCTGCTCCACTTCGCCAAGGCGAACGGGCGTCAGGCCGAGATGAAGGAACGCCTCCTCCACGCCTACTTCGAGGAGGGCCGCCACGTGGGCCGCGTCGACGATCTCGTCACGTTGGCCGCCGAGGTCGGCCTCGACGAGCAGGAGGCGCGCGAAGCTCTCGAGACCGGGCGTCACCTCGACGACGTGCGGTCCGACCAGGCCCAGGCGCAGGCCTTCGGCATCACCGGCGTCCCGTTCTTCGTCCTCGACGGCAAGTACGGCATCTCGGGCGCCCAGGCTCCCGAGACGTTCGTCCAGGCCCTCGAGCAGGTCGCCTCCGAGGTGGCCCGATGAGCGATTCCCGCGAGGCCGGGGCCGGGTCGGGGGCCGGGCTCGCGACACCGTCCGCGCCGTTGACCATGCTCGGTGCACCGGACGCCGTCGCCTGTGAGGGGGACTCCTGTCTGGTCGTCCCCCCGGTCGCCGAGGGCACGTCCGCGGTCGGGTCCCCGGCCGCCGAGCCCGGGAGGCGCGGCGTCAGTCGCTGACGTCGGCCACGGTCGCGTCGTACGCGGCGACGAGGTCGTCGGCCTCGACGAAGGCGCTGAAGCCGTGGGCTCCGGCACCCAGGGCGACGCGCCTCCCCACGATGCGGGAGTCCGCGACCACGGGCCACGCGGTCGAGCTGCCCAGGGGGGTGATGGTGCCCCGCTCGTATCCGGTGACCTCGAGGGCGACGTCGGCGCTCGGCATCGACAGCTTGTTGACGCCCACGACGGCTCGGAGCTTCGCCCACGAGATCTGTCGGTCGCCCGGCACGAGCGCGAACAGGAACGAGCCGTCGTGTCGCTTGACCACCAGGCTCTTCACGATGTCGGACGGTTGCAGCCCGAGCAGAGCGGCAGCGGCCTCGAGCGAGTCGGCCGCGGGGCGCGCGACGATCTCGACCGCGAGACCGCGCGCAGCGGCGTCTTCCCGCACCCGGTCCGTGCCGTCGAGTCGACCCTGGTCGCCCCCGACGTCCGCGTCGTCCACACCACTCGTCAGCCCGCCGTCGCTCATGGGAGAATCGTAACGATGTCCACCACCACCCTGCCCTCGCGCGGCCTCTCGATCGGACCGATCGACGTGGCCTCGCCCGTCGTGCTCGCCCCCATGGCCGGAATCACCAACACGGCGTACCGCCGCCTCTGTCGCGAGTACGGCGCCGGCCTCTACGTGAGCGAGATGATCACGAGCCGGGCGCTGGTCGAGCGCACGCCCGAGTCGATGCGCCTCATCCAGCACCACGAGTCCGAGACGCCGCGCAGCATCCAGCTCTACGGCGTCGAGCCGAACACGGTGGCCGAGGCGGTCACCATGCTCGTCGCCGAGGACCGCGCCGACCACATCGACCTCAACTTCGGCTGCCCGGTGCCCAAGGTCACGCGCAAGGGCGGCGGCTCGGCCCTCCCCTGGAAGATCGGCCTCTTCCGCGAGATCGTCGAGGGTGCCGTCAAGGCCGCCGGCGACATCCCGTTGACCGTCAAGATGCGCAAGGGCATCGACGACGAGCACCTCACCTATCTCGAGGCCGGTCGAGCCGCCCAGGGGGCCGGGGTCGCGAGCATCGCGCTGCACGCCCGCACGGCCGCCGACTTCTACTCGGGCACCGCCGACTGGTCCGCCATCGCCACCCTGAAGCAGACCGTGACCGACGTGCCGGTCCTCGGCAACGGCGACATCTGGTCGGCGGCCGACGCCCTGCGCATGGTCGACGAGACCGGGTGTGACGGGGTCGTCGTGGGTCGCGGCTGCCTCGGTCGGCCGTGGCTGTTCGGCGACCTCGCCGCGGCCTTCCGCGGCGAAGACCTGAAGGCCGAGCCGACGCTCGGCGAGGTGGGACGGGCCTTCCGGCGCCACGCCGAACTCATGGTCGAGTTCTGGTCGGGCGACGAGGGCCGCGCCTGCCGTGACATGCGCAAGCACGTCGCGTGGTACTTCAAGGGCTACCCCGTGGGCGGTGAGGTCAGGGCGGCTCTCGCCCTCGCCGACTCGTTGCAGCAGATCGACGACCTGCTCGCCACGATGGACCCCCACGAGCAGTACCCCGGCGAGGCGGCCGAGGGGCCGCGTGGCCGTGCGGGCAGCCCGAAGCGGCCCGCCCTGCCCGACCGCTGGCTCGAGAGCCGCGAGCTCGACGAGGCCTTCAAGGCCGAGCTCGCCGCAGCCGAGCTGCACCACAGCGGCGGCTAGGCACCCCCTCCCGAGATCCCTTCCCGTCCCGACCGAGAGGCCCCGGTGTCCACCGAAGCCCTGCCGAGCGCCACCCCCGGGTACGACCCCGCCGACTCCGAGCGCTGGGCGCCCGAGCAGCACTCCAACCGGCGAAGCGACTTCGCCCGCGACCGGGCCCGGTTGCTGCACTCCAGCGCGCTCCGGCGCCTGGCGGCCAAGACGCAGGTGCTGAGCCCGACGGCCGGCCTCGACTTCGCCCGCAACCGGCTGACGCACTCGCTCGAGGTGGCGCAGGTCGGTCGCGAGCTCGCCACGAGCCTCGGCCTCGATCCCGACGTCGTCGACACGGCCTGCCTCGCGCACGACCTCGGCCACCCGCCGTTCGGGCACAACGGCGAGCGGGCCCTGAACGACTGGTCGACCGACATCGGCGGCTTCGAGGGCAACGCGCAGACCCTACGACTGCTGACCCGCATCGAGCCGAAGGTCATCGACGCGACGGGACGCAGCTTCGGGCTGAACCTCACCCGTGCGAGCCTCGACGCCAGCTGCAAGTACCCGTGGCCCGCGGCCCAGGGCATCCCCGACCCGGGCGGTCGCATGAAGTTCGGTTTCTACGACGACGACACGGCCGCGTTCGAGTGGTTGCGTCGGGGTGCCCCGCGTCGACGGCGGTGCGTCGAGGCCCAGGTCATGGACCTCAGTGACGACATCGCGTACTCGGTCCACGACTTCGAGGACGCCGTGGTCAACGGCTACGTCGACGTCGCCGCCCTCGGGGCGCGGGTCGACCACGACTCGCTCGTGACGGCCATGCACGAGTGGGTCGGCGGGGAGCTCAGTCGCGACGAGTTGACCGAGGCCTTCGACCGGTTGCAGGCGCTGCCGTTCTGGCTCGAGTCGTACGACGGCAGCCGGTTCGCGCAGGCCCGTCTCAAGAACCTCACGAGCCAGCTGATCGGGCGCTTCGCCGGTTCGGCCACCCAGGCGACGCGTGAGTCCTATCCCGGTGACGCCCTGATGCGCTTCGGCGCGTCGGTGGTCGTCGCCCCGGACGTGATCGGCGAGATCGCCGTGCTCAAGGGCATCGTCGCGGCCTTCGTCATGACGCGGGACAACCGGCAGCCCATCTACCTGCGCCAGCGCGAGGTCCTGACGAGCCTCGCCGACGCCCTGTGGCAGGCGGGCCCGTCAGAACTCGACCGCGGCTTCGCCGCCGACTGGGCCTCGGCGGACGACGACGCCGCGAGGCGTCGGGTCGTCGTCGACCAGGTCGCCTCGCTGACCGACCAGAGCGCCATGGCGTGGCACGACCGGCTCACCGCCGGCCGCTGACGGCGAGTCGCCGAGGAGGCGCGGGTCCCGACCGGCCGCACCGCGCCTCCTCGTCCTCCCGCGGCCGACCTCCCGGGTCGGCGTGGTCGGTGGCTCGACCTACAATCGACACGTGCCCGGCCTGATCAAACGCAACGACATCGACGAGGTCCGGTCGCGCACCAACATCGCCGACATCGTCGGCGACCACGTCACGCTCAAGGGGGCGGGCGTGGGGTCGCTCAAGGGGCTCTGCCCGTTCCACGACGAGCGCAGTCCGAGCTTCCACGTGCGGCCCCAGGTGGGGCGGTACCACTGCTTCGGCTGCGGTGAGGACGGCGACGTCTTCAGCTTCGTCATGAAGACCGACCACACGACCTTCCAAGAAGCGGTCGAACGCATGGCGGCGCGCATCGGTTTCGAGCTCCACTACGAGGACGGCGGGCAGGCCAGCGACCACGGCAACAGGGCGCGTCTGATCTCGGCGAACGAGGCCGCGCGCGAGTTCTTCGTGGACCACCTCACGGCCGCCGACGCCGAGCCCGCCCGCCGGTTCCTCGGCGAGCGGGGGTTCGACCCGGCCGCGGCCGAGCGGTTCGGCGTGGGGTTCGCCCCCAAGTCGTTCGACGCCCTGCGGTCGCACCTCAAGGGGCTCGGTTACCGCGACGACGAGCTCGTCACCGCGGGGTTGCTGAGCCAGGGCGACCGCAGCCCCTACGATCGCTTCCGCGGGCGGCTGGTGTGGCCGATCCGCGACGTCACGGGGTCGACCATCGGGTTCGGCGCGCGTCGGTTGCTCGAGGACGACAAGGGCCCGAAGTACCTCAACACCCCCGAGACGCCGATCTACCACAAGTCCCAGGTGCTCTACGGGCTCGACCTGGCCCGTCGGGACATCTCGAAGGGCAAGCAGGTCGTCATCGTCGAGGGCTACACCGACGTGATGGCGTGCCACCTGGCCGGGGTCACGACGGCCGTCGCGACCTGCGGCACGTCGTTCGGCGTGGACCACATCAAGGTGCTGCGACCCATGCTCGGCGACGTCAGCGGGGCCGACACCTCGACCGGCGGCGAGGTCGTCTTCACCTTCGACCCCGACGAGGCGGGCCAGAAGGCGGCGTCACGCGCGTTCGCCGAAGAGCAGCGGTTCGCCGCGCAGACCTTCGTCGCCGTGGCCCCCGACGGGCTCGACCCGTGCGACCTCAGGCTGAACCGCGGCGACGACGCCGTGCGCCGCCTCATCTCGACCAAGCGTCCGATGTTCGAGTTCATGATCCGCCGGCTCATCGACGGGCACGACCTCGAGACGGTCGAGGGTCGCGTGTCGGCGCTCCGGGCGGCCTCGCCGGTGGTGGCGGGCATCCGGGACCGTTCGATGACCCAGGGCTACGTGCGGTCGCTGGCCGGGTGGCTGGGGCTCGACCCGGCCGACGTCGCGCGGTCCGTCGACGACGCGGGTCGCGCCTCCTCGGCCCAGAACGCGCTCGAGCGGTCGCAGCCCAAGAACGCCACCGACGGCCGGCAGTCGATCACGAGCCTGCCGCCGGTGCCCGACGAGCCCGCCGGCCCGAGCCTGCTGACGCTCCCGGGCGACCTGACCACCCGCACCGAGCGCGACGCGCTCATGGCGATGCTCCAGCACCCGGCGACGGTCGGCTTCGAACTCATGCAGCGGGCGGCACGGGCACGCATCGAGAACGGTGCGCTGGCCGTCGTCCGCGACGCGATCGGCGCGAGCCTCGACCGGTTCGACTCGGCCGACTGGCTCGACGTCGTCCTCGGCCAGACGCCGTCGCCGTTCGACGCCCTGGCGAAAGAGCTGGCCGTCGCCCCCATCCCCGAGCGCGAGGGACGCGAGATCACGACCTACTGTCGCGGCATCGTCGTCTCGATCGTCGAGCGCGACCTGATCCGCGAGAAGTCCGAACTGCTCGGGCAGTCGTTCCGCACCGACATGAAGACCGAACCCGATCGCTGGCGCGAGATCCAGGTGCGGATCGCCGCCGTCGAGGCCGAGCGCCGGTCCATCCGCCAAGAGTGAGGTCGGCGGCCGTCACGCGGTGCCCCGGCCTGAACGCGCATACATCATGAGGATGCGCCGCCGGCCTCGAGGCGACCAGTTGGCAAGGGTTCGTTGCGGGCCTGTAAACAGTTGCGCGATGAGCCCGTCTCGCGCTCACGTGTGTGTTACCAATGGACGTTCCCTGAAACGGCCGCGTCCACAGCACGGCCCGGGGCCCCTTGCACACAGAGAAAGAGGTAACCGGATATGACATCCGACTCCACGCTCGCCCGACGCGCCCTCGCCGTCGTCGGTGGCGCCGCTGCCACCGCACTCGTCCTCTCGGGCTGCGCCTCCGGTGGTGACGCGACCGACGCCCTCGACGGTCTCAGCATCGGCACGACCGACGTCATCACGTCGCTCGACCCGGCCGGTTCGTACGACAACGGCTCGTTCGCCGTCCAGAACCAGGTGTTCGGCTTCCTGACGAACGCCCCGTACGGCAGCCCCGACGTCGAGCCCGACCTGGCCGAGTCCGCCGACTTCACCAGCCCGACCGAGTACACGGTCAAGCTCAAGGACGGACTGACCTTCGCGAACGGCAACGCGCTCACCTCGAGCGACGTCAAGTTCAGCTTCGACCGCCAGCTGGCCATCGCCGACCCCAACGGCCCGTCGTCGTTGCTCGGCAACCTGGCCAGCACCGACGCGCCCGACGACACGACCGTCGTCTTCACGCTCAAGTCGGCCGACCAGACCTGGCCCCAGGTGCTCTCGAGCCCCGCCGGCCCGATCGTCGACGAGGACGTCTTCTCGGCGACCGGGCTCACCGACGCCGACGACATCGTCAAGGGCAACGCCTTCTCGGGTCAGTACACGATCACCGACTACTCGCAGAACGAGACGATCGCCTACGAGGCGAACGACGCCTACGACGGCGTGCTCGGTGCCCCGAAGACCGACTCGGTCACGGCGACCTACTACACCGAAGAGACCGACCTCAAGCTCGCCGTCCAGAACGGCGACGTCGACGTCGCGAACCGCAGCCTGAGCCCGACCGACCTGGCCGACCTGGCCAAGGACGACGCGCTCACCGTGCACAACGGCCCCGGCGGCGAGATCCGCTACCTGGTGTTCAACTTCAACACCATGCCCTACGGCGCCACGCAGCCCGACGCCGACCCGGCCAAGGCCCTGGCCGTGCGTCAGTCCGTGGCCGACACGGTCGACCGTGCCGCCCTGGCCAAGGACGTCTACAACGACACCTACACGCCGCTCTACTCGGTCGTCCCCGACGGCCTGACCGGTGCGACGACGCCCCTCGAGGGCCTCTACGGCGACGGCCAGGGTGGCCCCGACGTCGACAAGGCCGCCGCGGCCCTGTCGGCCGCCGGCGTCAGCACCCCGGTGTCGATCGACCTGCAGTACAGCCCCGACCACTACGGTGCGTCGAGCGACGAGGAGTACGCGCTGATCAAGTCGCAGCTCGAGGCGAGCGGCCTGTTCACCGTGAACCTCCAGTCGACCCTGTGGGACACCTACAGCACCGAGCGCCGCGAGGACGCCTACCCCGTCTACCAGCTGGGTTGGTTCCCCGACTTCTCGGACGCCGACAACTACTTGACGCCGTTCTTCAGCGCGGACAACTTCGTCGGCAACCACTACGACAGCCCGACCGTCCAGGGTCTGCTGACGAAGGAGATCGGCGAGCAGGACGCCTCGGCTCGTGAGGCGACCATCGGGGACATCCAGGACGCCGTCGCGGCCGACCTGCCGACCCTGCCGCTGCTGCAGGGCACGCAGGTCGTCGTCTCGCAGTCCGACGTGAAGGGCGTGGACGACACGCTCGACGCGTCGTTCAAGTTCCGTTACGGTGCGCTGAGCCGCTGACGCGCGTCCCCGTCCCCTGAGTCCCGCCGGTCCGCCGGTCGGCCTCCGGGGTCGGGGGACTCCGCACCACGGCCGTACGCCGAGGGGGCGACCCGCGACACCGCGGGGCGCCCCCTCCGGTCTGCGACCGGCACCACACCATCGAAAGGCCCAACGACGTGACCCTGATCACCGACGGTTCCCTCACGGCACCGCCCACCTCCAGTCCCGGGAAGTCCCGGAGCTCCGGCGGCGGCGGCCTCGGACGCTACATCGTGATCCGCGCGATCCTGATCGTGCCCACCGTGTTCATCCTCGTCACGCTCGTGTTCTTCCTGATGCGCGTGGTCGGCAACCCGATCACCGCCTCCGTCGGCGGGCGTCTCACCGAGGCCCAGCTGCAGGAGCGTCTCGCCGCCGCCGGCTACGACCGCCCCGTGATCGTGCAGTACCTCGAGTACCTCGGCCAGATCGTCCGGGGCGACTTCGGCACCACCGCGACCGACAACCGCGAGATCAGCGGCATCCTGCTGCAGTACGGCAGCGCCACGATCGAGCTGGTCTTCTACGCCCTGATCGTCGCGCTCGTGCTGGGCATCCCGCTCGGCATGCTCGCCGCGTACGTGCGCGACCGCTGGCCCGACGCGATCCTGCGCGTGCTGGCGATCCTCGCCTATGCGACCCCGGTCTTCTTCGCCGGCCTGCTGCTCAAGCTCACCTTCTCGGTCTGGCTCGGCTGGCTCCCGCTCGGCGGTCGTGCGAGCACGCGGGTCGCCATCGCCCTGGGGCGCATCGACAACCCCACGGGCATCTACATCGTCGACGCCCTGCGGACCGGCAACTCGACGATCATCGTGGACGTCCTCTCGCACGCGGTGCTGCCCGCCCTCGCGCTCGGCGTGCTGACCGCCGGCATCTTCCTGCGCCTGGTGCGCACCAACGTCATCGGCACGCTCGGTTCCGAGTACGTCGACGCGGCGCGGTCGCGGGGCGTCAGCGAGTTCCGGCTCGTCCGGGCTCACGCTCTCAAGCCCGCCCTGATCCCGATCATCACCGTCATGGGGCTGCAGATCGCGATGCTGCTCGGCGGCTCGGTGCTGACCGAGACCACCTTCGGCTGGCGGGGGCTGGGCTTCCAGCTGCAGCAGTACCTGTCGGCCCGCGACTTCATCGCCGTGCAGGGCATCGTCGCCGTGCTCGCCGTCATCGTCGCCGTCACCAACTTCGTAGTCGACGTGATCGCCGCCCTGATCGACCCCCGCGTGAGGTACTGACCATGACCATGACCGATTCGACCGTCGCGGCCGACCGCCGCGAACCCCTCTACAAGCGCCTCCCCGTCGTCGCCCAGATCCGCCGTTCGGTGGGGCTGCAGCGCGGCATGCTGCTGACCGGCGTCGTGATCGTCGCCGTGTTCGTGCTGCTGGCGATCTTCGCCCCCCTCATCGCGCCCTACGGCTTCGGCCAGCTGCGCGGTGCCACCGAGGCCTTCCCGCGCCAGGCGCCACCGTCGGCCGAGCACCTGTGGGGGACGACTGTCGGCGGCTACGACGTGTTCAGCCGCGTCATGTGGGGCACCCGGACCGCCGTGGCCGTCGTCATCGTGGCCGTGGTGCTGTCGATCACGATCGGCGTGACGCTCGGCCTGATCTCGGGCTACCTCGGCGGGTGGCTCGACCGCGTGCTCGTCGTCGTCGCCGACGCGGTCTACGCGTTCCCCTCGCTGCTGCTCGCCATCGTCGTCTCGATCGTCATCAGCGGGGGCCAGTCGAGCCTCTGGGGCGGCATCGTCTCGGCGGGCATCTCGATCACCGTGGTGTACGTCCCGCAGTACTTCCGCGTCGTCCGCGCCGAGGCCACGAGGCTCAAGGCCGAGGCGTTCGTCGAGTCGGCCAAGGTGAACGGCAGCAGCACGGGCCGCATCATGTTCAAGCACGTCCTCCGCAACGCCACGCGGAGCCTGCCCCTGATCCTCACGCTCAACGCGTCCGAGGCGATCCTGACCCTGGCGGCCCTCGGCTTCCTGGGGTTCGGCATCGGCCCGACCGCGGCGGCCGAGTGGGGTTACGACCTGAACCGCGCCCTCTCCGACACCGCCAGCGGCATCTGGTGGACCGGCGTCTTCCCCGGTGCGGCGATCGTGCTGATGGTGCTCGGCATCACGCTGATGGGCGAGAGCCTGAACGACCTGGCCGACCCGCGCCTCCGGACCCGCCGTCGCGCGAAGCGCAAGACCAAGGGCACCCGACGCACCGAGCAGGCCCCGACCACGACCCACGACGAGGTGACCGCATGACCGCCGACACGACCACGACCGGCCGACCCGCGACGCCGCGCGACGAGCGCCCCGTCGCCGTCGGCATCACCGACCTCGAGGTGACCTTCGCGACCGACGGCGGCGACGTCGCGGCCGTCCAGGGCGTGACGCTCGACGTCCGCGCCGGCGAGGTGCTGGCGATCGTCGGCGAGTCGGGGAGCGGCAAGACCGTCACGGCGAAGACGATCCTCGGCCTCTTGCCCGAGACCGCGGTCGCCACCGGTGCCGTGCTGCTCTCGGGGCAGAACGTCCTCGAGGTCGGCCCGAAGAAGGTGCGCGAGCTCCGCGGCACCGACGTCGCCATGGTCTTCCAGGAGCCGTCGACCGCGCTCAACCCCGTCTACACGGTGGGCTGGCAGATCGCCGAGGGCCTGCGGGCCCACGGCAAGGTCGGACGCAAGGAGGCGCGGGTCAAGGCGATCGACATCCTGCGTCGCGTGGGCATCCCCGACCCCGAGACCCGCGTCGACTACTACCCGCACCAGTTCTCGGGCGGGCAGAAGCAGCGCGTGGTCATCGCGATGGCGCTCGTCCTCGACCCGTCGGTGATCGTCGCGGACGAGCCGACCACGGCCCTCGACGTGACCGTGCAGGCCGAGATCCTCGACCTGTTGCGCCGCTGTCGGGACGAGTTCGGCACGGCCATCGTGCTCATCACGCACAACATGGGCGTCGTCGCCGACCTCGCCGACCGCGTCGCCGTCATGTACCTCGGCAAGGTCGTCGAGCAGGCCCCGGCCGTCGAGCTGTTCGCGAACCCGCAGGACGACTACACGAAGCGCCTGCTCGGCTCGGTGCCGAAGCTCGAGGCGCGCGGCCACACGCAGCAGGAGCAGCCCGCCGACAGCGAGGTCGTCGTACGTGCCCGGGGTCTCGAGATCGAGTACCCCGGTCGCCTCGGCCGCGGCGGCTTCCGGGCCGTCAAGGGCGTCGACTTCACCATCGCCCGCGGCGAGGTCCTCGGCCTCGTCGGCGAGAGCGGTTCGGGCAAGACGACGATCGGACGGGCCATCGCCGGGCTGACGAAGGTCACCGGGGGGTCGCTCGAGGTGCTGGGCATCGAGATGAACGGGGTGCACGAGCGTGACTTCAAGCCGAAGCGCGCCGACATCGGCTTCGTCTTCCAGGACCCCGCGTCGAGCTTCAACCCGTTGCTGACGATCGCCGAGTGCGTGGCCGAGCCGCTCATCGTGCACGGTCGTGCGAAGGACGCCCGGGCCGCCCGTCCGCGCGTCGACGAACTCCTCGAGGCGGTCCAGCTGCCCAAGTCGTTCGCCGACCGGTACCCCCACGAGCTCAGCGGCGGGCAGCGTCAGCGGGCGAGCCTCGCCCGGTCGCTCGCCCTCGACCCGACGCTGTTGATCGCGGACGAGCCCACCAGCGCGTTGGACGTCTCCGTGCAGGCCCGGGTGCTCGAGCTGTTCACCGAGTTGCAGTCGCAGCTGGGCTTCGCCGCCCTGTTCATCAGCCACGACCTCGCGGTCGTCAACATGCTGGCCGACCGGATCGGCGTGCTGTTCCACGGCGACCTGATCGAGAGCGGACCGAACGACCAGGTCCTCGGCGCGCCCGAGCATCCCTACACGCAGCGCCTGCTGGCGTCGCTGCCGGTGCCCGATCCGATCGAGCAGGCGTCCCGCCGCGAGCGGTTGGCCGAACTCGACCGCCGGGCGGCGGGCGACCCGGAGCGCGGAACCGACACCGTCGGGGCGGCCTGACGGTGCCGGGTCGCGAGCTCGACCTCGACCAGCCGGTCGTCACCGACGACCTGTCGCTGCTCTACCCCGCCCGGGCGGGCCATCCGGCCGTGCGTGCCGTCGACGGGGTCACCCTGCGGGTCGAGCCGGGCGAGATCGTCGCCGTGCTCGGCGAGAGCGGTTCGGGCAAGTCGACGCTCGCGATGGCCCTCGCCGGACTGACCGGCACGGGCCGCGTCGACGAGGGGCGCCCGCGTCTGGTCGGTGGGACCGCACGGGTCTTCGGCCAGGACGTCGGCAAGCTCTCGGGCCGGCGCCGGGACCGGCTCTCGGCCATGGTCGGCTACCTGGCGCAGGACGACGGCGAGCGGCTGAGTCCCGACCTGACCGTCGGCGAGGCCATCGCCGAGCCGATCTACCAGCGCGACCGCAAGTTCGACCGCACCGAGGCCGGGCGCATCGTCGCGACGCTCGTCGACGGCGTGCACCTGCCGCTCGGCACCATGCTCAAGCAGACCTGGGAGCTCAGTTCCGGTCAGCGACAACGCGTCGCCCTGGCCCGCAGCCTCGTCCTCGAGCCCCCGTTGCTGATCGCCGACGAGCCCGCCCGGGGGGTGGACGTGCTCGTCCGTCAGGCCGTCCTCGACGTCATCGGGAACCTGCACGAGGGGCGTCAGTTCTCGGCGCTCGTCGTCACCTCCTCGGTGGCCGAGGCGCGAGCGATCACCGACCGCGTCGCCGTCATGCGCGGTGGCCGTCTGGTCGGACTGGGCGACATCGACGAGGTCCTCCGGACCGGCATCGACCCCTACGTCAAGGTGCTCTCGCAGACGACCCCGATCGACATCATCCGCCCGGAGGAGCGCGAGGCCGGGCGACCGATCGACCCCGACGCCGGCCTCCGCGGAGACCGGCCCTCGTGACCGCCGAGCCGGCCACGGGCCCGACCACCTCGGACGCCGCCCGGGCGACGAGCCCGGGAGGCGCGCGCGGCCACCGCGCGGTCGTCACCGCGGGCCCCGTCCTCGCCCCGGGGCGACGCCCGACCCCGGGCGCCGTCTCGGTGGCCCCCCGCCCCACCCCGGTCTTCGTCGACGCCGTGAGGGCCGGGGGAGCGGACGTCGTCCCCCTGGGCCCGGAGACCCGTGGCCTAGTCTGGCTCTCGTACCGCGACCCCGACGGCCTGGCCCGCGCGCTGGACGAGAACCCGGGCATCGAGTGGGTCCAGCTGCCCTACGCCGGGGTCGACGCCTTCTCCGAGGTCATCACGGCCCGTGCCGACCGCGCGCTGCCGCTCTGGACGAGCGCCAAGGGGGCGTTCGCCGAACCCGTCGCCGAGCACGCCCTCATGCTCGTGCTGTCGCTGCTGAGGGTCGTTCCCCAGCGCGTGCGCGCCACCTCCTGGGCCACCGAACAACAGGGCCGGTCGCTCTACGGACGGCACGTCGTCATCGTCGGGGCGGGGGGCATCGCGATCGAGCTGATGCGCCTCCTGGCCCCGTTCGACGTCCGGGTGACCATCGTGCGCCGGTCGAGCGAACCCGTGCCCGGGGCCGACCGGACCGTCCCAGTCGAGCGACTCGACGAGGTGTTGCCCGAGGCCGACGTCCTCGTCCTCGCCGCCGCCGCGACGCCCGGCACGGCAGGCCTCCTCGACGCGCGTCGGCTCGCCCTGCTGCCGGCGACGGCCGTGCTCGTCAACGTCGCGCGGGGCAGCCTGGTCGACACGGACGCCCTCGTCGAGGCGGTCAGGGCGGAGCGACTCTGGGGCGCGGGGGTCGACGTCACCACGCCCGAGCCGCTCCCCGACGGGCACCCGCTCTTCGGCGAGCCGCGTGTCGTCGTCACGCCGCACCAGGCGGACACCCCCGAGATGACGGCCCCGCTGCTGGCCGAGCGCATCCGGCTCAACGTGCGGGCCTTCCTCGGCGACGGGGAGTTCGTCGGCGTGGTCGACCCGC
This sequence comes from Frigoribacterium sp. NPDC087798, assembly GCF_044742985.1. Lineage (NCBI taxonomy): Bacteria > Bacillati > Actinomycetota > Actinomycetes > Micrococcales > Microbacteriaceae > Frigoribacterium > Frigoribacterium sp. NPDC087798. The sequence continues at coordinate 378,812 of NZ_JBIUVP010000001.1, read as the reverse complement.
ACGACGGGTACTGACGCGGCGCTCGGAGCCGTGCGACGCGCCGCGTCGTCGGCGTGGTCCCTCGGGGGCTCAGATCTTTGCTAGTGTTGTCTCCGCTGTCACGGACGAAAGTCCGGGGCGGTTGCCATTCCTCGATAGCTCAATTGGCAGAGCAGCCGGCTGTTAACCGGCAGGTTGTTGGTTCGAGTCCAACTCGGGGAGCGAAGGCCCAGAGGCTCCACCCTCTGGGCCTTTTCTCTTGCCCGGTCCGTCCTGGGCCTCTCTCGCCGTTCCGTTACGTTCCGTTCCGTGCCCGAACGAGAAGGAGGCGGGGGGGGGGGGGGGGGGGGGGCGGCCCCCCCGGGGGGGGGGGGGGGGGGGGGGGGGGGGGCGGGCGGCGGGGGGGGGGGGCGCGGGCCCCCCGGCCGGGGGGGGGGGGGGCG
>NZ_JBIUVP010000001.1:0-378380 GCF_044742985.1 Frigoribacterium sp. NPDC087798 | reverse complement strand
GGGGGTTATTTTGGGGGGGCGGGGCCGGGGCGGCCCCCCGCGCCGGGTCCTTCACGTTGGGGGCGCCCCCCCAACGCCTTTGGGGGGGGGGGGGGGGGCGGCCCCCCCCCCCCCCTCCTCGGTCTCGGGGTCGGTCGGGGCCGGTCGTCAGTCCTCGAGGTGGTCGACGCCCGGCAGCCAGGTGCTGCCCGGTTGTCCCCAGCCCTTCTTGCGGACCGCCTTCGCGGCCGCCTTGTGGAAGGGATGCTCGAGCCGGTCCGCGTACAGGATGCCGTCGAGGTGGTCGTACTCGTGCTGGAAGACGCGGGCGAGCCAGCCCCAGGCCTCGATCTCGACCGCGTCGCCCTCGAGGTCGGTGGCCCGCAGCACGACGCCGTCGGCACGCCGCAACGGGAACCTCTCGCCGGGCACCGAGAGGCAGCCCTCGGACTCGGAGTCGTCGTCGAGCGGCTCGATCGAGAGCGGACTCTGCCAGAGCGTCGGGTTGATGGCCACGCCGCGCCACAGCTCGCCGTCGTCGTCGGTCCACGAGTAGACGAACAGGCGCTTGCCCACGCCCACCTGCGGGCCCGCCAGACCGACGCCCGGGGCGGCGTCCATCGTCTCGAACATGTCGGCGACGAGGGTGCGCAGGTCGTCGTCGACGACGGTCACCTCGGAGGCGGGGGAGTGGAGCACGGGGTCACCCGTGATGGAAATGGGTCGAACGGCCATTCGTCCAGACTATCCAGCGCCACGGCGCTAGCGTGGACGCCGTGACGACGGACATCGGGGAGCTCACCCAGCAGGTATCCCTGACCCCCTACCAGGCGCTCGGCATCCCGATCGCGCTGATCGGCGCGGTGTTCCTCTCGATCGGCGCCCAGCTCCAGCACCAGGGCGTCGCCAAGGTCGAGCGACGGATCGGTGCGGCGAAGAGCGGCATGAACGTCCGCCAGGTGCTCGCCCTCGTGGGCCGCCCCTCGTGGGTGCTGGGCACGCTGATGCTCGGCCTCGCGATCCTCTTCCAGCTGACCAGTCTGCGCATCGCACCGCTCCTCGTGGTGCAGCCGCTCGGGGCGGTCGCCCTCGTCATCACGGCAGTCCTCAACTCCCGTTCGACGGGTCGACGACTCGACCGGCGCGCCAAGCGGGCCATCCTCTTCTGCGTCGGCGGCGTCGGGCTCTTCGTCACCGTGGCGGCCTTCACGGCCATCGAGCCCGAGATCACCACGCGGCAGCTCGTCACGGTCCTCGTGATCCTCGCCGTCGTCGGCTCCGTGCTGGGTGTCGCCTTCGCCCTGTTGCGCCGCCGTCGCAGCGCGCTGTTCTACATCATCGCGGCGGGCGTGCTCTACGGCTTCGTCGCGACCCTCGCCAAGGTCGTCCTCAACCGGGTCTTCGCCGGCAACTTCGACTGGTTGACGATCGTGTGCATCGTGTTCCTGCTCGCGGCCGGACTGCTCGGCGGGTACTTCGTGCAGAACGCCTACTCGTCCGGCCCACCCGACCTCGTCATCGCCGGTCTCACGGTCGTCGATCCGCTCATCGCGGTCGGCATCGGCATCGTCGTCCTGGGCGAGGCGCAGAACGCCCCCGCGATCGCCGGCGTCTTCTTCGTCGTCGCGGCCGCCATCGCGGTCTACGGCGTGTTCCAACTCGCCAAATACCATCCCCAGACCCGAGCCTGAGCTAGCGTGGGGTCGTCTCGCCCGCCGGTCGACGATCGTCCGGGCGAACGACGCGCCGCACACCCCACCGAGCACGAGAAGGACGCCACGACCCGTGACACCTGCCCCGACGCCCTCGGAACCCGGCCGACCCGACGACGCGACGTCGGCTGACGTCGCGACCCGCGCCTCCTCGGGGTCGTCCGACCGCCTGACCGTCCTGATCGCTGGCGACACCTTCCCGCCCGACGTCAACGGCGCCGCCAACTTCACGGAGCGGCTCGCCGTGGGGCTCGCCCAGCGCGGCCACGACGTGCACCTCATGGTGCCCGCGGCCAGCCGGCACCACGGCACCTTCCTCGAGCAGCACGGCGGCGTGACGTTGACCGTCCACCGGCTGTACTCGACGCGGTGGCCGCTGCACGACTGGCTGCGCTTCGCCACCCCGTGGCGCGTGCAGGAGCACGCTGAGAAGATCTTCGACGAGATCCACCCCGACGTCGTCCACATCCAGTCGCACATCGTGATGGGCCGGGGCGTCGCGCAGGTCGCCGAGCGCCGGGGCGTGCGGATCGTCGCCACGAACCACTTCATGCCCGAGAACCTGCTCGAGCACACCGGTCTGCCCAAGGGGCTGCGCGCCAAGGCGACCCAGATGGCGTGGAACGACGCGAGCAAGACGTTCCACAAGGCCGCGGCGATCACGACCCCCACGCAGAAGGCGGCCACGTTCCTCGAGAAGTCGGTCGCGGTCACCGGCGTGCTCGCCGTCTCCTGCGGCATCGAGGCCGGGCACTACACCGCCCTCGACACCCGTCCGGCCGAGAACCGCATCGTGTTCGTCGGCCGGGTCACGGCCGAGAAGCAGATCGACGTGCTGCTCAAGGCGATGACCCTGCTCGACCCGGCCCTCGGCGCGACGCTCACGATCGTGGGCGGCGGAGACCTCTTCAAGCAGCTCCAGACGACCAGCCGCGACCTCGGCCTCGCCGACGTCGTCACCTTCGCCGGGTACCTGTCCGACGACGAGTTGCGGCGCACGCTGACCGAGTCGACGGTCTTCGCCATGCCGTCGATCGCCGAACTCCAGAGCATCGCCAGCCTCGAGGCGATGGCGTCGGGGCTGCCCATCGTCGTGGCCGACGCCATGGCCCTGCCGCACCTGGTCGACGAGGGCCAGAACGGATACCTCTTCCGCCCGGGCGACAGCCGCGACCTCGCCGACAAGCTCACGACGGTGTTGACCGCCCCCGACGACGAGTACCTCGCGATGCGCCGGGCCAGCCTGAAGATGATCGAGGGGCACGACATCGAGCGAACGCTCAGCGTGTTCGAGAGCCTGTATCGTGGTCAGCCGGTGGTCCCCTCCACCGACGCGGCGTCCGACCGCGCGCACTGACGGTCGACCGCGGCACCGCCCCGGCCGGCCACGGCTCGCACCGGTGGGCCGACGCGAGGGGCGGTAGCTCAGCCGGTTAGAGCAGTCGACTCATAATCGATCGGTCACGGGTTCAAGTCCCGTCCGCCCTACTCGTGGTGTCCGGTGGCGCCTGCCCCGGTTCCGGTCGGTTCGCGGCCTCCGGGCCTGCTGTGAGCGCGGCCGCGTCGTCGCCCGGCGTCCGTCGTGCGTGGCACGATGTCGTCCATGTTCACCAAGCGGCCCCGACAGCCGGAGCCCGACCCCGACGCCTGGGGCGGCGCCTCCTCCGACGACGCCGGGCGATCCGGCCCGGCGCGCATGGGCGTGGGGGCCCAGGTGTACGTCCTCGACTCGGACGAGGACCCTTCTACGCCGTTCCCGTACGGCCCGACGGGCATCGTGGTCCGGGCCGGGGGCAGCGCCTGGCAGGGGGTGTCGGCCATCGGCGGCTCGGCCCGCACCTGGTGGGTCGAGTTCGACTCGCCCCAGATCGACCGCGACGGCGACGGGCCCGTCTCGCAAGCCCAGGTCGCGGAGCGCTGGCTGCGCCTCGCCCCCCTAGCCTGACCCGCCGCCGCAACCGCCTCACCCCGCCCCGGTGCGCGACCACCCCGGCGCGCCTCCACTCTGGCGCGCCTGCTCCCCGCCCGACCCCAGTCCGTCCCGCACCTACCCCGTCGCGTGGTCGGCAACTCCTGACTCCCGTCGTACCGGCCGGCGTCCGTCCCGTGTCTCCGGGCCCGGGTCCCCGAGCTGCGACACCGGTCCGGAGTTGCCGACGCGTGCCGGCAACTCCTGCCCCCTGCGGCGCCTATCGGCGAGGGGCCGCGTATTTCCGGGCTCGGCCTTCCGCGGCGCGGCACCCGTCGGGAATTGCCGACGCGTGCCGGCAACTCCTGCTTCCTGCGGCGCCGATCGGCGAGGACCGCGTGTTTTCGGGCCTGAGCCTCCGCGCCGCGGCACCGATCCGGAGTTGCCGACGCGCCGCACCCCGAACCGCACCCCGCACCCGCACCCCGCACACCGAGGTCGAGCCGGGCCGGGCCGGGCCGGGCTGGCGTCGCACGCCCGGGAATGCCACGCCCCACCCCGCGGTTCACCGAAGTGCATGCAAACGCATGCAGATGTTCTAAGGTGGAGCAATGCAGTTCGGAATCTTCAGCGTCGGCGACATCACGACCGACCCCACGACCGGTGCCACCCCGACCGAGGGCGAGCGCCTCCAGGCGATGGTCACCATCGCGAAGAAGGCCGAAGAGGTCGGCCTCGACGTCTACGCCGCAGGCGAGCACCACAACCCGCCCTTCGTGAACTCGAGCCCGACGACCCTCCTCGCCTACATCGCCGCGCAGACCGAGCGCATCGTGCTCAGCACGGCCACGACGCTCATCACGACGAACGACCCGGTCAAGATCGCCGAGGACTTCGCGATGCTCCAACACCTCGCCGGTGGCCGGATCGACCTCACGCTCGGTCGGGGCAACACGGGCCCGGTCTACCCCTGGTTCGGCAAGGACATCCGCCAGGGCATCAACCTGGCGATCGAGAACTACGCCCTGTTGCACCGTCTCTGGCGCGAGGACGTCGTCGACTGGAAGGGCCACTTCCGCACCCCGCTGCAGGGCTTCACGGCGACCCCGCGTCCCCTCGACGGCGTCGCGCCCTTCGTCTGGCACGGGTCGATCCGCAGCCCCGAGATCGCCGAGCAGGCCGCCTACTACGGCGACGGCTTCTTCGCCAACCACATCTTCTGGCCCGCCTCGCACACGAAGCAGATGGTCGAGCTCTACCGCAGCCGCTTCGAGCACCACGGGCACGGGCGTGCCGACCAGGCGATCGTCGGTCTGGGCGGTCAGGTCTTCCTGGCGAAGAACTCGCAGGACGCCAAGCGCACCTTCCGTCCCTACTTCGACAACGCCCCGGTCTACGGCCACGGCCCCTCGATGGAGGACTTCACGAGCCAGACCCCGCTCACCGTCGGCAGCCCCCAGGAGGTCATCGACCGCACCCTCGGCTTCCGCGACTACGTCGGCGACTACCAGCGCCAGCTCTTCCTCATGGACCACGCCGGCCTGCCCCTGAAGACGGTCCTCGAGCAGCTCGACATCCTCGGCAGCGAGGTCGTGCCGGTCCTCCGTCGCGAGTTCGCCGCGAACCGTCCGGCCGACGTGCCCGACGCCCCCACGCATGCCTCGCTCGTCGAGGCCGCGACCCGGGCGTCGCGGTCCACGGCCACACCCACCGCGCACGACGCGCTCACCGCGTCGTCCGCCCGCTGAGACACGCAGGAGGCGCGCCATGAGCACCAAGAAGATCGTCGCCCTGTCCGCGGGGCTGGGCCAGCCGTCCTCCACACGTCTGTTGGCCGACCGGCTGGTCGAGGCCACCACGCGTGACCTCGTCGGCCGTGGCTCGTTCGTCGAGGTCGAGGTCGTCGAGCTGCGCGACCTCGCGCACGAGGTGACGGACGCGATGCTGACCGGTTTCGCGCCTCCCGCCCTCGCCGAGGCGCTCGAGAAGGTGACGAGTGCCGACGGCGTGATCGCGGTCACGCCCGTCTTCTCGTCCTCGTACAGCGGCCTGTTCAAGTCGTTCGTCGACGTGATGGACCACAAGGCGCTGACGGGCACGCCCGTGCTGATCGGGGCGACCGGCGGAACGGCCCGCCACTCGTTGGCCCTCGAGTACGCGGTGCGACCCCTGTTCGCCTACCTCCAGGCCGTCGTCGTGCCCACCTCCGTGTTCGCGGCGTCCGAGGACTGGGGCGAGGGCGACGGCACCTCCACGACGCTGCCCGAGCGGGTCACGCGCGCCGCGGGGGAGTTCGCCGAGCTCGTGGCGCGGCACGAGGGCGCGCTCGACGACCCGTTCGCCGCGGTCGTCCCGTTCGACGAGCAGCTCCGGCGCCTCGCCGTGGGCGGCGACGACCTGCAGGACTGAGACGTCGGACGAGGAGGCGCGGTGCCGGTCCCGACCACGTCCCGTCCGTCGGGGCATGAACCGCGCCTCCCCGGCGTTGCCCCCGTCAGACCCCAGGAGGACCGATGACCGACAGCACCGCCGACACCACCCGCCCGTCCGAGCACGCGGCCGCGCAGGCCGAGCTCGACCGCTTCCACGTCCTGCGCCGCACCCGCGCGGTGTCGCCGCAGGGTCCGCTCGCCCTGACCGGCACGCAGTGGGTCGACCACGAGCAGACCGTCTGGGGCGTGCCGGGCCGCTGGGCGCCGACCCCGCAGGGCGTGTCGGGACTGGCGCTGACGGCCGCCGCCGCGGACGGCATCCACGTGGACGGCGACCTCGTCGACGGCACCGTCGTCGTGGCGGGTGACGACGCGATGGTCCCGAGCAGCCTCCGGTTCTCGGAGACGACGACCGGCACGGTGATCGCGAACGACGACCACACCGGGTACGCCCTCCGCGTCTGGGACTCCGCGTCGGACGCCGTGACGGGCTTCGGGTCAATCGACGCCTTCCCGTTCGACCCGGACTGGGTCGTCACGGCCGACTTCGTGCCCACCGCGCCCGACACCCAGGTCGACATCCGTCACCAGGCTGACCTCGAGCTCAGTCGGCCCAAGCCGTTGCCCGGGCTCATCCGCTTCACCCGCGACGGGGTCGACCACGAGCTCGCGGCGTTCCCGTCGGGTGACGGCGACCGGTTGCAGCTCGTCTTCGGCGACGCGACCAACGGCGACAGCACGTACTCGGTCGGGCGGTTCCTCTTCCCGGTGCCGAACGGCGACGGCACCATCACGCTCGACTTCAACCGGGCCGTCCTGCCGCCCTGCGCCTTCTCGTACGCCTTCAACTGCCCGATCCCGCCGGCCCAGAACCGGTTCGCGTCGCCGATCGAGGCGGGCGAGAAGAACGTCCTCGACGCCGCCGGGCAGCCGCTGCACTGAGAACGGGCCGGCGGCGTCGGCGCGAAGTGGGATGATCAGGCGGTGTTCTTCCTGCTGCGTCGACTGCCCGACGGTGACGTCGAGCTGACGCGGTACGAGCGTGGCACGTCGGGGTTGCTCGAAGCGGTCGGCGTGGAGACCATCCCCGCGGCCGACCTGCCGGCGCGCGTGGCCGGCCTCGAGCGCGAGGCCTCGCCCCGCTGGGTCTGGGACGACACCCCGCGGTGGTACCCGCGCCTCCTCGACGCCGGGGTCACGCTGGCGCGCTGCGTCGACCTCCGGCTCGTGCACGCGATCCTGCGACGGTCGACGTCGGCGCCCGCCTTCCCCCTCGGAGGCGCGGCTCCCGGGCCGTGGGACGTCGCCCAGGCGTCGCCGGGGGAGTCCGACGGCCTCTTCGAGGTCCTCCCCGAGTCGCTGCCCGACCCGGCGGCCGAGTTCCTCGCCCAGCGCGAGGCGGTCGAGGCGTCGCCTGCCCGGGGTCGACTCGAGCTGCTCGTCGCCGCCGAGTCCACCGGTGCGTTGATCGCGGCCGAGATGCGCCACCGGGGCATCCCGTGGTCGCCCCGGGTGCACGACGAACTGCTGACCGCTGCCCTCGGGCCGAGGCCCGCCCCGGGAGAGCGACCGGCCCGCATGCGCGACGCCCTCGACGAGGTGCGGCAGGCGCTCGACGCGCCCGATCTCAACCCCGACTCGCCCGCCGAACTGATCAGGGCCCTGAACCGGGCGGGCGTGCTCGTGCAGTCGACGCGGCAGTGGGAACTGCAACGGCACGAGCACCCCGCCATCGAGCCGCTGCTCCGCTACAAGAAGATGCAGCGCCTGCTCGTCGCCAACGGCTGGGCCTGGCTCGACGCCTGGGTGCACGGCGGGCGCTTCCGTCCCGACTACGTGCCGGGCGGCGTCGTGACCGGCCGGTGGGCCACGAGCGGAGGAGGCGCGCTGCAGCTTCCCCGGGCGGTCCGCGGGGCCGTCGTGGCCGACCCGGGCTGGAAGCTCGTGGTCGCCGACGCCTCGCAACTCGAGCCGCGCATCCTGACCGGCCTGTCCGGCGACCGCTCGATGGCCCGGGCCGGGTCGGGCGACCTGTACGAGGGCATCGTCGCCAGCGGGGCCGTCGCGACGCGGGCCGAGGCCAAGGTCGCGATGCTCGGCGCGATGTACGGCGCGACCCAGGGCGAGAGCGGCCGTCTCGTGCCCCGCCTGGCGCGGCGGTTCCCCGACGCCATGGCGCTCGTCGAGACGGCGGCGCGCACGGGCGAGGCCGGGGGAGTCGTCGACACCCTGCTCGGCCGCAGTTCACCGCGGCCGTCCGACGACCCGGACGCCTCCGGGGGCGCCGGGGCGGGCGCGCTGCCTCCCGAGATGGGCGTGCGGCCGGCCGATCGCGACGCACGCTCGTGGGGTCGGTTCACGCGCAACTTCGTCGTGCAGGGCACCGCCGCGGAGTGGGCCCTCTGCTGGATGGGCGCCTTGCGCCGTCGTCTGCACGCGCGCTGGGGGACCGGCGTCCCGGCACCCCACTTCGTGTTCTTCCTGCACGACGAGGTGGTGGTGCACGCCCCCGCGGCCGCCGCCGACGAGGTCGCCGCGATGGTCGTCGACAGCGCGGTCGAGGCCGGCCGGCTGCTCTTCGGCGACGCCCCGGTGGCCTTCCCGGTCACGGTCGCGGTCGTGGACGACTACTCGCAGGCCAAGTGAGCCGGCCGGCCGTGCGAGACGCCGCACCATTCGCAGGTGTTACACAGTTGTGATTTCTCAGGCGGGTCGGTCATAATTCACAGAACGGGCACCGTCCCGCGCATCACCGGGTCCCGGCCCGCACAATCGAAGAACGCACACGAGTCACGTCTGACAGGTCGATGGGGAAGTCGCACCTGAACCAGATGGAGGAATCGTGGCTGCTGCAACCGCTCGGGGAGTGCTCTACGTGCACTCGTCCCCTCGTGCACTGTGCCCACACGTCGAGTGGGCCGTCGGTCGTGCCCTCGGGCACGGCGTGAACTTCGCCTGGGTCGACCAACCCGTGCTGCCCGGCGCCCAGCGCACCGAGTTCTCGTGGCAGGGTGACGAGGGTTCCGGCGCGCGCATCGCCTCTGCTCTGCGGGGCTGGGAGCACCTCCGCTACGAGGTGACCGAAGACCCCGGCGAGACCCACGACGGGGGGCGCTGGATGCACTCTCCCGACCTGGGCGTGTTCTTCGCCCAGACCGACACCGCCGGCAACACGGTCATCCCCGAGGACCGCATCCGCTACGCGATGGAGATCGCGGGGTCGAACACCCTCGAGCTGCACCGCGAGCTGCGTCTCGCCCTCGGCCAGGCCTGGGACGACGAACTCGAACCGTTCCGCTACAGCGGCGAAGGCAACCCCGTCGTCTGGCTGCACAAGGTCAGCTGACCCGCCCCTGCCCGGGGAGGGGCGTCCCGGGCGCACCGGGTGACGACGCAGGAGGCGCGGGGGGGGGGGTTAACCCCCCCCCCCCCCCCGCGGGGGGGCCCCCCGGGGCCCCGGCCCCCCCCCCCCCCGCCGGGGGGGGGGGGGGCCGGGGCCCCGGGGGGCCCCCCCGCGGGGGGGGGGGGGGGGTTAACCCCCCCCCCCGCGCCTCCTGCGTCGGTCGCCTCGGTCAGACCGAGCGGAACCCGACGACGGCGTTGTGGCCGCCGAAGCCGAACGAGTTGCTGATCGCCACGATCTCGCCCTCGGGCAGGGGACGCGGTTCTCCGACGACGACGTCCATGTCGATCTCGTCGTCCATCTGCGTGACGTTGATCGTCTGCGGTGCCACGCGCTCGTGCAGCGCCTTGACCGTGAACAGCGCCTCGATGCCGCCCGCGCCGCCGAGCAGGTGGCCCGTGGCCGCCTTGGTCGCCGAGACGATCAGCTTCGGGGTGTGGTCGCCGAAGACGCGCTTGATGGCGTGGTACTCGGCGATGTCGCCGACCGGGGTGCTCGTCGCGTGGGCGTTGACGTGGACGACCTGGTCGCGGTCGACCCCCGCGTTCTCGAGCGTCGCGATGACGGCCCGGGCGGCGCCGGTGCCCTCGGGGTCGGGAGCGGTGATGTGGTACGAGTCGCTGGTGACCGCACCACCGATGAGCTCGGCGTAGATGCGGGCCCCGCGGGCCAGGGCGTGCTCCTCGGTCTCGAGGACGAGCGCCGCGCCTCCTTCGGCGAGGACGAAGCCGTCGCGCGTGACGTCGTAGGGACGCGAGGCGGTGGCGGGGTCGTCGTTGCGCTTCGAGAGGGCCTGCATGGCCGCGAAGGAGGCCAGGGGCATCGGGTGGATGGCCGCCTCGGAACCGCCGGCGACGGCGATGTCGGCGAGGCCGGACTGCAGGTGCTCGTAGGCCATGGCGATCGACTCGGTGCTGGAGGCGCAGGCCGACACGACCGTGCGGGCTCCGGCGCGCGCACCCAGGCTCATCGAGATGGCGGCGGCGGGACCGTTCGGCATGAGCATGGGGACGGTCATCGGCAGGACGCGTCGCGGGCCCTTCTCGCGCAGGGTGTCCCACCCGTCGAGCAGCGTCCAGACACCGCCGATCCCGGTGGCCCAGTCGACGATGAAGCGTTCGGGGACGACCTCGGGCGAGCCGGCGTCGGCCCAGGCCTCGCGGGCCGCGGTGAGCGCGAACTGGCTCGACGGGTCGAGGCGCTTGATCTCGCGGCGGTCGAGCACGTCGGCCGAGGGGGTGCGTGCCTGGCCGGCGAAGGTGACGGGCAGCTCGTACTTGGCGACCCAGTCCTGTTCGAGCGTGGTGATGCCCGACTGGCCGGCGAGCAGGTTCTGCCAGCTCTCGGTGGCGGTGCCACCGAGCGGGCTCGTGGCGCCGAGGCCGGTGACGACGATCTTCTTGGTCATTGACGTTCCTTCTGGGAGGGCCGGTCGGTGGGCTGTGCCGATGTACGACGACGCCGTGACCCGGGCTGCAGCCGAGGCTGGTGGCGTGGGGTCGACGGCGTCGAGGGCACAGCGGCGGGGCCCGGTCGCCGTGACGGCGACCGGGCAGCCGACGTCTTAGTTCTGCGCCTTGTGGATGTACGTGACGGCGTCGCCGACGGTCTTGAGGTTCTTGACCTCTTCGTCGGGGATCTTGACGTCGAACTTCTCTTCGGCGTTGACGACGATGGTCATCATGGAGATCGAGTCGATGTCGAGGTCGTCGGTGAACGACTTGTCCATCTCGACGGTGTCGGTGGCGATCCCGGTCTCGTCGTTGACGAGCTCGGCGAGGCCGGCGAGGACTTCTTCGGTGGACAGTGCCATGGTGTTGTCTCCTTGAGGGGGTGTCGTTGTGACCGGGGTAAAGCCTATACAGCGCCCCGCGGTCGGGTGGGCAGCGGCGCGCTAGGGCAGCACGACCACCTGGGCGCCGAACACGAGTCCGGCACCGAAACCGATCTGCAGCGCGAGACCGCCACTGAGTTCGGGGTGTTCGTCGAGCAGTCGGTGGGTCGCGAGCGGGATGCTGGCGGCCGAGGTGTTGCCGGTGGTCGCGATGTCGCGACCGATCACGACGGACTCGGGCAGGCCGAGCTGCTTCGCGAACTCGTCGATGATGCGCATGTTGGCCTGGTGGGGCACGAAGGCCGACAGCTGGTCGGCGGTCACGCCGGCGCGTTCGAGGGCCTCCTTGGCGACCTTGGCCATCTCCCAGACGGCCCAGCGGAAGACCGTCTGACCTTCTTGGCGGAGGGTCGGCCAGGGGATCTCGCCGGCACCCTCGCGGTACTCGGTCATGGTGTTGGTCATGCCGATGGCGTCCCACTTCGAGCCGTCCGAGCCCCAGACCGTCGGGCCGATGCCCGCGGTGTCGGACGGGCCGACGATGGCCGCACCCGCTCCGTCGGCGAGCAGGAACGAGATCGTGCGGTCGGTCGGGTCGATGACGTCGCTGAGCTTCTCGGCACCCACGACGAGGACGTACTCGGCGAGGCCCGACTTGACGAACGAGTCGGCCTGCGCGATGCCGTACGTGAAGCCGGCGCAGGCGGCCGAGATGTCGTAGGCGGCGGCCGGGTTCGCACCGACGCGCTCGGCGAGCAGCGAGGCGACCGACGGGGTCACGACGCCGGCACCGATGGTCGACACGAGGACGGCGCCGATCTGGTCGGGGCGGATGCCCGACTTGGCGATGGCCTCGTTGGCGGCGGTCTCGGCGAGGTCGACGACCTTGACGTCCTTGCCTGCCCGTCGGCGGGTGATCACACCGGTGCGCTGCTGGATCCACTCGTCGCTGGAGTTGATCGGTTCGATGATGTCGGCGTTCGGGACCACGTTCTCACCGCGGGCGGCGCCGAGTGCGTAGATCCGGGTGAACTGCGCACCGGTGGTCTGGTTGAGCTGGGGGGTGGTCATGCTGCTCCCTCGATGAGGTCGACGGCGGCCTGCAGGTCGTCGGGTGTCTTGACGGCGACCGAGGGGACACCCCTCAGCGCGCGCTTGGCCAGGCCGGTCAGGGCTCCGGCCGGGGCGAGTTCGACGATGCCCGTCACACCGGCGTCGGCGAACGACCGCATGGTCGCATCCCATCGGACGGGAGACGAGACCTGCCCGACGAGCAGCTCGACGAAGCGCGCGCCCGAGTCGACGGTGCTGCCGTCGTGGTTGGTCCAGAGCGTCGTCGAGGGGTCGGCGGCCGTGACCGAGGCGGCGGCGGAGCGGAGGCGCTCGACGGCGGGCTGCATGTACCGCGTGTGGAAGGCGCCGGCGACCTGGAGGGGCACGACGCGGCTCTTGGCCGGCGGGTCGGCCGCCAGTTCGGCGAGTGCGGCGGTCTCGCCGGCGACGACGATCTGGCCGCCACCGTTGTAGTTGGCGGGGAAGAGCCCGAGGGCGTCGAGACGGGCGAGCAGTTCGTCTTCGTCACCGCCGAGCACGGCGCTCATGCCGGTCTCGACGAGTGCGGCGGCGTCGGCCATGGCCCGGCCCCGTTCGGCGACGAGCGTGACGGCGTCGAGGTCGCTCAGCACGCCGCTGACGGCCGCGGCGGTGAACTCTCCGACCGAGTGGCCCGCGACGCCGACGACGGCGGAGCGCTCGACACGGCCGAAGAGGGCACGGGCGGTCAGGATGCCGGCCGCGACGATGAGGGGCTGGGCCACGGCGGTGTCGCGGATCGTGTCGGCGTCGGACGTGGTGCCGTGGGCGACGAGATCGAGGCCGGCCGCGTCGGAGAGCGACGTCAGCAACTCACGCTGGTCGGGGTCTGCCAGCCAGGGGTCGAGGAAACCGGGAGTTTGGGAGCCCTGACCGGGCGCTACGACAACGATCACTGGTCCATCATGCCAACGAGTCGGGGGTCTGCGGTGTAGCAACTCGACCAAAGATGAGCGAGAACGTTGTCGAAGCGCACAGACGTCCTCGCGGGCAGCCCGACGGTCACTTGCGTCGGACCCCTGACCCCTCGGGGTCGGCGATCGATCCGAGCACGAGCGCCGACTGGAGGATCAGCGCCTCACGGGCGCCGGTGGCATCCCAGCCGATCACGTCCGTGACGCGCTTCAGGCGATACCGCACGGTGTTCGGGTGCACGAAGAGTTCGCGTGCCGTGGCCTCGAGCGAGCGCCCGTTGTCGAGGTAGCACCACAAGGTCGTCAGCAACTCGGTCGAGTGCGTCTTGAGGGGCTTGTAGATGCGGTTGACGAGGGTCGACCGTGCGACCGGGTCTCCGGCGAGGGCGCGCTCGGGCAGGAGGTCGTCGGCGAGGACGGGGCGGGGCGCGTTGCGCCAGGCCCGTGCGACCGCGAAACCGGCGAGGGCGGCCTTGGCGCTCTTCGAGGCGTCGACGAGGCTCGGCACCTCGTGGCCGAGCACGAGGTGCCCGTCGCCGAAGCCGGGTTCGAGCGCGCGCGCGATCTCGGTGAAGCTGGGGTGGGTCGAGGAGGCGCTGCCCTCGTCGAGCGGATCGGCCCGCCCGATGACGAGCACCAGTCGGCTGCCCTGCACGCCGATGAGCACGTCGGCCTCCCGGTGCCGGGCCGTGCGTCGGAGCATGTCGACGTCGAGCATCCGCGGAGCCGTGCCGACGAGGACGGCGACCTCACCGTGCCCGTGCCATCCGAGCGCGGCGATGCGGCTGGGCAACTCGTCGTCGTACTCGCCGCTCAGGATCGAGTCGACGACCAGGGCCTCGAGTCGGGCGTCCCAGAGGCCTCGGGCTTCGGCGGCCCGGGCGTAGACGTCCGCCGAGGCGAAGGCTATCTCGCGCGAGTACAGGAGGATCGCTTCGCGCAACGAGTCGTCGCCGTCCTTGACGCGTTCTTCCACGACCTCGACGGTGATGCGGATGAGCTGCAGGGTCTGCGTGAGGCTGACCGAGCGGAGCAGTTCGCGCGGGGCCGCACCGAAGACGTCGGCGGCGATCCACGGGGTGGATCGCGGGTCGGCGAACCAGCTGATGAACGAGGTGATGCCGGCCTGGGCGACGAGCCCGACCGCCGAGCGACGCCCGGGGGGCATGTCCCCGTACCAGGGCAGCGTCTCTTCGAGGCGCTTGATGGTCGCGGTGGACAGCTCACCCGAGACCGTCCGCAGCCACGCGAGCGTGCGCTCTTTCGTGGCCGCGGACGGCTGCAGGGGCGATCCGGGCACCCGCTCGGCGCTCACGGGGTCGTCAGGCCTCCCCGCCGGCGGTGCCGCTGGTGCCGGCCGTGACGTCGTGCAGCTGGTAACGATCGATCGCCTGCTGGACCACAGCGGGGTCGACCTCGCCGCGACGGGCCAGGGCCTGCAGGGTGCGGACGACGACCGACGGTCCGTCGATCTTGAAGAACCGGCGGGCGGCGGCCCGGGTGTCGCTGAAACCGAAGCCGTCGGCCCCGAGGGTCAGGTAGTCGCCGGGCACGTACTCGCGGATCTGGTCGGGCACGGCGGCCATGAAGTCGCTCGTGGCGATGACGGGGCCCTCGGAGTCCTTCAGCTTCTCGGTGACGTAGGGCGTCTTCGGCTCGTCGTTCGGGTGCAGGAAGTTGTGCTCCTCGGCGGCCAGGCCGTCGCGGCGCAGTTCGTTCCAGCTGGTGACGCTCCAGACGTCGGCCGCGACGTTCCAGTCGTCGGCGAGCAGCTGCTGCGCCTCGAGAGCCCACGGCACACCGACGCCGGACGCCAGGAGCTGGGCGCGGGGACCCAGGTTCTCGGCGTCCTTGAGCTTGTAGATGCCGCGCACCACGCCGTCCACGTCGAGGCCCTCGGGTTCGACGGGCTGGGCCATCGGCTCGTTGTACACGGTGATGTAGTACATGACGTTCGGGTCGGAGTGCGACGCGTTGCCGTGCTCGTCCGTGCCGTACATGCGGTCCATGCCCGACTTGACGATGTGCCCGAGCTCGTAGCCGAACGCCGGGTCGTACGAGACGACCGCGGGGTTCGTCGACGCCAGCAGCAGGGAGTGGCCGTCGGCGTGCTGGAGGCCCTCGCCGGTCAGCGTCGTGCGACCCGCGGTGGCACCGATGATGAAGCCGCGCGCCATCTGGTCGCCGGCGGCCCACATGGCGTCGCCGGTGCGCTGGAACCCGAACATCGAGTAGAAGACGTAGACCGGGATGAGCGGTTCGCCCTGCGTCGAGTACGAGGTGCCGACGGCGGTGAAGGCCGCGAACGCGCCGGCCTCGTTGATGCCGACGTGGATGATCTGGCCCTGCGGGCTCTCCTTGTAGGCGAGCAGCAGTTCGCGGTCGACCGAGGTGTAGTGCTGACCGTTCGGGTTGTAGATCTTGGACGTCGGGAAGTACGCGTCCATGCCGAAGGTGCGGGCCTCGTCGGGGATGATCGGCACGATGCGGTGGCCGAAGTCGGGCGAGCGCAGCAGGTCCTTCAGGAGGCGCGCGAAGGCCATCGTGGTGGCGACCTCCTGCTTGCCCGACCCCTTCTTGACGACGTCGTAGGTCTTCGCCTCGGGGACCGCGATCTGGGTGTACTTGGTCCGGCGCTCGGGCACGTAGCCGCCGAGCGCACGACGACGTTCCTGCATGTACTGGATCGCGTCGTCGTCCTGACCGGGGTGGTAGTACGGCGGCAGGTACGGGTTCTCGTCGAGCTGGGCGTCGCTGATCGGGATGCGGAGCTCGTCACGGAACTGCTTGAGGTTGTCGAGCGTGAGCTTCTTCATCTGGTGGGTCGCGTTGCGCCCCTCGAAGGACGGACCCAGGCCGTAGCCCTTGACCGTCTTGGCGAGGATGACCGTGGGCTGGCCCTTGTGCTCGGTCGCGGCCTTGAAGGCGGCGTAGACCTTGCGGTAGTCGTGGCCACCGCGCTTGAGGTTCCAGATGTCGTCGTCCGAGTAGTCCGAGACGAGTTCGAGGGCGCGTGGGTCGCGACCGAAGAAGTTGTCGCGGACGTAGCCGCCGCTCTCGGCCTTGTAGGTCTGGAAGTCGCCGTCGGGCGTGGTGTTCATGAGGTTGAGCAGTGCGCCGCTCGAGTCGTTCGCGAGCAGGGTGTCCCACTCGCGACCCCAGACGACCTTGATGACGTTCCAGCCGGCGCCGCGGAAGAACGACTCGAGTTCTTGGATGATCTTGCCGTTGCCGCGGACCGGACCGTCGAGGCGCTGCAGGTTGCAGTTGATGACGAAGTTCAGGTTGTCGAGGCCCTCGTTGGCCGCCACCTGCAGCTGACCGCGGCTCTCGACCTCGTCCATCTCGCCGTCGCCGAGGAACGCCCAGACCTGCTGGTCGCTGGCGTCCTTGATGCCACGGTTGGTGAGGTACTTGGCGACCTGCGCCTGGTAGATCGCGTTGATCGGACCGAGGCCCATCGACACGGTCGGGAACTGCCAGAAGTCGGGCATGAGGCGCGGGTGCGGATACGAGCTGAGTCCGCCCGAGGCGTGCGACTTCTCTTGGCGGAAGCCGTCGAGCTGGTCCGTGCCCAGCCGGCCCTCGAGGTAGGCGCGGGCGTACATGCCGGGGGAGGCGTGGCCCTGGAAGAACACCTGGTCGCCGCCACCGGAGTGGTCCTGACCGCGGAAGAAGTGGTTGTTGCCGACCTCGTACAGGGCGGCCGACGAGGCGTACGTCGAGATGTGGCCGCCCACCGAGACGCCGGGGCGCTGGGCGCGGTGCACCGTGATGGCGGCGTTCCAGCGGACCCACTTGCGGTAGCGGCGCTCGAGGTCTTCGTCGCCGGGGAACTCGGGCTCGTCCTCGGGGGCGATGGTGTTGACGTAGTCCGTCTTCGGCACCATCGGCACGCCCAGGTGCAGCTCGCTCGACCGGGTGAGCAGGCTCTTCATGATCTCGCGGGCACGTTCGTGACCCTGCGCCTTCACGAGAGCGTCGAGCGACTCACGCCACTCGGCGGTCTCTTCGGGATCGCGATCGGCCTTGTCGACCGTGTACGGGTCCTGATCGTTAACCGTCACCCTTGACCTCAATCATCTGTGTGGAGCAGCCGTCTCTTGGAGGGCCACCGCGTGGAGTGGACAAACAGATGTCAGGCCCGTCGTGCCCGGGTTCCGAGACGCACTCCGCCTGACCAGCCCACTCTAGTTGCCCGGACCGGGACAGGCTCGGCACGCGCTGGGAACGTCCGGCCACGCCACCGTGTGGAAACCGACGAGTGAGGCGTAGGATCGGCGATCGTGTCAGTCGCCGACCGCCCGGGTCGACGCGAAAGGAACGCACCCATGGCTTTGGAGAACGCCATCCAGGCTCCCGACTTCGACCTGCCGAACCAGTTCGGCGAGCGAGTCCGGTTGAGCGACTTCCGGGGCGTCAAGCCCGTCGCGCTGGTGTTCTTCCCCCTGGCGTTCAGCAGCACCTGCACGAAAGAGCTCTGCACCCTCCGCGACAACCTCGCGATGTTCCAGGACCACCGCGTCGAGTTGCTCGTCGTCTCCGTCGACTCCAAGGCCACGCTGCGCGCCTTCGCCGAGGAGAAGGGCTACGACTTCACCCTGCTGGCGGACTTCTGGCCGCACGGCGAGGTCTCGAAGGAGTACGGCGTCTTCCTCGAGAACAAGGGTTTCGCGACCCGCACCACCTTCCTGATCGACGTCGACGGGGTGATCCGCGAACACTTCGGCACGGAGCCCGGCCAGGAGCGCTCGCTCGCCGACTACCGCGCCGCGCTCGACCTCCTCGTCCCCGTCTCGGCCTGACGGCCGCGATCACGACCGCAGGAGGCGCGGGTCCGTTCGTCCACCCGCTAACCTGTAGTCGCTCGCCCGGCTCGTCCCGGTGCGAGGGCCTTTAGCTCAGTTGGTAGAGCGCCACGTTTACACCGTGGATGTCATCGGTTCGAGCCCGGTAGGGCCCACCTCACGAACGGTGGTCGGGCGACCACGGTTCTCCTCGGTCGCACGGCCCGGCGGGACACGGACGCCGTGTCGGGTCGCGCCTGCGGGCGTCGACGTCGGCGCGTGGCTGGCGACGGTCCGACAGCAGCACCCGGAGGAGAAAGCAAGCCCCTTGTCGCCGCGCAGTCGGTGACGTAGGACTGCCTCGTGGCGATTCCCGTCGAGGAGGGTGACCAGGTGAGCGATCAGCAGGACGACGACGCCGGATCGACGCGGGGGATGCGCGCCGTCTTCTGGCTGTGGATGGGCGTGATCGTCGCGGGACTCGTCGTGATGATCGCCGTCCCGTTGACGGCTCGGTGACGAGGATGCGTCGAGCCATCCGAGACCAGGGGCTCAGCACGGCCTTCCTCGTGATCTTCGTCGCCGCTCTCGTGGGCCAGTCGTTCGCCGGGCTCGCCGCCACCAACGAGGAACTCGCGGTGCACGGTCTTCCGCCCGTCGCCTACTGGGACTTCGTGTCGTCGTCGAGTTTCCTGGTGGACGTGGCCGAGAACTGGCAGTCCGAGTTCTTGCAGTTCTTCTTGTTCATCGCGGCGACGATCTGGCTGGTGCAACGCGGGTCGCCCGAGTCGAAGCGACCGGGGGACGAGGGCGTCGGCAGCGACGAGGCACAATCGGTCGGAGACCACGCGCGGCCGGGGTCGCCCGCGTGGTCGCGCCGGGGCGGATGGGCATCCATCGTGTACTCGAACTCGCTCCTGTTGGTGATGGGCGCCCTCTTCGTGTCGTCCTGGCTCGCACAGTCCCTCGGTGGGACCGTGGTCGCGAACGAGGAGAACGCGGAACACGGCGCACCACCGGAGACCTGGCTCCAGTACGTCACGTCCCCGGATTTCTGGAACAGGACCCTGCAGAACTGGCAGTCGGAGTTCCTGGCGGTCGGAGCGATGATCGTGTTCTCGATCTTCCTCCGCCAGCGTGGCTCGAGTGAGTCCAAGCCCGTCGGGGCACCGCACGGGAGAAGCGCGGAGGAGTCCGCCTGAGCACGAGGTCGTCCTTCCGTCCTGCGGGCCGCGGACGCCGCCGGCAGGACGATGCCCCCGGGGCGGCCGTCCGCGGCCGCCCCGACCGGGACCGGGGTCAGCGGCGAGCGGCGCCGCGGCGACCCGAGACGGCGACCCAGACGACCAGCACGACGATCGCGCCGATGATCGAGCCGATGATGCCGGCGGGCTGGAAGAACCCGTCCGTGGGGTCGTGCTGGAACAGCAGGAAGCCGAGGAACCCTCCGACGAACGAACCGATGATGCCCAGCAGGATCGTCATGGCGATCGAGAGGCTCTGGCGACCCGGGACGACCGCGCGGGCGATGAACCCTGCGATGAGGCCGACGACGAGCAAGCTGATGATGAGACCGATCATGGTGTTCTCCTTCCGGGAGAGATGGGCGACCGGCACCGTCGGTGCCGTGGTGTCGCAGGACCCAGCAGACCACCCCTGGAGGTGTGGCGGCACACCCCTCGGGGTGGGATGGTGTCCTCATGCCCCTCGCTCCGACCCGGTCGATCACCGTCGCACTCGTCGACGACTACGACGTCGTGCTCGCCGGTCTCGCCCACATGTTCGACCGCTACCGCGACCGGGTCGTCGTCGCCGAGATCGACGCCACGACGTCGCTGTCCGACCGGGTCGACGTCGTCCTCTACGACTCGTTCGCCCAGCCGGAGTCCGACCATCACGAGCTCGCCGAGCTGGTCGCCAACCCGGCGGCCGGCAAGGTCGTCGTCTACACCTGGAACTTCCACCCCGAGCTCGTCGAGTCGGCTCTGGCGCAGGGCGTGCACGGGTACCTGTCGAAGACCCTCGGTGCCCGCGAGCTGGTCGAGGCGCTCGAGGCGGTCCACCGGGGCGAGCGGGTCGTCAGCGAGGTGCGGGGGCGGGCGCCGAGTGCACCGGGCCTCGACTGGCCCGGCCGCCGCGAGGGCATCACCGACCGCGAGTCCGAGATCCTGGCCCTCATCACCCAGGGGAAGAGCAACGCCGAGGTCGCGGCACTGACCTACCTCAGTCCGAACACGGTCAAGTCGTACATCCGGTCGGTCTACCGGCGGATCGGCGCGACCAGTCGGACGCAGGCGGTGCTGTGGGGCGTCCAGAACGGCTTCCGGCCGGACCACCATCGGATCGACCACTGGCTCGGCGGCCCCTAGGAGGCGCTGCTGCGCCGTCGACGGACGCGCGCTTCAGTGCGCCAGGGGTTCGCCGTCCCACGAGAGGGCGACCCAGCCGGCCTCGGTCGAGCCCTCGAGGACGACCGACCCCGTGTTGCGGAGTCCGTGGGTGCGACTGAACGCGGCGTCGAGGTTGCGGGCGGTGTCGGCCGCCCAGACGCAGATGGCGGCTTCGTGCGAGACGAGCACCGCGGTCGAGTCGGCCGGTGTCGACGCCACGATCCGATCGACCGCTCCGCGGAACCGGGCCGTGAACTCGGTGCCGCTCTCGCCACCGGGGATGCGCGCCTCCGGGTCGGTCCACCACTGCTGCATGGTGCCGGCGTACCGGGGCAGGGCCTCGGCGTAGGGCAGACCCTCCAGGTCGCCGGCGTCGATCTCGTGGGCACCCTCGACCTCGTGGTGGGGGAGGCCGAGACCCTCGGCGACGATCGCGGCGGTCTCACCGGCCCGGCGCAGGCGCGAGGAGTGCACGGCGACGATCGCTTCGCCCGCCAGAGCCGTCCCGAGGTCGGCGGCCTGTTCGCGGCCGAGCGGGGACAGCGGCGGGCCCGGGGGGCGCGAGCCGATGGTGCGGGCGACGTTGTCGGCGGTCTCGCCGTGGCGGATCAGGAGGAGGCGCATCGTGGCTTTCGGTCGGGGCGGAGCGTCCATCGTGTCACGGCGCCCGCGGCTCCTAGCGCGCGGTGCGATCCGCCAGCACGGCCCGGGCCGCCATCCCGATCACCGCGCTGTAGGTGGGGTAGGCGAAGCGCACCTCCGCCAGGGTGGCGACGTCGACACCGCCGGCCATGGCGGTGGTGACCGCCTGGACCACCTCGACGGCGTTCTCACCGACGGCATGGGCACCGAGCACGAGCTCACGACGGCGGTCGGCGATCAGCTTGAGGAACCCCGTCTCGCGGTCGTCGATCACGGCCCGGTCCACGGTCGAGTACGGGATCGTGACGACCACGCACGACTCGTCCGCCTCGCGGGCCTCGTCCTCGGTGAGGCCGACGCCGGCGTAGTCCGGGTCGGTGAACCCACCGGCGGGCAGGAGGTGGTGCGGCGTGCGGCGGTTGGCGCCGAGGACGGCGTTCTCGGCGGCGGCCTCCCCCTCGAACTGGGCGGCCTGGACGAGCATGTCGCGGCCGTTGGCGTCGCCCACGGCGAAGACGTGCGGGACGACGGTCCGGAAGTACCGGTCGACGGGGACGGACGAGCGCTCCACCTCGATCCCGGCGTTCTCCAGGCCGAGGTCCTCGACGTCCGCCGGCCACCCCGTCGCCATGACGACCACGTCGAAGTCGGCCCGGGCGTGCGCGTCGTCCTGCCGCCAGGTCAGGGTGATCGAGCCGTCGTCGGCTCGGGCGAGGCTCTCGACGCCGTCGATCCCGGTGCGCACGTCGATGCCCTGCTCGGTGAACGCGACGGAGACCGCCTCCGAGATCGACGCGTCCGACGTCGTCAGCACCCGCGGGGCGACGTCGAGGAGCGTCACGTCGCTGCCGAACGCGTCGAACACCGTCACGAGTTGTGCGCCCGTGTTGCCCGCGCCGATCACGGCCACCCGGTGGGGGAGGGACGGCAGGTCGAGGACGTGCTCGGGCACCGTCGCCAACTCGCCGCCCGGGATCGGCAGTCGGCGCGAGTGGCCGCCGACGCAGATCAGGATCGACGCCGCCGAGATCGTGCGCCCGCTGTCGAGGACGAGGGTCGAGTCGTCGACGAACCGGGCCCTGCCCTCGTGGACCAGCTCGACGCCCGCGGCCTCGAACCGCTCGGGCTCCCGCTTGATCGACCGCACCGCGTCGACGCGCTCCCGGACGCGCGCGACGGTCGTCGCCCAGTCGATGGTCGGGGGAGCGACGCCGACGCCGTAGACGTCCGCGTGCCGGGTCTCGCGGATCAGCCGGGCCGTCTTCGCCAGCACCCTGGTGGGCACGCATCCGGTGTTCACGCAGGTGCCTCCCTCGCGCCCTGCCTCCAGGACGACGACGCGGGCCCCGAGTTCGGCTGCGCGCAGGGCCGCCGCGGTGCCCGCCGGACCGGCGCCGATGACGGCCACGTCGTAGTCCTTCTCCGAGATGCCCATGTGCTGCCTGCCCCTTCGTCGCGTCGGTCGTCAGGACGAACTCAACCAGGTGGCCATGGGCGGACGCCCGTGCAGGCGAGTCGAGGCGGAGGAGCAGACCGGTCCGTCCCGACTCGCTAGCATGACCACGTGACCATCGACCTGAAGACGACCCGGCCCGACGGCACGCCCCGCACGGTGCCGCTCACGGACGACGACGTCGCTCGGGGTCGGGTGCTCGTCCGGTGGATGCGCGTGGCCCTCGTCGTCGGCATCGTCCTCTCGCTCGGCCTGGTCGTCTTCGTCTGGACCCAGGTCCCGGTCTGGACGACCACCCCGTACCGGCGACACGGCGTCGAACACTCCTTGCCGACCTTCGCGCTGTTGCTCTTCCCCGGCCTCGGGGTCGGGATGCTCGCGTCGACCCTGCGGAAGTCGAGTGCCTACGTCCCGCCCCGCGAGAGGACGTTCCTGCTGGTCGCGATGCCGATCTTCGTCGTCTTCATCGTGGGTGCGACGGCCTACCTCGCGTCCACGTACCTGGCAGCGGGGGCGTCGTCCTGATCGGTCGATCGATCGCTCACCGGCCCGCGACGATCTCGTCGGCGTTGTCGAGGATCCAGTCCATGAGCGGCACGAGGCGGGCGGCCAGGTCGGTGCCGCGCTCGGTCAGCGAGTAGTCGACCCGCGGCGGGATCGTCGGCTGGGCGGCGCGATGGACGATGCCGTCGGCCTCGAGGGTCTTCAGGGTCGAGGCGAGCATCTTCTCGCTGACGCCCTCGATCTCGCGTCGCAACTCGCCCCACCGCATCGGCCCGCGTTCGAGCGCCAGCAGGATCAGCACTCCCCACCGACTCGTCACGTGGGTCAGCACCACGCGGCTCGGGCACTCCGCCGGGAAACGACCCGAGGGTGCAGGGCGGGCAGGGTTCACTAATCCGACGTCCACGTCAGTAGCTTACGAAAAGGTGCGTACCTGCAGATGGGAAGTCCCGGTGGATCGTCGTCGTTGTCCCGGGCACGCAACCGAAAGGAACACCATGTCCACGATCGTCACCGCCGCCTCCGGTCAGCTCGGCCGCCTCGTCGTCGAGGCCCTCCTCGCCCGCGGCGCAGCCCCCGAAAGCGTCGTCGCCACGTCGCGCGACGTCTCGAAGCTGGCCGACCTCGCCGAGCGCGGCGTCCGCACCGCCGAGCTCGACTACACCCGACCCGACACGATCGCGGCCGTCATCGGCGCGGGCGACGTCGTCGTCCTCATCTCGAGCGACGCGGTGGGCCAGCGGGTCCCGCAGCACGCCGCCGTGATCGACGCCGCGAAAGCCGCCGGTGCCGCCCGCATCGTCTACACGAGCGTCCTCGCGGCCTCGACCTCGCCCCTGATCCTCGCGCCCGAGCACACGGCGACCGAGGAGCACCTCGCCGCCTCCGGGGTGCCCACGACGCTGCTGCGCAACGGCTGGTACACCGAGAACTACGTCGGCGAGATCGCCACCGCCCGCGAGTCGGGCGTCGTCTCGGCGAGCGTGGGCGACGGTCGCGTCGCCAGCGCCAGCCGACGCGACTACGCCGAGGCCGCCGCCGCCGCGGCCCTCGACGAGTCGACCGCCGGTCGCACCTTCGAGCTGTCCGGCGACCACGCCTGGGACTTCGACGAGTTCGCCGAGGCGCTCACGACCGTCACGGGCCGACCCGTCCGCTACGAGTCGCTCACGCCCGAGCAGCACGCCGAGCGCCTGCGCGGCTTCGGCCTGGACGAGGGCACGGCCGGCTTCGTCGTCGCGCTCGACGGGAACATCCGCGACGGGCTGCTTGCCGACACGAGCGGCGACCTCGCCCGCCTGATCGGTCGTCCGACGACCCCGCTCGTCGAGGCCCTCACCGCCGCCACCGCGTAGTCCCGCCGAGACGCCGGGGCGGCAGCCCGCAGGAGGCGCGGTTCCGGTCGTCCGGGCACCGCGCCTCCTCGTCGGCCCCTCCCCGGCGCCGAGCGGCCGGCGTCCGGCGTCGACGGTGGCTCCCGGTGTCTAGGCTCGACGCATGGCCACCCTCGTCCTCGTCCGACACGGACGCACCACCGCCAACGCGAGCGGCGTGCTCGCCGGACGGACGGCCGGCGTCCGGCTCGACGACGTCGGACGCGAGCAGGCGCGGCGGACCGCCGACCGGCTCGCCGTCGTGCCGCTCGTCGGCGTCGTGTCGAGTCCTCTCGAACGCTGCCGTCAGACGTCCCGGGCGATCCTCGACCGTCAGACCGGGACGCCGGCGACGCCCGTCGAGCGGGGCATCACCGAATGCGACTACGGCGACTGGCAGGGTCGGCCGCTCAAGGACCTGGCGGGCGAGGCCCTCTGGTCCGTCGTGCAGAACCAGCCGTCCGCCGCGGTCTTCCCGGGCGGCGAGTCGCTGCAGACCATGCAGTCCCGGGCGGTCGCCGCGGTCCGCCGGCACGACGCCGCGTTCGAGGCCGAACACGGTCCGGGCGCCGTGTGGGTCGCCGTCAGTCACGGTGACATCATCAAGTCGATCCTCGCCGACGCCTACGGCATGCACCTCGACCTGTTCCAGCGCATCAGCGTCGGCCCGGCCTCGGTGTCGATCGTGCGCTACGGGCCGAACCGACCCGACGTCGTCGCGACGAACACGGACTCGGGCGACCTCTCGTGGCTGCGGCAGGCGGCTCCCGCCGCCGACGCCGCCGTCGGGGGAGGCGCGGGTCCGGCGGGCGGCGACGCCGCCGGCGACGAGCCTGCCGCGACCTGAGCGTCGGCGGCGGGGCGCTCGTAGACTCGCGGCATGCCCTCCATCGTCCACACCTTCGACTGGCCGGATCGGGTCGTCGTCGGGACCATCGGCCGTCCCGGCTCCCGCGCGTTCTACCTCCAGGCCCGTGACGGGGCGCGGGTCACGAGCGTCGGCCTCGAGAAGATGCAGTCGGCCGCCCTCGCCGAGAAGATCGACGAGATCCTCGACCAGGTGATGGCCGCCGACGGCAACCCGGTCAGCGTGCCCACCGGCATCCCGGTCGAGCTCGTCGACAACGAGCCGCTCGACCAACCCGTCGAACCCGAGTTCCGGGCCGGGGCGCTCAGCCTCGGCTGGGATCCGTCCACCGCCCAGGTCGTCATCGAGGCGTTCCCGCTCGTCGAGGTGGCGGACGACGCCGACGTCGACGAGGCCGAGCTCGAGCCGGACGAGGTCCTGGTCGTCCGCATCCCCGTCGGCACGGCGAGGGCGTTCGCGGCTCGGACCCTCGAGATCGTCGGGGCCGGTCGGCCCCTCTGCCCCTTCTGTGGCCAACCGATCGACCCCGAGGGCCACGTCTGCATCCTGTCCGGCGAGGCCTGATGTCCTCGGCGTCGACCGAGGACCCGCCGGCCGACGTGCCCGACGCGGTTCCGTCCGACGACGTCGAGCTCGAGCTCACCGGTCGCATCCGCACGGCGTCCAATGCGTCCTTCCTGGCCCGCCTCGGTGACGTGTCGGTCATCTACAAGCCCGTCGCCGGAGAACGGCCGCTCTGGGACTTCCCGGACGGGAGGCTCGCCGACCGTGAGGTCGCGGCCTACCTCGTCTCCGAGGCCATGGGCTGGGACGTCGTGCCGCGCACCTGGCTCCGTGACGGTCCGCTCGGCGAAGGCATGGTCCAGCTCTGGCAGGACGTCGACCCGGAGCAGGACGCGGTGGACCTCGTGCCGGCCGACGACCTGCCCGACGACGGATGGCGTCTTGTCCTCGAGGGGGACGGCGACGACGGACCGGTCGCCCTGATCCACGAGGACACCGAGGCGCTCCGACGCATGGCCGTGTTCGACGTCGTGGTCAACAACGCCGACCGCAAGGGCGCCCACGTGCTCGCGCTGCCCGACGGGCGGCGGCACGGCGTCGACCACGGACTCACCTTCCACGCCGAGCACAAACTGCGCACCGTGCTCTGGGGCTGGATCGGCGATCCGCTCACCATCGACGAACTCGCCGGGGTCGAGCGCGTCCGGGCCGGTCTGTCCGGTGGCCTGGGGACGGCCCTCGCGCCGCTCGTGACGTCGGACGAACTCGAGGCGCTCGACGACCGCTGCGCGCGCCTCCTCGCGTCGCCCGTCTTCCCCGAGCCGCACGGTCCTATGCCGGCGGTTCCGTGGCCCGTGTTCTGACGTACGACCCGACGACGGCCGCTCCGAGGTCGTCCAGGTCGGGGGCGGTCACCGTGCCGTCGACCCGCCGCGCCATCCCGTCGACGAAGCGGGCGAGCCCCGGATCGTCGCCGAGCCGGAAGAACGTCGTGTGCGCGCCCAGGCGGCGGGCGACGTCGAGTTGCTCCACGGCGCGCAGGATCGTCACGGGGTGCGGCGGGTAGTCGAAGAAGACCTCGCCGCCGGGCTCGAGGTGGGAGGTCGGCTCACCGTCGGTGACGATCAGCAGCACGGGCTGCGCGGTCGGGTGCTTGCGGAAGTGCCGGTTCGCCAGCAGAAGGGCGTGGTGAAGGTTCGTACCCTTGTCCCACTTCGCGTCGAGGGCGACGAGCTGCTCGATCGGCATGACCTCGGCGTGCCGGCCGAACCCGATCAGCTGCAGGTCGTCGCCGCGGAAGCGCGACGTGATCAGGGTGTGCAGGGCGAGGGCCGTGCGCTTCATCGGCACCCAGCGGTCTTCCATCGCCATCGAGAACGACGTGTCGACGAGCAGGGCGACGCAGGCCTGCGTCCGGGCGTCGGTCTCGTGCACCTCGACGTCGCCGATCTCGATCCGCACCCCGCCGTCGGTCCGGCCGCCCCCCGCGGCGGTCCGCGTGACCGCGTTCGTGATCGTCCGGGTGACGTCCCACGGCTCGGTGTCGCCGAAGGCCCATTCACGACTCGCGCCGGAGCGGTCGCCGAGGCCTCCCGCGGACCGCAACTCGCGCCTCCCCGCTCGTCCCGACATCTTCGCCGCGACGTCGCGCAGCAGGTTCTTGCCGAGCTGCCTCATGGCCCGGGGCGTCAGGGCCAGCGTGCCGTCGGCCCGACGACGGAGGGCACCCGAGTCGCGGAGGGCCTTCTCGAGCCGCCGCAGGGCCGCGGCGTCGACGGCGGCCTGCTCGCCCAGTTGGCGGCGCAGGGCGTCGAGGTCGACGTCGTCGAGCGACGATCCGTGCGACTGCTGGGCGAGCTGTTCCGCGAGCGCGTCGAGGTCGGCGAGGTCCTGGAAGACCCCCGTTCCGTCCCCGAGCCCGAGGCCCTGTTCGCCGTCCATGCCCTCGGAGCCGCTCCAGTCCTGCCCTGGTCGGAGCGCACGCAGGGTGCCGTCGAGCCGTTCGAGGGACTGCATCAGGTCGGGGGAGCCGAAGGCCTGCTGGGCCAGGGCGTCCAGCTCGGCCCGTTGCTCGGCCGTCATCGAGTTGCGGAGGCGCTGGGCGGCGGCCGCACGAGCGGCCAGGGCGTCGATCAACTCGTCGACGTCGCCCGGCTGCTCGGGGAACGACGCCCCGTGCTTCGCCATGAAGTCGTCGAACTGCTCCGGGGTGTCGTCACCACGGGCGTGGGCGTCGAGCAGGTCGTCGAGGTCGCGCAGCATCTCGGCCACGGCCTCGCGGTCGGCGTCCGAGGCGTTCTCGAGGGCGGTCTTCATCCCCGCGAAGCGCTGGTCGAGCATCTCGCGACCGAGCAGGTCCTTGATCTCGTCGTAGGCGTCCCGGGCCTCCCGGCTCTGCCAGCGGTAGTCCGACAGCTCGGCGACGGCGCCGGCCGGGGACGGCGGCAGGCTGTCGAGCTGGAGCTGCGCCAGGGCGCGGTCGCCGTCGTCGAGGTCGACGTCGCGGGCGAGCTGGGCGCGTTCGGCCATGAGGGCCCGGTCGAGCAGCTCGCGGACCTCGTGCAGCGTGCCGTCGAGGTGGTGGTCCCGGGTCAGGGCCCGCCGACGTTCGGCGACCTGCCGGGCCAGGTCGTCGAGACCGGTCCGGTCGCGACCACCGCGCCGGAGGAACTCACGGAGCGCCGCCTCGGCGCTCGTGCCCGCCATGACGTCCCGTCCGACGGCGTCGAGTGCTTCGGAGAGATCGGCAGGAGGCGCGAGCGGGTCGGGCCCGTCGGCGTACCTCTGGTAGCGCGCGGCCCGGTTCAACCGCCGGTTCGCCCTAGCCACGTCGCACGTCAGAACCCGTAGGCCGCTTCACCGTCGCCGCTCTCCTTGCTCACGCGGCGGGCCAGGAACAGGCCCTCGAGCGCCAGCTCGATCGCCCCGGCGCGCCCGCCGTCGGTCGTCGCGCCGAGCCGTTCGGCGACGCGGTCGTAGAGGTCGTCCTCACCGAGCGCGGGCAAGCCGGCCAGGAAGTCCCGGGCGGTGACCTGCTCACCGGTCGTCACCATGACGCCCGACTCGAGGGCGTCGACGAGCCCGTCGAAGTCGAGCCCGCGGAAGTGGGCACGGACGGTCTCGGCGGTGGACGTCCGCAGCAGGTGCTCGAGGACCTCCTCGGCACGGTCCTCTTCTCCGGACTCGAACTCGATCTTGCCGCCGAGCACGTCGACGGCCGTCTCGAGGTCGATCGGTCGTGCCACGGCCTCGTCCTCACCCTGTCGGGTCGCGCGGTGCAGGGCGGCGGCCGCGATGGTCTCGGCTCCGGCGATCGCGAAGCGGGCGCTGACGCCGCTGCGCTGGTCCACCGAGGGGGACTCGCGGAGCGCGCGCGTGAAGCGCGCCAGGATCTCGACGAGGTGGTCCGGCACCTCGGCGACGAGGTCGGCCTCCTGACGGACGACCGCGACCTCGTCGGCGAGCTCGGTCGGGTAGTGCGTCCGGATCTCGGCACCGAAGCGGTCCTTGAGGGGGGTGATGATCCTCCCGCGGTTGGTGTAGTCCTCGGGGTTGGCGCTGGCCACGACGAGCACGTCGAGCGGCAGTCTCAGGACGTAACCGCGGATCTGGATGTCGCGCTCCTCCATCACGTTGAGCATCGCCACCTGGATGCGCTCGGCGAGGTCGGGCAACTCGTTGACCGCGACGATGCCGCGGTGGCCCCGGGGGATGAGTCCGAAGTGGATCGTCTCGGGATCGCCGAGGCTGCGTCCCTCGGCCACCCGCATCGGATCGACGTCGCCGATCAGGTCGGCGACGCTCGTGTCGGGAGTCGCCAGCTTCTCGACGTAGCGCTCGTCGCGTCCCTGCCAGGCGACGGGCAGGTCGTCGCCGAGCTCGGCGGCGCGACGGCGGCTCTCGCTCGTGATCGGCTCGAACGGGTGCTCGCCCAGCTCGGACCCCTCGATGACGGGGGACCACTCGTCGAGCAGACCGGCGAGGGTCCTGAGCAGGCGGGTCTTGCCCTGACCGCGCTCGCCCAGCAGGACGATGTCGTGGCCCGCGATCAAGGCCCGTTCCAGCTGCGGGATGACCGTGGACCGGAAGCCGTGGAGTCCCGGCCAGGGATCACGTCCCTCGCGCAGGGCGTCGAGCAGGTTGTCTCGGATCTCGGTGCGGAGGGGCTTGGGGACGTGCCCCGAGCGCCTGAGTTCGCCGACGGTTCTCGCGGAGGGAGGCATCACCCCGGTGACGCTACGCTCCCGACCCGGACCTCGCGAGGGGCGCCTCCTGCGAGCTTGCCGAGACGTCACGATTCGACGACATCCGTCGCGCGACGGTGGTCGCCTCCCGTCGGAGCCGGTTGACTGGCCGACATGGCTGCCGACGACGACACCCTCCGGACACCCGACCTCACGACCCCCGTCTCGACGAAGAGATGGCGCGTCATCGGCCCGGGGCTGGTGGTCGCGGCCACCGGCATCGGGGCGGGTGACCTCGTCGCCACCCTCGTCGCGGGCTCCCGCTTCGGCTACGCCCTCGCCTGGACCGTGGTCGTGGGCGTCGTCGTCAAGATCGCCCTCGTCGAGGGTGCCGGGCGCTGGTCGCTGGCCACGGGGCGGTCGATCTTCGAGGGGTGGCGATCGCTCGGGCGCTGGACGAGCGTGTACTTCGGCGTCTACGTCGTCGTCTGGGGCTTCGTCTACGGGGCCGCCGCGATGAGCTCGACCGCGCTGCCGTTGCAGGCGCTCTTCCCGGGGGTCGACCTCAAGGTGTTCGCGATCGGCGCCGGCGTGCTCGGCGGCGTCATGGTGTGGTTCGGCAAGTACTCGTTCTTCGAGAAGGTCATCGCCTTCTTCGTCGGCCTCATGTTCGTCACGGTGGTCGGCTCGGCGATCGTCACCTTGCCGAACCTCGGCGAACTCGCGGCCGGTCTCGTGCCGACCATCCCCGAGAACGGGCTGGTCGTCGCGCTCAGCGTCACCGGCGGGGTCGGCGGCACCATCACGCTCGCCGCCTACGGCTACTGGTTGCGCGAGAAGGGCTGGCACAGTCCGGGCTGGATGAAGGTCATGCGACTCGACAACGGCGTCGCCTACGTCGTGAGCGGCGTCTTCGTCCTCGCGATGCTCGTGGTCGGGGCCGAGCTCCTGTACTCCGGCGGCATCGCGTTGGCCGACGGAGAAGGGGGGCTGGTCCAGCTCGCGGCCGTCCTCGGCGAGCGCTACGGCACCTTCATGACCTGGTTCTTCCTGATCGGGTTCTTCGCGACCTCGTTCTCGTCGATCCTCGGCGTGTGGAACGGCGTGTCGCTCATGTTCGCCGACTTCGTGGGCACCCTTCGCGGTCTCGACGCGGACGACCCCCGACGCCGCATCGGCGGCCTCTACTACCGGGTCTTCGTCGTCTGGCTCACGGTTCCTCCGATGGCGATCCTCTTCCTGGACCGGCCGATCGGCTTGATCGTGCTCTACGGCGTGCTCGGGGCGCTCTTCATGCCGTTCCTGGCGATCACCCTGCTCTGGCTGCTGAACTCGTCACGCACGCCGGCCGAGTGGCGCAGCCGGTGGGTGAGCAACTCGCTCATGGCGATCTGCGCCGTGCTCTTCGTCGTGCTGGGTGCGCAGCAGCTCGTGACCGAGGTCGGCAAGCTGTTCGCCTGACCCGCGCGTCGGCAACTCCTGGTCCGTGCGGCGGTACGTGCCGCCCGCGGGGCGGTCAGGCCGGTCTCGCCCCGGGAGGCAGGAATTGCCGACGTCACGGGTCAGGCGCACGCGGGCCGGTGGCGGACGGTGGCGCGGGGCGGACGGTGGCGCGGGGCGGTCAGTGGCCTGCGGCGCGGGCGGCGGCCTCGACGCGGTCGTGGTGTCGTCGCCATCCGTCGGCATCGCGGTCCGGCACGTTCGGGTCGGCGGGGCCGTTGCCGAGGCCGCCGTCGATCAACTCGCGGACGACGTCGGCGTGGCCGGCGTGCCGGGCGGTCTCGACGGTCAGGTGCACGAGGATCTGGTGCAGCGTGACGGCACGGCGGTCGGGTCCCCACCAGGGGACGTCGCCGGGCGCGTCGAGCGGCAACGCCCGGACGGTCTCGTCGGCGTGGGCGTTCGACCGCTGCAGGAGGTCGACGACGAAGCCGCGGCTCTCGTCCGGAGTCGCCCACAGGTCGGCCTCGGGTTCGCTCTCGTCGGTCAACCACGGCGTCTCGATGCCGCTCGGTCGCCCGAAGACGTCGCCGAGGTAGCCGAGCTGCACGGTGGCGACGTGCTTGACCAGCCCGAGCAGGTTGGTGCCGCTCGGCACCAGCGGGCGACGGACGTCGTACTCCGACAGTCCGTCGAGCTTGCGCACCAGGTCGTCGCGCGAACGGGTCAGGTACCGGCTGAGGTGTTCCTTCTGGTCCATGCCGACACTCTGCCCCTCAGGGCGTCGACCGTCCACCGGCCGACCGCCCCTGGCCGGGCAGCCCGGAGACGGCGGACCTACTGCACCGCCGCCGTGAGGCGCGCGACGTTGTCGAGCACCTGCAGGGGAGCGGGCCTCGTCAGCCAACTCGCCAGGGTGATCTCGTGCGACTTCGCGCGGTAGTCCGCCTCGACCTCGCGGACCTGGTCGACGAAGCCCGCTCCGCGCACCATGAGCGACACCTCGAAGTTGAGGCTGAACGACCGCATGTCCATGTTGCTCGAGCCGATCACCGCCACGTCGTCGTCCACCGTGAAGTGCTTCGAGTGCAGGACGATCGGCTTCTCGTAGAGGAAGATCCGCACCCCCGCCCGCAGCAGCGTCTCGTAGTACGAGCGTTGCGCGTGGTAGACGAGGAACTGGTCGGCGACCTCGCAGGCGAAGAGTTGCACGTCCACCCCGCGCTCCGCCGCGGTGGTGATGGCGTAGAGCATCGACTCGTCGGGCACGAAGTAGGGGCTCGCGATGATGAGGCGTTCCTGCGCGCCGTAGACCAGGGCGTTGAACAACCGCAGGTTGTTCTCCCCGTCGAACCCGGGTCCGCTCGGCACGACCTGGCACTCGTAGGCGTCGTCGCCCCCGCGTCGTTCGACGGGCGGCTCGGCCCCGGCGTCCGTGGGCAACTCGTCCGTCTCGCTGTACCAGTCGGTGATGAAGAGCGCGTTGAGGCCGATCGCGGCGGGACCGTCGAGCCGCACCATGAGGTCCTTCCACTGCAGGCCGCGTCGGATGTTGCCGTGCTTGTTGTAGCTGGGGTCGGTCATGTTCTGCGAGCCGGTGAACGCCACGTCGCCGTCGACGACGACGATCTTGCGGTGGTTGCGCAGGTCGGGTCGGCGCCACATGCCCTTCGTGGGGTGGAACGGCAGCATCTCCTCGAAACGGATGCCGGAATCGCGGAGCCAGGTGCGCGTCACCCGGCCCTGGGGGTTGCGGATCGTGGCCCAGTGGTCGTAGAGCACCCGCACCTTCACGCCACGGTCGTGGGCACGCTTGAGCGCGTCGAAGAAGAGGAAGGTCGACTCGTCGCGCGTGAAGATGTAGAACTCGACGTGCACGTATCGTTCGGCCGCGTCGACGGCCTCGGTCATGGCCGCGATCGATCCGGCGTAGTCCGGCAGCAGCCGCGTCGTGTTGCCGGGGATGAGGGGCATGGCACCGAGCGTGCGGTTCAGCTGGACGACCGTCCCGAACCACGGAGGCTGGGTGTCGGTCGGCACGCGGTTGTCGAGACCTTGCGTGTTCTCGAGGATGAGCGAGTTGATCTCGCGCTGTTTGTCCCGCCGGTCCTTCGGCAGCTTGGTGCTGCCGAGGAGACCGTAGAGGACGCTGCCCGGGATGGGGGCGACGAAGATCGCCAGCAGCCACGCCATGGCCGAACTCGGTCGCCGGTTGCGCGGCACGACCGCCACCGACACGATCCTGATGAGGATGTCGACCACCAGGATCACGGTGGGGAAAGCCTTGAGGAGCTTGCGCCAGGTCATCCGCCGATCATCGCAGGTCGACGGCGGACGGGGCCGCCCCGTTCGTGTCGCCGGTTCGACCCCGCCGCGCAGGTCAGCGCCCGCTGCCCGCCAGGCTGGCCGATTCACCCTCGGGCGCGGTCGCGAGGTAGCAGGTGACCTCGCGGTCGCCGGTGGCCCAGGTGTCCTCGGTCGGCGTGAACCAGCCGTAGTCGAGGGCCGAGTCCTCCCAGGCGGACCCGACGTAGTCGTCGAAGACCTCGAAGCACGCGTCGTCGCCGAGCTGCCCGACCTCGTCGTCGCCGGGGAACGCCTCGTCGTCCAGGACCGGTTCGGCGAACACCTCGAAGTGGTGCACCTCGCCGCAGGCGGTCACGTCGACGAACGTCTGGTACTCGTCGTCGATCCCCTCCGTCATGTCGAAGCAGTCCCCGGTGGTGAGCTCGCTCACGAGCTCGGAACCGGTCTCGATCACGCCTCCCTCGCCCCCGTTCGCCTGGTAGAGGGCGAAGCAGATCCCGCCGAAGGCGAGGACGCCCACCGCACCCAGCACGCCGAGGAGCACGCCCCGCCGTCGCCTCGGTGCCGGGGCACCCGCGACGGCACCGGACGCGAACGCCTGCGGTGCGGGCCAGGCCGTGCCCAGACGGGACGCGGGCGGGACCAGGGCGGCCCACCGTCGCACCATGGCCGAGGCCGCGTCGAGCACCACGGACGTCTCCTCGCCCACCCCGACGCCGAGGGGGTCCCGGCGCCGCTGCTCGAGGGGCGTGGGCCCCGAGGCGTCGATGCGCAGGGGCACCGCGAACCAGTGCGATCCGTCGTGCCCCAGGTCGACGAACTCGGTGGCGCCGAGCCGGACGCGCAGCATCTCGGGGTGGCCGGCTCCCGGGACCCCGACGGCGCCGGCGGGGTAGTCGCTCGGCAGGACGCGCATCTCGAGCGGTCCGAACCGCTGCACGAGTCCTTCGGCCACGACGGACACGGGGGTCGCGTCCGAGGCCCCCTCGGTCGTCGTCCGGTCGTCTGGTCGGTCCACGAGTTCCCCCTGCTGCTGCGCGAGCCGCGCCCCGTGGCGGCCGTCGAGGGATGTTACCGGCACGCGGCCCGGCCACAGCAGCCCCCGTCGGCGGGCCAGGGGACGGGCGTGCCACGGGGCGTGAGCCGGGGGCGCGGCCGCACCGCGCCTCCTATGCTCGGGGGATGTCGTCCGGTCAGCCGAGTCCGTCCCGCGTCGACGTCGACCTGGTCGTGGTCGGCGGCGGCGCCATGGGCCTCGCGACGGCCTGGCAGGCCGCGTCGCGCGGACACGAGGTCGTGCTCGTCGAGCGCTTCGAGCAGGGGCACCACCGGGGTGCCTCCCACGGCGCGACCCGGAACCTGAACGTCGCCTACGACGACGCCGACTACGTCGCCCTCGTGCAGGAGGCGCGGCGGCGGTGGGACGCGCTGGCCGACGAGACCGGCACCCCGCTGCTCGACCTCGTCGGGGTGGTCAACCACGGTCGCCCGGCGATGCTCCGTCGGATGCGGGCCCTGCACGTCGACGCGGGCGTCCCCAGCGAACTGGTCGACGCCGCCGAGGCGGGGGAGCGGTGGAGGGGCATCC
This sequence comes from Frigoribacterium sp. NPDC087798, assembly GCF_044742985.1. Lineage (NCBI taxonomy): Bacteria > Bacillati > Actinomycetota > Actinomycetes > Micrococcales > Microbacteriaceae > Frigoribacterium > Frigoribacterium sp. NPDC087798. The sequence goes on along the minus strand of NZ_JBIUVP010000001.1, from coordinate 343,065 downwards.
GCTTCGAGACCGAGGTGCTGCACGTGCCGGGCAGCGGACGCATCCGGGCCGCCGAGGCCCTGACGGTCCTCGCCCGGGCGGCCGAGGCCCACGGGGCGCGACTGCGCTGGTCGACGCCGGTCACGGGCCTGCACGTCGAGGGGCCGGAGCGCGTCCGGGTCGTCACGGCGGACGACGAGATCGTCGCCCGGCTGGTCGTGGTGACGGCGGGCGCCTGGACCGAGGACGTCGTCGGGGGCCTCGTCCGCCTCCCTCGCCTCACCGTGACCCAGGAGCAACCGGCGCACTTCGCCGTGACCGACGCCGAGGCCGTGTGGCCGAGCGTCAACCACCGTCCCGACCCCGACCGACCCGGCGAGTCGTGGTGGCCGGGCGTCGTCTACGGCATGCTCACGCCGGGCGAGGGCGTCAAGGCGGGCTGGCACGGAGCCGGACCCGTCGTGCACCCCGACCGCCGGTCGTTCGAACCCGACCCCGGGCAGCTCGAGCAGCTGCGGCGGTACGCCCGCGAGTGGTTGCCCGGCGTCGACGCCGAGACCGCCGACCCGATCAGCTGCACGTACACGACCACCGACGACGAGGACTTCGTGCTCGACCGGGTCGGCCCCGTCGTGGTGGGGGCGGGGTTCTCCGGGCACGGCTTCAAGTTCACGCCTCTCGTGGGGTCGATCCTCGTCGACCTCGTCGAGGGCGGCGACGCCCCCGCGCGGTTCCGGCGGCTGGGCCGGCCGTGAGCCCCCGGAGCGCGACGACCAGGGGCACCGTGGCGGGCCTGCCCTTCGTGCGCCGGGGGAGCGGCGTCCCGACGATCCTGCTGCCCGGGGTCGGCCCGGGTCGCCACCACCCCTCGACCTGGGACCGGACCCTGCTGCGGCTCGAGACGGCGCCGCTCGTCCGGCGGCTCGACCTCTGGACGCTCGGTCGTCGCCGCGGGTTGCCCGAGGGCACGACGATGGAGGACCTCGCCGACGACGTGGCCCGGGCCGCGGCCGAGATCGCGGACGGTCCGATCGACGTGGTCGGCACCTCGACGGGCGGCAGCATCGCCCTCCGTCTGGCCGTCGACCACCCCGCGCTGGTCCGTCGACTGGTCCTCGTGTCCTCCGCCCACCGGCTGGGCGAGGCCGGGCGCGAGGCCCAGCGGCGCACGGCCGAGCGCCTCCGGGCCGGTGACGCGAGAGGTGCCTCGGCCGCGATGCTCGGTCAGACGACCACCGGCGTCCCGTCCTCGAACGCCCTGCGGCGCCTCGGACGGGTGGCCCACCACTTCGTGGTCGGCGACCGGCACGACGACCTGGTCGTGACGCTGGACGCCGAGGACTCGTTCGACGTGGGCGACCGCCTCGGCGAGGTCACGGCCCCGACGCTCGTCGTGGCCGGGGGTGCCGACGGTTTCTACCCCCTCGACCTGGTGGCGCGGACCGTCGCCGGCCTGCCGGACGCGACGCTCGCCGTGCACCCCCGGTCGGGTCACCTCGGCCTGGGCTCGCGAGGGGTGTCACGCGAGGTGCTCGCCCATCTGACCCGCGCCTCCTGACGCCCGGGGCGTCGCGGACGCCCCGGGGTCGCCCGGGGGTCGGCCAGGGGACCCCGGACGACGAATGTGCCGGTCGGACCGGCGAGTCCGCCCGTCGCGGGGCCGTTCGTCACCTACCATCCGAGCATGGCCGACAACGTGCAGACCGCGAGCGTCGGGGGCATCGCACCCCTCGACGACGACGTCACGTTCCACCGGCGCCGTGTGACGTTCGTCGCACCCCTCGACGACACCGTCCCCGAGCCCTCCGCTCGCCCGGACCAGCAGGAGCACCACCCCGTGAACCAGACCCTCGCCCCCGAGACCTCCGAGGCCGCCGAGGCCCCCGTCGACCGGCTCGACGACACGACCGAGGACCGTCAGGCCGAGACGCGTCAGGCCGAGACGCGCCACACCGAGGTCCGCCCCGTCGACGCCGCCACTCCCGTGGTGCCCCGTCCCGTCTCGATCCCCTCGCACCGCGCCGACGTCGTCCTCGACGACGTCGTGCCCACGGACGCCTTCGAGGCCCGCCCGGCCAGCGTGGCCCGTCACTCGGTCGACACCTCGGCGATCACCCTGCCGGTGCTCGCCGTGTCGGTGCCCGACGACCTGCCCCAGCCCCCGGAGCGCATGACGCTCGACGACGAGGTGCTCGCGCGCCTGGTCGAGAAGCGCCTCGAGGACACCGCGACCATCGACCTGATGGCCGTCGTCCAGGCCCAGCTGGCCCTGCGCGAGGTCGAGGCCGCGCGCTTCGCCTCCTGGGAGGACGAGATCACCCGCGTCGGCACGGACGAGGCGGCTCGCGCCCTCGAGGCCACGCGCCTCCGGTTCACCGGGGTCCTGCCCGTCGTGACGCCCGGGGCGATCCGTCAGGCCAGGCCCGTCGTCGAGGCGGGCCACGCGCCGGACGCCGACCGCGACGCGCGCCCGGCCGACGCCACCCCGACCTCGGCTCCCGTCGTCGTCCCGTCGACCGGCCCCCGTCCCCTCGCGCTCGACTCCGCCGACGCCCCGGACGCCCGGGCGGCAGCCGACCAGGAGGCGCTGGTCGCGCCGACCCGGTCGGCCTCCGACGGGCAGACGGTCGCCTCCGCCTCCGTCCCGCCCCTGCTGCGTCGTCCCCTCGCGCTCGTGGTCGCCGCCACGGCCGCGCTGATCGTCGTCGCGGCCGTCGTGCTGGCCTTCGTCCCCGCCCTGGCCGTGGCCTCGGCCGTCCTCGCCACGGTCGCCGTCCCCGTCGCGACCGGCCTCGTCGGCCTGACCGCGCTCGCCTCGGTCTCGACCCGCCCCGACGACGCCACCCGCGTCGCCCGCCGCGGTCCGGTGGGCGTCGTCGCCGGCGTCGTGGTCGGCACCGTCGTCGGCTTCGGTCTGCTCCTGAGCGACCTCGGTTCGTTCGCCTGGCAGGGATTCGTCGTCCGGGCCGTGGGCCTCACCGGCCTGTCGACGTCCGTCTCGGTGGTCGTCGCCCTGCTCGGCGCCTCGGTCGTCGCGTTCATCGTCGCGGTCATGATCACGGGGTTCCGCTCGACGGCTCGCGACTAGGCTGTCGAGGTGTCCACCCTCGCCTCGGTCAACTCCGTCATCGAACGTCTCTGGCCTCTCGCGGGCGCGTCGTCGTGGGATTCTCCCGGTCTCGTCGTCGGTGACCCCGACCGGCCCGTGACCCACGTGCACCTGGCCGTCGACGCCGTGCTCGACACCGTCGACGAAGCCGTCGGCATGGGGGCCGACCTGTTGCTGGTCCACCATCCGCTGCTGTTCCACGGCGTCTCGACGGTGTCGGAGGACACCACCAAGGGTGCGGTCGTCGCACGGCTCGTCCGTGCCGGGTGCGGCCTCGTCGCCGCCCACACCAACGCCGACGTCGTCGAGACCGGCACGTCCCGCGTGCTCGCGCACCAGCTCGGCCTCGTCGACCAGCGCCCGATCACCCGGGGTGCCACCGACGACACGGGACTCGGCATCGTCGGGCGCCTGCCGCACGCCATGACGCTCGTGGCCCTCGCCCGCCAGCTCGGCGACGTGCTGCCCCCGACCGCGTCCGGCATCCGTGTGGCAGGTGACGCCGACCGCGTCGTCGAGACCGTCGCCCTCTGCGCCGGTGCCGGCGACTCGCTGCTGGCCGACCCGGCGGTGCTGGCCGCCGACGTGTACGTCACCAGCGACCTGCGCCACCACCCCGCCTCCGACGCGCGCGAACTCATGAGGCTCGGCCGCGGCCCCGCCCTGGTCGACGTGTCGCACTGGGCGGCCGAGTGGCTCTGGCTCGACACGGCGGCCGCGCAGCTCCGCCGCGAGCTGCACGACGTCGAGGTCACCCTCAGCGACCTGCGCACCGACCCGTGGGACTTCGCCGTCGTGCAGTGAGCACGCCGAGCCGCCCGTCGCGACGTCGCCGGGTCGCGACCCGCGAGACCTCGCGGCACGCGCCTCCTCGTCGCCCCGTCCCTGCCTCCCCCCGACCCCGAGAAGAGTCCCCATGCCCCTGATGAAAGCCAGCTACGAGCACCAGGCCCTGCTGCTCGACCTTCAGCAACTCGACACCGCACTCCGGCAGATCGCGCACAAGGGGGCGAACCTCCCCGAGATCGCCGTCCTCGCGTCGCTCGAGGGCGACGGCTCTCGCCTCCGCAGCCGCCTCGCGACCGAGCAGGGCGCGTGGGAGGACGCGCAGAGCGAGCTCAAACGCATCGAGTCCGACGTCGCCGTCGTCGAGGCGCGCGTCGCCCGTGACGAGCAGCGCATCGCGTCGTCGTCGTCCTCGAAGGACGTCGCCGCCCTCGAGGGCGAGCTCGCCGCCCTGGCCAAGCGTCGCTCCGACCTGGAGGACCTCCAGCTCGAGGTGATGGAGCGCGTCGAGAGCCTGGGCGCCGTCGCCGCCGTGACCAGGGACGAGCTCGACCAGCTCGACACCCGCCGCGTCGACGCCGAGACCGGGCGCGACGCGAAGCTCGCCGAGCTCGAGACCGACCGGGCCGAGGTCGTCGCCAACCGCGAGACGATCGCCGCCACGGTGCCCGCCGACCTGCTGGCCCTCTACGAGCGTCAGCGGGATCGCTACGGCGTGGGCGCCTCGTTGTTGCGTGGTGGCGTGTCGAGCGCGAGCGGCGTGGCCCTGACGGGCAGCGACCTCGCGGCCGTGCGTGCCGCCGCCGAGGACGACGTCGTGCTCTGCCCCGACAGCAACGCGGTCCTCGTCCGCACCTACGAATCAGGCCTCTGACCAGGGGCGGGGCACCCGCACGAGCCGTGGCACACGGAGGGGCGTCGCACCGCTAGGCTCGGGGTCGCGAATGGGTCGACAAGACGGTCGCGTCGGCGGGCGAGAGCCCGTCGCCGAGGAACGTCCGGGCTCCACAGAGCAGGGCGGTGGGTAACACCCACCCGGGGCAACCCGCGAGAAAGTGCAACAGAGAGCAGACCGCCACGCGTCGCACCTCCGGGTGCGACACGGGGTAAGGGTGAAACGGCGGTGTAAGAGACCACCAGCGGCTCGGGTGACCGGCCGGCTATGTAAACCTCGCCCGGAGCAAGGTCAAAGAGGGGACGACGAGGCTGCTCGCCGAGTCCCCGGGTAGACCGCTAGAGAGCTGCGGCAACGTAGTTCCGAGAGAGATGGCCGTCCATGGTGCCTCGGCACCGGGACAGAACCCGGCGTAGCAGTCGGCCCATTCGCCTCACGCGAGACGACCCCGGCCCAGGAGGCGCGCCTCCTCGGCCGGGGTCGTCTCGCGTCGGTCGCGCCTCGCCTCAGAACGCCGGGTTCGAGTCGGCGGCCAGGGCGGCGGCACCCATGATGCCGGCGTTGTTGCGGAGTTTCGCCGGGACGATCTCGGCCCGCAGGTCGAGCAGCGGCAAGAACTCGTCGTGGTGCTTCGAGACGCCGCCGCCGACGATGATCAGGCGCGGGTAGAGCAGGGCCTCGAGGTGCGAGTAGTACTTCTGCAGGCGCTTCGCCCAGTGCTTCCAGCTGAGGTCGTCGCGCTCCTTCGCCGCGAACGAGGCCTTGGTCTCGTAGTCCTTGCCACCGATCTCGAGGTGCCCGAGCTCGGCGTTGACGATGAGCACGCCGTCGTTGATCAGGGCGGTGCCGATGCCCGTGCCGAGCGTCGTCATGACGACGAGGCCCTTCACGTCCTTCGCGGCCCCGAAACGGGTCTCGGCGTAGCCCGCGGCGTCGGCGTCGTTGACGAAGTGGATGTCGCGGCCGAGCGTGGTCTCGAAGAGCTTCTCGGCCTCGAAGCCGATCCACTTCTTCGACACGTTGGCGGCCGAGAGGGTCTTGCCGTCCATGATGGCGGCCGGGAAACAGACGCCGACCGGCACCGAGGCGTCGTCGAGGCCGAGTTCGTCCACGATCTGCCGGACGACCGCGACGATGGCGTCGGGTTCACCGCCCTCGGGAGTGCTCTTCTTGATGCGGTCCGAGAGGAGCTCGCCGCTGTCGAGGTCGACGATCGCCCCCTTGATGCCTGTGCCGCCGATGTCGATTCCCACTGCGGTGCGTGCCATGGGTGGTCCTTTCTCAGGAGAGCGTGAGGATGTCGGCACCGCGTTCGGTGACGACCAGGGTGTGCTCGAACTGGGCCGTGAGGCTCTTGTCGCGGGTGGTGACGGTCCAGTCGTCGTCCCAGACGTCGGCCTCGATGCCGCCGAGGGTCAACATGGGCTCGATGGTGAACACCATCCCGACCTCGATGACGTCGTCGTACTGCGGGGCGTCGTAGTGGGGGATGATCAGGCCGGAGTGGAAGGCGCGTCCGACGCCGTGGCCGGTGTAGTCGCGCACGACGCCCAGGCCGAAGCGCTTGGCGTACGACTCGATCGCCCGACCGATCACGTTCACCTGACGGCCCGGGGCGACGGCCTTGACGCCGCGCCTCAGCGCCTCACGGGTGCGGTCGACCAGGTCGACGGTCTCGGGGGCGGCCTCGCCGACGACGAAGGTGCGGTTCAGGTCGCCGTGGACGCCGTTCTTGAACGCCGTGATGTCGACGTTGATCAGGTCGCCGTCGACCAGGACGGTGTCGTCGGGGATGCCGTGGCAGATGACCTCGTTCACCGAGGTGCAGACCGACTTGGGGTACCCGCGGTACCCCAGGGTCGACGGGTAGGCGTCGTGGGCGACGACGAACTCGTGGGCGATGCGGTCGAGTTCTTCGGTCGTCACGCCGGGGCGGAGGGCGGCCTCGACGGCGTCGATGGCCTGCGAGGCGATGCGGCCGCTCTCGCGGATCAGCTCGACGGTCTCGGCGTCGTACACGTCGCCGTCGGTGTACTCGGCCGGAGCGGCCTTGCCGACGTACTCGGGTCGGGCGATCGACGGGGGGACCGGACGCTGCGCTGAGATCCGGCCCGGGGTCAAGAATCCGTGGGAGTCCCGGGGCATACGATCAAGCTTAGGGGGAGCGCGACGGGCTCGCGTTCTCGACAGCCGCACCGAGAGGACGACACCATGGCCGAGTTCTGGTTCAACACGAAGACGCACGAGGTCGAGGAGGGCAAGGTCTCTCCGGCCGTCGACCGCGCCGGGCCCTACGCCACCCGCGACGAGGCGGCGCGGGCGATCGAGACGATCAAGGCCCGCAACGCCGCCCTCGACGCCGAAGAGGCCGCGAACGACTGACCGGTCCGGACGTCCCGTCGGCGCGTCGCCGACGGGACGACCGGTCGCCGACCGGCCGATCGGGCGTCAGACCGTCGTCGGCCGGTAGGTGATCGGCAGCCGGCGGTCCCGGCCGAAGGCCATGCCCGAGATCTTCGGGCCGATCGCCCCCTGGCGGCGCTTCCACTCGGAGCGGTCGACCAGCGTCGTGATCTCGGCCACCGTGTCCGCGTCGTAGCCGAGCGCCACGACGTCGGCCGCCCCGAGGGCGTTCGTGATGTACCCCTCGAGGATGCCGTCGAGCACCTCGTAGGGCGGCAACGAGTCCTCGTCCTTCTGGTCCGGCCGCAGCTCGGCCGACGGCGGCTTCGTGATCGAGTTCTCGGGGATGGGCGCGGTCTCGCCGATCGACTCGGCGTGGGCGTTGCGCCACCGGGCGAGCTCCCAGACCATCGTCTTGGGGACGTCCTTGATCGGGGCGAACCCGCCGACCGAATCGCCGTAGATCGTCGAGTAGCCGACGGCGAGCTCGGTCTTGTTGCCCGTGGTCAGCACGAGGTGGCCGTGCAGGTTCGACAACCCCATCAGCACGAGCGCCCGGGCGCGGGCCTGGACGTTCTCGGCGGCGAGGCCCGTGAGGTGCAACTGGTCCTCGAACGGTGCGACGAGGCCGGCGATCGGTTCGGTCGAGTACCGCACGCCGATCCGCTCGGCGACGTCGTCGGCGTCGCTGCGGCTGTGCTCGCTCGACCACTGGCTGGGCATCGAGACGCCGTACACGGCGTCGGCCCCGATGGCGTCGGCGGCGATCGCCGCGCACACGGCCGAGTCGATGCCGCCCGAGAGTCCGAGGATCACGCTGCGGAACCCGTTCTTCCGCACGTAGTCGCGAGTGCCCAGCACCAGGGCGTTCCAGAGCTGCTGGCGGTCGTCGGGCAGGTCGGCGACGTCGCGCTCGACCGGGGACGAGGAGGCGCGCCCCGCGTCGGGCCCGGAGCCACCGGAACCGACGACGGTCGCGTCGGACGCCGGGTCGAGCTCGACGCGGCGGATGCCCTCGGGCAGCTCGGTGTCCGTGGCCGGCTCGGGGTCGAGGTCGACGACGAGCAGGTGCTCGTCGAACTGCGGGGCCCGGGCCAGGATCGTGCCGCTGCCGTCGACGACCACGCTGTCGCCGTCGAAGACGAGGTCGTCCTGACCGCCGACGATGTTGACGTAGGCCACCAGGGTGTCGTTCTCGACGGCCCGGCGGGTGACGAGGGGGAGGCGCACCTCGTCCTTGTCACGGACGAACGGGCTCGCGTTGATCACGACGAGCAGGCCCGCGTCGGCGTGCAGGACGCGCTCGACGGGGCCGCCGTCGCGCCAGAGGTCCTCGCAGATCACGAGGGCGACGTCGACGCCCGCCACGCGGACGACGAGCAACTCGTCGCCGGGGATGAACACGCGGTACTCGTCGAAGACCGAGTAGTTGGGCAGGTGGTACTTGGCGGTGGTCGTCACGACGCGACCGCCCTGCAGCACGCTGGCGCAGTTCTTCGCGATGGCGGTCGGGGCGTTGCTCGTGCCCAGGAGGCGCGGCTCGAACGGTCCGTCGGCGTGGCCGACCACCACGGGGAGGTCGCCCAGGCCCTCGGCCTCGAGGGTCTCGGCCAGCACCTCGACGGCGTGCCGACTGGCCTGGAGGAAGCTCGGCCGGCTGGCCAGGTCCTCGATCGGGTACCCCGTGACGCTCATCTCGCCCGCGGCGAGGAGGTCGGCACCGGCGGCGTGGGCACGACGGGCCGCCTCGACGATCTGGGCGGAGTTGCCGGCGAGGTCGCCGACGACGGGGTTGGTCTGCGCGAGCGCCAAGCGGAGTCGGGGCATGTCCACTACCGTAGTGGCGGAGCAGAAAGGCCGTGGCATGGACAAACAGAGGGACTTCGTCCTCCGCACGATCGAAGAGCGCGGCATCAAGTTCATCCGCCTCTGGTTCACCGACGTGATCGGCACCCTCAAGTCCGTCGCCATCGCCCCGGCCGAGGTCGAGGGGGCGTTCGCCGAGGGCATCGGCTTCGACGGTTCGGCCATCGAGGGCCTGACGCGCTCGTACGAGGCCGACGTCCTCGCGCAGCCCGACCCGACGACCTTCCAGATCCTGCCCTGGCGGGGCGAGATCGATCCGACCGCCCGCATGTTCTGCGACATCACGACGCCCGACGGGCAGCCCGCCGTGGCGGATCCGCGCAACGTCCTGAAGCGCACCCTGGCCCGGGCCGGCGAGCGCGGCTTCACCTTCTACACGCACCCCGAGGTCGAGTTCTACCTCCTCAAGAGCGCGCAGCTCGGCGCCGACGGCCCCCAGCCGGTCGACTCGGCCGGCTACTTCGACAACGTCCCCGGCGGGACCGCCCACGACTTCCGTCGCCGCTCCGTCCGCATGCTCGAAGACCTCGGCATCTCGGTCGAGTTCAGCCACCACGAGGCGGGGCCCGGTCAGAACGAGATCGACCTGCGCTACGCCGACGCGCTGACGACGGCCGACAACATCATGACCTTCCGGACGGTCATCAAAGAGGTCGCCATCGAGCAGGGCGTCTTCGCCTCGTTCATGCCGAAGCCGTTCAGCCAGCACCCGGGTTCGGGCATGCACACGCACATGTCGCTCTTCGAGGGCGACTCCAACGCCTTCTACGAGGCCGGCGCCGAGTACCAGCTGTCGACCATCGGTCGTCAGTTCATCGCGGGCCTGCTCAAGCACGCCCCCGAGATCACGGCCGTGACGAACCAGTTCGTCAACAGCTACAAGCGCCTCTGGGGCGGCGACGAGGCGCCGAGCTTCGTGACCTGGGGCCACAACAACCGCTCGGCGCTCGTGCGCGTCCCGCTCTACAAGCCGAACAAGGGCAACTCGAGCCGGGTCGAGTACCGTGCCATCGACTCCGCGGCGAACCCGTACCTGGCCTTCTCGCTGATGCTGGCGGCGGGGCTCAAGGGCATCGAAGAGGGCTACGAGCTGCCCGCCGAGGCCGAGGACAACGTCTGGGGCCTGAGCGACGCCGAGCGTCGTGCCCTGGGTTACCGTCAGCTGCCCGCCAGCCTCGACCACGCCCTGTCGATCATGGAGAACAGCGAACTCGTCGCCGAGACGCTGGGCGAGCAGGTCTTCAACTACGTGCTCCTCAACAAGCGACAAGAGTGGAAAGAGTACCGGGCACAGGTCACGCCGTTCGAGCTGCGCTCGAACCTCGAGATCCTCTAGTCGACCGGCCACCCCGCCCTCATGCCCCGATCCGCGACCGGTCTCTCCGAGCTGGCGCGGCTCGGGTTCTCCGACCTCGGTGCCGGGCGTGACCGGCTCGACCGCCTCGTCGCCGAGGTGCCCCAGGTGCGCGACCTCGTCCCGTGGTTCGCCACGGTGGCCGACCCGGACGCGGCCCTGGCGCACCTCGAGCGATCGGTCGAGCGGGATCGTGCCGGCGTGGTCGAGTTGCTCGACGGCGAGGCCGGCCCGCGCCTCCTGAGGGTCCTCGGTGCCTCCGAGGGCCTCGCCGAGTTCGTCGCGCGTCGCCCGGCCGAGGCGGGCGTCCTGCTCGAACCGCTGGACGAACCACCGTCGGCCGCGACGTACCGTGACGACGTCCGTCGGGCGGCGACCGGGCTGACCGGCGACGAGGCGCGCGTCGCGCTCCGGGTCCGGTACCGGCGCCACCTGCTGCAGCTGGCGTCGTTCGACCTCGAGGCCGACGACCCCGTCGAGGTCCTTCCCCGCGTGGCCGCCGCCCTCGCCGACCTCGCGGGCGCCGCCCTCGACGCCGCCGTCGACGTGGCCCGGCGCGAGGTCCCGTTCCCCGCCGCCGACGTCGAACGCACCCGGCTCGCCGTCATCGGCATGGGCAAGGCCGGGGCCCGCGAGCTGAACTACCTCAGCGACGTCGACGTGGTCTACGTCGCCGAGGGCGTCGACGGGCTCGAGAACGGTCGGGCCGTCGAGATCGGCAGCCGTCTGGCGATGCACGCGGCTCGGGCGATCTCGGACCTCGCCGTCGAACCCGACCTCTGGGAGGTCGACGCGAACCTGCGGCCGGAGGGCAAGGACGGCGCCCTCGTCCGCACGCTCGAGTCGCACGTCGCGTACTACGAGCGCTGGGCCAAGGGGTGGGAGTTCCAGGCCCTGTTGAAGGCGCGGCCCCTCGCGGGCGACGACGACCTCGGCGAGCGCTACGTCGCGGCCGTCGCGCCGTTCGTCTGGTCGGCCGCCTCGCGCGAGAACTTCGTCGAGTCGGTCCAGGCCATGCGCGAACGGGTCACGGCCCTGATCCCCGCGGGCGAGGTCGACCAGCAGCTCAAACTCGGTCCCGGCGGACTGCGCGACATCGAGTTCACCATCCAGCTGCTGCAGCTGGTCCACGGGCAGGCCGACGAACGCGTGCACCAGCGCTCGACGCTCGACGCGTTGGGCGCCCTGGCCGCCCGGGGGTACGTCGGACGAGCCGAGGCCGCGGAGTTCGACCGCGACTACCGCGTGCTGCGCCTGCTCGAGCACCGCATCCAGCTGACGCGACTGCGGCGCACGCACCTCATGCCGACCGACGAGAACGCCCTTCGGGTCCTCGCCCGGGGCACCGGTCTCGCGCCGGGCGCCGCCCAACTCGTCGACCTGTGGCAGGGGGTGAAGCGTCGGGTCCGCACGCTGCACGTGCGGCTGTTCTACCGCCCCCTCCTGTCGGCCGTCGCGGCGCGACCCGAAGAAGACCTGGCGCTCAGCTCCGATCAGGCGTCGGCGCGGCTCGCGGCCATCGGATTCGCCGACCCGAAGGGCGCGCTCGGTCACATCGCCGCCCTGACGGCCGGCGTCTCGCGCCGGGCGAGCATCCAGCGCCACCTGCTGCCGGCCATGCTGCAGTGGTTCGCCGAAGGCACCGACCCCGACCTCGGTCTGCTCGCGTTCCGGCGCCTGAGCGACGGCCTCGGCGAGTCGTACTGGTTCCTCCGCATGCTGCGGGACTCGTCGGGAGCCGCCCACCGACTGACGACCGTCCTGTCGTCGTCGACCTTCGCCGCCGACCTGCTGGAGCGCATCCCCGAGGCCGCGGCGTGGCTCGAGAACGACGCGGAGCTCAAGGCCCGTTCCCTCTCGAGCCTCCTCGACGAGACGGCCGCCACCCTGGCGCGGCACCGGTCGCCCGACGCGGCGGCGACGGTCCTGCGGCAGGCGCGGCGCCGCGAGATCCTGCGGCTCGCCGTGGGCGGCATCCTGGGCATCCTCGACATCGACACCCTGGCCCGGGGCCTGACCGCGGTGACGACGGCCTCGGTGACCGGGGCGTTGGCCCTCGCCCGCCGGGACGCCGGCGACCTCGAGTTCGCCGTGATCGCCATGGGCCGCTACGGGGGAGAAGAACTCGGGTTCGGCTCCGACGCCGACGTGCTCTACGTCTACCGCGCTCCCGAGGGCGACGAGACGGCCCATCGGCGTGCCCTCACGGTGGCCGCCGAGATGAGCCGACTCACGTCCGACGCCCTCGTGCCGTTCGACCTCGACACGGGCCTGCGCCCCGAGGGGAAGAACGGGCCGGTGGTCCGATCGCTGTCCTCGTACCGGGCCTACTACGCTCGCTGGTCCCTCACCTGGGAGGCCCAGTCGTTGTTGCGCGCCCGGCCGGTGGCCGGTGACGAGACGCTCCTCGACGACTTCATGGCCGTCGCCGACGCGGTGCGGTACCCCGCCGAGCTGACCGAGCAGCAGGTCCGCGAGGTCAAGCGCATCAAGGCCAGGGTCGAGTCCGAGCGTCTGCCCAAGGGCGCCGAGCCCTCGCGTCACCTCAAGCTCGGTCGGGGCTCGCTGAGCGACGTCGAGTGGTTCGTCCAACTGCTCCAGCTGCAGCACGGGGTGGACGTGCCCGGCCTCCGGACCCCGTCGACGCTCGACGCCCTCGCCGCGGCGGTGGACGCCGGCCTGGTGGCCGACGAGGACGCCCGGCGGCTGCACGACGCCTGGATCATGGCCTCCCGGGCGCGCTCGGCGGTCACCCTCTGGACCTCCCGGACGCAGGACGTCCTGCCACGGGACCGTCGGCAGCTCGAAGGCGTGGCGCGCCTCATGGAGTACCCGCCGGGCTCCGCCACGACCCTCGAAGAGGACTACCTCGCGGCCACCCGTCGGTCACGCGCCGTCTTCGAGCGCGAGTTCTACGGCATCGACGAGGCACCCGAGCCGCTCGGCTGACTCGTCCGGGGACGTGCGACACGCCCGGGCTGCGCCGGAGGCGGTCGATCCGCTCGGGTCGACGTCGGGCCGTTTCGCTGTACCCCGTTTGGCATTGATGTACCCCTGTGTACGTGTCCATCGCATTTCGGGCGGATGACCCACGGGTGGGGGGTGGTCGTCGACGGCGCCGTCGAGGCCCATCGCTGCCCATTGGGCAACGCCCGTGCTGGGCGCTGATTCCGGGCTCGTGACCAGGCTTTTTATTCGGCGTCGGATCACGGCTCCCCGTCCTACCGGCGAACCGATCGAACGGTTCCGTTCGGACGTCGAGCCCTCACCGACGTGTCAGCACTTCTGTCGACAGCACCTTGCCCGACCCGACGTACCCCGATCGGCTCGTCCGGCCACCCGCGGTCGGGGGGCGGTTGTGAGTCGCCCGTGAGTGACTGAGAATTCCCTCAACCCGATAGACCAATTCCCCAGCGTTGCGGAAGCCGATCCCTTCTCACACCTCAGGTGGCCATCGTGTTGACCTTCATCCTGCAGATCCGATCCATGGCGGGCGGATACCCCGAGATCTACCTCTTCGCCGCCTACAGCGCCCTCATCTGGGTGCTCTGGATCATCAAGGTCCTGCTCTCCCGCCGCTACCGCCCCTTCACGGGCGAGTTCCGCGGCACGACCAGCGTCGTCGTCCCCGTCGTGGACGAACCGCTCGACCTCTTCCGGGACGTCATCGGCCGCATGGTCGAACAGGGTCCCGGCGAGATCATCGTCGTCATCAACGGCAAGCCCAACCCCGAGCTCGCCGCCGTCTGCGAGGAGTTCGGGCCGCTCGTCCGGTGGGTGCACACGCCGATCCCGGGCAAGCGCAACGCCGTCATGATCGGCACCGAGCTCAGCCGGGGCGACATCACCGTCCTGGTCGACTCCGACACGGTCTGGACGCCGGGCACCCTCTCCGAGCTGCTCCGTCCGTTCGCCCAGGAGAACGTCGGGGGAGTCACCACCCGCCAGCGCATCCTCGAGCCCGAGCGCAGCTGGATCACGCGGTGGGCCGACTGGCTCGAGAACTCCCGTGCCCTGTACTCGATGCCGGCGCAGAGCGTGCTGGGGCAGATCGGCTGCCTGCCGGGCCGCACCATCGCCTTCCGCCGCGAGATCCTCGTCCGGGTCATGGACAAGTTCATGACGGAAAAGTTCATGGGCGTGTTCCTCGAGGTCAGTGACGACCGCACCCTGACGAACCTCACGCTCAAGGAGGGCTACCGCACCGTCTACCAGCACACCAGCCTCGTCTACACGGACGCGCCGCTCCAGGTCAAGAAGCTCTACAAGCAGCAGCTGCGCTGGGCTCGCGGGAGCCAGTACAACACCCTCCGCATGATGCCGTGGATGGTCGGGCACGCCCCGCTCCTCGCGTTCTTCTTCGCCATGGACATCGTGCTGCCCTTCATGCTCATGGGCGTCATCGGCGGCTGGATCTACCGGGGGATCACCGGCCAGGGCGTGAACCTGTACCGCGGCATCCTCGAGGAGTACGGCGTGCAGACCGGTCTCATCAGCATCGTCGTCCTCATGGTGGTCTCGTCGGTGCTCAGCATGTCGATCCGTCAGATGCGACACCTGGCCGAGAAGCCCTCGGACTTCTTCCGCCTCCCGGTGTTCATCATCGTGTCGACGTTCTTCCTCATGCCCATCCGGGTCATCGGGTTCTTCCGCATGGGTCACGCCAGTGGTTGGGGCACCCGGGCCGGGGCTTACGCAGGAGGCGCGGCGAACGACGAGATGCAGGGTGCGCTCGACGAGGTGGCCGAGGAGGCCCCCATCGACGCCCTCGAACGGCAGTTCCGCGACGGCGTCGACCCCGGGGTCGACACGCTCTTCGACTTCGGCTCGACGGCCGACGAGACGGACGAACAGGGTGCGGTCCTCGTCCGGAGCCGCAAGGCGGCCCTGGCCGCCGAGGCCGACGGCGCGACCACTCCGGCACCGGTGGCCGCCGTGGCCACCGCCACCGCGCCTCCTCGTCGTCGCCTCAACCCCAAAGCCGGATTCCCGTACCTGATCGGCGCCGCCATCATCGCCCTGGAGGTCTTCTTCATTGTCTGACTCGACACAGGACTTCGTCACCCCCGTCCACATGCATTCCGGCGCCTGGTGGGCCACCTCGCACGGCAACGCCCGGCGCACGGCGCTCGGCGCCACCGCCGTGGTGGTGTTGCTCGCGATGATCTCGTGGCTCATCTGGGTCTCGCCGTCCGACAACATCGTCCGCAGTGCCGTCACCGAGGTCACGGGCGTCGACCCGTCCATCAACGTCTCGTCGCTCAAGGCGGACCGGTCCGCCTTGCTCGACCAGCTGGTCTCCGCGAAGAAGCAGCTCGCCGAGAGCAAGGCCGCCCTGGCCGACGTGCAGCAGCAGGCCTGGACGTCCGAGGGACAGCTGACCGCGGCGCAGGCGAAGCTCGCCTCCGCCGAGTCGGCGCTGGCCCAGGCACAGTCCGCCGCGGAGTCGGGGGGCGCGGGCACCGGGTCGGGCGCCGCAGGCACCGCCGGTGGTCGGGGGACCGGCGCGTCGACCGGCTCCGGGTCGGGCGGCACGGGGTCGAACGGATCGACCGGAGGCGGCGCCACGGGCCCCGTCACGGTCGAGACGCCGTCCCTCGCCTCGATCATCGACCCCGACTCGCGGTACTTCGGGCTCTTCACGGACCAGGCACCGTTCAACTGGGCGACCTACGACGCGCAGGAGGCGGCGGTCGGTTCCGAGGCCAACATGGTCGGCTACTTCCAGGGCTTCGACCAGGAGTTCCGAGCCGACGCCGTCCGCTCGTCCTGGTCGCGGGGCAAGCTGCCCGTCCTGACGTGGGAGTCGCAGCCGATCAAGGCCGGCAACAACGAGCCCGAACAGCCCGACTACAGCCTGACGAAGATCATCGACGGCAGCTTCGACTCGTACCTGACCACCTACGCCGACGACATCGTGGCCAACGGCATGCCGCTGGCCCTGCGGTTCGACCACGAGATGAACGGCACCTGGTACCCCTGGAGCACCGACTACGGCAACAGCAAGGGCGCCGTCAACGGCAACGGACCCGGGGACTACGTGAAGGCCTGGCAGCACGTCCACGACCTGTTCGAGCGGCAGGGGGCCAACGACCTGGTCGCCTGGATCTGGGCGCCCACGCGGGTCGACCGTCTGGCCACGGGCAAGACGGGCGGGAGCAACCACACCACGGAGGCCTTCCTGGCGACCCTCTACCCGGGCCCCGAGTACGTCGACATCGTGGGCATGTCGGGCTATTACCGCCCGCCGTACGACGACAAGTCCAAGCCGACCTTCGACAGCACCTTCGGGGCCACCCTGAAGCAGCTCCGGGCGATCGCACCGGGCAAGAACATCCTGCTCGCCGAGATCGGCGCCAGCGAGACGGGTGGCTCGTCGGATCCGACGGCCACGAGCGAGAAGGCGCAGTGGTTCAACTCGCTGTTCGCCGCGCTGGCCGATCCGGCGAACGCGGACATCATCGGCTTCTCGTACTTCGACCTCGTCGCCACCACGGTCGTGGACGGGGTGCGGTCGACCAACGACTGGCGCCTCACGTCCCGGTCCGACAGCCTCGCCGCCTTCACCGCGGGGATCACCCGACGCGACGTCGGTTACGACCTGCAGCCGTCGCCGTGACGACAGCCACCACCTTCCCCTTCTCCCGCCTCTTCCCCATCCCCAGGAGCGCATCATGAAGAAAGACGCCACCACCCCCGAGTCCGCCGTCGCCGCGACGGGGGCCGACGCCACCTCGGTGAAGCCCCGAATCAGCGTCATCGGCACCGGCTACCTCGGCGCCACGCACGCGGCGGCCATGGCCGAGATGGGCTTCGACGTCATCGGGGTCGACACCGACCCCGCCAAGGTCGCCGCCCTGGCCGAGGGGCGCGTGCCGTTCTTCGAGCCCGGCCTGCCCGAACTCATCCTCGAGCACGTGGGTTCCGGTCGACTCTCCTTCACCACCGACCTCGCCGAGGCCGTGGCCCTGTCGGACGTGCACTTCATCTGCGTCGGCACGCCGCAGCGCCGGGGGAGTCACGCCGCGAACCTCTCGTACGTCGAGGAGGCGACCCGCAACGTCGCCGCCGCCCTCAGCCACGACGGTCTCATCGTCGGCAAGTCGACCGTCCCGGTCGGTACGGCGGCACACCTGCGCGAGATCGTGGCGGGCGTCGTCCCCGCCGGTGTCTCGGCCGACCTCGTCTGGAACCCCGAGTTCCTCCGCGAGGGCCATGCCGTCGAGGACACGCTGCGTCCCGACCGCATCGTCTTCGGCGGTACCGACGTCCGCACCGAGGCCCTGATGCGTCAGGTCTACGCCCTGCCGATCGCGACGGGCACGCCCGTCATCTCGTGCGACCTGCCGACCGCCGAGCTCGTCAAGGTCAGCGCCAACGCGTTCCTCGCGACGAAGATCTCGTTCATCAACGCCATCAGCGAGTTGTGCGAGGCGGCCGGTGCCAACGTCTCGACCCTCGCCGACGCCCTGGGCTTCGACGACCGCATCGGACGCAAGTTCCTGAACGCGGGGCTCGGCTTCGGCGGCGGGTGCCTGCCGAAGGACATCCGTGCCCTGATGTTCCGGGCCAACGAACTGTCCGCCCACCGCGTCGTCGGGCTCATGCAACAGGTCGACGAGATCAACATGGCCCAGCGCCAGCGGGTCATCGACCAGGCGATCGACGCCTGCGGCGGCTCGGTCCTCAACCGACGCATCGCCGTGCTCGGGGCGGCCTTCAAGCCGCACACCGACGACGTGCGCGACTCGCCGGCCCTCAACGTCGCAGCGGCCCTGCACCTCCGGGGCGCCCAGGTGCTCGTCGTCGACCCCGAGGCCACGCAGACGGCCCAGCGGAGCTTCCCGACGCTGTCGTTCGCCGACTCGGCCGCCGAGGCCGTGACGGACGCCGACGCGGTGCTGCTCCTCACCGAGTGGCCCGAGTTCGTCGGGGCGGACGCGGCCGGGCTCGCCGAGCTCGCCGCGAACCCCGTGGTGATCGACGCGCGCAACGTGCTCGACGCCGAGGTCTGGTCGGCCGCCGGCTGGGAGGTCCGTCCGCTGGGCGGCCGTCGCACGCCGGCCCAGCGTCGCGTGCTGACGCCGACCGCCGTACCCGCCTGACCGGATCGTCGGGCACGGGCTGACGGGCCGCCTCCCTCAGGAGGCGGCCCGTCCTGCGTGCGCCCCCGCGCCTCCTGGTCTGGGGTGACCCCGAGGAGGCGCGGGTTCGTCACCCCGAGGACCGCTGCGGCAGCGACGCGAGAGGCCCGCACCCCCTGGGGGGATGCGGGCCTCTCGTGGTGCGACGGCGTCAAACGCCGAAGTACAGCTCGAACTCGAAGGGGTGAGGACGCTGCGCCATGGGCAGGATCTCCTTCTCGCGCTTGTAGGCGATCCAGGTCTCGATGAGGTCCTCGGTGAACACGTTGCCCTTGGTCAGGAACTCGTGGTCGGCCTCGAGCGCGTCGAGCGCACCCTCGAGCGACGCGGGCACCTGCGGGATGTTCTTCGCCTCCTCGGGCGGCAGCTCGTAGAGGTCCTTGTCGACCGGCTCGTGCGGCTCGATGCGGTTCTGGATGCCGTCGAGGCCGGCCATCAGCTGCGCGGCGAAGGCCAGGTACGGGTTCGAGGCGGCGTCGGGGACGCGGAACTCGATGCGCTTGGCCTTCGGGTTCGTGCCGGTGATCGGGATGCGGATGGCCGCCGAACGGTTGCCGGCCGAGTACACCAGGTTCACGGGCGCCTCGAAGCCCGGGATCAGACGGTGGTACGAGTTGATCGACGGGTTCGTGAAGGCGAGGACGGCGGGAGCGTGCTTGAGCAGGCCACCGATGTACCAGCGGGCGAGGTCGGACAGGCCGCCGTAGCCGTTCTCGTCGTAGAACAGTGGCTTGCCGTCGTTCCAGAGCGACTGGTGGGTGTGCATGCCCGAACCGTTGTCGCCGAAGAGGGGCTTCGGCATGAAGGTCGCGACCTTGCCCCACTGCTCGGCGGTGTTCTTGACGATGTACTTGAACTTGAGGATGTCGTCCGCGGCGTGGACCATCGTGTCGAACTTGTAGTTGATCTCCTGCTGGCCGCCGGTGCCCACCTCGTGGTGCGCACGCTCGAGCTCGAGGCCCGAATCGATCAGCTTGAGGCTGATGTCGTCGCGCAGGTCGGCCGTCTTGTCGACGGGGCTGACGGGGAAGTAGCCGCCCTTGTACGCCGTCTTGTTGGCGAGGTTCCCGCCCTCTTCGACGCGGCCGGTGTTCCAGGCGCCCTCTTCGGAGTCGACGCTGTAGAAGCTGGCGTTCTGCTTCACCTCGTAGCGGACGTCGTCGAAGATGTAGAACTCCGCCTCGGGGGCGAAGAAGGCGGTGTCGGCGATGCCGGTCGACGCGAGGTACTTCTCGGCCTTCTTGGCGACCTGGCGCGGGTCGCGGCTGTACAGCTCGCCGTTGCGCGGGTTGAAGATGTCGAACACGAGGACGAGCGTGCGCTCGGCGCGGAACGGGTCGACGTACCCGGTCGTGACGTCGGGGATGAGCTGCATGTCCGACTCGTGGATCGAGGCGAAGCCCCGGATGGAGGACCCGTCGAAGAGCTGTCCGACGGAGAAGAACTCCTCGTCGACCGTGGAGGCGGGGATGTTGAAGTGCTGCTGGACACCGGGAAGATCGGTGAAGCGGATGTCAAGGAACTTGACGTCGGTGTCCTTGATGAACTTCAGCACCTCGGAAGAATCAGTGAACATCTAGATGTCTCTCCAATGGGCTTGGAACGGATCGGATGCGGGACGCAGCCTCCGTCGAGGCTACGGAGGGGCCGTTTCGCTGCGGTGTCCCTGATGTTTCGGGCATGTTACGGCTCGGCCCCTCGGTAGGCTCGATGCATGCCCGATCGCACCGCGCCTCCTTCCCGTCCCGCCTCCGTGGGCGGCCCCGACGACGGCGCGCAACGCTGGCCGGGCGAGCGTCTCGGGCTGCCCGAGAAGGGTCCGCGCTCCGTGGCCCGACTCGGACGGCGCGTGGCGGGGCTGGCCATCGACTGGGCGATCGCCTACGCCGTCGCCGCACTCTTCTTCGGCGGTGAGGGCCTGGCCATCACCGGGGTGTTCCTGCTGATGCAGATCCTGTTCCTGGTGCTCTTCGGCGGCACCCTCGGGCACCTCGCCCTGGGCATGCGCCTCGTGCCGATGGCGGGCGGTCGCATCGGCGTCGGCCGGCCGGTCCTGCGGTCGGTGCTGCTCGTGCTCGTCATCCCGGCCGTCGTCTGGGACCTCGACCAGCGCGGGCTGCACGATCGCGTCGCCGGGACGCTGCTCGTCCGCGTCTGAAGCACCCGTCCAGTACGCACGACGGCGCCCCTCCTGGTCGGGGGGGCGCCGTCGTCACGTCACGTCGAGGCGGGGGTCGCCGGGTCAGCGCGGACGGCCCGACCGCACCTTGAAGGGGTCGACACCCTTGGGGATGGGCAGGCCGTTCTGGCCGAGGGACTGGAGGCGGTTGCTGACGGCCAGCACCTCGTTGCGGTTGATGGACGACTTGAGCTTGTTCATGCGTCCGGCGAGCTTGTGGAGGGGCACGGAGTCGGCATCGGGGCCGACGTTCAGCACGTGGACCGGCACGTTCGGCAGGATGCGCGTGACCTTGCGACGCTCTTCGTCGACGAGTCGGCGGGTCTGGCCGGCGCCGCCCTCGGCGATGAGCACCACGCCCGGCCGGCCGACCGCGCGGTACACCGCGGCCTGACTGCGCCCCTGGACGGCGACGGGCATCTCAGCGGCACGCCACGCACGACGCAGGCCGCTCTTCATGACGGCACCGACGGCACCCGGCTGCCCCTCGATTTGCGAGTAGGCCGCGCGCTCGGCCTTACGACCCAGCACGATCAGCAGCAGCAAGAACCCGAGCATGACGCCGACGACGATGTAGAGCACCAGCGCGAGCACGTTGCCACCCGTGAGCAGCAGCGCCGCGGCCACGCCGAGCAGCACGGGCACGAAGAACGCCAGCAGCATCATCGGCAGCGCCGTCTTGTCGACGCGGCGGGTCATCTGGAAGACCTGCCACATCTGCTTGAAACGGCCGGGTTCCTTCGGCGGTTTCGGGGACGTGTTCTCGGGAGACGTGCGTCGAGCCATGTGCACCAGGATACGGGGTCGGCGGTCCCGACGAATCCTCCCCAGGGACTCCGGTCCGTCGCCGGTCGACAGGGCCCCCCGGCGGGAGGGCGCCGACGACCACCGGACGACACCATCGCCTCATGACGAACGAGTCGATCGGCCCCTACCGCGTGCTCTCCCGGCGCCTCGACGGCGGGGCGGAGCGCATCCTCGCCGAGGCGCCCGGCGGCTCACGCGTCGTGCTCAGGAGGCGCGGGTCGCGTCCGACCGGACGCTCTCCCGTCGTCGAGGCGGTCGCCTTCTCCCGGGCGGACCACGCCCACGTCGCCACCCTCGTCGACGTGGTGACGGACCCGTCCGGCGAGGTCGTGCTCGTCTTCGCGGACGTCGGCGGCGACCCACTCGCCTCGTGGCTGGCCGCCCGCGGTCGACCCGAGACCGGGGAGGTCATCACCCTCGTCGTCCCCGTGCTCGGCGCGGTCCAGCATCTGGCCCGTCGGGGCACGGCCGTACGTGCGCTGGACGTCGACGACGTCGAGATCGACGCCCGCGGGGCACCCGTCCTGGTCGGCGTCCATCCTGTGGACGCGGGGTCGGATGCGGGGCCGGACGCCGAGCGCACGTCGCTGCCCGTGGCGGCGAAGTTCGCCCGGGCCCTGGTCGAGCGGGCGGTGCGACCGGCCTCGCGATCCTCGGCGCCGGTCCTGGACTCGACGAGCTTCGAGTCCCTCGTCGAATCGGTCTTCGACCTCGGCGAGGCTGTCCCGCTCTCGAGTGTCGACGCCGTGGTCGAGGGCGACGAGGTCCCCCAGGGCGAACGCGTCGAGTCGGTCGCAGCGGACGAACGGGTCATGCCGGGCTGGCTCGCCCTCCTGCCCGAGTCGGAGGCGATCGACCGGGTGATCGCGGGCGTGGTTGACCTCCGCCCACGGCGGCTGGTCGACGCCCTGCGAGCCGTCCGTCGGCGATACCGACTGCTCGCGGCCGCGGGCGTCGTCGTCGCCGGGGTGGCTCTCGTCCTCGGACCGGCCGCCTCGGCACGTGATGACGGTCCTCGGCACGACGGACCGGCCACCGGGGTGGGTCCGGTCGCGCCCGGGGCCGAGTCGTCGGCGCCGGTGAGCCCGTCCGGCGACTCCGCGGACACCCGCGCGCCGGCACCCGCTCGGACGGGCGGGGCGGTGACGCCCGGCGAGGTCGAAGCCTTAGTAGGGGGTGACGATGCCGGTGCAGCCGCCGAGGTGCTCCTACAGGCACGGCTGATGTGCCTGCGCGACGTCACGCCGAGTTGTCTCGACGCCGTCGCTCAACCCGGTTCGCCGATCGCCCTCCGGGACGCCGACGTGCTCGACGACCCCTCGCTCGCCGATGCGGCGACGGTCCCTCTCGAGCTCACGGGACGAGCGTCACGAACCGGGGGGACGGCGTTGCTCGAGGCCACGGGCCCGCACGGCGAACCGGCCTCGGTCCTCGTGATGAGGACCGAGGCCGGTTGGCGGCTTCGCGACGTGATCGTCGATCGGTGAGGCCGGTCGGGCCTCACGCGAGGGGCGTCAGATGCCCAGCTTGGACGTGAAGTCCCCGCCCTCGAGGCGCTCCTTGACGGCGACCAGGAAGCGCGCCGCGTCGGCGCCGTCGACGATGCGGTGGTCGTACGACAGGGCCAGGTAGACCATGGACCGGATGGCGATGGACTCCGAACCGTCGGCCTTGATGACCACGGGGCGCTTGACGACGATGCCGGTGCCGAGGATGGCCACCTGCGGAAGGAAGACCACGGGGGTGTCGAACAGGGCGCCGCGCGATCCCGTGTTGGTGACGGTGAAGGTGCCACCGGCCAGCTCGTCGGGCTTCAGC
Source organism: Frigoribacterium sp. NPDC087798 (assembly GCF_044742985.1). NCBI lineage: Bacteria > Bacillati > Actinomycetota > Actinomycetes > Micrococcales > Microbacteriaceae > Frigoribacterium > Frigoribacterium sp. NPDC087798. The sequence goes on along the minus strand of NZ_JBIUVP010000001.1, from coordinate 319,725 downwards.
TTGTTGTCACGCGTGCGCTGCGCGAGGTCGGCGATCTGGCCGGCGATGCCCGCGAGGTCGAGGTCCGAGGCGTTCTTGATGACCGGCGTCAGCAGGCCGCGCTCCGTGTCGACCGCCATCGCCACGTGCTCGTGGTCGGGGTAGACGATCGAGTCACCGTCGACGGTGGCGTTCAGCTTCGGGTGCGCCTTGAGCGCCTCGGCGGCCGCCAGGGTGAAGAACGGCAGGAAGGACAGCTTGTTGCCGGTCTTCTCGAGGAAGGCACCCTTGTTGGCGTCGCGGAAGGCCGCGACCTTGGTGACGTCGACCTCGACCACGCTGGTGAGTTGGGCCATGGCCTGCATCGACTGGACCGCACGCTCGGCGACGACCTTGCGGAGGCGCGACATCGGAACGGTCGTGCCGCGCAACGGCGACACCTCGATCGGGGCGGGACCGGAGGAGGCCGGCGCCGAGGTCGTCGAGGTCGCGGCGGCTTCGGCGGCGGCGAGGACGTCCTCCTTGCGGATGCGACCGCCGACGCCACTGCCGGTCAGGGTCGAGATGTCGACACCCTTCTCGTTCGCCAGCTTGCGGACGAGCGGGGTGACGTAACCGACCGGCGCACCGCTGCTCGGGGCCGGCGTGGCGGGTGCCGACGTCTCGGACGATCCCGTGGCGGGCGACGGCGTCGGTGCCGACGGGGCCGGCTGCTCGCTGCTGGGCCGGGCGGCCTGGGGCTGTGCGGCGGCCGGCTGCTGGCCGGCGGCGTCCTGCTGTGCGCCGTCCTGCTGGGCGGCGGGCGCGGGGTCCACCGCGGGGGCGGGCTCGGGCGCGCTGGCGGCGGAGTCCTCACCCGGGGCAGGGGCCGCGGACGACGGGAGCTCGGGTTCCTCGGCCTCCGGCTCGGCGGGTGCCGAGGGTGCCTGTTCCGGCTCCGCGGCGGCTTCCGGTTCGTCCGCCGGCGACTCGGAGGCGCTGCCGTCTCCGATGCGGACGAGGGCCGTGCCCACCTCGACGGTCTCGTCCTCGGCGACGAGGATCTCCTCGATCACGCCGGCGACGGGCGAAGGGATCTCGGTGTCGACCTTGTCGGTCGAGACCTCGAGCAGCGGCTCGTCGACCTCGACGCGGTCACCGACGTTCTTCAACCAGCGGGTGACCGTACCCTCGGTGACACTCTCTCCGAGTGCCGGGAGGTTGACGGATTCGCTCATCTGTGGGGCTCCTTTGACGACATGTGTGTCTGTGGTTGATGTGGTGGTGGTGCGGGCCCCTGCTGAGCAGGAGCGATGGTGCCAGGGATCTACATCGCGTGCAGCGGTTTGCCCGCGAGGGCCAGCATGGCTTCGCCGAGGGCTTCGTTCTGGGTGGGGTGCGCGTGGATCAGGGGAGCGACGTCCTCCGGGTAGGCCTCCCAGTTGACGGCGAGCTGTGCCTCACCGATCAGTTCGCCGACACGGGCGCCGATCATGTGCACGCCCACGACGGGACCGTCGACGACGCGGACCACCTTGACCGAGCCGCTGGTCCCGATGATGTGGCTCTTGCCGTTGCCCGCGAGGTTGTAGTCGTAGCTGGTGACCTTGTCGGCGCCGTACTGGTCGGCGGCCTTGACCTCGGTCAGGCCGACCGAAGCGACTTCTGGGTCGGAGTAGGTGACCTTGGGGATGTTCACGTCGGAGATCACCTGCGGCTTGAGGCCGGCGATCTCTTCCGCGACGAAGATGCCGTGCTGGAAGCTGCGGTGCGCGAGCTGCAGGCCGGGCACGATGTCGCCCAGGGCGTAGACGCCGGGCACGTTCGTCGCGAGACGTTCGTTCGTCAGGACGAAACCGCGGTCCATCGTGATGCCGACCTCTTCGTAGCCGAGACCGGCGGTCGACGGGCCACGGCCGACGGCGACGAGCATGAGGTCGGCGTCGAACGTCTTGCCGTCCTCGAGGGTGACGACGACGCCGTCGTCGTTCTGCTCGACTCCCTGGAACCGGACGCCCAGCGAGAAGGCGATGCCGCGCTTGCGGAACGCGCGCTCGAACTGCTTGGAGATCGACTCCTCCTCGTTGGGGACGAGGTGCGGCAGGGCCTCGACGATGGTCACGTCGACGCCGAAGCTCTTCCAGACGCTGGCGAACTCGACGCCGATGACGCCACCGCCGAGGATGACGACCTTGTTCGGCACGTGGTCGAGCGCGAGGGCGTGCTCGCTGGTGATGACCTTGCCGCCGATCTCGAGACCGGGGAGGCTCCGCGAGTACGAACCCGTCGCGAGCACGACGTTCTTGGCCTTGAGCGTGGTCTCGCCGACCTGGACGGTCGAGGGCGACGTGAGCTTGCCCTCACCCTCGACGGTCGTGATGCCACGGGCCTTGACGAGCCCCTGGAGACCCTTGTACTTGCTGGCGACGATGCCCTCGCGGTACGAGGTCACGGCGGCGATGTCGATGCCGTGGAAATCGGTGTTGACGCCGTACTTGGCGGATTCGCGCGACACGTCGGCCACCTCGGCCGAGTGCAACAGCGCCTTGGTGGGGATGCAGCCTCGGTGGAGGCACGTGCCCCCGACCTTGTCCTTCTCGACGAGTGCGACGCTCAGGCCCAACTCGCTCGCTCGCAGCGCTGCGGCGTATCCGCCGCTCCCGCCACCGAGCACCACCAGGTCAAAATTCTGTTCCGACACCCAGCAACTCCCTCGTGCGTCCGCGGTGCCCCGACGCCGAGGCGGGGCCGTCGCGGTGGCGACGACGCCCGTCCCCGAACCGACCGCACCGTTCGGCGGCGTCGTCGTGACGCGCGTCGGAGGATGCTCTCGGGGGACCGATCTCAGCGGGTTTCTCCCGCCCCCTCGACCCTACTACGCAGCAGAAAACTTGTCGGCCAGCTCGATCAGGGTACGGACGGTCACGCCCGTCGAGCCCTTGGCCGTGTAGCCGTAGCCGCCGCCCTTGTTGTTGGACGGACCGGCGATGTCGAGGTGGGCCCAGGGGATCGGCGTCGTCGTGCCCTCCCGCGAGCCGACGAACTCGTTGAGGAAGACGCCGGCGAGCAGCATGCCTGCGGCCGTGTTGCCCGGGGTCGCGTTCACGAGGTCGGCCACGTCGGAGTTCAGGCGCGCGCGGAGTTCGGAGGCCAGCGGCATGCGCCAGAAGGTCTCTCCGGACGTGTCGGCGAGCGACACGATCTCGGACGCGAGGTCGTCGTTGCCCATGACGCCGACGTATCGCATGCCCAGGGCGACGACCTGGGCACCCGTGAGGGTGGCCACGTCGACGATGGCGTCGGGCTGCTCGTCGCTCGCCGCGACCAACCCGTCCGCCATGACCAGGCGGCCCTCGGCGTCGGTGTTCGTCACCTCGACGGTCGTGCCGCCCTTGATGGTGAGGACGTCGTCGGGTCGGATCGCCGTGCCGCTCGGCATGTTCTCGGCGATGCAGAGCCAGGCGGTCAGCCGCACGGGGAGCCGCAGCTTGGCCACGGCCACCGTCACGGCGAGGACCGTGGCGGCCCCCGTCATGTCGTCCTTCATGCCGAGCATGCTCCCGGCGGGCTTGAGGGACAACCCGCCCGTGTCGTACGTGATGCCCTTGCCGACCAGGGCGAGGTGCTTGGCGGCTCCGGCGGGGGAGTACTCGACCTTGACGAGTCGGGGACCGCGGCTCGAGCCCTGACCGACGCCGAGGATGCCCCCGTACCCGCCGTCACGGAGGCCGTCCTCGTCGAGCACGGTCACCGAGAGGGCGTCGTCCGACGCGTGCGCGACGGCGAAGTCGGCGAGTGCCTGGGGGTACATCTGCTGCGGGGGAGTCGTGGCGAGGTCACGGACGGTGTGCACCGCCTCGGCCACCACGGCGGCACGGTCGAGGACGGACTCCTGGACCTCCGTGGCCGTCGCGAGGGCGATGTCGCGAGCGTGTCGACGGGTGTCGGACGCCGAGGAGTGCCGGAACGCGTCGAACTCGTACGAGGCGATCGCGGCGCCCTCGAGGGCGGCCAGTGCGTCGGCGGCGTCGCCCACGGGCAGGGCCAGGACGACCCGGTCGACGGCCGTGAGCTGACGGACGGCCGAGCCGGCGGCGTAGCGCAGGCTCTCGGCCGTGACGGCGTCGCCCAGGCCGACCAGCGCCACGATGGTGGCCGTGACGCCGGACGCGGGGACCTTGACGAGTTCGTCCCGCGCGCCCGTCACACCGAGGGCGGCGAAGCACTCGGCGAGCCCCGGGACCTCGAGGGTCGGCGCGGGACCGTCGGCCCCCTTCACCACTCCGACGACGAGGACGTCGGCCTCGGCGGTGATCGGATCGGACGGCAGGACGGAGAGGGTGGCGACGGTCATCCATCCATCGTATCCACCGTGGTGTTCGCTCTCGGCACGTGGTCGCGGGCCCTCCTGGCGACGACCGGTGCCTAGCATGGAGACCATGCACGACCCCGCAGCTCTCTACGACTTCACCCCCGACGCCGACGGCGTGCCCGAGGGCCTCCCGCTCGTCGCCGGACTCACCGGGTTCGCCGACGCGGGCTCGGCGGTGAGCCAGCTCGCGGAGTACGTCCTCGACACCCTCGACCACACCCTCGTGGCGACGTTCGACGCCGACGAGCTCCTCGACTACCGGGCCCGTCGCCCGACCTTCACGTTCGACCAGGACCACATCTCCGAGATCGAGCCGTCGACCCTCTCCCTCTACCTCGTCCACGACGACCTCGGTCAGCGGTTCCTCCTGCTGGCGGGCTTCGAACCCGACTTCCAGTGGCAGCGCTTCACCGCGGCCGTCGTGCAGCTCGTCGAGCGCTACCGCGTCTCGACCACGACCTGGGTGCACTCGATCCCGATGCCCGTGCCCCACACCCGTCCCATCGGCGTGACGGTCAGCGGCAACCGGTCCGACCTGGTCGAGGCGATGTCCGTCTGGAAGCCCGTGACCCAGGCCCCCGCCAACGCTCTGCACCTCGTCGAACACCGACTCGGCGAGACGGGTCACCCCACGGCGGGCTTCGTCCTGCTCGTCCCGCACTACCTGGCCGACACCGAGTTCCCCGACGCCGCCGTGGCGGCACTGTCGAGCATCAGTGCCGCGACGGGTCTGATCTTCCCGACCGACCGCCTCCGCGAAGAGGGTCGTGACTTCATGGTCAAGGTCGACGAGCAGGTCGCCGGCAACCATGAGCTCTCGCGCCTGGTCGCCACGCTCGAGGAACGTCACGACACCTACATGCAGGGAAACCCGCTGCCGTCGCCGTTGACCGACCAGGACGGCCAGGTGCCCACGGCCGACGCACTGGCGGCCGAACTCGAGAAGTTCCTCGCCACCCGGCGGGTCGACGGCGAGGGCGACGACCGCGCCTGACCGGCACCGCACCTCCCGGGTCCGTTCCGATCCGCGGACGCAGGAGGCGCGGGCCGGCGTCCGGCGCCCGGTCGGCTAGGGTCACCGGGTGAACTCCGCACGCGCCTGGCTCGTCTGGGGCGCCGCCGTCTTCGCCTACGTCGTCGCCGTCCTGCAGCGGTCGTCGCTCGGCGTCTCGGGCGTCGAGGCCCAGCAGCTCTTCGGCGTCTCCGCCTCCACCCTGTCGACCCTGGCCGTCGTCCAACTCGTCGTCTACGCCGGGCTGCAGATCCCGGTCGGCGTCCTGCTCGACCGGGTGGGACCCAAGAGGCTCATCGTCGCAGGGGCCGTCCTGCTGGCGGCGGGCCAGCTGGTCGTGGCGCTCTCGCCCCCGACGATCGGCGTGGCCGTCGTGGGCCGCGTGCTCGTCGGCGCCGGCGACGCGATGACCTTCATCTCGGTGATCCGTCTGCTGCCCTCGTGGTTCCGTGGTCCGATCCTGCCGCAGGTGTCGCAGTGGACCGGCAACGTCGGACAACTGGGTCAGGTGCTGTCGGCCGTGCCGCTGTCGATCGTCCTGCACGGGGCGGGGTGGGGCCCGGCCTTCCTCAGCGCGGCGTCGTTGTCGGTCGTGGCCGCCGTGGTGGTGCTCCTGGTCGTGAAGGAGTCGCCGACCGGTCGCGTCCGCTCCGAGACGGTCGTCAGTTGGGCCGACGCGGGGCGACAGCTCGGACAGAGCGTCCGGCGTCCCGGGACCCGGCTGGGGTTCTGGTCGCACTTCGTGACGCAGTCGTCGGGCACGGTCTTCAGCCTGCTGTGGGGCGTTCCCCTGTTGGTGGGCGGTCTGGGCTTCTCGACCGCCGAGGCCTCGGGCATGCTCTCCCTCCTCGTGCTGTCGGGTGTCGTGGCGGGACCGGTCCTCGGGGTGCTGGTCGCCCGGTACCCGATGCGACGCTCCAACCTGGTCCTCGGCATCGTCACGGTGCTGGCCGTGGTCTGGACGACGCTGCTCGCGTGGCCGGGGACACCCCCGCACTGGCTCGCCTACGTGCTCGTGGTCGTGCTCGGAGTGGGCGGGCCCGGTTCCCTGATCGGCTTCGACTTCGCGCGGACCTTCAACCCGCTTCGCAGCCTCGGCGTGGCCAACGGGGTGGTCAACGTCGGTGGCTTCCTGGCGAGCTTCGTCATGATGTTCCTCATCGGCGTCGTGCTCGATCGACTCGATGCCGCCCGCATCGCCTCGGGCCAGCCGAGCGACCTCTTCGCGTTCGAGTCGTTCCGCATCGCGCTGCTCGTGCAGTACGTGGTGATCGGCGGTGGCGTGGTGGCTCTGCTCGTCGAGCGTCGGCGCACCCGCCGGGGCCTGCGGCTGGAGGAAGGAATAGAGGTGGCGCCTCTCTGGGTTGCCCTCAACAAGAGATGGCATGCCGCACGCACCCGGGCCCGGAGGGGACCGACCGCCTGAGGTCGCCCTTGTCGCTCGGCACCGGTCGGACGTGCAATAATGGGATACGGACCCGTTCATGTCCATCGATCGAGTTACCGCGTCGACGTCGTCGACGCGCATTCGATCGAGGACTTGACATGGGTCCTAGTACTGCCCGAATTCGGCCGACGCCCAGTGCCGGTCGACGTCCCCACCGGCGCACGTGAACGCGACGATCGCGTCCGGTCCGGAACGTACCGAGAACTGAAAGGTGTTCGCATGGCTACACGAAGCAAGGCGACCACGGCCCCCGACGAGGCCGTGACCGACGACACGGCCGTCGAGGCCGAGACCACGGCTCCTCCCGCCAAGAAGGCGCCGGCCAAGAGGGCTCCCGCCAAGAAGGCGGCGACGAAGGCTCCGGCCAAGACCGCCGCAGCCAAGAAGGCCGCCGCAGCCGAACCCGCCGACGACGAGGTCGACGCCGAGGCCGCAGTCGACCCGGCTGCCGCCGACGACGCGGACGGCGAGGGCGCCAAGCCCGTCCCCGAGATCCTCCCCACCGGCGCGCTCGTCATCTCTCAGGACGACGACGACGAGATGCCCGTCTACTCGACGACGATCACGGGTGCGACGGCCGACCCCGTCAAGGACTACCTGAAGCAGATCGGCAAGGTCGCCCTGTTGAACGCGGCCGAAGAGGTCGAGCTCGCCATGCGGATCGAGGCGGGTCTCTTCGCCGACGACAAGCTCGCGAACAGCACCGGCCTGAGCCGCGAGCTCGAGCGTGAGCTGCGCTGGGTGTCGCGCGACGGTCAGCGGGCCAAGAGCCACCTGCTCGGTGCCAACCTCCGACTCGTGGTCAGCCTCGCCAAGCGTTACACGGGCCGTGGCATGCAGTTCCTCGACCTGATCCAAGAGGGAAACCTCGGCCTGATCCGCGCCGTCGAGAAGTTCGACTACACCAAGGGCTTCAAGTTCTCCACCTACGCCACCTGGTGGATCCGTCAGGCCATCACGCGGGCCATGGCGGACCAGGCTCGCACCATCCGCATCCCGGTGCACATGGTCGAGGTCATCAACAAGCTCGCCCGTGTCCAGCGTCAGATGCTGCAAGACCTGGGACGCGAGCCCACGCCCGAAGAGCTGTCGCGTGAACTCGACATGACGCCCGAGAAGGTCGTCGAGGTCCAGAAGTACGGCCGCGAGCCCATCTCGCTCCACACGCCCCTGGGTGAGGACGGCGACAGCGAGTTCGGCGACCTCATCGAGGACACCGAGGCCGTCGTGCCGGCCGACGCCGTCGGGTTCACGATGCTGCAGAAACAGCTCGAATCGCTGCTCGACAGCCTGTCCGAGCGCGAGGCCGGTGTCATCCGCATGCGCTTCGGGCTCGGTGACGGCATGCCGAAGACCCTCGACCAGATCGGTGACACGTTCGGCGTGACGCGCGAGCGCATCCGCCAGATCGAGTCCAAGACGATGGCGAAACTCCGCCACCCGTCGCGTTCACAGTCGCTCCGCGACTACCTCGAGTAGGCCCGTGCGTTACCTGGTCCCCGTGCTGGCCGGCCGTCTCGTCCGGGCGGTCGCCCGGTTGCGTGGTGGCGGGTCGGCGTACCCGGGGCAGACGGTCCTGAAGCTCGCGCCCGACTTCCTCACCCATGTGTCGTCCCAGTTCGATCGCGGCGTCGTGTTCGTGCTCGGGTCGAACGGCAAGTCGACGACCACGATGATGCTCACCGAGACGCTTCGTGCCCACGGGTTGAAGGTGTTCACGAACCCCACGGGTGCCAACCTCCCGCAGGGCATCGCGTCGGCCTTCCTCCGTGAGGTGACGCCCTTCGGTCGCGTCCGTGACGACATCGGCGTGATCGAGGTCGACGAGGCCTTCGCGGTCGAGTTGACGAAGTCCCTGCACCCCTCCACGGTCCTCATGCTCAACGTGCAGGTCGACCAGTTGTACCGGTTCTTCGAGACCGAGCGGGTCGGCACGATGATGACCGACACCGCCGCCGAGGCGACGGTCGCGGTCGTCACGAACCGCGACGACCAGCACCTCGGCCCCTACCAGCCGGTCGGTCGCCAGACGGTGACCCGGTTCGGCGCCTCGTCCGAGGTCGTCTCCGCGTCGCCCAACGGCCTGCAGAACGCGCACGACTTCAGCCGTGAGGCCGACTCCTCGTTGACCGCGGAGACCGAGGTGACCGCGCTCACGGGCACGGGTGCCACCATCACGGTCTCGGGCACTCCGATCGACGTCCGGCTGCCGGCCCGTGGTCTCCACTACGCGGTCGACGCGGCAGCGGCGCTCCAGACGGCCTCGGTCGTCCTGGGGCACCCGGTCGACCCGGCCGCCGTCCGGCGGGCGTTCGAGAGCATGAAGCCGGCCTACGGCCGTGGTGAGCGCATGTCCCTCGGCGCCGACGAAGCCGAGTTCATCATGTTCAAGAACGCGGCGAGCCTCCAGATGAACCTCGACGCACTCCCGCAGGGCGTCGAGCAGGTCATGTTGGCCATCGACGAGGGCACGCCCGACATCTCGTGGATCTACGACATCGACTTCTCGCACCTCGACCACGTCGACGTCCTCGCCGGCGCTAAGGCCTGGCAGTTGGCCTTGAGGCTCGAGCACGAGGGCATCCCGGTCCACGTGATCGAAGAAGACATCTCGAAGGCCATCCGTCTGATGCGAGCCCTTCCGTCCCCGAGCGACAAGACGAAGCACTTCGTGACGAACTACGAGCAGATGATGCTGGCCCGTCGCATCCTCGGCCACCCCGACCTGGAGAAGACCGCGTGAGCGACGACGTCCTCCGAATCGTCCACCTCTACCCGGAAGAGCTCGGTGTGAGCGGCGATCGGGGCAACGTGACGTCGCTCTCGGTGCGCGCGCACCGAGCCGGGATCGACAGCCGCGTGCTCGAGTACCGCGTGGGCGACGACGTGCCGACCGTCGCCGACGTGGTCGTCGTGGGGCACGGCCCCCTGTCCGGCGTGCGAGCCGTCGCCGCCGACGCTCGCCGCCTCGCGCCGGCGCTCGAGTCGTTCGCGGCGTCCGGTGTGCCGGTCGTGGCGGTGGGGGGCGGTCTCGAGCTCCTCAGTCGGGGCGTCGAGGACGTCGACGGGGCGACGGTCGAGGGAGTCGGTTTCTTCGACGCCGTGGTCCGCCGCGGGGCTCCGCGACGGACGAACTACCTGCAGGTGACGACCGACTACCAGGGCGACGAGGTCACCCTGTTCGGTTTCGAGGATCATGCCGCGCATCTCGAACTCGGCGTGGACGCGGAGCCCTTCGGGACCGTCGTCCACGGAGGCGGGAACGGTGACGGGCGCGAGGGCGTCCGACGCGGGGTCTCCTTCGGCACGCAGCTGAAGGGCCCGGTCCTGCCGCTCAACCCCGCCCTCGCCGACCGGGTGCTCCGCGTCGCCCTGAGCCGCCGGATGATCTCCTACTCGGCAGGCCCCGGGCACGCGAAGCTCGACGAGTACGCCGCCGCGTCGCAGAAGGTCATCGCCGACAACCTCGAGCGTTCGTTCAAGGCCATGTGACGACGTCGGTCCGCAGACACGACCAAGGCCCCGCATCGATCGGATGCGGGGCCTTCGTCGTACCGCCGGCCCGGGCTGTGGTCCGGGGAGGCGCGGCGTCTCAGTGGGCGAGGAGCTTCGAACTCTCGTCGAGCCACTCGATGGCGGTGGGCTGCAGCTTCTCCTTGAACTTCGCGCCGTGGTGGGCGCAGAAGAGCAGTTCGCCGGTGGCCATGGTCGCGCGGATGTAGGCCTGGGCTCCGCAGCTGTCGCAGCGGTCCGCGGCGCTCAACTGGTAACGGGAGCCGAGCTCGTCGACGGCGGTCTGGTCGGTGGCCATCTGAGTCATGTGATGCTCCTCCTGACGGTGGTGCGGTGGGTGAGACACTCATCAAAACACGCCGACGTCGGTATCGCGTGCCATCGGCACCGGATTTCGCTCATCGCGTAGCGGCGAGGGGCCGGTCGAGTGTCGGGACTGCCGTGTCGGCGGCCCTCGGTAGGCTGTAACGCGGTCACCGCCTCCCCGCATTCCCGTCGTCGAGAGATGGCGGCGGGCCCCTCAGGAGAACAATGCCCCCCACCTCGTCCGCCCCCGCCTCCGACTACTCGGCTCGGCACCTCTCGGTGCTCGAAGGCCTCGAGGCCGTGCGCAAACGCCCCGGCATGTACATCGGGTCGACCGACTCCCGGGGCCTGATGCACTGTCTGTGGGAGATCATCGACAACTCGGTCGACGAGGCCCTGGGCGGGCACGGCGACACCATCGACGTCGTGCTGCACCCCGACGACAGCGTCGAGGTCCGCGACAGCGGACGCGGGGTGCCCGTCGACATCGAACCCAAGACGGGTCTGAGCGGTGTCGAGGTCGTGTTCACGAAGCTGCACGCCGGCGGAAAGTTCGGCGGCGGGTCCTACACGTCGTCCGGCGGCCTCCACGGCGTCGGCGCCTCCGTCGTCAACGCACTGTCCGAGAGGCTCGACGTCGAGGTCGACCGGGGCGGCAAGACGTACGCCATGTCGTTCCGACGCGGTGAACCCGGCACCTTCGAGGACGTCGACGAACCCACCCCCGATTCACCGTTCACTCCCTTCGTGTCCGGCAGCGTCCTCCGAGAAGTGGGCAAGACCAAGCGCGGCGTCACCGGCACGCGGGTGCGTTACTGGGCCGATCGCCAGATCTTCACCCGAGGGGCCTCGTTCCAGACGGACGAACTGTCGGCGAGGGCCCGGCAGACGGCCTTCCTCATCCCGGGGCTGACGCTGACCCTGCGCGACGAACGCGTGGGTTCGCTCACGGACGGCGGCTTCCCCCTCGAGAGCACCTTCCGCTTCGACGGAGGCATCAGCGAATACGTCGAGTTCCTCGCCCCCGACACCGCCGTGACCGACACGTGGCGTCTGACCGGGTCGGGCACCTACACCGAGACGGTGCCCGTGCTCACCGACGGTGGTGCCATGATCGCCACCGAACTCGAACGGCAGTGCGACGTCGACATCGCCTTGCGCTGGGGCGGAGGGTACGAGACGGTCTTCCGCAGCTACGTCAACATCATCGCGACGCCGAAGGGCGGATCGCACCAGACCGGCTTCGAGGCCGGGCTGCTCAAGTTCGTGCGGCAGCAGGTCGAGGTCAACGCCCGTCGCCTCAAGGTGGGCACCGACAAGATCGAGAAGGACGACGTCCTGGCCGGTCTGACGGCGGTCCTCACGGTGCGCCTGCCCGAGCCACAATTCGAGGGCCAGACGAAAGAGATCCTGGGCACGCCGGCCGTCCGCGCCATCGTCGCGAACGTCGTGGCGAACGAGCTGGGCGCGTTGTTCACGTCGACCCGGCGAGAAGACAAGGCGCAGACCGCCCTCGTGCTCGACAAGGTCGTCGCCGAGATGAAGACCCGCATCGCCGCACGGGCGCACAAAGAGACCCAGCGTCGCAAGAACGCACTGGAGAACTCGACCCTGCCGGCCAAACTGGTCGACTGCCGGTCGAACGACGTGGCGAACAGCGAGCTGTTCATCGTCGAAGGGGACTCCGCGCTGGGCACGGCCAAGGTCGCCCGGAACAGCGAGTTCCAGGCACTCCTGCCCATCCGCGGCAAGATCCTCAACGTGCAGAAGGCCTCGGTCAGCGACATGCTCTCGAACCTCGAGTGCGCCTCCATCATCCAGGTGCTGGGAGCCGGGTCAGGACGGTCCTTCGATCTCGAGGCGGCCCGCTACGGCAAGGTCATCATCATGAGCGACGCCGACGTGGACGGTGCTCACATCCGGACGCTGCTGCTGACGCTGTTCTTCCGGTACATGAGACCGATGATCGAAGCCGGTCGCGTCTTCGCGGCAGTCCCCCCTCTGCACCGAGTGGTCGTGATGCACCCCGGCAGCAAGCCGAACGAGACGATCTACACGTACTCCGAGAAAGAGCTGCACGGTGTCCTCGCAGGGCTCAAACGCACGAACAAGAAGTTCCAGGACCCCATCCAGCGGTACAAGGGACTCGGCGAGATGGACGCCGAACAGCTCCGCACCACGACGATGGAACGCCAGAACCGCATGCTGCGGCGCGTCAAGGTCGACGACGCCGAGAACGCCGCCCGCGTCTTCGAACTGCTGATGGGCAACGACGTGGCTCCTCGCAAGGAGTTCATCATCGACGGCGCCGGTCTCAGCCGGGACCGCATCGACGTCTGAGACCTGAGCAGGCCGTCACCGAGAACGAGGACGCCCTGTCTCGACGTCCAGGACGCCGTCTCGGTCGGTCCGTCGAGGGGTCACTCGTCCGGTTCGGCACCCGCCTCGAGGCCGGTGGCCGAATCGGCGATGTGAGCCACCGAGGCGCCGACCGAGCCCACGGGCGCGTCCAGGGGCGTGCCCGATCCGTCACGGCGTGAGAGCTCGGCGGGCAGAGTGCGGACCGAACCGTCCGGCCCGACCGCCTGAGCGGGAGCCGGGCCGACCCAGGCCAGCGACAGGGCGTCCTCGCCCTTCAGCAACGAGTGGGACCGGACGCCGCCCGTGGCACGCCCCTTTCCCGGGTACTCGTCGAACGCGCTGAGCTTGGCACGTCCGGGGTCGGTGCCGGCGATCGTCGAGCTGCTCGACGAGACCGTCGCGACGACGGCCTCGCGACCCGCGGGCACGGCACCGAAGAAGATCACGGTCGCGTCGTCCGGAAGGTTGATGCCGGCCACCCCGCCACCCGCGGGCCCCTGCGGCCGGACCGCGGAGGCGGTGAACCGGAGCAACTGCGTGGCGGACGTGACGAAGACGAGTTCGTCCTCGTCGACCCCTTGGGCGACGCCGACGACCTGGTCGCCCTTCTTCAGCGTGATGACCGGGAAGTCGGGTCGGGCGGGGTACTGGCCGGTCGCGACCCGTTTGACGACCCCGCGGGCCGTGCCGAGCGCGATGCTCCGGTCGGCGGTCAGCGAGACGAGCCCGAGCACGCGCTCCTTCTTGTCGACCACGCCGATGTAGTCCCGGATGGGAACCCCCGCACCCAGCTGGACGGACGTGGGCGGCACGGACGGGAGGTCGACGGGGGTGAACCGGACGAGGCGGCCGAGGTTCGTCACGGCGCCGATCTCGGTCCGCGTCGTCGTGTCGATCGACGAGAGGACGGCATCGTGCTTCGTGCGTCGGGTCGGGGGAGTGGGGGCAGCGGAGTCGGGGTCGAGGTGGTCCACCCGCAGGACGCGGCCCGTCGTCGAGAGGAACACCCGGGTCGGGGTGTCGGCGATCTCGAGCACCGGGGCCGACCTGCTGCCGCGACCGGTCGTCGCGACGCTCGCCTTGGCCTCCGTGAGCAGGGTCCGACGCGGCGTGCCGAACTGCTCGGCGATCTCACCGAGCTCGCTCGAGACGAGGGCCCGGAGGCGGGCGGGGTCGGCCAGCAGGTCCTTGAGGTCGGCGATGGCCGCGAGCAGCTCGTCGCGCTCGGCTTCGAGTTCGATGCGGCTGAACTTGGTGAGACGGCGCAGCTGCAGGTCGAGGATGTACTCGGCCTGGATCTCGCTGAGGTCGAAGACCTCGCGCAGGCGTGCCCGGGCGGCAGGCGTGTCGTCGCTCGTCCGGATCACCTGGATGACCTCGTCGATGTCGAGGATGGCGACGAGGAGGCCCTCGACGAGATGGAGGCGGTCCTCTTTCTTGGCCAGCCGGTAGCGGCTGCGACGCGTGACGACCGAGAGGCGGTGCGCGACGTAGACCTCGAGCATCTCCTTCAGGCCGAGGGTCCGCGGCTGCCCCTCGACCAGGGCGACGTTGTTGATGCTGAAGCCGTCTTCGAGCGGGGTGTAGCGATAGAGCTGCTCGAGGACCGCCTCGGGGCTGAAACCCGTCTTGATGCCGATCACGAGACGGAGACCGTGCTTGTGGTCGGTCAGGTCGGTGACGTCCGTGATGCCGGTGAGCTTCTTCGCCTGCACCCCGTCCTTGATCTTCTCGATCACCTTCTCGGGCCCCACGAGGTACGGCAGCTCGGTGACCACGAGACCGTTCTTCCGTGCGGTGATGCTCTCGACGCCGACCCGCGCCCGGGTCTTGAAGCTGCCCCGACCCGTGGCGTAGGCGTCGCGGACCCCGGCCAGCCCGGCGATCGTGCCGCCGGTCGGCAGGTCGGGACCCGGCACGAACGCCATCAGGTCGTCCAGGCTGGCGTCGGGGTGGTCGATCAGGTGCCGGGCGGCACCGACGACCTCGACGAGGTTGTGGGGCGCCATGTTGGTCGCCATGCCCACCGCGATGCCGCTCGCACCGTTCACGAGCAGGTTCGGGAAGGCCGCCGGAAGCACCTCGGGCTGCATCAACTGGTTGTCGTAGTTGGGGACGAAGTCGACGACGTCCTCGCCGAGTCCCTGGGTCATGGCCAACGACGCCTCGGCGAGACGAGCCTCGGTGTACCGCGGTGCGGCGGGCCCGTCGTCGAGCGAGCCGAAGTTGCCGTGCCCGTCGATGAGCGGCACCCGCATGGTGAAGGGTTGCGCCTGACGGACCATGGCGTCGTAGATCGCGGTGTCGCCGTGCGGGTGGAGCTTGCCCATGACCTCACCGACGACGCGCGCGCTCTTGACGTGGCCCCGGTCGGGCCGGAGGCCCATCTCGGACATCTGGTAGAGGATGCGACGCTGGACGGGCTTGAGGCCGTCCCGGGCGTCGGGCAGCGCTCGGGAGTAGATGACCGAGTACGCGTACTCGAGGAACGACCCCTGCATCTCGAGCGAGACGTCGATGTCCTCGATGCGTTCGCCGTGGTCGGAGCTGCTCGTGTTCTCGGTGGTGGTCATGCACTTCTCACGGATCGGGGTGGACGGGGCACCCGATCGTCGCTGTGCCAGACTGGGGCCGGTGTCCTCCATCGTACCGGCGCGCCCCAGAGGGGCCGTGAGCCTGGCCGACGTGGTGCCCTCGAGTCTCGCGTCCCTGCGGGGCGAGCCGAACGCGCTCCGCCTGCCCGCCGCGCGGGCCGCGGTGGTCGTCCTGGTGGACGGTCTCGGCCAGGCGGCCCTCGGCGCCCGTCGGGGCCACGCCCGGACGTTGTCGGGGGTTAAAGGCAGCCTGTGGTCCGGGTGGCCCACGACCACCGCCGCGGCGCTCACGACGCTGACGACCGGGGCGCTCCCCGGCGAGCACGGCCTCGTCGGCTACTCGGCCCTCGACCCCGAGAACGATCGAGTGGTGAAGCAGCTCTCGGGGTGGGACGATCGCATGCGGCCCGACGAGTGGCAGCGGCGTCCCACGTTGTTCGAGACGGCCACCGACGTGGAGTCCCACGCCGTCGGCCCCAAGCGCTACCGCTCGTCCGGCCTGACCGAGGCCATCCTGCGGGGCGCCACCTACGACGTGGCGGAGAGCGTGGCCGACCGCTTCGAGACCGCGGCGACGCTCGTCGACTCGACCCGCGCCTCCTTGGTGTACCTCTACGTCCCCGAGCTCGACATGATCGCTCACCGTGCCGGCTGGGAATCGGACGAATGGATCGACGCCCTCGAAGGCGTCGACGGCGAGGTCCGGAGGCTGGAGGCCTCGGTCGCGCCCGACGTCGGGGTGATCGTCACGGCCGACCACGGCATCGTCGACGTGGCCGAACGGAAGCGCATCGTCTTCGGGGGCATGCCCGCCCTGGTCGACGGGGTGAGGCACGTGGCGGGGGAGCCCCGCTGCCTGCAACTGCACCTCGAGCCCGATGCCGACGAGGGCCGCCGGGATGCGGTGCTCGACGCGTGGCGAGCAGCCGAAGGCGACCGAGCCTGGGTGTTGTCCCGGTCGGAGGCCGTCGACGCCGGTTGGTTCGGGGCCGTGGACCCGGCGGTCCTGCCCCGCATCGGCGACGTGATCGTCGCCGCCCGGCGGGGCGTCGCCTACTACGACGGACGAGATCGCGGTGGTGCTCCGGGAACCATGGTCGGTCACCACGGATCGTGGTCCGACGACGAGACGCTCGTGCCCCTGAGGACGTTCGGCGCCTACCGGCGGTGATCGTGGCCGCCGGGGCGGGCCGGTGAGGTCAGGCGGGGTCGTCGTCCGTGCGCGCTCCGAAGACGATCTCGTCCCAGCTCGGCATCGAGGTGCGCCCCCGCGCCTTCTTCGTCGACTGGGCCGCGCTGGGCATCTCGCGTCGTCCAGCGCGTCCCCGGCTGCCCCGGATGCCCGTGGGCTGGACCGGTGCGTCGCCCGCCGGGGCGTCACCTCGGGTCGACCGGTCGGGCAGCACGGGGGTGGGTTTGGTGGCCCCTTCGGGCAGGTCGAAGTCGTCCAGGGGGACGTCGATCACGCGGATCGCCCCGGTGGCCTGGTGGTCCGGGCGTCCGTCGTCGTCGGAGAACCGGGCGGCCTCGCGTTCTCCGCGGCGGCGTCGCAGCGCCTCGAGGAGGTCCGCGGTCTGGTCGTGCCCGCTCTCGTCGTCGGGTGCCCGGTTGGCGGCGGCGAAGGAGGCGGTGCTGCGGACGCCGGGACGCAACCGGTCGGTCGCGGTCTCGGCCGGCAGTTCGACCGCGTCGGCCTGCTCGACCAGGAAGGCACCGCTGTCGAAACGGCCCGAGGTGTCGTCGTGGCGCGGCTCGCGGGAGACGGCCCGGAGACGAGGGACGAGTGGACCGACGTCCTCGCCGTGCTGCGAGAGACGGTGGGCGTCGCCGCCGAGGGGGGCGAGGACCGACTTCTTCGGGTCGAAGCGCCACGTCGCGTCGCGCTCGACCTCGTGCGTGACGAAGGCCAGGTGGACAACCCAGCCGTGCTCGGCGTCCTTGTAGGCGCTCCAGTCGCGCTGCGAGGTCTCGGCACCGTCCAGTCGCTCGTCGATGACGGCTCCGAAGGTGGTCGCCTGCACACCGGACGCCGCGTCGTCGTCGACGGACACCGGGACGGCCCTGGCGCTCTCGAGCACGAAGGCGCGCTCGGCGAGGACCGGCCCTTCGAACCGGTGCACGTAGTCGAGGTCGGCGCCGGTCAGGTCGGACACCTGCTGAGGGGTCTTGCCAGCCCGGACCAGGGCCTGGATCTCACGGGGCGGTGCCTTCCGTTCGACCGGGGCGTCACCGGGGCTGGCCGCCCTCAGCTGGGAGTGGAGGGTGTGGGTGACGGGAAGGCGGTACTCGCCACCGGCGTCGGTGGCGACGAGCAGAGCTCCGCTCTGGACGCCTATGACCCTGAGATCCTGCATTTTCCACGCCTTTCACCGTCGTGATCCGGTGCCAAGAGTCGCACGTCGGCGGCCGTTCTCACGGGAATACGACGGGCGTGCCGTCAGTTCTCCCGAGGCGGCTGAAAGGCCGTGGGAACTGGTTTGCTATTCGACAACGAGTGATGCAAACTGCACCCGCCGAATCGGGCACACGAATCACCGAAGAACTGGATGGGCATGGCCACCGACTACGACGCACCTCGCAAGAACGACGACGACGGCTCGGAGTCGATCGAGGGGCTCAAAGAGAGGGTCCCCGACAAGATGACCGGCGTCGTCGACGACGACGCCGACAACCCGGGCTCGTTCGAGCTCGCCGGGCAGGACCTCTCGGACCTCGACCTCGACGTCGTCGTCCTCCCCCCGCAGGTCGACGAGTTCACCTGTGTCGAGTGCTTCCTGGTCAAGCACCGTTCGCAGCTCGACCACGAGACCAAGCTGGGCGCTATCTGCCGGGAGTGCGCCGCCTGAGCGCCTCCAACCGTCGCACGACCTCGTCGGGTCGACGGGTCGACACCAACCAGTAGGGCGCCGGGTCGTCGAGGTCCGTCAAAGAGATCTTGACCACCGGTCGCACCCACCCCCGGAAGAGGGTCCAGGCTCGCGCGTCGAGCCGGGGCCCTCTTTCTCGTGTCGCATCGGCGCCGGTGAACCCCTCGGCGTCACCGATCTCGTGGGCGAACAGACGGGCCCGCCCCGCGGTGAAGCCCTCGTCGTCGATCGTCAGCACGGGCGAGGTCAGGACGAGCAGGACGACGGCGGCCGCGTAGAACAC
The DNA here is from genome assembly GCF_044742985.1 of Frigoribacterium sp. NPDC087798. NCBI lineage: Bacteria > Bacillati > Actinomycetota > Actinomycetes > Micrococcales > Microbacteriaceae > Frigoribacterium > Frigoribacterium sp. NPDC087798. Next base: position 301,012 of record NZ_JBIUVP010000001.1, on the reverse strand, counting down.
GACGGCCATCACCACGCCGACCGTCGAGTTGATCGGCAGGAAGACCAGGAGGGTGGCGGGGACGAGGAGCGCGCAGGCCACGAAGACGGAGAGCGGCGGGAGCAGGCGCTCACGGTAGGGGTTCATGACGTCCATTCGACCAGACTTCTGCACTACCCTCGACACGTGATCCAGACCCTCGACGTCCTCATCGCCGCCGAGGCGATGTCGGTGCCCGTGTATTCCCACCCGGGCGACGCCGGCGCCGACCTGGTCTCGACCGAGGACCTCGTGCTGAGGCCCGGCCACCGCGCCCTGGTCGGCACGGGCGTCTCCATCGCCCTTCCCGAGGGTTTCGCCGCGTTCGTCATGCCCCGCAGCGGCCTCGCCGCCAAGCACGGCATCACCGTCGTGAACGCCCCGGGCACCGTCGACGCGGGGTACCGCGGAGAGATCAAGGTCTCGCTGCTCAACACCGACCTCGAGGCCGAGCACCACGTCGCCGTCGGTGACAAGATCGCCCAGCTCGTCATCATGCCGGTCGTCCGCGCGACCTTCGTCCCCGTCGCGACGCTCCCCGAGAGCGTCCGAGGGGTCGAAGGTCACGGATCCACCGGATACGCACACAACCCAGGAGGCACCGCGTGAGGAAGTCCAAACGCCGCGAGCAAGAACTGGCCGCAGTCGAGATCGACGTCGAGTCGGCCGACGTCGCCGACGTCGAGATCGACATCGAGTCCCTCGACGACGCCGAGGTCGAGGTGTTCGACGACTCCAAGTCGGCACCCGCGGACCGCTCCGAGGTGGGCCCGCTGGACGAGACCGAGGCCAACCCCGTCCGCCCGTACGTCGATCTCGGTGGCGTCAAGATCCTGCCCCGCGAAGGGCTCCACCTCCGACTCGAAGTCGAAGAGGGAAGCAAGAGGGTCGTCGCCGTCGGCCTCGACTTCGCCAAGTCGACGCTGCAGGTGCAGCCGTTCGCGGCGCCCCGCACGACGGGACTCTGGAACGAGATCCGAGGTCAGATCAGCGAGCAGATCGAGAAGCAGGGCGGCACGACGGCCGAGGTCGAGGGGCCCTTCGGTCCTGAGGTCCGCGCCGAGATCCCGGTGATGGGCGGTGACCCCGGCACGACCCGGCGAGCACGCTTCATCGGCGTCGACGGGCCCCGCTGGTTCCTCCGCGGCGTGATCGCGGGCGACGCGGCTCACGAAGGCGACGCTGCCGAGAAGATCGAAGAACTCTTCCGCAGCATCGTCGTGGTCCGCGGGACGACCCCGATGCCTCCGCGCGAGCTGATCCCGCTGTCGATGCCGAAGGCCGGCCCGACCGACGCCCCGGGCACCACGCCCTCGGTCGTCTGACCCGACGTGTCCGCGTCCGACGACCGGCCCGATCCGGCTGATCCGTCGCCGCTCGACGACCCCCGGGTGTCGCTCGCGGCCCAGTTGCAAGCCGCCGCCCGACGGGCCGGCATCGGCCAGGTGGCCCCCGGCGAGGTCCCGACGGCGTCGGCGCTGCTCACCGCCATCGGCGGGGTGCGGGGGCTCGTCGAGTCCATCGTCCCCGGGCTCGGCTTCGTGGTCGTCTACACGATCACGCAGGACGTCGTCCCGTCGGTCCTCATCCCGCTGGTCCTGGCCGTGGCGTTCGTCGTCGCACGCGCGGTCCAGCGCGGTCCGGTCGCCCAGGCCCTCGCGGGCGTCTTCGGCATCGCCCTCTCCGCGGGGATCGCCTTGCTCTCCGGCCGTGCCGAGAACAACTTCGTGCCCGGCCTCCTGATCAACGCCGCGTCGCTCGCCGCGATGCTCGTCAGCATCGCCGTGCGCTGGCCGCTCATCGGCATCGTGGTCGGACTCCTCACGAACGACGGCACGGGCTGGCGGGGGGACCGGGCGAAACGACGCGTCCTCGTCCTGGCCACCTGGTTGTGGGCCGGACTGTTCGCCGCCCGCCTCGCCGTTCAGGTGCCGCTGTGGCTGGCCGGGGACGTCGCTCTCCTCGGGACGCTCAAGCTCGTCATGGGCGTGCCCCTCTACGCGGGGTTGCTCTGGGTGACCTGGCTCCTCGTGCGGACGGTCTACCGCGGACGCGAGGCGGCGGACGACGCGCGGGGCCCGTCGGCCTGACCCGCGCCTCCTGGTGCTATGTTTTGTCTCGACATCGAGACAAATCGCTGGGATCGGCCCCGGGGACACCCCGCGGACTTAGGCTGACCTCGCTGGTGGGCGTCGCGCGCACCGGCCAAGATGAGGGCGTAGTCAGCAAGGGAGACGGCACGTGTCTGCAATCAACAGTTTCGGCTCGAAGAACACCCTCACGGTCGGGTCCACCGACTACGAGGTCTACCGCATCGACGCGGTCGAGGGTTCTTCGACGCTTCCGTTCAGCCTCAAGGTCCTGCTCGAGAACCTGCTCCGCACCGAGGACGGTGCGAACGTCACGGGTGACCAGATCCGGGCACTCGGCTCGTGGCAGCCCACCGCCGAGCCCGACACCGAGATCCAGTTCACGCCGGCGCGCGTGGTCATGCAGGACTTCACGGGGGTGCCCTGCATCGTCGACCTCGCCACCATGCGAGAGGCCGTCGCCGAGCTCGGCGGAGACCCGACCAAGATCAACCCGCTGGCACCGGCAGAGCTCGTCATCGACCACTCGGTCATCGCGGACCTCTTCGGCTCCGAGAACGCGCTCGAACGCAACGTCGAGATCGAGTACGAGCGCAACGGCGAGCGGTACCAGTTCCTCCGCTGGGGGCAGACGGCCTTCGACGACTTCAAGGTCGTCCCGCCGGGCACCGGCATCGTCCACCAGGTCAACATCGAGTACCTGGCGCGGGTCACCTACAGCCGCGAGGTCGGCGGAGTGCTGCAGGCGTACCCCGACACCCTCGTCGGCACCGACTCGCACACGACGATGGTCAACGGCCTGGGCGTGCTCGGCTGGGGCGTCGGGGGCATCGAGGCCGAGGCCGCGATGCTCGGTCAGCCCGTGTCGATGTTGATCCCCAAGGTCGTCGGCTTCAAGCTCTCCGGCTCGATCCCGACCGGCGTGACGGCGACCGACGTGGTGCTCACCATCACGCAGCAGCTGCGCCGGCACGGCGTCGTCGGCAAGTTCGTCGAGTTCTACGGCGAAGGCGTCGCCGAGGTGCCCCTGGCGAACCGGGCGACCATCGGCAACATGAGCCCCGAGTTCGGTTCGACGGCGGCGATCTTCCCGATCGACGACGTGACCCTCGACTACCTGCGTCTGACCGGACGCTCCGAGGAGCAGATCGACCTCGTCGAGCAGTACTCCAAGCTGCAGGGCCTGTGGCACGACCCGTCGACCGAACCCGTCTTCAGCGAGTACCTCGAGCTCGACCTCGGGACGGTCGTCCCGTCCATCGCCGGGCCGAAGCGCCCGCAGGACCGCATCGAACTCACCGAGGCCAAGTCGCAGTTCGAGGTCGACCTCGAGAACTACGCCACGACCGACCACTCGCACGTCGACGCCGCGGTCGAGGGGACGTTCCCGGCCTCCGACCCGATCGGCTTCACGGCCGAGGACGACGACGACGCCCAGCCGCACTCGATCTCGCACACGTCGCACGCACCGGCCAAGGTCTCCAAGCCCACCTCCGTGGCGCTCGGCGACGGCTCGACCTTCACGCTCGACCACGGCGCCGTGGCCATCGCGGCCATCACGTCGTGCACGAACACGTCGAACCCCTCCGTCATGCTCGCCGCGGGCCTGCTCGCCCGCAACGCCAGCAAGAAGGGGCTCAAGGCCAAGCCGTGGGTCAAGACGACCCTCGCGCCCGGGTCGAAGGTCGTCACGGACTACTACGAGAAGGCCGGCCTGACCACCTATCTCGAGGACCTCGGTTTCTACACCGTCGGCTACGGCTGCACGACCTGCATCGGCAACTCGGGCCCGCTGCTCGACGAGATCTCCACGGCGGTGCAGGACAACGACCTCGCCGTCACGGCCGTCCTGTCGGGCAACCGCAACTTCGAGGGTCGCATCAACCCCGACGTCAAGATGAACTACCTCGCCAGCCCGCCGCTGGTCATCGCGTACGCCCTCGCCGGGTCGATGAACTTCGACTTCGAGAACGACGCCCTGGGCACCGCCGACGACGGCTCCGACGTCTACCTCCGCGACATCTGGCCCGACGCGGCCGAGGTGCAGCAGACGATCGACTCGTCCATCGACACAGGGATGTTCACCCACGAGTACGCCGGGGTGTTCGACGGCGACGAGCGCTGGCGCTCCCTGCCGACCCCGACGGGCGCCACCTTCGAGTGGGACTCCGAGTCGACCTACGTGCGCAAACCTCCGTACTTCGAGGGCATGACGATCGAGACCACGCCGGTGACCGACATCCAGGGCGCCCGCGTGCTGGCCAAGCTCGGCGACTCGGTCACGACCGACCACATCAGCCCCGCCGGGTCGATCAAGGTCGACAGCCCGGCCGGCCACTACCTCGACGAGCACGGCGTGGACCGCAAGGACTTCAACTCGTACGGGTCCCGTCGCGGCAACCACGAGGTCATGATCCGGGGCACGTTCGCGAACATCCGTCTCAAGAACCAGCTGCTGGACGGGGTCGAGGGTGGCTACACCCGCGACTTCACCCAGGCCGAGGGGCCGCAGTCGTTCATCTACGACGCCAGTGCCCGCTACCAGGAGCAGGGCACGCCCCTGGTCATCCTGGGCGGCAAGGAGTACGGCTCGGGCTCGTCCCGGGACTGGGCCGCGAAGGGCACGAGCCTGCTCGGGGTCAAGGCGGTCATCACCGAGAGCTTCGAACGCATCCACCGATCGAACCTGATCGGCATGGGAGTGGTTCCCCTGCAGTTCCCGCAGGGCGAGAGCTGGGAGTCGCTCGGTCTCGACGGCACGGAGCAGATCGACATCGTCGGCATCGAGCAGCTCAACGAGGGCACGACGCCGAAGACGGTCCACGTCACGGCGACCCCCACCACCCATTCGCCCGCGGGCAAGCAGCCGGTCGAGTTCGACGCCGTCGTGCGCATCGACACCCCCGGCGAGGCCGACTACTACCGCAACGGTGGCATCCTGCAGTACGTCCTGCGCAGCCTGGTCTGAGCGACGGACCCCGCAGTGACCAGGCCCCCGGACGATCGCCCGCGTCGTCCGGGGGTCGCACGGCGTTCTCGCCGGTCGCGTGCCTAGACTGGCGGGATGCCCGAGAGGGCCGAGAGGGAAGGCCAGCATGAGCCTGCTGCAGACGATCACGGGGCCTCGTGACCTCGACCGCCTGACGAACGAACAGATGGTCGAACTGGCCGCCGACATCCGCCGGTTCCTCGTGACCGAGGTGTCGAAGACCGGGGGCCACCTCGGGCCGAACCTCGGCGTCGTCGAGCTGACGTTGGCCATGCACCGGGTGTTCCACTCGCCGCACGACGCCTTCGTCTTCGACACCGGCCACCAGTCGTACGTCCACAAGCTCCTCACCGGTCGCCAGGACTTCTCGGGGCTCCGGCTCCGGGGCGGTCTCGCCGGATACCCGCAGCGGTCCGAGTCCGAGCACGACATCGTCGAGAGCTCACACGCCTCGAGTTCGCTCTCGTGGGCCGACGGCATCTCCCGGGCCTTCCAACTGACGGGCCGGGACGATCGGCACGTGGTCGCCGTCGTGGGCGACGGCGCGTTGACCGGGGGCATGACGTGGGAGGCCCTGAACAACATCAGCGACGACAACGACCGTCGCCTCACCATCGTGGTCAACGACAACGGCCGGTCCTACGCCCCGACCATCGGAGGAATGGCCCGTTTCCTCAACACGGTCCGCACGCGCCAGGCCTATCGCGAGCTCCACGTCGGCAGCAGGGCCGTCTTCGACCGACTCGGACATCCGGGTCGTGCGGTCTACCGCGGCGTCCGGGGTGGCCTGCACGGCTTCCTGAGCCGGTTCACGAACAACGAGGCCCTCTACTCGAACCTGGACATCAAGTACATCGGGCCGGTCGACGGTCACGACCAGGTCGCCATGGAAGAAGCGCTGCTCCAGGCGAAGAACTACGGGGCGCCCGTGATCGTGCACGCCATCACCGAGAAGGGCCGGGGATTCGATCCGGCGCGCGCCGACGTCGCCGACCAGTTCCACGCGGTCGGGCAGATCGACCCCGAGACGGGCGAACCCCTCGAGGCGGCCACCTCGCCGTCGTGGACGTCGGTCTTCGCCGACGAGATCGTCGACATCGCCGAGCACGACGAGAAGGTCGTCGGCATCACGGCGGCGATGCTGCGTCCGGTGGGCCTGCACAAGCTCGCCGAACGGTTCCCGAAGCGGGTCTTCGACGTCGGCATCGCCGAACAGCACGCGGTCACGAGTGCCGCGGGTCTCGCGTTCGGTGGACTGCACCCCGTCGTCGCGCTGTACGCCACCTTCGTGAACCGCGCCTTCGACCAGGTGCTGATGGACGTCGCCCTCCACCGGGCCGGGGTCACCTTCGTGCTGGACCGCGCCGGTGTGACCGGACCGGACGGCCCGAGCCACCACGGCATGTGGGACCTCGCCCTCCTGCAGATCGTGCCGCACATCCGTCTGGCCGCCCCTCGTGATGCGACGCGACTCCGCGAAGAGCTCCGGGAGGCCGTGGCGGTCGACGACGCGCCCACCGTCATCCGGTTCTCGAAAGGCGCCGTCGGCGTCGAGCACGACGCCGTCGAACGACTCGAGGACGGTGTCGAGGTGCTGCGACGCACCGGCCGTGACGACGTCCTCATCGTCTGCGTCGGCCCGATGGCCGGCATCGGACTCGAGGTCGCCGAGCGACTGGAGGCCCAGGGCATCGGTGCCACGGTCGTCGACCCTCGATGGGTCGTCCCCGTCCCGGCCAGCATCATCGAGCTGGCCGCGGCCCACCGGCTCGTCATCACGATCGAGGACGGCGTGCGGGTGGGCGGGATCGGCACCCGTGTGCGACAGGACCTCCGTGGCGCAGGCGTCGACACGGCCGTGACCGAGTTGGGACTGCCCGACGAGTTCCTCGAGCACGGGTCCCGGGCCGAGATCCTCGACGAGGCCGGCCTCACGCCGCAGCACATCGCTCGCGACGTCGTCGCGCAGGTGCTCGGCAGCCGAATCCCGGTGGCGAGGCCACTGGACGAGACCGCTGCCGCATCCCGGCACGAGGATGCCCGGCACGACTGAGCCCCGGTGCGGTGTCACGCCGCACGACAGACGTCGAACGCCCCGTCCCTCTCGAGACGGGGCGTTCGGCGTGGGTGGTCTACTCGACGCCGCGGATCGCGGGTTCGTGGAAGTCGCGTCCCCGCACCCGACGTGAGGCACCGACCCGGTCGAGGTACGGCGTGACCCCGCCCATCTGGAACGGGTACCCGGCGCCGAGGATCAGGCAGAGGTCGATGTCCTCGGCCGCGGCCACGACGTGGTCGTCGAGCATGCGCCCGACCTCGTCGGCGAGACCGTCCTCGATGCGGACGCGCAACTCGTCGTCGGTCAGGGCCGTTCCCGGTCCGGCGGCGAGGGCGACGGCCTTCTTGTCGAATCCCTTGCGACGGCCCTTCGAGTCGCGTTCGAAGATCGTGCCGTGCTCGGCCAGGCGGTGCAGTCCGTCACTGGCGAAGAACCGGTCGGGGAAGGCGGCATGGTGGGTGTCCAGGACGTGCGCCCCGACGGTCAGTCCCACCAGCTCGAGCAACTCGAACGGCGTCATCGGGAGGCCGAACGGCGCCGTCGCCCGATCGACGACCTCGAACGGCGTCCCCGTCTCGACGGCGTGCATGGCCTCGCCCAGCAGCTTGGCCAAGATGCGGTTCACCACGAACCCCGGGGTGTCGGCCGTGATGACGGCGTTCTTCCGCAGAGCCTTCGCCGTCACCATCGCCGTGCTCAGCGTCTCGTCGTCGGTCGCCGGGGTCTTGACGACCTCGACGAGGGGCATCACCGCGACCGGGTTGAAGAAGTGGAATCCGACCAGTCGCTCGGGATGGGCGAGGCGAGCCCCGATCTGCTCGACGCCGAGCGACGACGTGTTGGTCGCCAGCACCGTCGTGTCCGAGACGACGGCCTCGACGTTCGCGAACACCTCCTGTTTGACCGACAGCTCTTCGAACACGGCCTCGATGACCCAGTCGGCGTCGGCGAAGTCGGCGAGATCGGTCGTGCCCGTGATGAGCGCCTTGAGGCGGTTGGACTCGTCCCGCGAGATCCTCCCCCCGCCCTGCAACTCGTCGATCTCGCCTCTGATGCGGGCGAGTGCCGCGTCGACCCGAGCCTGGTCGAGGTCGGTGATGACGACCGGGACGCGCAGACGGCGCACGAACAGCAGCGCGAACTGGCTCGCCATGAGTCCGGCCCCGACGATGCCCACCTTGCCGATCTTCCGGGCGAGGTCGGGGGAGGGCGCACCGGCGGGCTTCTTGGCCCGCTTCTGGACGAGATCGAAGGCGTACATGCTGGCGTGGAACTGGTCGCCTGCCACGAGGTCGGCCAGCGCTTCGTCCTCGGCCGCGAAGCCGGTCGTCCGGTCGGTGTTCTTCGCGGCCTTCAGCAGGTCGAGGGCGGCGTAGGGCGACTTCGCGACGGTGCCGATCTTCGACTCGAGCGACTTGCGCGCCACCGAGATCGCGACGTCCCACTTGACGGCACGCTCGAGCCTGCCCGGCACGTTCGGCCGCTTGACGCTGACGCGGCCGGTCAGCACCCCGTCGGCCCACCGGATGCTGTCCTCGAGGAACGACGCGGGGCCGAACATCGCGTCGACGATGCCGAGTTCGAGCGCCTGGGCGGGCTTCAGGGTGCGGTTGTTCTTCAGGGGGTTCTCGATGACGACCTTGAGGGCGTTCTCGATGCCGATCAGGTTCGGCAACAACCAGGCGCCACCCCACCCGGGGATGATGCCGAGGAAGACCTCCGGCAGGGCGATGGCGGCGGCCGACGAGTCGACCGTGCGGTAGTCGGCGTGCAACCCGATCTCGACGCCACCGCCCAGGGCGAGCCCGTTGACGAAGACGAACGTGGGCACCGGGGCGTCGTGCAGCTTGCCGAGCACGGCGTGGCCGAGCCGGGCGAGCTCGCGGGCGACCTCGCGGCTGGGGATGGCGCTCACCTTGCTGAGGTCGGCACCCGCCGCCAGGAAGTACGGCTTGCCCGTGACGGCGATCGCCGCGATCTCACCCGAGGAGGCGCGGCTGCGGACGGCGTCGAGGGTCGCGCCGAACTCGTGCAGCGTCGCCGGCCCCAGCGTGCTCGGCCGGGTGTGGTCGCGGCCGTTGTCGAGGGTGATGAGCGCCAGGACGCCGCCGGAGGGCAACGGCACGTCGCGGACGTAAGAGTGCGTGACGACCTCGTCGGCCGACAGCTCGGTCAGTTGTTCGGTCGCCGTGCTCATGCGCGTGCCGCCTTCTTCGAGTAGTGGGGGTTCTCCCAGATGACGCTGCCGCCCTGACCGAGGCCGATGCACATGGCCGTGAGGCCGTACCGCACCTCGGGGTGCTGCTCGAACTGGCGAGCGAGCTGGATCATCAGCCTCACGCCCGAGGACGCGAGGGGGTGACCCACGGCGATGGCCCCGCCCCAGGGGTTCACGCGCGGGTCGTCGTCGTCGATGCCGAAGTGGTCGAGCAGGGAGAGGACCTGCACCGCGAACGCCTCGTTCAGCTCGAAGAGGCCGATGTCGTCGATCGACAGCCCCGCCTTGCGGAGGGCCTTCTCGGTGGACGGCACGGGACCGATGCCCATGATCTCGGGCTCGACGCCGGCGAAGGCGAAGCTGACGAGGCGCATCTTGGGGGTGAGCCCGAGTTCCTTCGCCGCGGCACCCGACGCCATCAGGCTGACCGTCGCCCCGTCGTTGAGACCCGACGAGTTGCCCGCCGTGACGCGGCCGTGCGGCCGGAAGGGAGTGCGCAGCCCGGCGAGACCCTCCATCGTGGTCTCGGGTCGAGGCGCCTCGTCTCGGGTGGCGAGCCCCCAGCCCTGGTCCGTCTTGATGGCCACCGGGACGAGGTCGGGTTGGATCTGGCCGGCGTCGTAGGCCGCTGCGAGCTTCTGTTGCGATCGCAGGGCGTACCGGTCGGAGCGTTCCTTGGTGAGCTGGGGGAACCGGTCGTGGATGCGCTCCGCGGTGTTGCCCATGTTCAGGGCCTCGCCGCTGACGAGCTTCTCGGCGGCGAAGCGCGGATTGGGGTCGGCGGCGAACCCCATGGGGTGACGCCCCATGTGCTCGACTCCGCCGGCGAGGGCGACGTCGTACGCGCCGAAGGCGATGCCGCCGGCGACGCTCGTCACGCTCGTCATGGCGCCGGCGCACATCCGGTCGATGGCGTACCCGGGCACGGACTGGGGGAGACCCGCGAGGAGCGCCGTCGTGCGTCCGAGGGTGAGGCCTTGATCGCCCTGTTGAGTGGTCGCCGCGATGGCGACGTCGTCGATGCGTTCGGGCGGTAGGGACGGGTTGCGTTCGAGCAGACCCTTCATCGCTTTGACGACCAGGTCGTCGGCGCGGGTCTGCCAGTACATGCCTTTGTCGCCGGCCCGACCGAACGGGGTGCGTACCCCGTCGACGAACACGACATCGTTGCTCTCGGCCACAGTGCCTCCAGTGTCAGGATCTGGTCCTGATCTTAGGGACGACGCCGGGGGCCCGAGAATCGTTCGAGCAATCCTACGAAGCGCCGTCGCCCGTCGCCTCGGGCTCTTGGTGGGCGTCGACAAAGGCCTCGGCGACCGCCTCGGCCACGGCCTCGACCTGCCAGGTCCGCGCACCGAGCTCGACGAGTGCGGCCGCGATGGTCGGTGCGTCGAAGGGGATGGGCGGGTCCCAGGCCAGCCGGCGCAGGGTCTCGGGTGTGAGCAGGTTCTCGACCGGCAGGTCGAGCCCCTCGGCGATCTCGGTCACCTTGGGGCGGACGGCCTTGTAGCGCGCGTCGGCCAGCGGGTTCTTGTCCGCCCACGATCGGGGCGGGGGGAGGGTGTCGCTCGCCGGCCCCCGGTGCGAGGGCAGGTCCGTCGTCTCACGGCCGCGTTCGATCGCCGCGAACCAGCGGTCCAGCTCACTGCGACTGGCCCGGCCGACGAACTCCTTGATGCCGGCGAGGGACCGTTTGTCGGTGGGCATCGCCTTCGTGGCGGCCAGGAGCGAGGAGTCCGGGACGAGACGGCCCGGGGCCGTGTCGATCTCGCGCGCGTAGTCGTCCCGCGCCTGCCAGAGTTCACGAGCCACGGCGAGGGACCGGGACCCGCGCAGGCTGTGCAGCCCGGTCAGTCGACGCCACGGGTCGACCTTCGCGGGCTTTGCCTCCCGCCTCAGGGTCGCGTCGAACTCCTGGCGCGCGATCTCGAGCTTGCCCGCGTCCGCGAGCACCGCCTCCATGGCGTCCCGGAGGTCGACGAGCAGCTCGACGTCCAGCGCCGCGTAGACGAGCCAGCTCTGCGGCAACGGTCGCGTCGACCAGTCGGCGGCACTGTGTTCTTTCGCGAGGTGGACGCCCAGGAGCTGTTCGACGACGGCACCGAGCCCGACCTTGGGGAGCCCGGCGAGGCGCGCACCCAGTTCGGTGTCGAAGATGCGGCTCGGATCGAGTCCGACCTCGCGCAGGCACGCGAGGTCCTGGCTGGCGGCGTGGAGCACCCACTCCTCGTCGCCGATGACCGCTTGTAGTTCGGCGAACGAGCCGATGGCGGGTGGGTCGAGGAGGAACACCCCCGAGCCGCGTCGGAACACCTGGATGAGGTAGGCCCGCTGGGAGTAGCGATAGCCGGAGGCGCGCTCGGCGTCGATCGAGACCGGCCCGGTCCCGGCGCGGATCGCCTCGACGGCGGCCAGGTACCCCTCGCGGTCGTCGATGACGGTCACCTCGCCGTGCTGCGAGTCGGCGGTCTCGACGACGGGTCGGACGGAGACCCGGGGGCGGGTGTCGCGCGGCTCGGAGCCGTGGGGTGCTGCCGCGTCGGCCGCCGCCGCGTCTGGTGCGGCCTCGTCTGGTGTCGCTGTGGTCATGTCTCCGCTGTTCTCTCCGGGGGCGCTGTTCTGTTCCGGTGGTTCAGTCTCGTCCGACCCGCCTCGAGGCGAGGAGGGTGACGCCCTCGACGGTCGGGGGCAGGCCGGCGAGCGTGCAGATCAGCTCGCTCCAGGCCTCGATGTGCGGGGCCAGGTCGGTCGTGGCGGGGCTCCAGGACGCCCGGAGTTCGAGCTGGGCCCCGTCACCGTGGTTGGCCAGCTCACCGTATCCGGTCGAGAGGATCTTGGTGGCGGTGCCCGATGCCTGGTCGTAGACGGCACCGCGGGCGTCGAGGCTGTCGACGAGCCAGGACCACGCGACGTCGGCCACGAACGGATCGAGGGCGATCTCGGTCTCGAGGGGCGCCTGCGCGAAGCTGACGACCCGGAAGGGTCCGCCCCAGGCCTCGGGTTCGTCGTCGTCGTAGAGCAGCACGAAGCGTCCGGTGCCGAGGTCGGGGTCCGGGCGACCGGACGCGCCGATGACGTCCCCGGCGAGGGCCAGGGCGTGGGGGGCGAGGCCGTTCGGAGCGGGGATCTCGGTCACGGTGAGGGCGTCCCGCGCGGCGGCACGGTGGACGGACTCGACGGCCGCGGCGAACGCGGGCGGGCGGGTCGACGTCGGGGGGATCTCGGACACCTTGGAAGACTAGGGTCGATCCTGAGGGCGACCCCCGCGGCACGCCGCGCCCGGCTCAGCAGATCCACAGGTCTCCCCGCTCCATCTCACGCCGTCCGAGGAGCCGCCCGTGAACCGCCCCGCATCCACCGGTCGACGGGGCGTCGGCCCGCTCGCCGTCGTCTCGATCGCGGTCGGGGGCACCGTGGTGGTGTCGTCCACAGCCCTCGTCTCGGGGATCGTCGCCATCGCCCGGAAGATCGTCACCCCTGCCCGGAGGCGACGCGACGACGTGCGCATCGAGGCCCACGACGCCGTCGCCGGGACGATCACCCTGCGTTCGACGCCCGACACGCGCCTCCCCGGTCGCTACAGCTTCTGGTACGACCGGGGCCGAGGGCACGCCCGCATCGGCGAGGTGGTGCACGACGACGGCCGGTACGTCGAACGTCGGGTCGAACACGAGGACGGCGTCGGGGGCGTCGAAGGAGTCGAGGCATCCGGCCTGCGGCGCGCCCACCGGGGTCGCATCGGCGGCTGGCTGTACCCGACGCCGCACGACGCGGGCCTCACGGCCGACGAGGTCGTGGTCGACACCGAGGTCGGTCCGGCCCCCGCCTGGCTGGTCCCCGCCGAGGGCGGGCTCGACGGCCCGTGGATGATCGGGGTGCACGGTCGCGGGGTGACGCGCGCCGAGACGATCCGTGCGGCACCGGTCTTCCGGCGAGAGGGCTTCACCTCGCTCCTCGTGTCGTACCGCAACGACGGCGAGGCGCCCCGTTCGCCTGACGGCCGTTACGGGCTGGGCGACTCCGAGTGGCGCGACGTCGAGGCGGCGATCCGGTTCGCCCTCGACCACGGGGCGACGTCCGTCGTGCTGATGGGATGGTCCATGGGTGGGGCGCTGGTGTTGCAGGCCGCCACCCGCTCCACCCTGCGCGGCGCCGTCTCGGGTCTCGTGCTCGAGTCGCCCGTCGTCGACTGGCGGACGACGCTCGCCTACCAGGGCGCGGCCATGCGGGTGCCGGGGGTCGTCCAGGGTCTGGTGCTGCGCCTCCTGGGGTCGCCCCTGCTCTGCCGGCTGGCCGGCAGCGCCGAGCCCATCGACTTCGACCGGCTCGACCTCGTCTCGCGCGCGGGCGAGCTCGACCTCCCGGTGCTGGTGCTGCACAGCGACGACGACGGCTTCGTGCCGTCCACCGCGTCCTACGCGCTGGCCGAGGCGCGGCCCGACATCGTGACCTTCGAGGTGTTCGACGTCGCCCGGCACACCAAGCTCTGGAACCTCGACCCCGAGCGGTTCGAGGGGGCGATCGGTCGATGGCTCGACCGTCAGCGACTCGCGGGTCCACCGTCCACCGACCACCGCGCGTAGAGCGTGCTCTGCTCGTCGACCAGCAATTGGCCGAGGACGAGCGACGCCGGGTCGAAACGTTCGCGACCGAAGACGGGCAGGCCGCTGCCGATCACGACCGGCGAAGTCGACAGGCACAGCTCGTCGACGAGGCCGTCCCGGAGGAACTGCCCGGCGAGCGAGGGGCCGCCCTCGCAGACGAGCGAACGGAGGCGCTGCTCGCGCAGGCACCGGAGGATCGCGGCGGGCTCCAACCGGCCGCCGTCGTCGGTCGCCGTCAACACGCGGGCGGCCGCCCAGATCGCCTCACCGAGGGTCTCGCGGACCCGTGCCCGCGCGGATTCGGGGCAGACCACGACGACCCGCTCGGCTTCGGCCGGGTCCATCCGGTGGCCGGAGAGGTCGCCCGACGCCGTGACGACGACGAGTCGCGAGGACTTCGGCACCCGGTAGCCCTCGGCGCGCACGCTCGCCGCACCGACGAGGACACCGTCGGCGAGCGAGCGGATGGCGGCCAGGATCGTGCGGTCGGTGGCGTTGCTCAGCGTCTCGGAGGTGCCGTCGGACCCCGCGGCGTCACCGCTGACCGCCGCGATCAGGTTGAGTCGCAGCCACGTCTCGCTCGGCGGGGCGTACAGCTCGCGGATCCGGGCGGGGGTCGAGTCCTCGTCGATCTCGAGCTCGAGCCCGACGTCGCCGGGACGTCCGAGGGCGTGCAGCACCCGGAGCGTCACGCGACGGCGGTCCGTTCGCGGATCTGACGCTTGGCGCGGCCGAGCAGCGCGGTCATGCCGCGGATGCGCAGCGGGCTCACGGCCTCGGTCAGGCCGATCGTCTGCGGGTAGTCGTCGGGGACGTCGTCGAGCACCTGCTCGACGGTCAGTCCGTCGAGCCCCTGGGCGAGGATCGAGGCGAAGCCCCGGGTCGTCGGCGCCTCGCGTGGTGCCGTCGCGTGCAGGTGCACCCGACCGTCGGTGACCTCGACGAACAGGAACACGGGGGACTGGCACTCGACCACCCGTTCGAGCAGGTCGGGATGGTCGGCGTACCGGGCGGGCAGCTCGGGCAGCTCGTTCGAGAACTCGAGCAACAACTGAAGACGGTTCCGCACGTCGAGGGCGAGGAACTCCTCGCGGATCTCGACGAGCGCCTCGGGCAGGGCCGCGTCGGTCACCGGGCCGGCACCTCGCCCGGCTCGGTGCCCTGCACGATGGGGACCCGCACGGCGCTGCCCCACTCGGTCCAGGAGCCGTCGTAGTTGCGCACGTCCTCGAAGCCCATCAGGTGCGTCAGGACGAACCAGGTGTGGCTCGACCGCTCACCGATGCGGCAGTAGGCGACGACCTCGTCGCCGTCGGAGAGGCCCGCCCCGTCGCGGTAGATGGCGTCGAGTTCGGCGAGAGGCCGGAAGGTGCCGTCGTCGGCCGCGGCCTTGCCCCACGGCACGTTCTGGGCGCTCGGGATGTGACCGGCCCGCAGGGCGCCCTCGTCGGGGTAGGCCGGGGCCGTGGTGCGCTGGCCGGAGAACTCCTCGGGCGAGCGCACGTCGATCAGGGGTTTGCCGAGGTGCGCCAGCACGTCGTCCTTGTAGGCGCGGATGACGCTGTCGTCCCGCTCGACGACGGGGTAGTCGGTGGCCTCGACCTCGGGCGCCTCGGTCGTGTAGTCGCGTCCCTCGGCCTCCCACTTCGCGCGGCCGCCGTCGAGCAGACGGACGTCCTGGTGCCCGAAGAGCGAGAAGACCCACAGCGCGTACGCGGCCCACCAGTTGTTCTTGTCGCCGTAGATGACGACCGTGCTGTCGCGCGTGATGCCGCTGCGGCTCATCAGCGCGGCGAAGCCCTCGCCGTCGACGTAGTCGCGCTGCACCGGGTCGTTGAGGTCGAGGTGCCAGTCGATCTTGACGGCGCCGGCGATGTGGCCGGTCTCGTACAGGAGGACGTCCTCGTCGGACTCGACGACGACGAGCCCGGGGGTGCCGAGGTGCTGCTGCAGCCACTCGGTGCCGACGAGACGCTCGGGATGGGCGTACTCGCCGAAGCGGGCGGACGTGTCGTGCTCGACGGCCATGGTGTCTCCTTGTGCGGGGGTCGGGGTGGAGCCGACGCCGGGCGACGCGTGGTGCCCGGCGGCGTAGGATCGCCTCTGGTCGGCCCCGTCGAGGTTACGCATGCCGCGTGACCGTCGCCCGGGAACCGTACGACTCTGACACAGATCCCCGCCCACCCCACCGCGAGGCCGCGCCCATGCCCCCCGAATCCGTCAGCACCCTCGTCTCGCTGAGCGACCGCACCCCGACGATCACGGGGGCCGAGATCGTGACGCAACTCGTGCCTCCTCGTCAGTTCGCGGAGGCCTCGCTCGAGAACTACCGGCCCGACCCGGCCTTCGCCTCCCAGGCCGAGGCGGTGGCCGCCGTGACGGCGTTCGGAGGCGCGGGTCCCGACGCGCCGCGGAGGGGCCTGTTCCGCAAGAAGCCGGCTGCCCCGGCCGTGCGTCCCGGCCTGTACCTCGACGGCGGCTTCGGCGTGGGCAAGACCCACCTGCTCGCCGCCCTCTGGAACCGCACGCCCGGCCGGCGGTACTTCGGCACCTTCATCGAGTACACCGCGTTGGTCGGCGCCGTCGGCTACGCCGGGGCCGCGTCGCAGCTGAAGGGCGCCGCCCTGGTCTGCATCGACGAGTTCGAGCTCGACGACCCGGGCGACACCATGATGATGACCCGACTGCTCGGCGACCTGGCCGACGACGGCACGCGCATCGCCGCCACCTCGAACACGCCGCCCAACGCCCTCGGTGAGGGCCGGTTCGCCGCCGCCGACTTCCTCCGCGAGATCCAAGGGCTCAGCGACAAGTTCCTCACCCTGCGCATCGACGGGGACGACTACCGGCGTCGCGAGGTCGAGGCCCGGGCGCACGTGGTCGACGACGTCGACGCGGCGGCGGCCGCGCTCGGCGGGACCGTGTCGCTCGACGACTTCGACGGCGTGGTCGCCCACCTCGCGACGGTCCACCCCAGCAAGTACGTGAAGCTCGTCGACGACCTCGACGCGGTGGGGCTCCGTGACGTCCACGTCCTCACGAGCCAGGTGGACGCCCTGCGCCTCGTGGCCTTCGTGGACCGCCTGTACGACGCGCAGATCCGGGTGGTCGCCTCGGGCACGCCCCTCGACCAGGTCTTCTCGGACGAGATGCTCGCCGGCGGCTACCGCAAGAAGTACCTGCGCGCCGTGTCGCGCTTGGTGGCCCTGACCTCGCTCTGACGGGATCCCCACCCCGCACCGGGCATCCGGTAACACGTTGTTTACCTGCGCCCGAATCGTGTTACATCGGGGAAACAATCCCGCACACGGCCCGAAACCTCTCCCCGCGACACTGGGGGCCGCACCGGACGAGAGCGTTCGTCACCACAGCCCGTGAACCCACACGGTCGACCTCGACGTCGGTGCCTCCCCGGCTCCGAAACTCGAGAGGTGACCCACCCATGGACCAAGGCAACACCGCCTTCATGTTGATCTGCGCGGCACTCGTGCTGCTCATGACCCCCGGCCTGGCCTTCTTCTACGGCGGCCTCGTCAAGGCCAAGAGCGTCATCAGCATGATGATGCTCAGCTTCGGCGCGATGGGCCTCATCGGCGTCCTGTGGGTGCTCTTCGGCTATGCGATCGCCTTCGGCAACCCGACCTCGATCCCCGGTGGGAGCGAGAGCTTCGTGGGCATCCAGGGCCTGATCGGCCTCGACGTCGCGAACCTCGGCCTCGGCGCCGCCTTCGAGGACAGCCTGGACCCGACCGGCGCCTACCCGACGATCGCCTTCGCCGCCTTCCAGGCCACCTTCGCGATCATCACGGTGGCCCTCATCTCGGGCGCCATCGCCGACCGCGCCAAGTTCGGGGCGTGGATGATCTTCGCCGGCGTCTGGGCCACGGTCGTCTACTTCCCGGTCGCCAGCTGGGTCTTCAACTTCACGAAGGACGCCGACGGCAACACCGTCGGTGGCTGGATCGCCGCCATGGGCGTCATCGACTTCGCCGGCGGCACGGCCGTCCACATCAACGCCGGTGCCGCGGCCCTCGCCCTGGCACTCGTCCTCGGCAAGCGCGTCGGCTTCGCCAAGGGTGCCGACAAGCCGCACAACCCGCCCTTCGTCCTGCTGGGTGCCGGGCTGCTCTGGTTCGGCTGGTTCGGCTTCAACGCCGGCTCCGAGCTCGCGGCCGACGGCGTGGCCGCCCTGGCGTTCCTGAACACCATCGCCGCACCGGCCGCCGCCGTGCTCGGCTGGCTGGTCGTCGAGAAGCTCAAGGACGGCAAGGCCACCTCGGTCGGCGCCGCCTCGGGTGCCGTCGCCGGCCTCGTCGCCATCACCCCGGCCTGCGCCGCCCTCACCCCGGGGTGGGCCGTCGTCCTCGGCGTCGTCGCGGGTGCCGTCTGCGCCCTCGCCATCGACCTCAAGTTCAAGCTCGGGTTCGACGACTCCCTCGACGTCGTGGGCATCCACCTCGTCGGTGGCCTCATCGGGACGCTGTACCTCGGCATCTTCGCGAACGACACCGGCCTCATCTTCTCGCACACCTTCACGCAGCTCGGCATCCAGGCCCTCTCGGCCCTGGCCGTCATGCTCTACTCGTTCGTCCTGGCCTTCGTCATCGGCTTCGTCATCGAGAAGACCATCGGCTTCCGCGTGAAGAACGAGGACGAGGTGGCCGGCATCGACCTCGCCCTGCACGGTGAAGAGGGCTACGTCCTCGAGAACTCGCGCGCCTGACCCACGTCGCACGACGAACGGCCCCGGTCCTCGGACCGGGGCCGTTCCGCGTCCCGGCCGCGGCAGAACGCAGGAGGCGCGGTGCGCGACCGCGTCGCACCGCGCCTCCTGCGGGTGGTCGCCCGGTCGGACCGGGCCCGGGTCTCAGGTCAGCGAGAACCAGACCGTGGTCTCGCCCGGCACCTCGGTGACGCCGGCGAGCGTGTCGTGCAACGGCTCGCTGGAGGCCAGGACGCGTGCCCCGGTGGGCAGGTCGACCGGGCCGCCGCCGAAGTTCGTCAGCGAGTGCCACCCCTCGTGGCGGGAGAAGCGCACGACGTCCTCCGAGGTGTCGTCGGCCCAGAGGAAGGCCTCACCGCGCTGCAGCTCGCGGCGGAGGGCGAGGGCGCGTCGGTAGATCGACAACGTGGACTCGTCCTCGTCGTCCTGCACCGAGACGGCGAGGTCCTCGAACCACTCGGGTTGCGGCAGGTGCGGGGCGTGGTCCCCGAAGCCCAGGGCGGGCTCGCTCGTGTCCCAGGGCAGCGGCACCCGGCTGCCGTCACGGCCCTTGCGCCGGTGGCCCGTGCGGACCCAGACCGGGTCCTGCAGGTCGTCGGGACGCAGGTCGGCCACCTCGAAGAGGCCCAGTTCTTCTCCTTGGTAGACGTAGGCCGAACCCGGGAGGGCGAGCATGAGCAGCGTCGCCGCACGGGCCCGACGGAGGCCCGCATCGGGGTTCAGAGTGGGTCGGCGACCGTCGCTCAGCACGAAGGCGTCGAGGTCCTGCCCCTTCGGCAGGCCGTAGCGCGTGGCGTGACGGACGACGTCGTGGTTCGAGAGCACCCACGTGCTCGTCGCCCCGCTGACGGCCGCCTGCTCGAGGGTCGACGCGATGATGGTCCGGTACTGGTCGGCGTCGAAGTCGGCGCGCGTCAGGGCGAAGTTGAAGGCCTGGCCGAGCTCGGTGGGGCGGGCGTAGAGCGGCACCCGCTCGGGCTGCACCCAGGCCTCGGCCACGGCGCTCCGGGGCGGGTCGTACTCGTCGAGGACCCGGCGCCACCCCTCGAA
The DNA here is from genome assembly GCF_044742985.1 of Frigoribacterium sp. NPDC087798. NCBI lineage: Bacteria > Bacillati > Actinomycetota > Actinomycetes > Micrococcales > Microbacteriaceae > Frigoribacterium > Frigoribacterium sp. NPDC087798. Next base: position 281,261 of record NZ_JBIUVP010000001.1, on the reverse strand, counting down.
GATCGTGTGCACCTCGTCACGGTCGTAGAGCGGATCGCTGCCGTCGACCGGCAGGAGCTGACGTTCGGCCGCGTCGCGGAGGGGCTCGGTGAGGTCCTTCGCGAGCCCGTGGGCGACGTCGACCCGGAATCCGTCGACGCCACGGTCCGACCAGAACCGCAGCGTGCGTTCGAAGTCGGTGCGGACCTCGGGGTTGCTCCAGTCGAGGTCGGGTTGCTCGGGGGCGAACAGGTGCAGGTACCACTGTTCGGGCGTGCCGTCGGGGCGCTGCAGGCGGGTCCAGGCGCCACCGCCGAAGTTCGAGACCCAGGTCGACGGGGGAGTGTCTCCTCCCTCGCCGAGGCCGTCCCGGAACACGTACCGGCCACGGGCGGCGCTGCCGGGCTCGGACGCCACCGCCTCACGGAACCACTCGTGGTCGCTCGAGGTGTGGTTCGGGACGATGTCGACCACGACCCTCAGCCCGGCCGAGTGGAGGGCGGCGACCATCTCGTCGAAGTCGTCGAGGGTGCCGAGGCGGGGGTCGACGTCGCGGTAGTCGGCGACGTCGTACCCGCCGTCGGCGAGCGGTGACGGATAGAAGGGGCTCAGCCAGACGGCGTCGACCCCGAGCCGCTGCAGGTACGGCACGCGCGAGGTCACGCCGGCCAGGTCACCGATGCCGTCGTCGTTCGCGTCGGCGAAGCTGCGCGGATACACCTGGTACACCACGGCCTGCCGCCACCAGTCGGCGTCGGGGACGGGCGTGGGGCGGGTCGCGGCGGCGCGGGAGGTGGGGGAGTCGGTCATGGGGCGAGGATGCCACGTCTCGGCAGTGGGCGGCGTCGATGCTCCGACGGCGGCACCGGGCCGGGGATCGCGGGCCAGGAACGACGAAAGGCCCTGCAGGAGCAGGGCCTCTCGATGATGATCGTGGGCGATACCGGGCTCGAACCGATGACCTCTTCCGTGTGAAGGAAGCGCGCTACCAACTGCGCCAATCGCCCGTGTGGGACTCGACGATGCTAGTGCATCGCGGTGCTCGAACGCCATTCGGCCGGTCGTCGAGGGCACCGTCGTGAGCTGCCCCGTGATCGATCAAGACACGAACTTCCCTCGATTTGGTTTCTGCCCCGGGGTGTGGGTATTGTTCTTTTGCACGCAGAAATGCAAAGCGAAATGCGGATGTGGCGCAGCGGTAGCGCATCACCTTGCCAAGGTGAGGGTCGCGAGTTCGAATCTCGTCATCCGCTCGAGTGTAATGCTCACCAGAGGGTGGTCCACCGACTGGTGGCCTCCCTCTGGGGGGCTACTCGTATGGTGGAGTGGCCGAGAGGCGAGGCACCGGCCTGCAAAGCCGTTCACGCGGGTTCAAATCCCGTCTCCACCTCCATTCGATCTAGACCTAGGTCTAGACTCGATGTTGCAATTGAATAGTGCGGTTCGAGGGGAGACTCTCGGATCGTTGAGACATGAGCGATTGGCGCAGCGGTAGCGCGCTTCCCTGACACGGAAGAGGTCGCTGGTTCGATCCCAGTATCGCTCACACACAGAAAGCCCCGGCCTCGGCCGGGGCTTTCGTCATGTCCGGGCTCCTTTTCTCAGCAGAGGCCCGCCTCTCCTGCCGAGAGGCCCGACCGGCCGCCCACCTCACGATGTGAGCGACGAGTCGTGACGTCCTGCGGCATCCGCCTAGGGGGTGTCGGTCCCCGTCCCGAGACCGACTCCGTTGCCCCGGCCGTTCCCGTTCCCGTTGGTGCCCGGTCCGCCGTTGCCGTTGCCGCTGTTGCCGGGCCCGCTGTTCCCTCCGGGGACGTCGACGCCAGGGACGTCGACCGTCGGGGGCGTCACGGGGTCGACCGTCGGCTGCGTCGTCGGCTCGACCGGCGCCTCCTGGGTGGGGCTCACCTCGTCCGAGGGAGCCGGGTCGACCGGTGAGTCGTCGGTGGAGTCGTCGGACGGTGACGGCGAGTCGACGTCCGACGACTCGGACGGCGTCGTCGACGGATCCGTCTCGACGCTCGGACTCGTGCTCTCCGTCGGGTCGACCGTCCCACCGTCGCGGGTGGCGGCCCAACCGATGCCCGCCGCCAGCAACCCGGCGACGACGAGCGCCACCAGCACGAGGGGCCAACGCCGACGCTTCCGGGTCCCGTCGTCCGCCGTGACGTCGGCGACCAGGTCCGTGGCGTCGGCGCGGGAGGCCGCCCCCGCCCCGAACACCGGCGTGCGGGCATCGTCCCGGGGCAGGACGCGAGTGGGGGCGTCGCCGCCGGGCAGGGCAGCCGTCGGCACGTCGGGAGCGGCCATGACGCGCGTGACGGCATCGGTCGACCCGGCGCCCTCGACGGCCAGCGTGCGGGCCGCTCGGGCGACCTCGGCGGCGGCCGGACGGTCGTCGGGTGCTCGCGCGGTCATGCGCGTCAACAGTTCCGCCCACCCCGAGCCGATCGAGGCCGGGATCTCGGGGTCGCGGGTGAGACGGGCCATGACCGACTCGACGACCGACCCCGTGAAGACGCGCCGCCCGGTCAGCGCCTCGACCAGCACCAACCCGAGCGAATAGACGTCGGACGCGGGGGCCGGCGGACGCCCCTCGGCCTGCTCAGGGCTGACGAAGGCGGCGGTGCCCATCAGGGTTCCCGTGGCCGTCACCCGCGTCGAGTCGATCAGGTAGGCGATGCCGAAGTCGGCGAGCTTGGCCCGTCGGGGGTCGCCTTCGTGGTGCGGCGCGGCGAGCAGGATGTTCGCGGGCTTGACGTCCCGGTGGACGACGCCGGCGCGGTGCACCGCCGCCAGGCCGTCCGCGACGTCGCCGAGCAACGCCGCGGCCTCGGCGTGCGACAACGGACCGTCGGCGAGCACGGTCTGCAGGGTGGGGCCGTCGACGTACTCCATCACGAGGTAGGCGTCGTCGTCGTGGCCGTCGCCCTCGACCCGGGCGTCGTAGAGCGTGACGAGCCCCGGGTGGTTGAGGGAGGCGAGGAGGCGCACCTCGCTGACCTGGCGGCTGAGGTCGTGGACGTCGTGCCCGTCCGAGGAGAAGAGCTTGACGGCGACGACCCGGCCGAGCTCGAGGTCGCTCGCCCGGTAGACGGCCCCCATGCCTCCGCGCCCGACGATCGCGTCGAGGCGGTAGCGACCGCCGACGGTCGTGCCGAGGCGGGGATCGGCCTGCTCGCGGGGGCTCATGCGCCCGCTCCCGTCGACGCGCCGGGGAGCACGGGAGGAGTGCCGCCACCCGACCCCCGACTCGCGACCCGACGGGACACCACGGCGTCGAGCACCGTCTCGGCCACGGCGGTCTTCGACCCCTCGGCCTCGGACACCACGTCACCGTCGGCGTCGATCACGACGACGGCCGTGTCGTCGCTGCCGAAGCCGGTCGTCCAGCCCACCGTGTTGAGGACGAGCAGGTCCGCTCCCTTCCGCCGCTGCTTGGCGCGCCCGAGCGAGAGCAGTTCGTCCCGGTCGGCGGCCGTCTCGGCCGCGAAGCCGACGACCACCTGCCCCACGGCCCGACGGGAGACGAGCCCGGCCAGGACGTCCGGGGTCCGGACGAGACGGACGGTCAGCTCGTCGCCCGAGTCGTCCTTCCGGATCTTCCCGTCGGCCACCGACGACGGCCGGTAGTCCGCCACCGCGGCCGCCATGATCACGACGTCCGCCGCCGGGGCGTGCTCGCCCATCGCGGCGTCGAGCTCGAGGGCGGTGCCGACCTCGACGACGTCGATCGTCCCCTCCGTCTCGAGCGTCTGCCGCACGGCCCCGTCGAGTGCGGCCGCGACGACGGTGACGTGGGCACCGCGGCGGGCCGCCCCGAGGGCGAGCGCCGCCCCCTGCGTGCCGCTCGACCGGTTGCCGACGAACCGCACGGGGTCGAGGGGCTCACGGGTGCCGCCGGCCGAGACGACCAACCGGAGGCCGTCCAGGTCGCCGACCCGCGCCTCCTGGTCCCGAGCACCCGAGACGACGGCGGGCGGGGCGACGGCGGGCGGGGCGTCGGGGGAGCCCGGGCCGGTCACGAGGGCGAGTGCCGCGGCGACGATCTCGTCGGGTTCGCTCAGCCGGCCGGGCCCCACGTCGCCCCCGGTCAGCGGGCCGTCGTCCGGCCCGACGACGGTCACCCCGCGCGACCTCAGCAGGTCGACGTTCGCGACCGTCGCCGGGTTCCGCCACATCTCGGTGTGCATGGCGGGCGCGACGACGAGCGGCGCGGTGCTCGCGAGGATCGTCGTGCCGAGCAGGTCGTCGGACAGGCCGTGGGCGATCTTCGCCAGGGTGTGGGCGGTCGTGGGGGCCACGACGATCAGGTCGGCGCGCTGCCCCAGGGCCACGTGCCGCACCTCCGCGACATCGTCGAAGACGGACGTGTGCACGGGGTTGCGGCTCGTGGCCTCCCAGGTGGGCGCCCCGACGAAGCGCAGGGCGGCCTCGGTCGGCACGACGTGGACGTCGTGTCCCCGCAGCACGAGGCCGCGGACGACCCCGACGGCCTTGTACGCCGCGATGCCGCCCGAGACGCCGACGACGACGGACAGGCGACGCGGGGCGTCGGCGGGGGAGGAGCGGGGGTGGTCGTGCGTCACGGTGGGCCTCGTCGATCGATGCGTCGGTCGGCCGACCCGGTGCCGGGTCGGTAGCGTTGCCCACCACGATGCCGCATCCCGCGGTCGAGCGTCGGCACCCGCCCCGACGAGCCCCCACCCTGAGGACCCCATGTGCACCGTCGTCGTCGCCGTCCAGCCGGACGCGCCCTGGCCCGTCGTCTTCCTCGGGCTCCGGGACGAGTCGCCCGACCGCCCCTGGGACGAGCCCGGCGCCTGGTGGCCCGACCTCGGTGAGCGGGTGACCGGGGTGCACGACCGCGAGGCGGGCGGGGCCTGGTTGGCGACCGCCCGGGGCCCGAGCCGGGCGAGCGTCGTGCTCAATCGTCACGAGGCGCCCGCGTCGCCGCCCGGGGGATGGACCACCCGCGGTGCCCTGCCCCTCCGGGCGGCCGCCGACGGCGTCCTGCCCGACGGGCCGCAGACGACCCGCACCTTCAACCTGCTCACCGCGGACGCAGGAGGCGCGGTGCACTCCGTCTGGGACGGCACCGCCACCGAGACGGCCCGCCTCGCCCCCGGGGTGCACCTGCTCACGCACGCCGCCCCCGACGACCGGTCCGTGCCGCGCGTCGACCGCTGGCTGCCTCGGTTCCGTGACGTCGCGCCTCCGACCGGTCCGCTGCCGACGGGGGCCGAGGGCGAGGGCAGCTGGACGCCGTGGCTCGACCTGCTGCGCGAGAGCAGCGCACTGCCGACCGCCGACGACGACGCGCTCGTGCGGGCCGACCTGGTCGACGGACGCCTCTTCCACTCGCTGTCGCTGAGCACCGTCGCCGTCTCGGCCGACGACGTGGCCCACCGGCACGTGCGGCTCGACGGCGCCCCCTCGGTGGGGGAGGCGATCGCGCGACGCTGACGGGCGCGTGGCGACGCCGACGGGTGTGCGACGACGCCCGGCCTCCGTGGCCGCAAGGTCATGCGGAGTCATCGGGAATCACGCCCGCCCCCGCGGCGTTAGTGTCGGGAGGCTCGTCCGACCCCCGACCCCCGACCCCCGAGCCGCAGTAAAGGAACCCTCGTGAAGATCACCGCCGTCCGCACCGTCCGTCGCCTCGCCTCCGTCGGCGTCGTCGCCGCCGCCGCCGTCGCCCTGGCCGCCTGCGCGCCCGCCTCCACCGACGGGGTCGTCCAGTCCACCGGCAGCGCGACCGCCGACACGAGCGCGGCGAAGAGCCTGTCCGACATCCAGGCGGCCGGCGAGCTCGTCATCGGCACCGAGGGCACCTACCAGCCCTTCACCTACCACGAGGGCGGGGCCGGCGCGCTGACCGGCTACGACGTCGACGTCGCCACGGCCGTCGCCGAGAAGCTCGGCGTCACCCCGGCCTTCGAGGAGACGCAGTTCGACGCCCTGCTCGCCGGACTCACCGCCGGCCGCTTCGACCTCGTGGCCAACCAGATCTCGATCACGGACGAGCGTGAGGCCACGTACGACTTCTCGACGCCCTACACGGTCAGCCGCGGTGTCGTGATCACGGCCGCCGACAACACCGACATCACCTCGCTCTCCGACCTCGAGGGCAAGACGACGGCCCAGTCGCAGTCGAGCAACTTCTACACGACCGCCAAGGACGCGGGCGCGGACGTGCAGGTCGTCGACGGCTGGGCCCAGTCGGTCGCGCTCCTCGAGCAGGGTCGCATCGACGCGACCGTCAACGACGAACTGACCTTCCTCGACTACGTCAAGACCAACCCCGACCAGGCCGCCGGCATCAAGATCGCGGCGACCACGGACGACGTCTCGCGCTCGGCCCTGGTCACCACGAAGGGCAGCGACGACCTCGTGTCGGCGATCGACGACGCCCTCGCCGAGCTAAAGACCGACGGCACGCTGGCGACCATCAGCGAGAAGTACTTCGGCCAGGACGTCAGCGAGTAGGCGTGCAGTCCTCCCTCGACCTCTTCTGGCGGTCGCTCTGGCCGATCGTGTCGGGGGCGCTCGTCGCGTCGATCCCGCTCGCCTTCGCATCGATGGCGATCGGGCTGGTCATCGCCGTCGTCATCGCGCTGATGCGCCTGTCGGGCAAGGCGGCGCTCGCGGGCATCGCCCGGGTCTACATCTCGATCATCCGGGGCACGCCGCTGCTCGTGCAGCTCTTCGTCGTCTTCTACGGCCTTCCGTCGATCGGCGTCAAGCTCGATCCGTGGCCCAGCGCCATCATCGCGTTCTCCTTGAACGTCGGTGGGTACGCGGCCGAGGTCATCCGCGCGGCCATCCTCTCGGTGCCCAAGGGCCAGTGGGAGGCCGCCCACACGATCGGCATGTCGCGGGGGCTCGCCCTCCGGCGGATCATCCTGCCGCAGGCGGCGCGCGTCTCGGTGCCCCCGCTGTCGAACACCTTCATCAGCCTGGTCAAGGACACCTCGTTGGCGAGCGTCATCCTCGTCGTCGAGCTGTTCCGTCAGGCAGAGCAGATCGCGACCGTCTCGAACCAGTTCCTGCTGATCTACCTCGAGGCCGCCCTGGTCTACTGGGTGATCTGCCTGATCCTGTCGTTCGGGCAGGACGCCCTCGAGAAGAGATTGGACCGCCACGTTGCCCGCTGACGTCACCCCGCCCCGGCCGGCCGACGAGACCGGTGCCCCCGTGCTGACCGTCCGCGGGCTGCACAAGGCGTTCGGCGCGAACGAGGTGCTGCGCGGCATCGACCTCGAGGTGCGCCGCGGACGCGTCGTCGCCATCATCGGGCCCTCGGGTTCGGGCAAGACGACCGTGCTGCGGTCGCTCAACAGCCTCGAGGTGCCCGACGGGGGAGTCGTCACGCTCTCCGACGGCCGCTCCATCGACTTCGGCACCACGGTCGGCAAGCGCGACCTGCTCGCCCTCCGCGACCGCTCGTCGATGGTGTTCCAGCACTTCAACCTGTTCCCGCACCTCACGGTGCTGCAGAACGTCGTCGAGGGACCGGTGCGCGTCCAGGGACGCGATCCGAAGGAGGCGCGGGCCGAGGCCGAGGCACTCCTCGCGCGCGTGGGCCTCGCCGAGAAGGCCGACGCCTACCCGGCCGAGCTCTCGGGCGGCCAGCAGCAGCGCGTGGGCATCGTGCGCGCGCTCGCCCTGCGGCCCGAACTCCTGCTCTTCGACGAGCCGACCTCTGCCCTCGACCCCGAACTGGTCGGTGACGTGCTCACCGTCGTGAAGGAACTCGCCGACGAGGGCTGGACGATGATCGTCGTCACCCACGAGCTCGAGTTCGCCCGCCGGGTGGCCGACGAGCTGCTCTTCATGGACGCCGGCGTCGTCGTCGAGCGGGGCCGCCCGGCCGACGTGCTGTCCCGCCCCCGCGAGGCCCGCACGCAGCAGTTCCTGCAACGGGTGCTCAAGCCGCTCGACGACTGACGGGACGTCGGCGCGACGATCGACCCGCGCCTCCTCGATCGGGGACCAGGAGGCGCGGGTCGACGCGGTCCGGGACGCTCAGCCGAACAGGCGGTGCGAGGCGATGCGCGCGCCCTCGCCGAGCGCGGCCAGCTTGGCCACCGCGATCTGCGGGTGGATCCGACCACCCAGGCCGCAGTCGGTCGAGGCGACGACGTTCTCGGGGCCGACCAGCGAGGCGAACCGTTCGATGCGGTCGGCCACGAGTTCGGGGTGTTCGACCACGTTCGTGGCGTGGCTGACGACACCCGGCACGATCGTCTTGCCGGTCGGCAGCTCGACGTCGCGCCAGAGCTTCCACTCGTGCTCGTGACGGACGTTGGCCGCCTCGAACGAGTACGAGCCGGCGTCGATCTCGAGCATGAGGTCGACGATGTGATGGAACTCGACGTCGGTCGTGTGGGGACCGTGCCACGAGCCCCAACAGAGGTGGAAGCGCACCTGCTCCGGCGGCAGGCCACGGAGGGCGTGGTTGAGCGCCTCGACGCGGATTCGGGTGAACGCCCGGTAGTCCTCGACGCTCGGCTCCGGGTTGATCTGGTCCCAGTTCTCGGCGATCGAGGGGTCGTCGATCTGGACGGTCAGGCCGGCCTCGACGATCGCCGTGTACTCCTCGCGCAGCACCTCGGCCCAGGCCCAGATGTGCTCCTCCTCGGTGGCGTAGAAGTCGTTGGCGATGCGGGCACCGCTGCCCGGGGACAACGACGTGAGGAAGCCCGAGGTCGAACCGCTCGCCTCGAGCCCGGCCTTCAGGTTGGCGATGTCCGAGGCGATGGCGGCGTGTCCGACGTAGGCCAGGGGTCCCGTCGTGCTCGGGAACGGCGTGGCACCCGAGCCCGTGCCGATGCCCGAGGTCGGGTCGGTGTAGGCGTCGTGGAAGGCCCGCCAGTCCCGGCGGTCGGGGAACGACGTCAGTCGTACGTCGCCGGGCGAGGACCGCACGGCCGGCTGGCTGAAGATGTCCGACCCGGTCAGCGACAGCCCGCCGACCCTCTGGAACGAGTACGACCACCAGGCGCCGTAGTCGACCGCGCTCGTCATGGCCTTCCCGTACTCGCCGTCGCCGACGATGGTGATGCCGAGATCGCTCTGGCGCCGGACGAGATCGACGACGGCGTCGGTCAGCAGGGCGTCGAACTCGGGGGTGCGCTCGAGGGTGAAGCCGTCCTCGCCGAGGGCGCGTGCGTCGTTCGCGGCGATCAGCTCGGGCGTGCGCGGCAGGCTTCCCGCGTGGGTGGTCTCGATGCGGCCGGGGGTGGTCGTCATGGGGTGCTCCGTTCGTCGCCACCACTCTGGCCCCCGACCCCGGACGAGTGCGACGGGCACGACACGGGACGTCACAGCCGTGCGCTCGGGAACATCGGGCGGCCGTCGGCCGTTGCGTCCCGTGTCGGCCGGAGCCGGGCCCCTCGGGGGGCCTCGGTACGATCGACGGGAAGGGACACCGTGACCACCACCTCCTCCGCACCATCCACCCACCGTCCGGGGCTGTCCGACGACGACGCCCGCCGTCTGCGCGCCGACTTCCCGCTCCTCGGGCAGGACGTCAACGGCGAGCCGCTCGCCTACCTCGACTCGGGGGCGACCGCCCAACGGCCGGCGTCCGTGCTCGACGCCGAGCGGCGCTTCCTCGAGACGACGAACTCGGCCGTGCACCGGGGCGCCCACACGCTCGCCGCCCTGTCGACCGAGGCCTACGAAGAGGCGCGCGAGACGGTCGCCCGCTTCGTCGGTGCCGACGTCGACGAGATCGTCTGGACCTCCAACGCCACCGACGCCCTCAACCTCGTCGCGTACGGCGTCGCGAACGCGACGCACGGGCGGGGTGGTGAGGCCGCGCGACGCTTCGCCCTCGCGCCCGGCGACGAGATCGTCGTCACCGAGGCCGAACACCACGCGAACCTCGTCCCGTGGCAAGAACTCGCCGCGACGACCGGTGCCAGCCTGCGATTCGTGCCGGTCCGCGACGACGGCACCTGGACCACCGCCGACGCGGCCGCCGTGATCGGACCCCGCACGCGCCTCCTCGCCTTCGCCCACGTCTCGAACGTCACCGGCCTCGTCGCGCCCGTCGCCGAGCTGGTGGCGCTGGCGCACGACGTCGGCGCCCTCGTCGTCCTCGACGCCTGCCAGTCGGTCCCGCACCGCCCCGTCGACCTCCACGACCTCGACGTCGACTTCGCCGCATTCTCGGGCCACAAGATGCTGGGGCCCACGGGCATCGGCGTCCTCTACGGCCGGGCCGAGCTGCTGAACGCCCTGCCGCCGTTCCGGACCGGCGGCTCGATGATCACGACGGTGACGATGGAGGGCTCCGAGTACCTCCTTGCTCCGCAGCGCTTCGAGGCCGGCACGCAGCCCGTGTCCCAGGCCGTCGCCCTGGCCGAGGCCGTGCGCTACCTCGACGCCGTCGGCATGGACCGGGTGCGCGCCCACGAGGAGGCCCTCGCCGACCTGCTCGTCCGCGGCCTCGAGGCCGTCGACGGCGTCACGGTCGTGGGTCCACCGGCCGGCGTGCCGCGATCGGGACTCGCCAGCTTCGTCGTCGACGGGGTGCACGCCCACGACGTCGGCCAGTTCCTCGACGCGCGCGGCATCGCCGTGCGGGTCGGCCACCACTGCGCCCAGCCACTGCACCGTCGTCTCGGGGTGACGGCCACGACGCGGGCCAGCACCTACCTGTACTCGTCGAGCGACGAGGTCGACCGGCTGGTCGCCGGGGTCGCCGAGGTCCGCGGCTACTTCGGCGTCGTCGGCCCGGAGCCCGTCGACGAGAAGGCCGAGGAGGCGCGGTGAGCGCCGCCCTCGACGGCCTGTACCAGCAGGTCATCCTCGACCACGCAAAGGCGCGCCACGGCGACGGCGAGCTGCCCGGGGCCGACGCGCAGCACCACGAACGCAACCCGACCTGCGGTGACGAGATCACCGTCCGCGTCGCCCTCGAGCCCGGGACCGACCGCATCGCCGACCTCCGCTGGCAGGGCGCCGGCTGCAGCATCTCGATGGCCTCCGCCTCGGTGCTGGCGCAGCTGGCTCCGGGTCGCACGCTGACCGAGCTCGACGCACTCGTCGGGGACTTCCGCGAGATGATGCGGTCCCGGGGCGCCGGGGAGCCCGACGACGAGGTCCTCGGCGACGCGGTCGTGTTCCACGGGGTCTCGAAGTTCGTCATGAGGGTGAAGTGCGGCATGCTCGCGTGGGTCGCGGCGGAGGCCTGTTCGACCGAACTGCGCGCCGTCTGAGCCGACCCGGGCCTCGTCGCCCGTCGAGGCCCTGGTCGGCCGGTCGGCGGTCGGTCGGCGACTAAAGTGGTCCCCGCCCCTCGACGATAGGAACCACCGCCGTGTCCGACCAGACCGACATCGACCCGACCGCCTCCTCAGCCGCCCACGGCCTCTCGGCCGTCGAGGCCACCGCGACGACGACCGGCTCCGAGCTGTTCACCGACAAGTCGGTCGTGGCCGTCCGCGTGTCCGGCGAGCTCCGCGACCTGGCGACCGAGCTGCACGCGGGCGACGTGGCCGAGCCGGTCACGATCGACTCGCCCGACGGCCTGGCCATCCTCCGGCACTCGGCTGCGCACGTGATGGCCCAGGCGGTGCAGCAGATCAACCCCGAGGCCAGGCTCGGCATCGGACCGCCCGTCACCGACGGCTTCTACTACGACTTCGACGTCGCGGAGCCCTTCACCCCCGACGACCTCAAGGCGATCGAGAAGGGCATGGAGCGCATCATCCGTCAGGGCCAGCGCTTCCGTCGTCGCGTCGTGACCGACGACGAGGCCCGCGAGCTGCTGGCCCACGAACCGTTCAAGCTCGAGCTCATCGGGCTCAAGGGCGGGTCGGCCGACGACCTCGGCGCCGACGGAGAGTCGGTCGAGGTGGGCGGGGCCGAGCTCACGGTCTACGACAACCTCGACCCGAAGACCGGCGAGGTCGTCTGGTTCGACCTCTGCCGCGGTCCCCACGTGCCCAGCACGCGCCTCCTCGGCAACGCCACGAAGCTGATGCGCGTGGCGGCCGCCTACTGGCGCGGGTCCGAGAAGAACCCCCAGCTGCAGCGCATCTACGGCACGGCGTGGCCCACCAAGGACGACCTGCGCGCCTACCAGGGCCGACTCGAGGAGGCCGCCAAGCGCGACCACCGCAAGCTCGGCGCCGAGCTCGACCTCTTCTCGTTCCCCGACGAGATCGGCTCCGGTCTCGCGATCTTCCACCCGAAGGGCGGCATCATCCGTCGCCAGATGGAGGACTACTCGCGCGAGCGTCACGAGAAGGCCGGGTACGAGTTCGTCTACACGCCGCACATCACCAAGGCGGCCCTGTTCGAGACCTCGGGCCACCTGGGGTGGTACAAGGACGGCATGTTCCCGGCGATGCACCTCGACGAGGCACGCAACGACGAGGGCGAGATCACCCGCCAGGGTGCGGACTACTACCTCAAGCCGATGAACTGCCCGATGCACATCCTGGCGTACCGTTCGTCGGCCAAGTCCTACCGTGACCTGCCACAGCGCCTGTTCGAGTTCGGCACCGTGTACCGCAACGAGAAGTCCGGCGTCATCCACGGGCTCACCCGCGTGCGCGGCATGACCCAGGACGACGCGCACATCTTCACCACCCGTGACGACATGGCGGCCGAGCTCAAGGGCACGCTCGACTTCGTCCTCAGCCTGCTGCGCGACTACGGCCTCGACGACTTCTACCTCGAGCTGTCCACCAAGGACCCCGAGAAGTACGTGGGCGACGACGCCACCTGGGACGAGGCGACGGCGACGCTGAGGCAGGTCGCAGAAGAGACCGGCCTCGAACTCGTACCCGACCCGGCCGGCGCGGCGTTCTACGGGCCGAAGATCTCGGTCCAGGCACGTGACGCGATCGGACGCACCTGGCAGATGTCGACGGTGCAGCTCGACTTCAACCTGCCCGAGCGCTTCGACCTCGAGTACACGGCGGCCGACGGGTCGCGTCAGCGTCCGGTCATGATCCACCGGGCGTTGTTCGGTTCGATCGAGCGCTTCTTCGGCGTGCTCACCGAGCACTACGCCGGGGCCTTCCCGGTCTGGCTGGCGCCCGTCCAGGTCGTGGCGATCCCCGTCGCCGACGAGTACGGCGACTACCTCGACGGCGTCGTGTCACGTCTGCGCGAGGCCGGCGTCCGGGCGCAGGTCGACCACAGCGACGACCGCATGCCGAAGAAGATCCGCACGCACACCAAGGCCAAGGTGCCGTTCCAGTTGATCGCCGGCGAGGACGACCGCGCGGCCGGGGCCGTCAGCTTCCGCTACCGGGACGGCTCACAGGAGAACGGCGTGCCGCTCGACGAGGCGATCGCCAAGATCGTCGCAGCCATCGAGACCAAGGCCCAGGTCTGAGCGTGGTCGCCGACGGGTCCGCGGCGGAGTCCTCCGCCGACTTCGCCGCAGTCCCCGACGCGTTCCAGCGACTCTGGACGCCGCACCGCGCCGTCTACGTCGAGGCGGGCCAGGGCGCCCACGACGACTCCTGCCCGTTCTGCAGCGCCCCCTCGAGGTCGGACGACGAGGCGCTCATCGTGGCTCGGGGCGAACACGCCTACGTGTTGCTCAACCTCTACCCCTACAACCCGGGGCACCTGCTGGTCTGCCCGTACCGGCACGTCTCCACCTACGACCTCGCCACCTCCGACGAGGTGGCCGAGATCGCGTCCCTGACCCAGATCGCCATGCGGGTCCTCACGCAGGTGTCCCACGCACAGGGATTCAACATCGGCATGAACCAGGGGCAGGTCGGCGGCGCCGGCATCGCGGCCCACCTGCACCAACACGTGGTGCCGCGCTACGGCGGCGACTCGAACTTCTTCCCGATCATCGCCCAGACGAAGGCCGTCACGCAGCTGCTCGGCGACGTCCGCGTCGCCGTCTCCGAGGCCTGGCCGAGGGACGGCGACGGCACGACGCCGACGGCGGCGTCGGCGGTCTGATCGGGCCTAAGATAGGGGCCATCATGAGCGACACGACCTCTGCCTCCCACCAGTCCTCCACCACCGGTTCGAGCCGCGTCAAGCGCGGTCTCGCCGAGATGCTCAAGGGCGGCGTCATCATGGACGTCGTCAACGTCGAGCAGGCGAAGATCGCCGAAGACGCCGGGGCCGTGGCCGTCATGGCCCTCGAGCGCGTTCCCGCCGACATCCGGTCCCAGGGCGGTGTCGCCCGCATGAGCGACCCCGACATGATCGACGAGATCGTGGCGGCGGTCTCGATCCCCGTCATGGCGAAGGCCCGCATCGGCCACTTCGTCGAGGCCCAGATCCTCCAGACCCTCGGCGTGGACTACATCGACGAGTCCGAGGTGCTGAGCCCGGCCGACTACGTCAACCACATCGACAAGTGGAACTTCACCGTCCCCTTCGTCTGCGGGGCCACCAACCTGGGCGAGGCGCTGCGTCGCATCACCGAGGGCGCGGCCATGATCCGCTCCAAGGGCGAGGCCGGCACCGGTGACGTGTCCGAGGCCACCAAGCACATCCGCACGATCTCGAAAGAGATCGCCCAGCTCCGTGGGCTCAAGTCCGACGAGCTCTACGTCGCCGCGAAAGAACTGCAAGCTCCCTTCGAGCTCGTGAAAGAGATCGCCGAGACCGGCAAGCTCCCCGTCGTCCTCTTCACCGCGGGCGGCGTCGCGACACCCGCCGACGCGGCTCTCATGATGCAGCTCGGTGCCGACGGCGTCTTCGTCGGTTCGGGCATCTTCAAGTCGGGCAACCCCGCCGAGCGTGCCAAGGCGATCGTCAAGGCCACCACCTTCTTCGACGACCCCCAGGTCGTGGCCGACGCGTCGCGCGGTCTCGGCGAGGCGATGGTCGGCATCAACGTGCCCGACCTCCCCGCACCGCACCGCCTCGCCGAGCGCGGCTGGTGACCTCGGGGGTCGATCGTCGGTGATGCCCGAACGAACGCCCCGGGTCGGCGTCCTGGCCCTGCAAGGCGATTTCCGTGAACACCTGGCCGTCCTGACCTCGTTGGGGGCCGAGGCCGTCCCCGTACGCCGAGCCTCCGAGCTCGACGAGATCGACGGTCTCGTGATCCCGGGCGGCGAGTCCAGCGTCATGGACAAGCTGTCGCGGACGTTCGACCTGGACGGGCCGCTCCGACGGGCGATCGGCTCGGGGTTGCCCGTATACGGCACCTGCGCCGGTCTCATCATGCTCGCGGACCGCATCGTCGACGGCATCCCCGGCCAGCAGAGCATCGGGGGCCTCGACGTCTCGGTCCGGCGCAACGCGTTCGGCTCGCAGACCGACTCGTTCGAGACCGACGTCCACGTCCCCGTGCTCGACGGTCCACCCGTGCACGCGGTCTTCATCCGTGCCCCGGTGGTCGACGCGGTCGGGCCGGCCGCGACGGCGATCGGCGTCCTCGAGGACGGCCGGGTCGTCGCCGTCGAGCAAGGTCCTCTGATGGGCACCTCGTTCCACCCGGAGGTCACCGACGACCTGCGGTTCCACTCGCGGTTCCTCGACAAGGCCCGCGCGCGGGCGTCGCGGTAGACTCGTCGCGATCCACGTCAGCAGTCTGAAGGAGCACCGTGTCCGGGCATTCCAAGTGGGCAACGACCAAGCACAAGAAGGCCGTCATCGACAGTCGACGTGCCAAGTCGTTCGCCAAGCTCATCAAGAACATCGAGGTCGCGGCCAAGCAGGGCGGGGCCGACATGTCCGGCAACCCCACGCTGGTCGACGCCGTCCAGAAGGCCAAGAAGACCTCGGTCCCCAACGACAACATCGACCGGGCCGTCAAGCGCGGTGCCGGTCTCAGCGGCGAGAGCGTCGACTACCAGACGATCATGTACGAGGGGTACGGCCCCAACGGCGTCGCGTTGTTGATCGAGTGCCTCACCGACAACAAGAACCGCGCGGCCGCCAACGTCCGTACGGTGATGTCGCGCAACGGCGGCACCATGGCCGACCCCGGCAGCGTGGCCTACAACTTCAGCCGCAAGGGCGTCATCGCCGTCATGAAGACGGACGACCTCACCGAAGACGACGTCCTCGCCGCCGTCCTCGACGCCGGAGCCGAAGAGGTCACCGATCGTGGTGAAGGCTTCGAGATCGTCACCGAGGCCTCCGACCTGGTCCCGGCCCGCTCGGCGCTCCAGGACGCCGGCATCGACTACGACTCGGCCGACATCGAGTTCGTGCCCGGGCTCAAGATCGAGGTCGACCTCGAGACGGCACGCAAGGTCTTCCGACTCATCGACGCCCTCGACGACGACGACGACGTGCAGAACGTCTACGCGAACCACGACGTCCCCGCCGACGTGCAGGCCGCGCTCGACGACGAAGAATAGGCCGCCGCGGTGACGCTCCGGGTGCTCGGCATCGACCCCGGGCTCACCCGATGCGGGGTCGGGGTGGTCGAGGTCGACGCCCAGCGGCGTGCGACCCTGGTCGACGTGCAGGTCATCCGCACCGCCCCCGACCTCGCCCTCGAGTTGCGTCTCCTCGCCCTGGGTCGCGGTCTCGAGGCGCTCATCGACGAGCACCGGCCGGACGCCATGGCGATCGAGCGGGTCTTCGCCCAACAGAACGTCCGCAGCGTCATGGGGGTGGCACAGGTCAGCGGCCTCGCCCTGCGTGCCGCAGCCGAACGCGAGATCCCCGTCACGCTGCACACGCCGTCCGAGGTGAAGGCTGCCGTGACCGGGTACGGGTCGGCCGACAAGAAGCAGGTCGGCACGATGGTCGCCCGGTTGCTCGGGCTGGCCGAGGCGCCCCGGCCGGCGGACGCCGCCGACGCCCTGGCCCTGGCCATCTGCCATGCCTGGCGGGGTGCGCCCGTCGCCGCCCGCGCCTCCTCGGGTTCCCTCACGCCGGCCCAGCGAGCGTGGCGCGACGCCGAGAAGTCGGTGCGCACTCCTAGGCTGGGGGCATGATCTCGAGTGTCCGCGGTACCGTCCTGTCCGCGTCCGGCACATCGGTCGTGGTCGAGGTCGGCGGGGTGGGCCTCCGTGTCTCGGTCACCCCACAGCTCGCACTGACGGTCCGCGTCGGCGAGCAGGCGCTCGTCCACACGGCGTTGATCGTCCGAGAAGACGACCTCTCGCTCTTCGGCTTCGCCGACCGCGAAGAACTCGAGGTCTTCGACCTGCTCCGCAGCGTCACCGGCGTCGGTCCGAAGTCGGCCCAGGGCGTCCTGTCGACGCTCACGCCCCATCAGGTCGCCACCGCCGTCGCCGACGACGACGACGCCGCGTTCCGACGCGTCTCGGGCATCGGGCCGAAGACGGCCAAGCTCATCGTCCTCTCGCTGACCGGCAAGCTCGACGTGGCACCGACCGCGCCGACCGTCACGGCGGCGTCGACGACGGCTGCCGACGTGCTCGTCGCGTTGGTCGGGCTCGGGTGGTCCGACCGTGAGGCGCAGGCCGCCATCGACTCCGTCGTGGCGGACCGTGGCGACGCCGTCGCGGTGGCCGTGCCGCAGTTGCTGCGTGCCGCACTCGGTCACCTCGGTCCGCAGAAGTCCACCGGGGCCCGAGCGTGAGCGACGACGACCTGACCCGTCCCACGCTCGAGTCCGAGGCCGAGCTGGCCTTCGAAGGGGCGCTGCGGCCCACCTCGCTCGGCGAGTTCGTCGGGCAGTCCAAGGTGCGGGGCCAGCTCGAGCTGCTGCTCAAGGCCGCGACGATGCAGGGCCGCACCCCCGACCACATCCTGCTCGCCGGACCGCCCGGGCTCGGCAAGACGACCCTGGCCATGATCGTGGCCCACGAAGGGGCTCGGCCGTTGCGGATGTCGTCGGGTCCCGCGATCCAGCACGCGGGCGACCTGGCCGCGGTCCTCTCCGCGCTCGTGCCGGGGGAGGTGCTCTTCATCGACGAGATCCATCGCATGGCGCGGCCGGCCGAAGAGATGCTGTACCTCGCGATGGAGGACTACCGGATCGACATCATGGTGGGCAAGGGGGCAGGAGCGACCAGCATCCCCCTCGAGTTGTCGCCCTTCACGCTCGTCGGTGCGACCACCCGCAGCGGACTGCTGCCCAACCCCCTGCGCGACCGGTTCGGCTTCACGGCGCACCTCGAGTTCTACGACGAGGCCGAGCTGACCGAGGTCCTCCGCCGGGCGGCGTCCCTCCTCGGCATCGTCATCGACGGTGCCGCCCTGGCCGAGATCGCCGGACGGTGCCGGGGCACGCCTCGCATCGCGAACCGCCTGCTCCGACGCGTCCGCGACTACGCGCTCGTCCACGGGCGGGATGCCGACCTGACGACCGTGCGCGAAGCGCTCGATCTCTACGACGTCGATTCGCTGGGGCTCGACCGGCTCGACCGTGAGGTCGTCCGCACGGTGCTGACCCGGTTCGGCGGCGGACCCGTCGGCCTCAACACCCTTGCGGTCTCGGTGGGAGAAGAGGCCGATACGATCGAGTCGGTCGTCGAGCCGTTCCTCGTCCGGGTGGGCCTGCTCACCCGCACGCCGCGGGGACGCATCGCCACTCCCGAGGCCTGGCGGCACTTCGGTCTGGCGCACGCCTCAGGGGCGCTCTTCGGCGATGACCTATAATTCCTGCAGGTCCGAGGCCTTCGCTCGCTGAAGCGAGTCCCGCTCGGCCCACACCCCCAACAGCGAAAGGGAGTTCCGCATGGATCCCGCAACCCTCATCATGGTCCTCCTCCTGGTGGTCCTCGTCGTCTTCATGTTCCGCAACAAGAAGAAGCGCGACCGTCAGCAGGCAGAACTGCAGAACAAGCTCGTCCCCGGCGTCGAGGTCATGCTCTCGTTCGGCGTCTACGGCACCGTCGTCTCCATCGACGACGAGAACAACGTCGCCGAGGTCGAGGTCTCGCCCGGCACCGTCCTCAAGGTCCACCGTCAGACCCTGGGTCGCGTCGTCGAACCGGTCATCGACGAGCCCGTCGCCGACGACGCCGACTCGCTGGCCGACGGCTCCACCGAGCACGACCGCGTCATCGACGACGCTCCCGAGTTCGGTGAACGCGCCACGTCCGCACCGGTCGACTCGACGGTCGCCAAGGACTCCGACACCAAGGCCTGACCCGACGACCGCCTCGGCCGCCTGGCGCGGCCGGGTCCGATCCACGGCGCGCGCTCCACGTGAGCGCGCGCTCCCATGAGAAAGCAGAGTTCCTCCGTGGCACGCTCGACGCCGGTGAAGAAAGCAATACGATCCCTGACCTGGTTGTTGGTCATCATCGCCGGCCTCACGGCCCTGAACGGCACGGCCACGTTCCTGAACGATTCCGGTCGTGACGGGTGGTGGAACGGAGCGAGTTGGGTGCCCGAACTGGCCCTCGACCTGCAGGGCGGTACGCAGATCACCCTGGCGGCCCAGCTCCAGAGCGGCGAGACGGTGTCGTCGGAGCAGCTGGACCAGGCGGTCACGATCATCCGGCAGCGCATCGACTCGGCCGGCGTCTCGGAATCCGAGATCACCAAGCAGGGCACGCAGAACATCGTCGTGTCCATCCCGGGACGACCCGACAACGCGACCCTCGAACGCATCGAGGCGTCGGCCAAGCTGACCTTCCGCCCCGTGCTCTACACCGAGGCGGTCTCGAACGCCGCGGTCGGCGGAGAAGGCGACGGCGCCACGGCCAGCCCGAGCGCCACGCCCTACACCCCCAACCCCGAGCTCGAGAGCACGCCGACCGCGTCCCCGACGAACGCATCCGACCTGGCCTGGATCACCCCCCAGCTCGCCGACCTCTACCAGAACTACGACTGCGCGGCCGAGAACGACCTGGCCACGGCCCGTGACGACGAGCCACTGGTCACCTGCTCCACCGACGGCACGGCCAAGTACATCCTCGGCCCGGTCGAGGTGCAGGGTTCCGACATCAGCGACGCCACGAACGGCCTCGCCGCCGACTCGCAGGGCAACTCGACGAACACCTGGGCCGTGAACCTCGAGTTCAACGGCCAGGGCACCGACCGGTTCTCCCAGGTCACCTCGCGCCTCGTCTCGTTGCAGGCGCCGCAGAACCAGTTCGCCGTGACCCTCGACAACCAGGTCATCACGGCGCCGTCCGCGAACGCCGCCATCACCGACGGCCGGGCCCAGATCACGGGCCAGTTCACGCAGGACTCCTCGAAGACCCTCGCCGACCAGCTGAAGTTCGGTGCCCTCCCGCTCAGCTTCTCGGTCCAGAGCAACGAGACGATCACCGCGACCCTCGGACAGACCCAGCTGATCAGCGGTCTGATCGCCGGCCTCATCGGCCTGATCCTGGTGGTCATCTACTCGCTGATCCAGTACCGGGCCCTCGCCTTCGTGACCGTACTGTCGCTGGTCATCGCCGCCGTGCTCACCTACCTCGTGATCGCCATCCTGTCCTGGCGAGAGGGCTACCGCCTCTCGCTGGCGGGGGTGACCGGTCTGATCGTGGCCATCGGCATCACGGCCGACTCATTCATCGTCTACTTCGAACGCATCCGGGACGAACTCCGCGACGGTCGCATCCTCGAGAGCGCCGTCGAATCGGGCTGGAAGCGCGCCATCCGCACGATCATCGCGTCCGACACGGTGAACTTCCTGGCGGCCATCACGCTCTTCATCCTCGCGGTCGGCAACGTCAAGGGCTTCGCGCTCACCTTGGGCATCACCACGGTGATCGACCTGATCGTGGTCTCGCTGTTCACCCACCCCATGCTCCAGCTCATCGCCCGGACGCGGTTCTTCGGCGAGGGCCACTCGTTCAGCGGGCTCAACCCACGCGCCCTCGGCGCCGTCTACCGGGGGCGGGCGCAGTTCCGAACCCCGGCCGTCGTCGGCCGCAAGCAAGCGGGCGGTCGCGAGGCCGTCAAGCGTCAGACCATCGCCGAGCGCAAAGCCGCCGAGAAGAACACCGAGCGCGTCGACTCGTCGACCGCCGGTGAAGGGAAGAAGGACTCCTGATGGCCAGTTTCTCGAAATTCGGCAACGACCTCTACACGGGTGCCCGGTCGTACGACATCGTCGGTCACCGCCGCCGCTGGTACTGGATCGCCGCCCTGGTCATCCTCATCTCGGTCACCGTCCCGTTCCTCCGCGGCGGCTTCCACTTCGGCATCGAGTTCACGGGCGGGTCGGAGTTCCAGGTCGCCCAGCCGGCCGAACTCGACCAGGACGTCGCCACGACGACCGTCGACGAGGTCGTACCCGGTTCGAACCCGCGGGTCACGCAGGTCGGCACCGACACGATCCGCGTGCAGACCTCGCAGCTGGAAGCCGCTCAGACGAACGACGTGGCGGCGGCGTTGGCCACCGCGTACGACGTCCCCGACGATCGAGTGACCTCGTCCTTCATCGGTGCCTCATGGGGTGCCGACATCACGAGCCAGGCCATCAAGGGTCTCGTGATCTTCCTGATCCTCGCCGCGATCGGCATGACGCTGTACTTCCGAACCTGGAAGATGTCGTTGGCCGCCATGGCAGCCCTGCTGCACGACCTCGTGCTGACCGCGGGCATCTACGGCATCGTCGGCTTCGAGGTCACCCCGGCGGCGGTCATCGGCTTCCTGACGATCCTCGGCTACTCGCTCTACGACACCGTGGTGGTGTTCGACAAGATCCGCGAGAACACCGCCGACGACGGCGAGGGCTCACGACGCACGTTCGGACAGTCCGTGAACCTGGCCGTCAACCAGACGTTGGTCCGGTCGATCAACACGTCCGTCGTGGCGCTCCTCCCCGTCGCGGCGATCCTCTTCATCGGGGCATTCGTCCTGGGAGCGGGCACCCTCCGCGACATCTCCCTGGCGCTCTTCATCGGCATCCTGGTCGGTACCTACTCGACGATCTTCATCGCCTCACCGCTCTACGCCACGCTCCGCCTCCGTGAGCCGGACATCGCGAAACGCGATGCCCGCAAGCTCGAGGCACAGAAGACCGAGCCCCTCACCGTCGACGAGACGGTGGGCGCATGATCGGCGACCACCGTCGACCCGAGATCGGGGCCGACGCCGCCATCGACGCCCTGTCCGACGGCACCTACGTGCTCGACGTCCGAGAACCGCACGAATGGGATGAAGGTCATGCGCCTGGCGCGACGTCCATCCCACTGTCCGAGCTGAACGAACGGGTCGGGGAGGTCCCCACCGACCGCCCCGTCCTCGTCGTCTGCCACTCCGGCATGCGGTCGGCTCGCGCAACGGACGCCCTCCGAGGCGTCGGCGTGGACGCCCGCAACGTCGTCGGTGGGATGCTCGCCTGGCGGGACGCGGGGGGCACGGTCGTGGCAGACGACGGCCACCCCGGGGCGCCGGTCGACTGACGGCCGACGGGTACCCTTGACCCCACGAAGTCCACGTCCGACCACGACGGCCGGCGGTGGCGCTCCGACCCGAGAGAACGAGGTGCAGCCGTGACCGAGATCACCACACGGAACAACTCCGCACCGCCCGAGACGCCCGGCGGTCAGAACACGGCCTCGTTGCGGACGCTCCTGCCTCGACTCTTCTCGCGCAGCCAGCCGGCAGGCGCCGTCGACCGGTTGATCAAGACCGTGCGCATGCACCATCCCAAGGCCGACATCGTCATCATCGAGCGGGCCTACTCGGTGGCCGAGAAGGCGCACACGGGTCAACTGCGCAAGAGCGGCGAACCGTACATCACCCATCCCGTTGCGGTGGCGCAGATCCTCGCCGATCTGGGCATCGGCGCCAAGACCGTCGCGGCTGCACTGCTGCACGACACCGTCGAGGACACCGACTACACACTGGCCATGCTCCAGCGCGACTTCGGGGACGAGATCGCGATGCTCGTCGACGGGGTCACCAAGCTCGACAAGCTCAAGTACGGCGACAGCGCTCAGGCCGAGACCGTCCGGAAGATGGTCGTGGCCATGTCGAAAGACATCCGGGTCCTCGTCATCAAGCTCGCCGACCGGCTGCACAACGCTCGCACCTGGGGTTTCGTCGAGTCGGCGTCAGCGACCCGCAAGGCCACCGAGACCCTCGAGATCTACGCCCCCCTGGCGCACCGGCTCGGCATCCAGACCATCAAATGGGAGCTCGAGGACCTCTCGTTCGCGGTGCTCCACCCCAAGCTCTACGTCGAGATCGACAACCTGGTCAAACAGCGCACGCCGCAACGCGAGCAGTTCGTGCAGAACGTCATCAACGCCGTCAAGTCCGACCTCAAGTCGACGAAGATCCGCGGCGACGTCATGGGTCGGCCCAAGCAGTACTACTCGATCTACCAGAAGATGATCGTCCGGGGTCGGGAGTTCGACGAGATCTACGACCTCGTCGGCATCCGCATCCTCGTCAACTCGCTCCGCGACTGCTACGCCGTGTTGGGCTCGATCCACGCCCGCTGGAACCCGATCCCCGGCCGCTTCAAGGACTACATCGCCACGCCGAAGTTCAACCTGTACCAGTCGCTGCACACGACCGTCATCGGTCCCAAGGGACGTCCGGTCGAGATCCAGATCCGCACGCACGAGATGCACCAGCGGGCCGAGTTCGGCGTGGCCGCCCACTGGAAGTACAAGCAGCGCATGAACGGCGGGCGCGACGACCAGGGCGGAGCGAAGACCGAGACGGACATGGCCTGGCTCGCCCACATCTCGGACTGGCAGGCCGAGACGGCGGACCCCAGTGAGTTCCTGGACAGCCTCCGTTTCGAGATCGGCGCGAAGGAGGTCTACGTCTTCACGCCTCAGGGCAAGGTCATCGGCCTGCCGTCGGGAGCGACCCCGGTCGACTTCGCCTACGCCGTGCACACCGAGGTCGGACACCGCACGATGGGCGCCAAGGTCAACGGTCGCCTCGTGCCCCTCGAGAGCGTCCTGTCGAGTGGCGACGTCGTCGAGGTCTTCACCTCGAAGAATCCTGACTCGGGGCCGAGCCAGGACTGGCTCGCCTTCGTCAAGAGCCCCCGCGCCCGGAACAAGATCAGGCAGTGGTTCACGAAAGAACGCCGCGACGAGGCCATGGAGCAGGGCAAGGACGCCATCGCCCGTGCCATGCGGAAGCAGAACCTGCCGCTCCAGAAGCTGATGACCCAGGACAGCATCGCCGAAGTCGCCGCCACCATGCGGTACGACGACGTGTCGAGTCTCTACGCGGCCGTCGGCGAGGGCCACATCTCGACCCAGTCCGTCATCGAGAAGATCCTCGCCGCGGTCCACACGCAGACCGAGGTCGACGAAGGCGAGTTCGAGTTCCCCAGCCAAGGTCGAGCACGGCCGTTGCGCAACAGCGACTCGGGCGTGCTGGTCCGAGGGGCCCCGGACATCCTGGTGAAACTCGCCAAGTGCTGCACTCCCGTGCCGGGCGACCAGATCGTCGGATTCGTGACCCGAGGCCAGGGCGTCAGCGTCCACCAGGCGAACTGCCACAACGTCCAGGGCCTGTTGAAAGAGCCCGAGCGGATGATCGAGGTCGAGTGGGCTCCGTCGTCCAAGAGCGTGTTCATGGTGCAGATCCAGATCGAGGCCCTCGATCGCAGCGGATTGCTGTCGGACGTCACCCGGGTCCTGAGCGAGCACCACGTCAACATCCTGTCGGCGAGCGTCTCGACCTCTGACGAACGCCTGGCCCTCAGCCGCTTCGTGTTCGAGATGGGTGACACCACCCACCTCGATCGCGTCCTGAACGCGGTCCGACGCATCGACGCCGTGTACGACGTCTACCGGGTCAGCGCCGGCTGAGACGCTGCCTCCTCCGACGGACCGGGTGGGCCTGCGTCTCGTCGCACCTCGTCGTCGACGAGGGCCGCGTCGGCGACGAATGGACAGACTCGACCGAGTCGCTCCACGGTTCGCGTTCGATGGGGGAGCCGTCCACGTCGATCGAGGACGGCGATCACGTCGGCGTACGTCACGGCCTGCTGGGAGGCGACGTCCCCGGCGGCCGTCTCGTCCTCAGACGCCCAGCCCTCACAGCGAGCGAGGTCGACGACGGTCCGGGCCGGTGTGGTGACGGCCACACCATGGACGGTGACGATCTCGCCCTCGTCGATGACGACCTGCCGGACGATCGAACCCCGACCACGATGCTTCACCCTCGCCGGCGAGACCACCAGCCCGGAGTGGGGGAGTGGTGCCGGGCCTCGGGCACCCCAGACCCAGGCGGCACTCCGTTCGGCCGCGACGACTCCGGCGCCGAGGGCGATCCCGATCGCGATCGCCCTGCCCCCGGCGTCGTCGATCTCGGCGACGCTCCGCCACGAGCCACCGACCGCGTAGACCTGCCCGTCCAGTGCAGCCGCACGCAGTTCGGGCTCGGGCAGGTCGTCGTCGGTCAGGACCAGGGGGAGACGAGCAGGCATGCGCCCAGCCTGGCCGACCCTGCCGACGACGACGAACCGCCCGGCCCTCCCTGTGGAGAATCGGACGGTTCGCGACGTCGGTGGGCGGTCGGCCCCTGACGGTCAGCCCAGGGCGTCGAGCCAGACCTTCCGGGCGTCCAGAGCTTCACGAGCCTCGCGGACACGACGAGCGTCGCCGCTGGCCTCTGCCGTCGCGAGTTCGTCCTCGAGCTTGCTGATGGCGTAGTGCAGTTGGCTCGCGAGCCCCTGGGACCGTGCCTGGCGTTCGGGGTTGTTCTTCTCCCAGAACTGCTCGTCGAGCTGACGCACGTGGGACTCGACCTTGCGGAGGCGATCCTCGACCACCCGGACCTGCTCGCGAGGAACGCGACCGATCTCGTCCCATCGCAGCTGGATCGAGGTGAGGGCCTCGCGCGCCGGGACCCGGTCCGTGACCGTCAGGATCTTCTCGGCCTCGGTGAGCAGCTCGAGTTTCTGTTCGAGGTTGCTCTCGTACTCGGCGGTGTCCTGCGCGACGACCTCGGACTTGGCTGCGTAGAGGACGTCGCCTGCACGCTTGAACTTCGCCCACAGGGCGTCGTCGTACTTCTTTCCGGCACGGCCGGCGCGCTTCCAGTCGTCGAGCAGCCCCCGGTAGGCCGAGATGCCGTCGACACCCTTCGGCGCCAGGGCCTCGGCCGCTTCGACGAGGGCTTGCTTGCGCTGACGAGCGTCACGGTGGGTCGCGTCGAGTTCGGCGTAGAAGGCCTTGCGGTGCTGGTCGATGGTGGTGCGCGCAGCACGGAATCGTTTCCAGAGGTCGTTGCCCTCGCCCTTCGGGATGCGAGGACCGTCCTGTTGATGCTTCTGCCACCGGGCGAAGATGTCGTCGAGGGTGGCCGTGACCTGCTTCCACTGGACGCGGGCGGGGTCCTGGGCCGCCAGGGCCTCGGCCTCCGTGACGAGAGCGGTGCGGTAGGCGACCGCTTCGGTGAGGGCCTTCTGTGCCTCGGCGCTCTGCTGTTGCGTCAGCTCGTCGACCGTGGAGTCGAGTGCCGACACCCGAAGGCGCAGGGCCTCGAGATCCCCGACCGCGCTCGGTTCGACGAGCTGCTCGCGCAGGTGGGTGACCGTCTTGACGACGTCGCCCGCCGATGCGCCGCGTTTGATGCGCTGCTCGAGCAACGTCACCTGCCCGGCGAGTTCGATGAACTTGCGTTCGTAGTACGCGAGAGCCTCGACGGGCGTCGCGTCGGGGTACTGCCCCACGGCGCGTTCGCCGTCGCCCTCGCGGACGTAGACCGTGCCGTCGTCGGCGACGCGGCCCCAGGGTGCCTGATCGTCAGTAGCCACTTTTATCCCTTGCTGAACGTGCTCGTCGCGGGACCAGGACAGGCCACCACGATGGGTGCTCAGCCTATTGCACAGCGGACCGCGGCGGACTACTCGATGGTCGCGCCCGTGATCGTCGTCGGCACGACGGGAGCGCCGTCGGTCTCGCTCGTACCGGGAGTCAGGCCCGCGTCCGTGATCTGCGCCTCGAGCTGGTCGAGTCCGCTCGTGACGCGTCCGACCACGGTGTAACCACCCGTCGAGCCGTCGAGGGTGGTGTCGCCGTAGGTGATGAAGAACTGCGTCGACTGCGAGTACGGGTCGGTGCTCCGAGCCATGGCGATCGTCGCCGTCGGGTACACGCCGTCCGACGGGACGTTCTCGAGTGGGCCGAAGGTGAAACCGGCGTCGCCCGTCCCGTCGCCGTTGGCGGACCCGCACTGGATGAACTTCGCCGTCGCAGCGTCGCTCATGCGGTGGCAGGTCGTCCCCGTGTAGAAGCCCTTCTGGATGAGGTCGATGACGACGCTCGACGCCTGCGGGGCCTTCGCCCCGTCCAGTTCGATCCCGAGCTCGACGCCGTCGTTGAGCGTGAGGCCGCCCGTCCAGGAGCGGCCGTCGGCGATCGCCTCGCTGGGCACGTCCCCGACGTTCTCGCCGGCGGCGGGCGTCGAGGAGGCGCTGGGCGCGTCAGACGGAGCCGCCGCGGGGGCACCGGGACCGCTGGTCGACCAGAACACCTGGGACACGGCCGCGACTCCGACCACGACCACGACGGCGGTCACGGCGAGGACGTTGTCCCGACGGCGTCGGGCGACCTGCGTCGCGTGCACCTGCTGACGAGCGGTGTACCTGCGGAGCCGGTCCCGGCTCTCACGGTCCGGGTTCTTGCTCGGTGCCACGGGTCCTCCAGCTCGGTGATGTCCAGCCTGCACTGTATCGGAGGGCCGGTCTAGCATGGGTCACCATGAGCCCGCTCCCGCAGAGCTCGACCCCTCTCGCGGTCCGCATGCGTCCCACCACCCTCGACGAGGTCGCCGGTCAACGGCACCTCTTGCGGCCTGGCTCGCCTCTGGTCACCCTGGCGTCCGACACGGGTGCCGACCAGGGGGCCGTCTCCGTCATCCTCTGGGGTCCGCCGGGTACGGGGAAGACCACCCTCGCCCAGGCCATCGCCCGCAGCTCCGGCCGTCAGTTCATCGAGCTGTCAGCCGTGACCGCGGGAGTCAAGGACGTCCGACAGGTGATGGAGAAGGCCCTGTCGAACCGTGACCTCTACGGCACGACGACCGTGCTCTTCCTCGACGAGATCCATCGCTTCACCAAGGCGCAGCAGGACGCACTGCTGCCCGGCGTCGAGAACGGCTGGGTCATCCTCATCGCCGCCACCACCGAGAACCCGTCCTTCTCGGTCATCACGCCTCTGCTGTCCCGTTCGCTCCTGCTGACGCTCGAACAGCTCAGCGACGACGACCTGGCCCAGTTGGTTCAGCGGGCGGTCGGCGACCCCCGCGGTCTCGACGGATCCGTGCGCCTCGACGACGAAGCCCTGGCCACCATCGTCCGACTGGCCTCCGGTGACGCCCGACGTGCGCTCACGGCCCTCGAGGCGTCCGCCCAGTCGGCGTGGGCCACGAAGCTCGAGGCCGACGCGGTGCCGACGGCCTCGGCCGACGACGCGTCCGACGCCGACTTCGACCCCGACGCCGAGTACGACGAGAACGATCCCGACGACGACCGTCCGACGATCACGTCGGAGATCGTCGCCCAGTCGGTCGACCGGGCGTTGCTGCGGTACGACCGCAACGGCGACGAGCACTACGACGTCATCAGCGCCTTCATCAAGTCCATCCGGGGGTCCGACGTCGACGCGTCGCTCCATTACCTCGCCCGCATGATCGAGGCGGGT
Source organism: Frigoribacterium sp. NPDC087798 (assembly GCF_044742985.1). Lineage (NCBI taxonomy): Bacteria > Bacillati > Actinomycetota > Actinomycetes > Micrococcales > Microbacteriaceae > Frigoribacterium > Frigoribacterium sp. NPDC087798. The sequence continues at coordinate 252,816 of NZ_JBIUVP010000001.1, read as the reverse complement.
GAGGACCCCCGCTTCATCTGCCGTCGGATCATCGTGTCGGCCGGTGAGGACATCGGCATGGCCGATCCGAACGCACTCACCGTCGCGGTCTCGGCCGCGACCGCCGTGCAGATGATCGGCATGCCCGAGGGACGCATCCCGATGGCCGAGGCCGTCGTCTACCTGGCGACCGCACCCAAGTCGAACCGGTCCTACTCCGCCCTCGACGCCGCGATCGCGGACGTCCGGGCCGGCAAGGCGGGCCGCGTGCCCAAGCACCTGCGCGACGCCCATTACCCCGGGGCCCGACGCCTCGGCCACGGGAAGGGCTACCGCTACGCCCACGACTCCGAGTTCGGGGTGGTCGAGCAGCAGTACCTCCCCGACGAACTCGTCGGCCACGAGTACTACGATCCCACCGCCAACGGCAACGAACGCGACGTGGCGGCCCGTCTCGAGAAGCTGCGCCGGATCACCCGGGGGCACTGACGCCACGATCGCTGGCTGCTCGCATCGGCGCCCGGGCTCCTGTATGCTCGGGGGGTTGCCTGTTCTCGGGCGTCGACGCGCGGCTGCTGACGACGACCCGATCAAGGTGCGACGACCTGTAGCCGGTCGCCACCGCGGCACTCACCCCTCTTGTTACGCCGCCCGGCGCTCGCGCGCTGGGGCGGTCCCTGACGAACCATCGACAAGAAAAAGGAACAAGTGTCCACCAAGTCACGTACCCGCAGCAAGACCCGTCTCTCGCGTGCCCTCGGCATCGCCCTGACCCCGAAGGCTGCTCGTTACCTCGAGAAGCGCCCCTACGCTCCCGGCGAGCACGGCCGCACCAAGCGCAAGACCGACAGCGACTACGCCGTCCGTCTGCGTGAGAAGCAGCGCCTGCGCGCCCAGTACGGCATCCGCGAGGCCCAGCTCAAGATCGTCTTCAACGAGGCCCGCAAGGCTTCGGGCCTGACCGGTGAGAACCTGGTCGAGCTCCTCGAGACCCGTCTCGACGCCCTCGTCCTCCGTGCCGGCTTCGCCCGCACGACGGCCCAGGCCCGTCAGATGGTCGTCCACCGCCACATCCTGGTGGACGGCAAGCTCGTCGACCGCCCGTCGTTCCGCGTCAAGCCGGGTCAGATGATCCACGTCAAGGAGCGCAGCGAGAAGACCGAGCCCTTCCAGGTCGCCGCGGCCGGCGGTCACGTCGACCTGCTGCCCAAGGTGCCCGGTTACCTCGAGGTCGAGATCGACAAGCTGCAGGCCCGCCTCGTGCGTCGCCCGAAGCGCGTCGAGGTCCCGGTGACCTGCGAGGTCCAGCTCGTCGTCGAGTACTACGCCGCGCGCTAGAACTCGTCACCCCGTCAGGAGCGGGCCACGGTCGTGGCCCGCTCCTTTCGCGTTCCCGGGGCCGGGTAAGCTGTCGAGTCGTCGCGCTCGCACGTCGCGGCACCAGCCCCAAGAGGAGTCCCCGTGAAGAGCCTGTTCCTGCTCGCCGTCGGTGTCGTCGGCGGCTTCGCCGTCGCCCACCAGTTCAACAAGACATCTCGGGGTCAGCAGTTCTTCGGCGACCTCGACGGCAACGTGAAGTCGTTCCGTGCCGCCGTGGTCGACGGTTACAAGGCCCGCGAAGCCGAACTGCGTTCCGACCGCGACGAGTCCTGAGTGCGCCGCCGCGCCTCCTCGTCCTGACACACGACCAACCCACCCTCGGGAGAACCATGCAGACCGCCGAAATCCGCCGCCGTTGGCTCGACTACTTCGGCGATCGGGGCCACACCGTCGTCCCGTCCGCGTCCCTGGTCAGCGACGATCCCAGCCTGCTCTTCACGGTCGCGGGCATGGTCCCGTTCATCCCGTACCTCACGGGGCTCGTCCCGACGCCGTACCCGCGTGCCACCAGCGTCCAGAAGTGCATCCGCACCAACGACATCGAAGAGGTCGGCAAGACGCCGCGGCACGGCACGTTCTTCCAGATGAACGGCAACTTCTCGTTCGGCGACTACTTCAAGGAAGAGGCGATCGGTTACGCCTGGGAGCTCCTGACCTCGAGCGAGGCCGACGGAGGACTCGCGTTCTCGCCCGACGACCTCTGGGTGACGGTGTACGAAGAGGACGACGAGGCCATCGCCCTCTGGAAGAAGGTCGCCGGTCTGCCCGACGAGCGCATCCAGCGACTCGGCAAGGACTCCAACTACTGGCACACCGGCCAGCCGGGGCCCGCAGGTCCGTGCTCGGAGATCTTCTTCGACCGTGGTCCCGCCCACGGTGCCGACGGTGGCCCGGCGACGGACGACGACCGTTACGTCGAGATCTGGAACCTCGTGTTCATGCAGTACCAGATCGAGAACGTGCGCTCGAAGGTCGACTTCGACATCGTCCGCGAGCTGCCCAACAAGAACATCGACACCGGCATGGGTCTCGAGCGCGTGGCGTTCCTCAAGCAGGGCGTCGACAACATGTACGAGATCGACCAGGTGCGCCCCGTCCTCGACAAGGCCGCCGAGCTGTCGGGACGGCGATACGGAGCCGTCCACGACGACGACGTGCGGATGCGGGTCATCGCCGACCACGTCCGCAGTTCGCTCATGTTGATGTCCGACGGGGTCCGCCCGTCCAACGAGGGTCGGGGTTACATCCTCCGCCGCCTCCTGCGCCGCACGGTCCGGTCGATGCGCTTGCTCGGCGTCGACGGCCCCACGTTCCCCTCGCTCTTCCCCGAGTCCCGCGACGCGATGAAGGCCGCCTACCCCGAGGTCGAGACCGACTACGAGCGCATCTCGCGCCTGGCCTACGCCGAGGAGGAGACCTTCCTCCGCACCCTGGCCGCCGGGACGAACATCCTCGACATCGCCGTCGACGACACGAAGCAGCGTGCCTCGGCGGGCACGACCCCGCAGCTGCAGGGCGACACGGCGTTCCTCCTGCACGACACCTTCGGGTTCCCCATCGACCTGACGCTCGAGATCGCGGAAGAGAGCGGTCTGACGGTCGATCGCGAGGCATTCGACCGACTCATGTCCGAGCAGCGTGCCCGGGCGAAGGCCGATGCCAAGTCCCGGAAGGTGGCCCTGGCCGACCTGAGCGTCTACAGCGCGTTCAGGGCCCAGGGCGAGACGGTCTTCACCGGCTACGACGAGCTCGACACCGAGACGCGCGTGCTGGGCCTGATCGTCGACGGGGCCGACGTCGACCGGGCCGTGGCGGGTGACATCGCCGAGGTGATCCTCGCCGAGACCTCCCTGTACGCCGAGTCCGGCGGTCAAGAAGCCGACTCGGGCCGCATCGTCGGCGTGGGCTTCGACCTCGAGGTCCTCGACGTGCAGAAGCCCGTCAAGGGGCTGATCAGCCACCGCGTCCAGGTGACGTCCGGCGAGGTGGGGGTCGGCGACACGGCGACCAGCGTGGTCGACCCGGCCTACCGGCGCGGCGCGACGCAGGCGCATTCGGCGACGCACCTGATCCACGCCGCCCTCCGGGAGGTGCTCGGCCCGGAGGCGCACCAGGCGGGGTCGTACAACAAGGCCGGATACATGCGGCTCGACTTCAACTGGAACCAGGCGCTGAGCCCGCAGACACGCTCCGAGATCGAAGAGATCGCGAACAACGCCATCCGCGACGACCTGCAGGTCGTCACCCGCGAGATGCCCCTCGACGACGCCCGCGCGCTGGGCGCCATGGCGCTGTTCGGTGAGAAGTACGGCGAGACGGTCCGCATGGTCGACATCGGTGGTCCCTGGTCGCGCGAGCTCTGCGCGGGCACCCACGTCTCGACCAGCTCGCAGGTCGGCCTCATCAACCTCGTCAGCGAGAGCTCGGTGGGGTCGACCAACCGCCGCGTCGAGTCCCTCGTCGGCATGGACGCATTCCGTGACTTCGCCGCCGAGCGGGCTCTCGTGTCCCAACTGACCTCGTCGCTCAAGACTCCGCGTGATCAGCTGGCCGACCGCATCGGCGACCTGGTCACGAGCCTCCGGACGGCAGAGAAGAAGATCGCCGAGTTCGAGTCCGCCCGCCTCGCCACCCGCGTCCCGGCGCTGGCCGAGACGGCGAGTCGGATCGGCGACCTCACGGTCGTCGCCGAATCGGTCGGGTCGCTCGGTTCGACCGACGACCTGCGGTCGCTCGCCCTGTCGGTCCGCGAACGCCTGGGCGCGTCCAGCGCCTCGGTCGTCGCCCTGGCAGCCGACGTCGCGGGCAAGCCCGCCGTGATCGTGGCCACCACGGACGGCGCGCGTCAGGCCGGCGTCAAGGCCGGCCGTCTCGCCAAGGGCGCCGCCGCGGCTCTCGGTGGCGGGGGCGGCGGCAAGGACGACCTCGCCCAGGGCGGCGGATCCGACGTCTCGGCCATCCCCACCGCGCTGGCCGGCATCGTCGCCGAGCTCGGGTCCTGAGGACGCTCGTGCGGCGCGGAGTCCGGATCGGCATCGACGTGGGCAAGGCCCGGGTCGGTGTCGCCCGCACCGATCCCGACGGTCTGCTCGCCACCCCGGTCGAGACGCTGGCGCGTTCGGCCGACGGCGTGGCCGACATCGGTGCCGTCCGCGACCTGGTCGTCGGACTCGACGCGCTCGAGGTGATCGTCGGGCTGCCCATCGCCCTCTCGGGTCGCGACACGGCCTCCACCCAGGACGCCCGGGACTTCGCCGCGGCCGTCGCCCGGGCCGTGGCCGTGCCCGTGCGCCTCGTCGACGAGCGCCTGTCGACCGTGAGCGCCCAGGGCGCCCTCCGGGCCTCGGGCCGGAAGGGCACGAGCCAGCGGTCCGTCATCGACCAAGTGGCCGCTGTTATCATCGTCCAGCACGCGCTCGACCTCGAACGCTCGAGCGGTCGACCGCCCGGGCGGATGGTCGACGTGACCCGAGAGGCGAGCGGCGACGGTGCCGCACCCGCCACCGACGAGAGACAGTGATTCGTGGCCGACGAACCCGACTGGGACGACATCTTCGCGTCCCAACCCCAGAACGACCGCCCTGCCGACACCTCCGGACGACGACGGGGTGATCCGGGTGACGGTCGATCGGGCGACGCCGACGGTGCACCCCTCCGCCGCACCACCCACGTCGACGCCCCCGCCCTGTCCCGCCGCGAACAGCGTGAGCGCGAGCGACAGACCGAACCCGGCGTCGTTCCCCCCTCCGACGGTGGGGGTGACCGCCCCCGCGGACGCATGACGCGCGAACCGCGTGAACGGCGTTCCAAGAAGGGCCCGATCGTCCTCGCGTCCATCCTCGTGCTCGTCCTGGCCGGCGGAACCGCCGGCGTCGCCGCCGCATGGGGGCAGGTGCAGCCCCTGATCGCCAAGTTCACGGGTGACGACGAACCGGCCGACTACGCCGGCAGCGGGAACGGCACGCCCGTCGAGTTCGCCATCGTCTCGGGTCAGGTCGGCTCCGACATCGCGCAGAACCTCGCGGACGCGGGCGTCACGCAGAGCTACGAGTCGGCCTACTCGCTCCTCCTGTCCAACCCGTCGATGACCTTCCAACCGGGGACGTACACCTTGCAGCAGCAGATGAGCGCCCAGTCGGCCCTCGATGCGTTGCAGGACAGTGCCAACCGCATCACCAACAAGGTCGTCATCCCCGAGGGAACCGTGGCGGCGGACGTCTACGAACTCCTGGCCACCGCGACGTCGATCCCCATCGCCGACGTCCAGGCCGCCGCTGCGGACTACACGACGTTCGGGCTGCCCGCCGAGGCCACGAGCCTCGAGGGATGGCTCTTCCCGGCGACCTACGAACTCGACCCGGGCAAGACCGCCCACGACTACCTGCAGGACATGGTGACGACCATGACCCAGCACCTGCAGTCCGCCGGCGCCCAGCCCGCCGACTACCAGAAGACCATCGTCTTCGCGTCGCTCGTCCAGAAAGAGGCCGGTCTGGCCGACGACTACCCGAAGGTCGCGCGGGTCTTCCAGAACCGTCTCGACCAGGGCATGCTCCTCCAGTCCGACGCGACGGTGGCCTACGGCACCGGCAACACCCACCGGGTCACGACGACCGACGAAGAGCGCGGCGACGCGGACAACGCCTACAACACCTACGTCCACGAGGGCCTGCCGGTGGGGCCGATCTCGAACCCCGGTGACCTCGCCCTGAACGCCGCCCTCAAGCCGGCCGACGGGACGTGGCTCTACTTCGTCACGGTCGATCTCGACTCGGGCGAGACGGCGTTCTCGACCACCTTCGCGGAGCACCAGGCCGCGGTCAAGCAGTGGCAGGCCTGGATGCGGGAGCACCCCGAGTACCAGTGACCGACCCACGGTCGACCTCTGGGCCGACCCACCGGTCCCGAGGGGCCGATCGACCGTCACACGGTCGGTCGGTCCCTCTCTCTGTGGGAAGATCGACACCATGCTTCGTTGGTTGACCGCTGGAGAATCTCACGGGCCCGAGCTCGTCGCCGTCCTCGAAGGGCTGCCGGCCGGCGTGCCGGTGTCGCTCGACGCGATCCGTGCCGACCTCGCCCGACGCAAACTGGGCTACGGCCGCGGTTCCCGCATGAAGTTCGAGCAGGACGAACTCAACATCTCGGGCGGCGTCCGTCACGGTCTGACGATGGGCAGCCCCGTGGCCCTGCGGATCGGCAACACCGAATGGCCGAAGTGGGTCGAGGTGATGAACCCCGAGCCCGTCGAGGTGAGTGAGGCCTCCCGGGGGCGGAGCGCGCCCCTCACCCGACCCCGTCCCGGCCACGCCGACCTCGTCGGCATGCAGAAGTACGACTTCGACGAGGCCCGACCCATCCTCGAGCGGGCGAGCGCACGCGAGACGGCAGCGCGCGTCGCGCTCGGAGCCGTCGCCCGGTCGTTCCTCGCCGAGCTCGGCATCGAGCTCGTCAGCCACACCCTGTCGATCGGGCCCGTGCGCGTGCCCGACGGCAGCCCGGTGCCCGTCCCGACGGACGTGGACCGTCTCGACGACGACCCGTTGCGCTGCTTCGACCAGGCGACCAGCGCCCTCATGGTCGACGAGGTCGAGGCCGCCAAGAAAGACGGCGACACCCTGGGCGGCGTCGTCGAGGTGCTCGCCTACGGGGTGCCGCCCGGGCTCGGTTCGCACGTCCAGTGGGACCGCCGTCTCGACTCGCAGCTGGCCGCCGCGTTGATGGGCATCCAGGCGATCAAGGGAGTCGAGGTCGGCGACGGCTTCGAGACCACCCGGAGGCGCGGTTCCGTCGCCCACGACGAGCTCCACCGCACGGGAGGGGTCATCTCGCGTGACACCGACCGAGCCGGCGGCACCGAGGGGGGCATGAGCACCGGCACGGTCCTCCGCGTGCGTGCCGGCATGAAGCCCATCGCGACCGTGCCCCGGGCGCTGGCCACCGTCGACGTCACGAGCGGCGAAGAGAGCAAGGCGCACCACCAGCGATCGGACGTCTGCGCGGTCCCGGCCGCCGGCGTCGTCGCCGAGTCGATGGTCGCCCTCGTCCTCGCGAACTCGATCCTGGAGAAGTTCGGCGGCGACTCGCTGGGGGAGACGGCGCGCAACCTGCGGGGCTACCTCGACGCCATCCCCGAGAACCTGCGGACTCAGCCGGCGTCCGCCGCCGAGTGACGGTCGCGCGGCCGGTCGTCCTGATCGGGCCCATGGGGGCGGGCAAGACGAGCATCGGCAAGAAGCTCTCCCGTCGTCTCGGCGTCCCGTTCGTCGACAGCGACCGTCTCGTCGTCCGCCGGCACGGGCCCATCGCCGACCTGTTCGACCGTCACGGCGAGGCCCACTTCCGGGCACTCGAACACGAGGCCGTGGTCGAGGCCCTGACCGTCGACGGGGTGGTATCGCTGGGCGGGGGAGCCGTCCTCGACGAACGCACGCGCGCCTCCTTGTCCGGGTTGCCCGTCGTCCTGCTGACCGTGACGGCGGAGGCCGTCGAGTCGAGGCTGGCCGGGAGCACCCGGCCGCTGCTGCAGAGGGGCGGGATCGAGGCCTGGCGAGCCATCGCCGCCGAGCGCGATCCGGTCTACCGGGCACTGGCGTCCGCCGTGTTCGACACGTCTAACCGACCCGTCTCGACCGTCGTCGACGACATCGAGACCTGGCTCGACTCCGAGAGAGGCACCGCATGACCGACGCGACCGACACCACCACCATCCACGTCGGGGGAGACGCCCCGTACGACGTCCTGATCGGTCGGGGCCTCACCGGCCACCTGCCGGCGGTCCTGCACCCGCAGACCAAGAAGGTGCTGATCGTCCACGCCCCCACCTTGGGCCGCAAGGCCGGAGAGGTCCGCGACGCGCTCGTGGCGGCCGGCTACGAGGCCCTCATCGCCGAGGTGCCCGACGCCGAGGACGCCAAGCGCGTCGAGGTCGCCGCCTTCTGCTGGCAGGTGCTGGGCCAGGCCGACTTCACCCGCACCGACGCCGTCATCGGTCTCGGCGGCGGGGCGATCACCGACCTGGCGGGCTTCGTCGCCGGCACCTGGCTCCGAGGCGTCCCGCTGGTCCAGATGCCGACCAGCGTGCTGGGGCTCGTCGACGCGAGCGTCGGTGGCAAGACCGGAGTGAACACGGCCGAAGGCAAGAACCTCGTCGGTGTCTTCCACCCGCCGGTGGCGGTGCTGGCCGACCTCGACCACCTCGACACGCTCTCGAAGAACGAGATCCTCGCCGGCTTCGCCGAGGTCGTGAAGGTCGGGTTCATCGCCGAACCCGAGATCCTCGACATCGTCGAGGCGGACGTCGACCGGGCGACCGACCCGACCACGCCGGAGTTCCGGCGGGTGGTCGAACTGGCGATCGGGTTGAAGGCCCGCGTCGTGGGCGAAGACCTCACCGAGCAGGGCCTGCGCGAGATCCTGAACTACGGCCACACCCTCGGCCACGCCGTCGAGCACGCCGAGCGTTACCAGTGGCGCCACGGGGCCGCGGTGTCGGTGGGCATGGTGTTCGCCGCAGAGCTCGCCCGCCTGACCGGCCGACTGTCCGACGAGGCGGTCGACCGTCATCGCCGCATCCTCGAGTCGCTGACCCTTCCCGTGTCGTATCCGCTCGGGCGCTGGAACACCCTGCTCGCCACCATGCAACGGGACAAGAAGGCGCGCGCGGGCCTGTTGCGCTTCATCGTCCTGGACGAGATCGGTCGGCCCACCGTGCTGCAGGGGCCCGACCAGAGCCTGCTCTTCGCGGCGTACCAAGAGATCGGTTCGTAGCCCTTCGGCCCTTCGGGGCGTCCGCTACACTCGACGATGGCCGATTCCGGCCGACCTCCCACCACCCCGAACGGATCATCCGCGCATGGCGACTACCAACGACATCAAGAACGGTGCCGTCCTCAACCTCGACGGTCAACTCTGGAACGTCATCGAGTTCCAGCACGTCAAGCCGGGCAAGGGTGGCGCGTTCGTCCGTACCAAGATGAAGAACGTGATGTCGGGCAAGGTCGTCGACAAGACGTTCAACGCCGGCACCAAGATCGATTTCGCCAACGTGGACCGTCGCGAGTACACGTACCTCTACGCCGAGGCCGACGGCTACGTGTTCATGGACACGAGCGACTACGACCAGATCAACGTGCCCGCCACGATCGTCGGCGACGCGAAGAACTTCATGCTCGAGAACCAGAACGTGCAGATGGCCCTGCACGACGGCGACCCGCTGTACATCGAGTTGCCCGCCTCGGTCATCCTCGAGGTCACGTACACCGAGCCCGGCCTCCAGGGCGACCGCTCGACCGGCGGGACGAAGCCCGCCACCGTCGAGACCGGCTACGAGATCCAGGTGCCGCTGTTCCTCGAGACCGGCACCAAGGTCAAGGTCGACACCCGCGACGGCGGCTACCTCGGCCGCGTCAACGACTAGTCGGTGAGCGCACGCACCAAGGCGCGCAAGCGCGCCCTCGACGTCCTGTACGTCGCCGACATCCGTCAGATCAGCATGACCGACGCACTCGTCGCCGAGACCCAGCGGGCCCTCGACCAGCCCGAGCGGGGTTCGAGCTGGGGTTATGCGCGCGACATCGTGCAGGGCGTCATCGACCACCGCGACGAGATCGACGAACTGATCGAGACGTACTCGCAGGGCTGGACCCTCGCGCGCATGCCCACCCTCGACCGCGGCATCATCCGGATCGGCATCTGGGAGCTGCGTCACAACGACGAGATCCCCGACGCCGTGGCGATCAGCGAGGCCGTCGAACTGGCCCAGACCCTCAGCACCGACGACTCCGCCTCGTTCGTCAACGGACTGCTCGGTCGGATCGCGACCGCGGACTGACCGCCGACCGGCCGCCGTCGTCGCCGGCCGGCTCGTCGGGCGTCCGACGAACCGCTAGGGTTGAGCGACCCACACCGACATCCTTTAAATTCCGTCCCGAGAGGCGGGGAAGGAGGTCCGATTGAGCACCCGTACCGTGCTGAGTCAGGCTGACATCGCGCGTGCCCTCACGCGCATCTCGCACGAGATCCTCGAGTCGAACAAAGGTGCCGACGACCTGGTCGTCCTGGGCATCCCGACGCGGGGGGTCGTGCTCGCCGACCGGCTCGCCGCGATCCTCTCGTCCATCTCGGGCAGCACCGTTCCCGTGGGGTCGGTCGACGTGACGATGTACCGGGACGACCTCCGGCGCCAGCCCACCCGGTCGCCCCGACCCACCTCGGTGCCCTCCGGCGGCATCGACGGGAAGACCGTCGTCCTCGTCGACGACGTCCTCTACTCGGGGCGTACCATCCGTGCCGCGTTGGACGCCCTGAGCTCGATCGGCCGACCCCGGGCCGTTCGCCTCGCGGTCCTCGTCGACCGAGGCCACCGAGAACTGCCCATCCGTGCCGACTTCGTGGGCAAGAACCTGCCGACCTCGACCGTCGAGCGCATCTTCGTGCGACTGCACGGCGTCGACGACGACGAACTCGTCGCCATCGACGACGCCACGACCGCAGGAGGCGCGGGGGCCGCCTCCGCGCCGGTCACCACCCCGGGGGCGAACCGATGAGGCATCTGCTCAGTACCGCCGACCTCTCGCGCGACGACTCGATCCGCGTCCTCGACGTCGCGGAGGACATGGCGGACGTGGCCACCCGCGAGGTGCGCAAGCTGCCGACGCTCCGCGGCATCACGGTCGTCAACCTGTTCTACGAGGACAGCACCCGCACGCGCATCTCGTTCGAGGCCGCCGCCAAGCGGCTCAGTGCGGACGTCATCAACTTCGCCGCCAAGGGGTCGAGCGTCTCCAAGGGCGAGTCCCTGAAGGACACGGCCCAGACCCTCGCCGCCATGGGGGCCGACGGCATCGTGATCCGCCACCCGTCGAGCGGCGCACCTCGTGTGCTGGCCGACAGCGGCTGGGTGGACGCCGGCATCGTCAACGCCGGCGACGGCACCCACGAACACCCCACGCAGGCCCTGCTCGACGCGTTCACGATCCGCCGGCGCGTCCACGGCTCGGCGAGCCGGGGGCGCGACCTCGACGGCGTCGAGGTGATGATCGTCGGTGACATCCTGCACTCGCGGGTGGCCCGCTCCAACGCGTGGTTGCTGCGGACGCTCGGGGCGCACGTCACGGTGGTCGCGCCTCCCACGCTGATCCCGGTGGACGTCAGCCGCTTCGGCGTCTCCGTCCGCTACGACCTCGACGAGGCCCTGGCCGAGGTGCGACCGGACGTCGTCATGATGCTGCGCATCCAACAGGAGCGCATGAACGACGCGTTCTTCCCCAATCCCCGCGAGTACGCCCGGTCCTGGGGGCTGGGTGCGATGCGGTTCCGGGCTCTGCCCGAGTCCACGCTCGTCATGCACCCCGGCCCGATGAACCGCGGCCTCGAGATCAGCGACGAGGCCGCCGACTCGCCGCGGTCCACCGTCCGTGAGCAGGTCGCGAACGGCGTGGCCGTCCGCATGGCCGTGCTCTACCTCACCCTCGCCGGCGACCGGGAGGACGCATCGTGACCACCACCCACCTCATCCGGGGCGCCGAGACCGTCGACGGCACCCGCACCGACGTCGTCGTCCGTGACGGCGTCGTCGCCGAACTCGGCACCGGCCTGACCGCCGCCGGTGCGACGGTCACCGACGCCGACGGCCTGCTCCTGCTCCCCGGCCTCGTCGACCTCCACACCCACCTGCGCGAGCCGGGGGGCGAGGGCAGCGAGACCGTCCTGACCGGATCACGCGCAGCGGCCGCCGGCGGGTACACCGCGGTCAACGCCATGGCGAACTCGTCACCCGTGGCCGACACCGCGGGGGTCGTCGAACAGGTGCAGGCGCTGGGGGAGCGGGCCGGCTTCGTGACCGTCCGCCCGATCGGTGCCGTGAGCCAGGGGCTGAAGGGGACCCACCTCTCCGAGATCGGTGCCATGGCCCGCTCGCGGGCCGCCGTCCGGGTCTTCTCCGACGACGGTTCCTGCGTCGCCGACCCGTTGCTGATGCGTCGGGCCCTCGAGTACATCAAGGGGTTCGGGGGAGTCCTCGCCCAGCACGCCCAGGAGCCGAGGCTCACGGAGGGCGCCCAGATGAACGAGGGCGCGCTGTCGGCCGAACTGGGCCTGGGAGGCTGGCCCGCGGTCGCCGAAGAGGCCATCATCGCCCGCGACGTCCTGCTCGCCGACCACGTCGGCGCCCGACTGCACGTCTGCCACGTGTCGACGGCGGGCAGCGTCGAGGTCATCCGCTGGGCCAAGTCGCGCGGCATCGAGGTCACGGCCGAGGTGACGCCGCACCACCTCCTGCTGACGGAGGACCTCGTGTCGGGTTACGACTCACGGTTCAAGGTCAATCCGCCGCTGCGTCGCTCCGAAGACGTCGAGGCGTTGCGTGCCGCCCTGGCCGACGGCACGATCGACATCGTGGCCACCGACCACGCCCCGCACACGTCCGAGGCCAAGTGCTGCGAGTGGGACGCCGCCGCGAACGGCATGGTCGGCCTCGAGTCGGCCCTGTCGGTCGTCCACCACGCGATGGTCGACACGGGGCTCGTCGGCTGGGCCGACGTCGCCCGCGTGATGTCGATCGCCCCGGCCGAGATCGGGCAGGTCGCCGGCCACGGCCGTCCCCTCGCCGTGGGCGAGCCCGCCGAGCTCACGCTCTACGATCGTGGGGTGACCCGCACGTTCTCGACCGAGCACCTCGCGGGCAAGAGCCGCAACTCGCCCTACCTCGGTCGCTTCCTGCCGGGACAGGTGCGGGCGACCTTCCACCAGGGCTACGCGACGGTGGTCGACGGGCACGTCGTCGAGAGCGAGGTCGTCGCCCACGCGGCTCGACTCGTCGACAGCGCCGCCGCCCTCGCCGCCTCCGACGGGACGCCCGCCCGATGAGCCAGTGGATCATCGCCGCGCTCATCCTCGTCGGCGTCGGACTGCTGATCGGTCTGATGGCCCGCTCCTGGCGCGCCAGGGGGCGGCGTCAGTCCGACATCCCCGCCCCCGACCGGGCGCCCGACGACCTCTCGGCCCCCGTCCTCGCCGTCGACGCCCTCTACGTCGCCACGTCACGGGGCGGTGACCCGCTCGACCGCGTCGTCGTGCACGGCCTCGGGTTCCGCGGTCGGGCGATCGTGTCCGTCCACGCCGAGGGCGTGCGCCTCGAGATCGCGGGCGAACCGGCCGTGCTGATCCGCGCCTCCTCGTTGCGGGGGGTCGACCGTGCGACCTGGACCATCGACCGCGTCGTCGAGCGGGACGGCCTCGTCCTCGTCGGCTGGCGCCTCGGCGACGTCGACCTCGACACCTACCTGCGCATCACCGACGACCCGGCACCCGTCGTCGCCGCGATCCGCCCCCTCGTCCCCACGGCCCCCGGGGCCGGCACCACCAAGGAGAAGACCATTGACTGACGCCTCCACCACCGAGAGGGCCGTGCTGGTCCTCGCCGACGGCACCCGCTACACGGGTCGTGCCTACGGCGCCGTCGGACGCACCCTCGGCGAGGTCGTCTTCGCGACCGGCATGACCGGCTACCAGGAGACCCTCACCGACCCGTCGTACGCCGGGCAGATCGTCGTCATGACGGCACCGCACATCGGCAACACGGGCGTGAACGACACCGACCCCGAGTCACGCCGCATCTGGGTCGCCGGGTACGTCGTGCGGGACGCGAGCCGGGTGGTCTCGAACCACCGGGCGCAGGGCAGCCTCGACGACCAGCTCGTCGCCGACGGCATCGTCGGCATCCGCGGCATCGACACCCGCGCCGTCACGCGCCGTCTGCGCGAGGTCGGCTCGATGAAGGGCGGGGTCTTCAGCGGTCCCGACGCGGAGCTCGACCCCGACGAGCAGCTGTCCCTCGTCACCGCCGGGGCCGACATGCGCGGCCTCAACCTCTCGAGCCAGGTGTCGACGGTCGAGCCGTACGTCCTGCACGCCGAGGGCGACCGCATCGGCTCCGTCGCGGTGCTCGACCTGGGCGTGAAGACCTCGACGCTCCGCTACCTGGCGCAGCGCGGCTTCGAGGTGCACGTGCTGCCGCAGTCCACGACCCTGGACGAGCTCCGTGCCCTCGCCCCCGACGCGCTCTTCTACTCGAACGGCCCGGGCGACCCGGCGGCGAGCGACTCCCAGGTCGAACTGCTGCAGGGTGCCCTGCGGGACGGGCTGCCCTACTTCGGCATCTGCTTCGGCAACCAGCTGTTCGGCCGGGCCCTGGGATTCGGCACGTACAAGCTGCCCTTCGGCCACCGTGGCATCAACCAACCCGTGCTCGACAAGACGACGAACAAGGTCGAGATCACCAGCCAGAACCACGGCTTCGCGGTCGACGCACCCATCGACGGCGTCCTCGACTCCCCGGCCGGCTTCGGCCGGGTCGAGGTCAGCCACTACAGCCTGAACGACCAGGTCGTCGAGGGCCTCCGTGCCCTCGACATCCCCGCGTTCTCGGTGCAGTACCACCCCGAGGCCGCCGCGGGCCCCCACGACAGCAACCACCTCTTCGACCGCTTCCGCGAGGCGGTCGTCGCCCGCACGAACGGCCAGGCCGTCGACTTCGGCTCCGACATCGAAAGCAGCAACTGATGCCCAAGCGTGACGACATCAACTCCGTCCTCGTGATCGGCTCCGGGCCGATCGTCATCGGCCAGGCGGCCGAGTTCGACTACTCGGGCACCCAGGCGTGCCGCGTGCTGCGTGAAGAAGGGGTCCGGGTCATCCTCGTCAACCCGAACCCGGCCACGATCATGACCGACCCCGACTTCGCCGACGCGACGTACATCGAGCCCATCACGTCCGAGGTGCTCGAGGCGATCATCGTGAAGGAGCGCCCCGACGCGATCCTGCCCACCCTCGGCGGGCAGACGGCCCTGAACGCCGCCATCGCCCTCGACGAAGAAGGCATCCTCGCCAAGCACGGCGTCGAGTTGATCGGCGCCAAGGTCGAGGCCATCCAGAAGGGCGAGGACCGCCAGCTCTTCAAGAAGCTCGTGCTGGAGTCCGGTGCCGACGTCGCCAAGTCGTACATCGCCACGACGGTCGACCAGGCCGTCGAGTACGCCGAAGACCTCGGGTACCCGCTGGTCATCCGGCCCTCGTTCACCATGGGCGGGCTCGGATCGGGCTTCGCCTACACCCGTGACGAGCTCGTCCGCATGGTCACGGACGGCCTGCACCAGAGCCCGACCACCGAGGTGCTCCTCGAGGAGAGCATCCTCGGCTGGAAGGAGTACGAGCTCGAGATGATGCGGGACACGGCCGACAACACGGTCGTGGTCTGCTCGATCGAGAACGTCGACCCCGTCGGCGTCCACACCGGCGACTCGATCACCGTCGCCCCGGCGCTCACCCTCACCGACCGCGAGTACCAGAACCTGCGCGACATCAGCATCGACATCATCCGTCGCGTGGGCGTCGACACGGGCGGCTGCAACATCCAGTTCGCGGTGGACCCCGCGGACGGCCGCGTCATCGTCATCGAGATGAACCCCCGCGTGTCGCGCTCGAGCGCCCTGGCGTCGAAGGCGACCGGCTTCCCGATCGCCAAGATCGCGGCGAAGCTCGCCCTCGGGTACCGTCTCGACGAGATCCCGAACGACATCACGAAGGTGACCCCCGCCTCCTTCGAGCCGACGCTCGACTACGTCGTCGTCAAGGTGCCGAGGTTCGCCTTCGAGAAGTTCCCGGCGGCCGACACGACGCTGACCACGACGATGAAGAGCGTGGGCGAGGCCATGGCCCTCGGCCGCAACTTCGCGCAGGCGCTGCAGAAGTCGCTCCGGTCGCTCGAGAAGCGTGGCTCGAGCTTCCACTGGCAGGGCGAGCCCGGAGACGAGGAGGCGCTGCTCGCGTTGTCGTCGACGCCCACGGACGGCCGCATCGTCACCGTGCAGCAGGCCCTGCGGGCCGGCGCCACCGCCGAGCAGGTCTTCGACGCCACGAAGATCGACCCCTGGTTCATCGACCAGGTCGTGTTGATCAACGAGGTCGCCGAGCAGGTCGCCGCGGCGGCCGTACTCGACGCGGACGTGCTCGTGCTCGCGAAGGACCACGGCTTCAGCGACGACCAGATCGGCCAGTTGCGCGGTCTCTCCGAGCAGCAGGTCCGCGATCACCGGCACGCCCTCGACGTGCGTCCCGTCTTCAAGACCGTCGACACCTGCGCGGGGGAGTTCCCCGCGCTGACGCCGTACCACTACTCGAGCTACGACGCCGAGACCGAGGTGGTGGCCAGCGATCGCCGCAAGGTGATCATCCTCGGCTCCGGGCCGAACCGCATCGGGCAGGGCGTCGAGTTCGACTACTCGTGCGTCCACGCGAGCTTCGCCCTGAGCGACGCCGGGTTCGAGACGATCATGATCAACTGCAACCCCGAGACGGTCTCGACCGACTACGACACGAGCGACCGGTTGTACTTCGAGCCGCTCACCCTCGAGGACGTCCTCGAGGTGGTCCACGCCGAGAGCGCCAGCGGCGAGCTCGTCGGCGTCGTCGTGCAGCTCGGCGGCCAGACGGCCCTCGGCCTGTCGAAGGGCCTCGAGGCCGCGGGCGTGCCCATCCTCGGCACGACGCCCGACGCGATCGACTCGGCAGAAGAACGAGGCCTCTTCCAGGGCATCCTCGACGCCGCCGGCCTGCTCGCGCCCCGCAACGGCACGGCGACCGACTACGACAGCGCCGTCGCCGTCGCCGAAGAGATCGGCTACCCGGTGCTGGTGCGTCCGTCGTACGTGCTCGGTGGCCGCGGCATGGAGATCGTCTACGACAGCCCCTCGCTCGCCGACTACTTCGAACGGGTCGCCGACCAGGCCATCATCGGACCGGAGGCACCCCTGCTGGTCGACCGGTTCCTGGACGACGCCGTCGAGATCGACGTCGACGCGCTCTACGACGGCACCGAGCTCTACGTCGGCGGCATCATGGAGCACATCGAGGAGGCCGGCATCCACTCCGGCGACTCGAGCTGCACCCTTCCGCCCGTCACGCTCGGGAAGGGCGAGATCGACCGCGTCCGCGACGCGACCCTCGCCATCGCGAAGGGCATCGGCGTGTCCGGCCTGCTCAACGTGCAGTTCGCGATCGCGGCCGGCGTGCTCTACGTCATCGAGGCCAACCCCCGGGCGAGCCGCACGGTGCCCTTCGTCTCGAAGGCCCTCGGCATCCCGTTGGCCAAGGCGGCCTCGCTCATCATGGTCGGCCACAGCGTGCGCGACCTCGTGGAGACCGGCCTGCTGCCGGAGCAGGACGGCTCGGACGTCCCCCTCGACTCGCCGATCTCGGTGAAGGAAGCCGTGCTCCCCTTCAAGCGGTTCCGCACGAAGGAGGGCCAGGTCGTCGACAGCGTCCTCAGCCCCGAGATGCGTTCCACGGGCGAGGTCATGGGCATCGACCGCGACTTCCCCCGGGCGTTCGCGAAGAGCCAGACGGCGGCGTACGGCGGCCTCCCCACCTCGGGCACCGTCTTCGTCAGCGTCGCCGATCGCGACAAGCGGGCCATCGTGTTGCCGGTGCTGCGCCTCCAGCAGCTCGGCTTCCGCATCCTGGCGACCGAGGGGACGGCCACCGTCCTCGTCCGCAACGGCATCCACGCCGACACCGTCGACAAGTTCAGCGCCGGAGGCCACTCGGTCGTCGACCTGATCAACGCCGACGAGGTCGACATCGTGATCAACACCCCGAGCGGCTCGAGCGCCCGGGCCGACGGCTACGAGATCCGTGCGGCGACGGTCGCAGCCGACAAGGCGCTCTTCACGACCATCGCCCAACTCGGTGCGGCCGTCGCCTCGATCGAGGCCGTCCAGAGCGACCTCGAGGTGACGAGCCTGCAGGACTACGGCCTCGCCCGGGCGGCCCGACGGTGAGCTCGTCGTTCGGCGACCGGCTCGCGGCGGCCTTCGCCGCGACCGGTCCGCTCTGCGTCGGCATCGATCCCCATCCCTACCTCCTCGACCAGTGGGGCCTGCCGTCCGACGCCTCGGGTGTCCGTGAGTTCGGCCTGCGCGTCCTCGACGGTCTGGTCGGCTCGGCGACGATCGTGAAACCGCAGGTCGCGTTCTTCGAACGGTGGGGCTCCGCGGGGTTCGCAGCCCTCGAAGACGTCCTCGAGGCCGGTCGCGAGCGGGGCCTGGTGCAGATCGGCGACGCGAAGCGGGGCGACATCGGCTCGACGATGGACGCCTACGGCGAGGCCTGGTTCGACGCGTCGTCACCGCTGCGGGTCGACGCGCTGACGGTCTCGCCCTATCTCGGCTTCGACTCCATGACCGGACTGGTCACCCGGGCACGGGCCGTCGGCGCCGGCGTCTTCGTGCTGGCCGCGACGTCCAACGTCGAGGCCCTCGCCACCCAGACGGCCGTCCGGACGGACGACCACGGCGCGGAGGGCACCGTCGCGAGCGGTATCGTCGACGACGTGCTCCATGACAACCAGACGGCGGGCGACGCTCCGTTCGGCAGCGTCGGCCTCGTGCTCGGCGCGACCGTCGACCTCGACGACTACGGCATCGACGCCGCCCGACTGACGACGACGCCGGTGCTCGCCCCGGGGTTCGGCCACCAGGGCGCGACCTATGCCGACCTGCCGCGGCTCTTCGGCCCCGCGGCCGGTGCCGTGCTGGTCTCCGCCTCCCGAGCCCTGCTCTCGGCGGGTCCGGAAGGGTTCGCCGACGCGGTCCGTCGTGATGCCGACGAGGTGCGTTCGTGCCTCGTCTGACCCCGCCTCCCGTCGACCGTGCCGCGGCGGCCCGAGCCGCCGTGGCCGCGCGTCGCGGTCGCGCCGCCGTCAAGAACGCCGTCGCCTCCCGGACTCGCAGCGCCCTCGACGTCGCCGAGTCCGCCTGGGCCGGTGAACCCACGAGCCCCGAGGGGTCGCTCAGGGTCCGCGAACTCCTCACCAGCATCCCGGGCATCGGTCCGACCCGCGTCGCCCGCATCATGACCGAGCTCGGCATCGCCGAGTCGAAGCGGGTCGGTGGCCTCGGGGTGAGGCAACGCCGCATCCTCGGCGACTGGCTGGCCGTCCGCGAGTCGAAGGGGCGCCTCCGGTCCCGGCTGGTCGTCCTGGCGGGCCCCACGGCCGTGGGCAAGGGCACGGTCTCGACCTACATCCGCGAGAACTACCCCGACGTGCACCTCAGCGTGTCGGCGACGACCCGTGCCCCGCGACCCGGCGAGGTCGACGGGGTCCACTACTACTTCGTGGACGACGCGGAGTTCGACCGCATGATCCGCGACCGCGAACTGCTCGAGTACGCCACGGTGCACAACTCGTACCGCTACGGCACGCCCCGCCCTCCGTTGGACGCCGCGTTGAACGAGGGGCGCAGCGTGCTGCTCGAGATCGACCTGCAGGGGGCTCGACTCGTCCGGGCCGCGATGCCCGAGGCCGTGCTCGTGTTCCTGCTGCCCCCGACCTGGGACGAACTCGTCCGTCGACTCATCGGTCGGGGTACCGAGGACGCCGCCGAACAGCAACGCCGACTCGAGACCGCGAAGGTCGAACTGGCCGCCCAGGACGAGTTCGACGCGCGTGTCGTGAACCACGACGTGGCCGAAGCGGCCCGAGAGGTCGTAGAATTGATGACTGCGCCCGAACCGGGCCGCACGCGCGCGTGACCCGCGCCCCCATCTTGGTGCCCACGCTCGTCCCGAGCGGAGCCGGCACCGTCCCCCATCGACACGAGGAGCAACCAATGGCCGACAAGAACCAGGGCATCATCGATCCCCCCATCGACGAGCTGCTGTCGAAGGTCGAGTCGAAGTACGCACTCGTCATCTTCGCCTCCAAGCGCGCGCGTCAGATCAACGACTACTACGCCGACCTGCACGAGGGCAGCCTGTTCGACAACGTCGGCCCCCTGGTCGACAGCTCCATCGACGACAAGCCCCTGTCGGTCGCGATGCACGAGATCAACGAGGACAAGCTCGAGGTGAAGCCGCTCGCCGTCCCCTCCGAGTAGCGGGGCGGCACGACCAGCCCCTCTGACGGTGGTCGGTCCTATCATCTGACGAGGCCCCCGGGAGTCCATCCCGCGGGGCCTCATCGCGTCCCCACCCAGAACGACACCCAGAGGAACACCGTGACCCCGACCGACACGACGACCGCCCCCGCCACGACGGCATCGACCTCCCTTCGACTCTTCACCTCCGAGTCGGTCACCGAGGGCCACCCCGACAAGATCTGCGACCAGATCTCGGACGGCATCCTCGACGCGCTGCTGGCTGTCGACCCCGCCAGCCGGGTCGCGGTCGAGACCATGGTCACCACGGGACTCGTGCACGTGGCCGGCGAGGTCACCACCAAGGGCTACGTCGACATCCCCACGATCGTGCGCGACCTCATCGTGGGCATCGGCTACGACTCGTCGGCCGTGAGCTTCGACGGCCGTACCTGCGGCGTCGAGGTGTCGATCGGGTCCCAGTCGCCCGACATCGCCCAGGGCGTCGACACCGCCCTCGAGGCGCGTGGCGGCGACGACGACCTGCTCAACCGCCAGGGTGCCGGCGACCAGGGCATCATGTTCGGCTACGCCACCAACGAGACCCCCCAGTTCATGCCGCTCCCCGTGTGGCTGGCCCACCGGCTCGCCGAGCGACTGGCGGCCGTGCGCAAGTCGGGCACCCTCGACTACCTCCGGCCCGACGGCAAGACGCAGGTGACGGTCGGCTACGACGGGGTCGTGCCCACGACCGTCGACACCGTCGTCCTGTCGACCCAACACTCGCCTGCGGTCTCGAGCGCTCAGCTCGAGTCCGACGTCATCGAGCACGTCATCCGCCCCGTCCTCGACGAGGCAGGGTTCTCGTCCACGGACACCCGGTTCATCATCAACCCGACCGGCAGGTTCGAGATCGGCGGCCCGCAGGGCGACGCCGGACTCACCGGCCGCAAGATCATCGTCGACACCTACGGCGGGGCGAGCCGTCACGGTGGGGGCGCGTTCTCGGGCAAGGACCCCTCGAAGGTCGACCGGTCCGCCGCGTACGCCATGCGGTGGGTGGCCAAGAACGCCGTCGCCGCGGGCCTCGCCGACCGGCTCGAACTCCAGGTGGCCTACGCGATCGGGCGGGCCGCACCCGTCGGCCTCTACGTCGAGACCTTCGGCACCGGGCACGTCGGCGACGACGTCATCACGGCCGCCATCGAGAGCGTGTTCGACCTCCGCCCGGCGGCGATCATCCGCGACCTCGACCTGCTGAGGCCGATCTACGCGGCGACGTCGACCTACGGCCACTTCGGTCGCGACCTGCCCGACTTCACCTGGGAGGCGCTCGACCGCGTCGACGCCCTCCGGGCCGCCGCCGGGCTCTGACCGTGGCGGCGGTCGCCGACGTCCCCGTCGACAGGGTGCCGCGCGTCGTCCGGGTGATGGTCGAATCGCCGCTGCCGCAACTCGACCGGTTGTTCGACTACGCCGTGCCCGAGCGGCTGCGCGACCAGATCGCCCCGGGCATCCGCGTCAAGGTTCCGCTCCGCTCCGCCGGGCGCATCACCGACGGCTTCGTCGTCGAGGTCGCGTCGTCGTCCGAGCACGGCGGCGACCTGTCCGAGATCGAGGACGTCGTGTCGACCGTGTCGGTCCTGGCACCCGAGGTGTGGCGCCTCGCGCGCGCCGTGGCCGACCGGGCCGGCGGATCGGCCAGCGACGTCGTGCGGCTCGCGATCCCACCGCGTCAGGTCCGGGTCGAGAAGGCCCACCTGGCCGCCGCCGACAACTCGTCCTCACCGGCCTCCGGCCCCACCGGCCCCACTGCCCCGACCGTGGCTCCCGTGACATCCTCGACTCCCGACCACGACGCCGACGCCCACCCCGAACCCGTCCCGGTCGTCGTCGGCTATCGGTCGACCGACCTCGCCGGGCTCGTTGCGGCCCGCGGTCGCGCGGCGGTCGACGCCGTTCCGCTGCTGGTCGAACTGCCCGACGGGGCATGGGTGGGTCACTGGGCCCTCACGGCCGCCCAGCTCGCTGCGGTCGCCGTCGGCGCGGGCGACAACGCCGTGGTCGCCGTCCCCGACTACCGCGACGAAGAGCACGTCCTCCAGGCCCTCGCCGCCGTCCTCCCGCCCGACCGCGTCGTCCGGCTCGACTCCCGACAGTCGAACGCCGACCGCTACCGAGCGCTCCTCCGTGCCCGAGGCGACGAGCCCGTGGTCGTCGTCGGCAACCGGTCCGTCCTGCTCGCCCCCTCGGCCAGGCTCGGGGTCGTCGTGGTGTTCGACGACGGTGACCCGTCCTTCGGCGAGCCGCTCGCCCCGTACGTGCACGCCCGCGACACCGCGCTGCTCCGGCAGGCCCAACAAGACAGCGCCCTGGTGTTCCTCGGCCACTCCCGCAGCACCGACGTGCAGCGCCTGGTCGAGATCGGCTTCCTGGCCGAGGTGCGTCCCGATCCGCGCTACCAGCCCCGGGTCGTGCCGACCGTCCGTCAGGCCGCCACGGACGGATTCGCCGCGCAGGCCCGCATCCCCTCCTCGGCCTACGCCGAGGCGCGGGCCGCGGTCGAGCACGGACCGGTCCTGATCCAGGTGGCCTCGCCCGGCTACTCGCCACGCCTGGCCTGCGTCGACTGTGGCGACACGGCACGCTGCCTGCGCTGCAACGGCCCCCTCCAGCAACGCGAGCGAGGGGTGACCCCGGCCTGCGCCTGGTGTGGCGCCCTGGCCGTCTCGTGGCACTGCCGCACCTGCGAGGGAACGCGCATGCGGGCCGTCGGCACCGGCGCGTCGCGGACGGCCGACGAACTCGGCAAGGCGTTCCCCGGGGTGCGCGTCATCGTCTCGGACGGCGCGAGGGCCCTGACCCACGTCGACGCCGACCCGGCGATCGTCGTCGCGACCCGCGGGGCCGAGCCGATCGCCCCCGGCGGCTACCGAGCCGTGCTGCTGCTCGACGGTGAGCGCATGCTCGCCCGAGAGAGCCTCCGCGTGGCGGAGGACTGCCTCCGCTGGTGGGCCAACGCCACGGCCCTGGCCGCACGTCGCGCCCCGGTCGTGCTGGTCGGGGTGGGTGGCGCCATCGCCTCCGCCCTCGCGACGTGGGAGCTCGCCCGCTTCGTCTCCTCAGAGCTCGCCGACCGTCGCGTCCTGCGCTTCCCCCCGGCCGTCCGAGTGGTGACCGTGACCGGCACGGTCGACACCGTCGCGCGTGCGCTCGACGACCTTCCCGACGAAGTCCGTGCCGAGACCCTCGGCCCGGTGGACGTCGAGTCCGCCGGCGTCCGCGCCATCGTCCGCTTCGACTACTCGCGCGGTCACGACGTGGCGCTGGCCCTCCGCTCCCAGGTCATCCGGGCGGCCACGGACCGACGCAAGGCGCTCGGTCAGAAGCGTGCGCGGGCCGTCCCTACACTCAGAGTGCGGTTCGACGACGTCGAGCCGTTCGCCGACTGACCCGCCAGGAACCCCATGCGCCTCGTCTTCGCCGGCAGCCCCGCCGCTGCCGTGCCCTCGCTCACCGCCCTCGCCGACGGTCCTCACGAGATCGTCGCCGTGCTGACCCGCGACGACACCCCGCAGGGACGCAGACGCGTCCTGACCCCCACCCCCGTCGCCGTCGAGGCCGACCGCCTCGGTCTCCGCGTCGTCAAGGCCCGCCGCATCACGCCTGAGGTCACGGCCGAGCTCACGGGGCTCGATCCCGACCTCGGCGTCGTCGTGGCCTACGGAGCCCTGCTCCGCGAGCCCCTCCTCGGCGCCCCCCGGCTCGGCTGGGTCAACCTGCACTTCTCCCTCCTCCCCGCCTGGCGCGGCGCCGCCCCCGTCCAGCGGTCGCTCATGGCGGGCGACGTCGTGTCGGGCGCCGCGGTGTTCCAGCTCGTCCCCGAGCTCGACGCGGGGGACGTCTACGGCACCCTCGAGCGCGTCCTCGACGGCACCGAGACCGCAGGCCAGCTCCTCGCCGAGCTCGCGCGTTCCGGTGCCGGCCTGCTGGTCGACGTCGTCGACCGCCTCGCCGACGGCACGGCCACGGCGACGCCCCAGACCGGTGCGGTCACGCTCGCCCCCAAGCTGACCCTCGTCGACGGCGTCCTCGACGCCTCGCGACCGGCGACCGAGGTGATCGCCCGCTTCCGAGGCGTCACGCCGGAGCCCGGCGCCCGCGTCGACCTCGACGGCTCGGGCCTCAAGATCACGGAGGCGCGGACGACGTCGACCGACGAGGCACCTCTCGAGGCCGGTCGCCTCGAGTCCCGGGGCCGCCGTGTGCTGCTGGGCACCGCCTCCTCGCCCGTCGAGCTGGTCCGGGTGCAACCGGCGGGCAAGAAAGAGATGTCGGCGGCCGACTGGTGGCGGGGGCTGCCCGGCGGCGTCGACCGTCGCGTGACCCTGCCCGTCCCGGCCAACATCGACACCGACACCGACACCGACCCGAAGAGCACCTCATGAGCCGAGTCCAACCCGCCCGCCAGGTCGCCCTCGACGTCCTCCGGGCCGTCGAGCAGGACGACGCCTACGCCAACCTCCTGCTGCCGCAGCGCATCGTCCGGGCCCGTCTGGGGGCCCAGGACGCAGGGCTCGCGACCGAACTGACCTACGGCACCCTGCGCCTCCGGGGCTACTACGACCGCGTCATCGCGCTGGCCGCCCGTCGGGGCACCGACGCGATCGACCCGGCACTCCTGGACGTCCTCCGCCTCGGCACGCACCAGCTCCTCTCGACGCGCGTGGCCGTCCACGCGGCCGTCGACGAGAGCGTCGAGCTCGCGCGTCAGGTGGGCAGCCGATCGGGGACCGGATTCGTCAACGGCGTCCTGCGCACCATCTCGCGGTCGACGCCCGACGAGTGGCGCGAGCGGGTCCTGGCCGACACGACCGGGGACGACGACCGTCTGGCCACGGAGTGGTCGCACCCCGCCTGGGTGGTGCGGGCGTTCCGTCGTTCGCTGGCCGCCGAGGGGCGGGAGGGCGAGCTCGTCGATCTGCTGTCGGCCGACAACGACGCCCCGAAGGTCAGCCTCGTCGCCCTGCCGGGGCTCGCCGAGGTGTCCGAGCTCGGCGCCCCGAGCGGGCGCCTGTCGCCACTGGCGGCGACGAGTGGTGGGGGCGATCCGGCCCAGCAGACGGCCGTCCGCGAGGGGCGTGCCCGCGTGCAGGACGAAGGGTCGCAGCTCGCCGCGCTCCTCCTCAGTCGACACCGCCCCGCCACACCCGGAGAACGGTGGCTCGACATGTGCGCCGGACCCGGCGGCAAGGCCGCCCTGCTCGGTGCCGAGGCTGCTCGGGCGGGTGCCCACCTCGTCGCCAACGAGCTCGTCCCGGCACGGGCGGGGCTCGTCCGACAGGCGCTCGAGGCCGTCCCGGGCGACGTCGAGGTCCTCGAGGGTGACGCCACCCGTTTCGGGGCGGAACGGCCCGGAGGTTTCGACCGCATCCTGCTCGACGCGCCCTGCACCGGCCTCGGGGCCCTGCGGCGGCGACCCGAGGCCCGGTGGCGCAAGCAGCCGGCCGACGTCGGTCAGCTCACGGCCCTCCAGTCGCGCCTGTTCGCCAGCGCCCTGGACGCGCTGGCGCCCGGGGGAGTCCTGGCCTACGTGACCTGCTCCCCGCACACGGCCGAGACGCGCGGAGTCGTCGAGGCGGGCCTCCGAGGCCGCGACGACGATCTCGTCCTGCTCGACGCGACGGCCGGCGTCGAGCGCATCGCCGGCCGCGCCGTCGACCTGGCGTCGGCACCGTTCGTCCAGCTCTGGCCGCACCGTCACGGCACCGACGCCATGTTCGTCGCCCTGATCGAGAAACGTGCCGGACGGTAGGCTCGTCCCGTGTCGATCCGCATCAGCCCCAGCATCCTCTCGGCCGACTTCGCGAACCTCGAGCGCGACCTCGAGCGCATCTCGACCGCCGACCTCGTGCACGTCGACGTGATGGACGGCCACTTCGTGCCCAACCTCACCCTCGGCCTCCCCGTCGTGCAGCGTCTCGGCGAGGTCAGCCCCGTACCGCTCGACCTGCACCTGATGATCGACGACGCCGACCGCTGGGCACCCCGCTACGCCGAGACGGGCGCCTTCTCGGTGACCTTCTCCGCCGAGGCGGCGTCCGATCCCGTCTCGACGGCGCAGGCCATCCGCAGCAACGGCTCCCGTGCCTCCGTCGCCGTGAAGCCGGGCACCGACCTCGAGCCCTACCTCCAGGCCCTCGACGCGTACGACATGATCCTCGTCATGACGGTCGAGCCGGGCTTCGGCGGGCAGTCCTTCATGCCGGAGACGATGGCCAAGCTGGCCCGTGCCCGTGAGGCCGTGCGCGCCTCCGGGCTCGACGTGTGGCTCGAGGTCGACGGCGGCATCACGACCGAGACCATCGTCACGGCCGTCGAGAACGGTGCCGACACGGTGGTCGCCGGGTCCGCCGTCTACGGCGGGTCGCCCGTCGACAACATCGCTGCACTCCGGACGGCCGCCGCGACGGTAGCCTTGACGTCGTGAAATCCTTCGACGACCTGTACCTCGAGCTCAGCGACAAGGCCCGCGACCGGCCCGAGGGGTCGGGCACCGTGGCCGAACTCGACGCCGGAGTGCACCAGATCGGCAAGAAGATCGTCGAAGAGGCCGCCGAGGTCTGGATGGCCGCCGAGTACGAGGGCGACGTCGCGACCGCCGAAGAGATCTCCCAGCTGCTCTACCACCTGCAGGTCATGATGATCGCCAAGGGCATCACCCCGGCCGACGTCTACCGACATCTCTGAGTCGGCCTCCGTCACCCCCGTTCGTCACGCCGCTCGCGCGGCACCCCAGCAGACAGAGAACCCCATGCTCCGCGTCGCAGTGCCCAACAAGGGATCGCTCAGCGAGACCGCTTCCGCCATGCTCGCCGAGGCCGGCTACACCGGTCGCCGAGACCCCAAGACCCTCCACGTCGAGGACCCGCGCAACGGCGTCGAGTTCTTCTACCTCCGACCGCGCGACATCGCGACCTACGTGGGGTCGGGCGCCCTCGACGTGGGCATCACGGGTCGCGACCTGCTGCTCGACTCGCACTCGCCCGCACACGAGGTCGCTCCCCTCGACTTCGGCGGCTCGACCTTCCGTTTCGCGGGCCCTCCTGGCCGTTTCGCCGACCTCCGTCAGCTGCAGGGCACCCGGGTCGCGACGAGCTACGCCGGCCTCGTCGGCTCGTTCCTCGAGAGCCACGGCGTGACCGCGACCCTCGTGCCGCTCGACGGAGCGGTCGAGAGCGCCGTGCAGCTGGGCGTCGCCGACGCCGTGGCCGACGTCGTGTCGACCGGTGCGACCCTGCGGGCGGCCGGGCTCGAGATCTTCGGGCCGGTCATCCTCGAATCGACGGCCGTCCTCATCTCGTCCGACGCCGACGTGGACGGTCTGGCGGTCCTCCACCGTCGCCTGCAGGGCGTCCTCGTGGCCCGGCAGTACGTCCTCATGGACTACGACGTCCCGGTCGACAAGCTGGACGCCGCCACCGCCGTCGCCGGCGGCATGGAGTCGCCCACCGTCTCCCCGCTGCACGACCGCGACTGGGCCGCCGTCCGCGTGATGGTCCCGCGGTCCGACACCAACCAGGTCATGGACGCCCTCTACGACCTCGGCGCCCGGGCGATCCTGGTCAGCCCGATCCACGCCGCGAGGCTGTAGCCGTGACCGCCGACGACGCGGTCGTCCCCGGCGCGGTCGCCGCCGACGCCTCCCTCGCCGTCCGGGTCATCCCTTGCCTCGACGTGGCCGCCGGCCGCGTGGTGAAGGGCGTCAACTTCCTCGACCTGCGCGACGCGGGCGATCCGGTCGAGCTGGCCCGCACGTACTACGAGCAGGGTGCCGACGAGATCACCTTCCTCGACGTCACCGCCACGGTCGACGAGCGGTCGACGACCTACGACGTCGTCCGGGCGACGGCCGAGCAGGTCTTCATCCCGCTGACGGTCGGGGGCGGCGTGCGCACCACCGACGACGTCGCCCGGCTGCAGGCGGCGGGGGCCGACAAGATCGGCGTGAACAGCGCCGCCATCGCGCGGCCCGACCTGATCGGCGAGATCGCCGACCGGTTCGGAGCCCAGGCGGTCGTCCTCTCGCTCGACGTCAAGCGTTCGAGCGGCACCCCCTCCGGCTTCGTCGTCACGACCCACGGCGGTCGCACCGAGACGACCCTCGACGCGCTCGCCTGGGCGCGCGAGGCCATCGAACGCGGGGCGGGCGAGCTGCTCGTCAACTCGATCGACGCCGACGGCACCAAGCAGGGCTTCGACCTCGAACTCGTCCGCGCCATGCGCGAGCTCAGCCGGGTGCCGGTCGTCGCGTCCGGAGGGGCGGGTCGGCTCGAGCACTTCGCCCCGGCCATCGAGGCGGGTGCCGACGCCGTGCTCGCGGCGTCGGTCTTCCACAACGGCGAACTCACGATCGGCCAGGTCAAGGACGAGCTGGCCCGGTCGGGGGCCGTCGTCCGCTGAGGCGGGCCGTCACCGCACCGGGCCGCAGCCGACCAGCCGACATCGCACCGCATCGCATCGCATCGCATCGAGGAGCACACCATGACCGACCAGCTGACGCGTGAGACGGTCGAGCCCGTCGTCGCCCGTGCCCGGTTCGACGCGTCGGGCCTGCTGCCCGCCATCATCCAACAAGAGGGCACGAAAGACGTGCTCATGATGGGGTGGATGGACGCCGAGGCGCTCCGCCGCACCCTCACGGAGGGGCGCGTCACCTTCTGGTCCCGCTCTCGAGAGGAGTACTGGCGGAAGGGCGACACGTCGGGCCACGCGCAGTTCGTCCGCGCCGCCGCCCTCGACTGCGACGACGACGTGCTGCTCGTCACGGTCGAACAGATCGGCGCCGCCTGCCACACGGGCTCGCACTCCTGTTTCGAGGTCGACCCGCTCGAGCCGGCCACCGCCTCCTCGTCCCTGCCGTCCGGCGACACCGACCCCACCGGAGGCCTCCGTGGCTGACGCCCCGATCCGCACCTCGACGACCCGGGCCCAGTTCGACGAGCGGCTGGCCGGGCATCGGGTCGTCCCGGTCGTCCGCGACCTGTTCGCCGACGGCGAGACGCCCGTGGGGGTGTACCGCAAGCTCGCCGACGGCAGGCCCGGCAGCTTCCTCCTCGAGTCGGCGGCCCAGGGAGGGATCTGGTCCCGGTGGTCCTTCGTCGGCGTCTCGTCGTTCGGCGTGCTCACGACCGACGACGATGAGGCCCGCTGGATCGACTACGGCATCGACCGCGATCGGGCGCTGGGCGATGCCGTCGGCCGTCCCCTCGAGGTGCTCTCCGCCCTGCACCACCGGTGGGCGACCCCGCGCATCGACGGCATGCCGCCCCTCACCGGTGGCCTCGTCGGGTTCATCGGCTGGGAGGCCGTGCGCGAGCTCGAACACCTTCCCGACGCGCCGCCGGCCGAGTTCACGGTGCCCTCCCAGGCGCTCAGCTTCGTGTCCGAGCTCGTGGCCCTCGACCACCGCACGGGTGCCGTCCTGCTCGTCGCCACCGCGTTGAACGACGGAACCCACGAGCCCGACGTCCTGTGGGCCGACGCGCAGTCCCGACTCGACGACCTCCAATCCCGACTCGCGGCCCCGAGCGAGGCGTTCCTGTCCGACGTCGACCTGACGATCGAGGCCACGCCGACCCGGCGTTCGACCGACGACGAGTACGCGCACGCGATCCGGCGGTCGAAGCAGTTCATCCACGACGGCGACGTCTTCCAGGTCGTCGTCTCCCAGCGCTTCGACCACGAGGTCACGGCCGAGCCGCTCGACGTCTACCGGGTGCTGCGGACGCTCAACCCGAGCCCGTACATGTACCTGGTGACCCTCGACGACGTGCAAGGTCGGCCCTACACCATCGTGGGCTCGTCGCCCGAGGCGCTGGTCAAGGTCGACGGGCGGCGGGCCTACACGCATCCCATCGCCGGGTCGAAGCCGCGTGGAGCCTCGCCCGACGAGGACCAGCGCTTCGCCGACGAACTCGCCTCGGACGAGAAAGAACGCGCCGAGCACCTCATGCTCGTCGACCTGGCCCGCAACGACCTGCTCAAGGTGTGCACGCCGGGAACCGTCGAGGTCACCGAGTTCATGCAGGTCGAACGGTTCAGCCACATCATGCACCTCGTCTCGAGCGTCGAGGGCGACCTCGCTCCCGGCAAGGACGCCATCGACGCGTTCCGTGCCACCTTCCCGGCCGGCACGTTGTCGGGTGCTCCCAAGCCCCGGGCCCTCGAGATCATCGACGAACTCGAGCCCGCCCAGCGGGGCGTCTACGGGGGAGTGGTCGGGTACTTCGACTTCGCCGGCTCGGCCGACGTCGCGATCGCGATCCGCACCGTCCTGTTGCAGGACGGCGTGGCCCGCGTGCAGGCGGGTGCCGGTCTCGTCGCCGACAGCGACCCGGTCGCCGAGAACCAGGAGGCGCGCAACAAGGCCGCGGCCCCCTTGCGTGCCGTCGCGGTCGCGAACGCCATGGCACGGCTCCGCTGATGCCCGCTCGTCGCCTGAAGCTCACGACGATCCTCGGGGGCATCCTGCTCGCGGGACTCGCCCTGCTGTCCTGGACGCAGGACTGGTTCCACGTCGTCGTCGCCTCCCCCCAGGGCGGAGACCTCCCGCTCGACGTCGCCGGCGACGTCGCCGGTGCGCCGTTGTCCGCCCTGTCGCTGGCCAGCCTGGCGCTCTTCGGGGCGCTCACGATCGCCGGCCGCGTCTTCCGCGTCGTCCTGGGGGTGCTCCAGGTGGCACTGGGCGTCAGCGTGGTCGTCACGACGTCGACCGCCCTGGCCGACCCCGTGCGCGCCTCGGGGAGCGCCGTGACGACCGCCACGGGCGTCGACGGCACCGACTCGATCCGGGCCATCGTCTCCTCGGTCGAGCCCACGGCCTGGCCCTGGCTCGGGCTCGTGGCCGGCGTCCTCGCCGCGCTCCTCGGAGTCGCCACCGTGCTCCTCGCGGGCGCCTGGCCCCGGGCCACCCGCAAGTACTCCGCCACGCGACTGGTCGCCGCGGATCCCTCGGCCGATCCGGCTGCCGCCTGGGACGCGCTGTCGGGTGGCGACGATCCCACCGACGACCCGGCGCACCTCGACGAGGGCGGGTCGGGCCCCACCGAGCCGGGTCGTACCCGGTAGACTCAGCCCTCGTACCGACCTGATCCAAGGAGCACTGTGAGCACGAACACGACGAGCACCCCGTCCGGTGGCGACGCGCCCCTCGCGAACGCCCCCGCGAAGGTCGACTCCGGCTCGAAGGGCCGCGACACCGAGACGGCCGACGACCTCGGGCACGGCAACTCGCCCGCCGCCTGGACCGCCGTCGTCATCATGCTGGTCGGCTTCGCCATCGGCACGCTGGCCTTCTTCCTCGACGTCCCGTGGATCGTCTGGGCGTCGGCCGGCCTGGTCGTCGTCGGACTGATCGTCGGTCTCGTGCTCAAGAAGGCCGGTTACGGCGTCGGTGGTCACCGCTACGTGCCGAAGGCCCACAACTAGGTGCTCGACGACCTCTACGCGGGTGCCGTGGCCGACGCCGCAGCACGCCGCGAGTCCCTCCCGTTCGCCGCCGTCGAGGCAGCGGCGCTCTCTCGTGAGCCCGCACTCGACGCCCGCACCGCCCTCGCCCCCGGCGACCGTGTCAAGGTCATCGCCGAGGTGAAGCGCGCCAGCCCGTCACGGGGCCACCTCTCGACCATCGCCGACCCGGCGTCTCTGGCCCGCTCCTACGCGGCCGGGGGAGCGAGCGCGATCAGCGTCCTCACCGAGGGCCGGAAGTTCAAGGGCTCCCTCGCCGACCTCGAGGCCGTCCGCACCGCAGTCGACGTGCCCGTCCTCCGCAAGGACTTCATCGCCGACCCGTACCAGGTGTTCGAGGCCCGGGCGGCCGGTGCCGATCTCGTGCTGCTGATCGTCGCCGGGCTCGAACAGCCTCGCCTCCTCGAATTGCACGACCTCGTGAGGCAACTGGGCATGACCGCACTCATCGAGGCGCACTCCGCCGACGAGGTGTCGCGCGGCCTCGACGCCGGTGCCACCGTCCTCGGCGTCAACGCCCGCGACCTCACGACCTTCGAACTCGACAGGGACCTCTTCGGTCGCCTGTCGCACTCGATCCCGACGGGCGTCACCCGCGTCGCCGAGTCGGCGGTCTCGTCGCCCGACGACGTCGCCCACTACCGTCGCTCCGGTGCCGACGTCGTGCTCGTGGGCGAAGCCCTCGTGACCCACGGCGACCCCGCCGACGCCATCACCCGCTTCCTGGAGGTCTGACCATGGCACTGCGCGACGAGACAGGTCCGTATTTCGGTTCGTTCGGGGGTCGCTTCGTCCCCGAGTCCCTGGTGGCCGCCCTCGACGAGCTCGACGCGGCCTACAAGGCCGCGGCCGTCGACCCCGAGTTCGCCGCCGAGCTGACGGCTCTCCACGCCACCTACACGGGCCGGCCGTCGATCATCACCGAGGTTCCGAGGTTCGCCCAGCACGCCGGTGGTGCCCGCATCATCCTCAAGCGTGAAGACCTCAACCACACGGGGTCCCACAAGATCAACAACGTGCTCGGACAGGCGCTGCTGGCCCGGAAGCTCGGCAAGACCCGTCTGATCGCCGAGACCGGAGCCGGTCAGCACGGCGTCGCGACGGCCACCGCCGCCGCCCTCTTCGGCATGGAGTGCGTCGTGTACATGGGGCAGGTCGACACCGAGCGCCAGGCGCTCAACGTCGCGCGGATGCGCCTGCTCGGAGCCGAGGTCGTCTCGGTCACGACGGGCTCCCGCACCCTCAAGGACGCCATCAACGACGCCATGCGCGACTGGGTCTCCAGCGTCGACACCACGCACTACGTGCTGGGCACGGTCGCCGGTCCGCACCCGTTCCCGGCCATGGTGCGCGACTTCCACAAGATCATCGGCGAAGAGGCCCGCCAGCAGGTCCTCGACCTGACCGGAGCACTGCCCGACGCCGTGACGGCCTGCGTCGGCGGCGGCTCGAACGCCATGGGCATCTTCCACGCGTTCCTCGACGACCCCTCGGTGCGGTTGTTCGGCTTCGAGGCCGGCGGGGACGGCGTCGAGACGGGCCGTCACGCGGCGTCGATCACCCTCGGCCGCATCGGCAACCTCCAGGGCACCAAGTCGTACCTCATGCAGGACGAAGACGGTCAGACGCTCGAGAGCCACTCCATCTCCGCGGGCCTCGACTACCCGAGCGTCGGCCCGGAGCACGCCTGGTTGTCCGAGTCGGGCCGGGCCGAGTACCAGCCGATCACCGACGACGAGGCGATGCAGGCCTTCCGACTGCTCTCGCAGACCGAGGGCATCATGCCCGCGATCGAGTCGGCACACGCCCTGGCGGGCACGATCAAGCTCGGTCTGGAGCACCCCGACTGGACGATCCTGGTCTCGCTCAGCGGCCGTGGCGACAAGGACGTCTCGACCGCGAGCCGGTACTTCGGCGTCCTCGACGAGAAGGCACAGCAGCTGTGACCGCCGCAGTCCCCGCCGGGACGAGCAAGGTCGGCGACGCGATCCGGGCCCGGCGAGACGCCGGGAGCGGCGCCGTCGTCGGATACCTGCCGGTCGGGTTCCCTGATCTCGACACGAGCATCGAGGCCGCGGTGGCGATGGCCGAGAACGGCATCGACGTCATCGAACTCGGCATCCCGTACTCCGATCCCGTGATGGACGGCCCGGTCATCCAGGCAGCCACACAGCGGTCCCTGGCCGAGGGGTTCCGCGTGCGCGACGTCTTCACGGCGATCCGTGAGATCACCTCCAGGGTCGACGCTCCCGTCATCCCGATGACCTACTGGAACCCGGTCGAGCAGTACGGCGTCCAGCGGTTCGCCGACGACCTCGCGGCCGCGGGCGGTGCCGGGCTCATCACCCCCGACCTCATCCCCGACGAGGCCGACGCGTGGATGTCCGCGGCCGAGGCCGCCGACCTCGACCGGGTGTTCCTGGCCGCTCCGTCGTCCAGCGACTCGCGCCTCCGGCAGGCCGTGGCCAGTAGTCGCGGCTTCGTCTACACCGTCTCGACGATGGGCATCACAGGAGCCCGAACCGACGTCGACGCGGCGGCGAGCACCCTCGTCGCCCGACTCCGCGAGGTGGGCGTCGAGAACGCCTGCGTCGGTCTCGGCATCTCCACGGCCCAGCAGGTCCGCGAGGTGCTCGACTACGCCGACGGTGCCATCATCGGTTCGGCCTTCGTCCGTGCCCTCGCCGACGGCGGGGTCGAACGCCTCGCCGAGGTCTCCGCCGACCTGTCGTCCGGCGCGGCCCCCTCCGCCTCCTGACCCCCTCGGGTCCGACGCCCTCGCGCTAGAGTCGTCACCCGTCGGGTGACCGACGCTCCGCACCCCCTCCGAAAGGCACCACGCCCGTGTTCGTTCCCTTGAGCATCCCGAGCCCGTCGGCCGCCTGGCAGTACTTCGACGTCACCGCCTGGTTGAACTCGACCTTCGGGGCGTCGTTGCCCGGCTCGCTGCGGATCCACGCCTACGCGATCTGCATCCTCGTCGGCATCGTCGCAGCGGTGGTCATCACGAACCACCGTCTGAACCGGCAGGGGGCGGAGAAGGGCATCGTCATCGACGTGGCCATCTGGGCCGTGGTGTTCGGCATCGCGGGGGGACGCCTGTTCCACGTCATCACCCACCCGGCGGACTACTTCTCCTCGCCCGACCAGTACATCCACGTCCTCTTCGTGTGGGAGGGCGGCCTCGCCATCTACGGCGCCCTGCTGTTGGGTGCCGTCGGCGTCTGGCTCGGTTGCCGCTTCACCGGTCTCCGGTTCACGGTCTTCGCCGACGCCCTCGCCCCCGGCCTGCTCGTCGCGCAGGCCTTCGGACGCCTCGGCAACTGGTTCAACCACGAGCTCTTCGGCATGCCGACCGACCTGCCCTGGGGCCTCGAGATCGAGTCCACGAACGCCGCCTACCCCACCGGCCTGCCCGAGGGCACGCTCTTCCACCCGACCTTCCTCTACGAGATCGTCTGGATGCTCGCCGGCGTCGCGATCCTCTTGCTCCTCGAGAAGAAGGCCCCCATGCAGTGGGGTCGGTCGTTGGCCTTCTACCTGGTCTGGTACGGCATCGGACGGGCCTGGTTCGAGTCGATCCGCACCGATCCCAGCCTTCTCTTCTTCGGCATCCGCACCAACGTCTGGATGAGCTTCTTCGCCATCGTCCTCGGGATCGTCCTCTTCGTCCTCGCCTCCCGCCGCCACACCGGCACGGTCCCCGGCCCCTACGTGCCCGGCCGTGCGCCGAGCGAGCGGGCGGCTGCTGTAGACTCCGACGGCACGTACACGGAGAACGACGAACCCGAGTTGGTCACCGTCGGCGCATCGGACGACAACACCGATCGCTCACCGCGTCCCTAGGTCGTCCACTCCACGACGACCGCGGGCCCGGCGCCCCACCGTCGTGGCGCCCGATCCCCTCCACCCCATCCCGGTGCGAACGATCCGCCCGCGACACGGTCCCGTGCACGCACCCGCGCCTCGTAAGATCGAGCGCAGTCGGCCCCTCCCGCCGGCGTGCACGCCCACGGTCGCCACGAGCCGACCTCTCCCGCCGAGTCGGGGCCGCCCACAGAAGCCGGCCCCGTCAGGCACCTCGGGCCGACGTCGTCCCGCCCCCTGTCGGATCTCTTCGTGAGGACGGATTCCATGGCTCTCACGCCAGCACACCAGCAGTTCAGCACGGTCCCCGAGGCCAGCGGCCTCTACGACCCGCGCAACGAGAAGGACGCCTGTGGCCTCGCCATGGTGGCGACCCTCCGTGGAACCCCCGGTCACGACATCGTCGACACCGCCCTGCGGGCCCTCCGGAACCTCGAGCACCGAGGTGCCGTGGGTTCCGACGCCGGTACCGGGGACGGTGCGGGCATCCTCTGCCAGGTGCCCGACGAGTTCCTGCGCCACGAGGTCGACTTCGACCTGCCGCCGGCCGGTCAGTACGCGGTGGGCATCGCCTACCTGCCCCTCGACGAGCAGGAGCGCTCCGAGCTGAAGACGGGCATCGAGCGCATCGCCGACCTCGAGCACCTCGACGTCCTCGGCTGGCGCGAGGTCCCCGTGCGCCCCGAAGAACTCGGCACGTTGGCGCGCAACGCGATGCCCGCCTTCGAGCAGCTCTTCGTCGCCAGCAGGCACCACGACGCCGACGGCGTCCCACTCGCCGGCGTCGCGCTCGACCGCCAGGCGTTCCGGCTGCGCAAGCGTGCCGAGCGCAAGCTCTCGGCCTACTTCACTTCTCTGGGCAGCCGGACCATGGTCTACAAGGGCATGGTCACCACACTTCAGCTCGAGCCGTTCTACCCCGACCTGAGCGACGAGCGCTTCGCCTCGAAACTCGCGATCGTGCACTCGCGCTACTCGACGAACACGTTCCCGTCGTGGCCGTTGGCACAGCCGTTCCGCATGATCGCCCACAACGGCGAGATCAACACGGTCCGGGGCAACCGCAACTGGATGCGCGCCCGGCAGTCCCAGCTCGAGAACGAGCTCATCGGCGACCTGAAGCCCATCCTCCCCATCGTCAGCCCCGGGGCGAGCGACTCGGCGTCGTTCGACGAGGTCGTCGAGTTGCTCAGCCTGACCGGCAGGTCCCTGCCGCACGCGGTCATGATGATGGTCCCCGAGGCGTGGGAGAACCAGGTCGACATCGACCCCACCCTGCGCGACTTCTACGAGTACCACTCGATGCTCATGGAGGCGTGGGACGGCCCCGCGGCCATCACGTTCACCGACGGCACGCACGTCGGCGCCACCCTCGACCGCAACGGCCTGCGACCGGGCCGCTACCTCGTCACCGACGACGGCCTCGTGGTCCTCGCGAGCGAGATCGGCGTCATCGACGTCGACCCCGCCAAGGTGGTCCGCAAGGGACGGCTCCGCCCCGGCAAGATGTTCCTGGTCGACACCGAGGCCGGCCGCATCATCGAGGACGACGAGATCAAACGCGACCTCGCCACGGCCGCGCCCTACGGCGAGTGGCTCGCCGAGGGGCGCATCCACCTCTCGGAGCTGCCCGAGCGCGAGCACATCGTGCACACCCCGGCGTCGGTCACCCGCCGTCAGCGCACCTTCGGGTACACCGAAGAGGAGGTCCGCATCCTGCTCACGCCCATGGCGAAGACCGGGGCGGAGCCCCTGGGCGCCATGGGAAGCGACACGCCGATCGCCGTCCTGTCCGAGCGCCCGCGCCTCCTGTTCGACTACTTCACGCAGCAGTTCGCCCAGGTCACGAACCCGCCGCTCGACTCCATCCGCGAGTCGGTGGTCACGTCGCTCAAGCTGGGTCTCGGTCCCGAGCGCAACCTGCTCGCCGCGACCCCCGAGCACGCCCGCCAGGTGATCCTGGACTTCCCCGTCATCGACAACGACGAGCTCGCCAAGATCCAGCACATCGACCCGAGCCCCGGCTCCCGCAAGACGTCGACCATCCGCGGGCTGTACCGCGCCGACAAGGGCCCGCGGGCACTCGAGAAGCGCATCGCCGCCATGTGCAACGAGGTGGACGACGCGATCGAGGCCGGTGCGGAGTTCATCGTCCTCTCCGACCGCGACTCGAACGCCGACTTCGCCCCGGTGCCGTCGCTGCTCATGATCGCCGCGGTGCACCACCACCTGATCCGCACCGAGAACCGCATGAAGGTCGGCCTGATCGTCGAGGCCGGTGACGTGCGCGAGGTGCACCACGTGGCCACGCTGATCGGCTACGGCGCGTCCGCGGTCAACCCGTACCTCGCGATGGAGACCTGCGAGAACCTCGTGAGGGCCGGGATGATCACCGGGCTGAGCCCCGAGGACGCCGTGCACAACCTGATCAAGGCTCTCGGCAAGGGCGTGCTCAAGATCATGTCGAAGATGGGCATCTCGACGGTGTCGAGCTACGCCGCGGCGCAGGCGTTCGAGGCCGTGGGCCTCAGCCAGGAGTTCGTCGACACGTACTTCACCGGTACCTCGTCGATGCTCGGAGGCGTGGGGATCGACGTCATCGCGGCCGAGAACAAGCAGCGACACACGAGCGCCTACCCCAGCGACGGCTCCGTCATCGCGCACGAGCGGCTGGCCACCGGCGGCGAGTACCAGTGGCGCCGCGAGGGCCCCCGTCACCTCTTCAACCCCGACACCGTGTTCCGGCTGCAGCACGCCACGCGCACCCGCCGCTACGACATCTTCCGCGAGTACACCAAGCTCGTCGACGACCAGGCCGAGCAGCTGATGACGCTGCGCGGGCTGTTCCGGCTCAAGCACGGCGTCCGCCCGGCCGTCCCGCTCGACGAGGTCGAGCCCATCGAGTCGATCGTGAAGCGGTTCTCGACGGGGGCGATGAGCTACGGCTCGATCTCGCAGGAGGCGCACGAGACCCTCGCCATCGCGATGAACCGCCTCGGCGGCAAATCCAACACCGGCGAGGGGGGAGAGGACGTCGACCGCCTCCTCGACCCCGAGCGCCGCAGCGCCGTGAAACAGGTGGCCTCCGGGCGCTTCGGGGTCACCAGCATGTACCTGACGCACGCCACCGACATCCAGCTCAAGATGGCCCAGGGCGCCAAGCCGGGCGAGGGCGGTCAGCTCCCGCCGACGAAGGTCTACCCCTGGGTGGCACGAACGCGTCACGCGACGGCCGGCGTCGGTCTCATCTCGCCGCCGCCGCACCACGACATCTACTCGATCGAGGACCTCAAGCAGCTGATCTTCGACGTCAAGCGCGCCAACCCCAAGGCCCGCGTCCACGTCAAGCTCGTGAGCCAGTCCGGCATCGGCGCGGTCGCGGCAGGGGTCACGAAGGCCCTGGCCGACGTCGTGCTCGTGTCCGGCCACGACGGGGGCACCGGCGCGAGCCCGCTGAACTCGCTCAAGCACGCGGGCACGCCCTGGGAGATCGGCCTCGCCGAGACCCAGCAGACCCTCATGATGAACGGGATGCGCGAGCGTGTCGTCGTCCAGGTCGACGGTCAGATGAAGACCGGCCGCGACGTCCTCATCGCCGCCCTGCTCGGCGGCGAGGAGTTCGGCTTCGCCACGGCGCCGTTGATCGTCGAGGGCTGCATCATGATGAGGGTCTGCCACCTCGACACCTGCCCGGTCGGTGTGGCGACCCAGAACCCCGAGCTCCGTGCCCGCTTCTCCGGCAAGCCGGAGTTCGTCGTCAACTTCTTCGAGTTCCTGGCACAGGAGGTGCGCGAGTACCTCGCCGCGCTGGGCTTCCGCAGTCTCGACGAGGCCATCGGCCGGACGGACGTCCTCGACGTCGACCGCGCCGTCGACCACTGGAAGGCCTCGGGTCTCGACCTCGCCCCGGTGCTGGTGGGTCCGACGTTCTCCGACGACGAGCCCCGACGCAACCGCACCTCGCAGGACCACGGCCTCGACGAGCACTTCGACGTGCAGCTGATCGAGCGCAGTGCCGACGTGCTCGAGAACGGTGGGCACGTCGAGATCACGCTCCCGATCCGCAACACCGAGCGCGCGGTCGGCACCATGCTCGGGCACGAGGTCACCCTGCGACACGGTGAGCAAGGCCTGCCCGACGGCAGCATCGAGATCAACCTCAGTGGTTCGGCCGGTCAGTCGCTCGGTGCGTTCCTGCCCGCCGGCATCACCCTGCGCCTCGAGGGCGACAGCAACGACTACGTGGGCAAGGGCCTCTCCGGCGGCAACGTCGTGGTGCGTCCGCCCCGCGGCAGCGCGTTCGCCGCCGAGGAGAACGTCATCGCCGGCAACGTCATCGGCTACGGCGCGACCCAGGGCAGCATGTTCCTGCGGGGCATCGTGGGGGAGCGCTTCCTGGTCCGCAACTCGGGGGCCAGCGCGGTCGCCGAGGGCGTGGGCGACCACGCGCTCGAGTACATGACGGGCGGTCTCGCCGTCATCCTCGGCGACACGGGCCGCAACCTCGGAGCAGGCATGTCCGGAGGGACGGCCTACGTGCACCGGCTCAAGCCCGAACGGGTCAACGCCGAGGCGCTCGCGTCGGGTGAACTCGAACTCCACCCCCTCGGCAGCGCCGACGTCGAGATCCTGACCGACCTGTTGCGCCGGCACCTGGCCGAGACCGGGTCGCCCGTGGCCGAGCACATGCTCGACGACCTCGACGCCACGGTGGCCGAGTTCGTGAAGGTGCTGCCGCGCGACTACGCCGCCGTCCTCGCCACCCGGCAGACGGCCGTCGACGAGGGTCTCGACCCCGATGGCGACGAAGCATGGAAGAGAATCCTGGAGGTGACCGGTGGCTGATCCCAAAGGCTTCCTGAAGACGCAGACCCGCGAGCTGCCCAAGCGCCGACCCGTGTCGGTCCGGCTCATGGACTGGAAAGAGGTCTACGAGCAGCAGGAGAGCGGCGAGCTCCGACGTCAGGCGGGCCGTTGCATGGACTGCGGCGTCCCGTTCTGCCACCAGGGCTGCCCGCTCGGCAACCTGATCCCCGAGTGGAACGACCTCATGTGGCGTGGCGAGGGCCGTCAGGCCGTCGAGCGCCTGCACGCGACCAACAACTTCCCGGAGTTCACCGGTCGTCTCTGCCCCGCGCCGTGCGAGTCCTCCTGCGTCCTGGGCATCAACCAGCCCCCGGTGACGATCAAGCAGGTCGAGGTCTCGATCATCGACCAGGCGTTCGCCGCCGGATGGGTCACCCCGCACCCGCCCGAGCGCCTGACGGGCAAGACGGTCGCCGTCGTCGGTTCCGGCCCCGCCGGGCTGGCCGCCGCCCAGCAGCTCACGCGTGCCGGCCACACGGTCGCCGTCTACGAGCGCGAGGACCGCATCGGTGGCCTGCTGCGTTACGGCATCCCCGACTTCAAGATGGAGAAGAAGCAGATCGAGCAGCGCATCGCCCAGATGCAGGCCGAGGGCACGCGTTTCCGCGCCCGGGTCGAGATCGGTCGGGACATCGCCTGGGACGACCTCCGGGCCCGCTACGACGCCGTGGTCGTCGCGACGGGCGCGACGGTTCCCCGCGATCTGCCGATCCCGGGACGCGACCTGTCCGGCATCCACTTCGCCATGGACTACCTCGTGCAGCAGAACAGGGCCGGAGCGGGCGACACGGTGGCCGACCAGATCACGGCCGAGGGCAAGCACGTCGTCGTGCTGGGCGGCGGCGACACCGGTGCGGACTGCATCGGTACCGCCCACCGGCAGGGTGCCCTCTCGGTGACCAACCTCGCGATCGGCCAGCAGCCCCCGGAAGAACGCCCCGAGGCACAGCCGTGGCCGATGTTCCCCACGCTGTTCGAGGTGTCGAGTGCCCACGAAGAAGGCGGCGAGCGGGTCTACCTCGCGTCGACGGTCGAGTTCCTGACCAACGAGGTCGGCGAGGTGCGGGCCATCCGCGTCGCCGAGACCGAGTACGTCGACGGTCGACGGGTCCCCAAGGCGGGCACCGAGCGCGAGGTCCCCGCCGACCTCGTCCTGCTCGCACTCGGCTTCACCGGACCCGAGCGCGACACCATCGAGGAGCAGCTGCGGCTCACCTTCGACGGTGGCGGCTCCCTCGAGCGCGGTGCCACCTACGAGACGGGCGAACCAGGCGTCTTCGTGACCGGTGACGCCGGGCGCGGGCAGTCGCTCATCGTCTGGGCGATCGCCGAGGGCCGCGCCACGGCCTCCGCCGTCGACGCCTACCTCGAGGGCCAGACCGTGCTGCCCTTCCCGGTGAAGCCCACCGATCGGTCCATCTCGGTCTGATCCGGCCATCCGACGGGAATAGGGTGGGAGTCGGGCTGTAGTCGTCCCACCCCCTTTCCCCCCACACGAACGGAACACATGAGACGCGCAAAGATCGTCGCCACCCTCGGGCCGGCGACGTCGAGCTACGACGACATCCGGGCGATCATCGACGCCGGCGTCGACGTCGCCCGCATGAACCTCAGCCACGGCAGCTACGACGTCCACGAAGGCGTCTATGCGAACGTCCGCCAGGCGTCGGCCGACTCGGGCCGCGCCGTCGCGGTCCTCGTCGACCTGCAGGGCCCCAAGATCCGCCTCGGCAAGTTCGCCGACGGTCCGCACGACCTCGAGGTCGGCGACGTGTTCAAGATCACCACGGACGACATCCTGGGTTCCAAGGAGATCTGCGGCACGACGTTCAAGGGCCTCCCCGACGACGTCACGGCGGGAGACCCGCTCCTGATCGACGACGGCCGCGTCAAGCTCCGCGTCCTCGAGACCGACGGCACCGTCGTCACGACCGAGGTCGTCGTCGCCGGCACGGTGTCGAACAACAAGGGCATCAACCTCCCCGGCGTGGCGGTCAACGTGCCCGCCCTCTCCGAGAAGGACGAGGCCGACCTCCGCTGGGGTCTCCGACTCGGCGCCGACCTGATCGCCCTGTCGTTCGTGCGCGACGCGGACGACGTCGTGCGCGTGCACGAGATCATGGCCGAAGAGGGCCGCAAGGTCCCCGTCTACGCGAAGATCGAGAAGCCCCAGGCCGTCGACAACCTCGAGGCCATCATCGACGCGTTCGACGGCATCATGGTCGCCCGTGGCGACCTGGGCGTCGAGTTGCCCCTCGAGGCCGTGCCCATCGTGCAGAAGCACGCGGTCGAGCTCTCGCGTCGCATGGCGAAGCCGGTCATCGTCGCCACCCAGATGCTCGAGTCCATGATCTCGAGCCCGATCCCGACCCGCGCCGAGACCTCGGACGTCGCCAACGCCGTCCTCGACGGCACCGACGCGGTCATGCTCTCGGGCGAGACGAGCGTCGGCGAGTACCCGGTCATCACGGTGCAGACCATGGCGCGCATCGTGGCCTCCACCGAAGAGCACGGGCTCGAGCGCATCCCTCCGCTCGGCACGCGTCCGCGCACGCAGGGCGGCGCCATCACCCTGGCAGCGGCCGACGTCGCCGACTTCGTCCAGGCGAAGTTCCTCTGCGTCTTCACCGAATCGGGTGACTCGGTGCGTCGCATGTCGCGCCTGCGTCACTCGATCCCCATCCTGGCCTTCACACCCAACGAGGCGATCCGACGCCGCATGGCGATCAGCTGGGGCGTCCAGTCCTACCTGGTCGAGACCGTCACGCACACCGACGCCATGTTCGCGCAGGTGGACGACATCCTGCTCGGCAACGACCTCGCCGAATCGGGCGACAAGGTCATCGTGATCGCCGGGTCCCCTCCCGGGATCGCGGGCTCGACGAACGATCTCCGGGTGCACCGCGTGGGTGACGCCCACGGGGAGGCCGCTCCGGCCTACGCGTCGCAGCCCTGACGCACCGCGACACCCCTGGCGAAGCCGGGGCGATCCCCTCGGATCGCCCCGGCTTCGTCGTGTCGGCGGGGCGTACGCTCACGGCATGTCCGTGGACGCCCGTCATCCCTCGTGCTTCGAGTTCGAGGCCCGCTTGTACGTGGTGCCGTCCTGGAGCGGTCACGGTGTGGTCGAGACTCGTCGCAGCCTCGGCCCCGAGATCCGAGAGACCAGCCGAGGAGGCGCGGGGGTGGGCCGGTGGGCAGCTCTCGGTGCCCTCGTGGGCGGCTCGTTCCTCGGGGGAGTGGCGGCGACCGTGTGGCGGGTCGACGGCCTCTGGGCCCTCTCGCTGATCTTCGTCCTCGGCGCCGCGGTCGGGGCCGTGCTGGCGATCGGCACCCGGACGATCTTCCAGGAGGGGGCGGGTGACCAAGCTCGTGGGACCGCGGCGCCGAGTCCACCGGAAGGACCTCTGCCTGCCGTCGAGGTGCCGTGGGACGTCGCCCGGGCGGCGCCCGAGGACTCCACCGGGGACGAACTGGTCCTCTGGGCGACCTTGACCAGCCGATACCGCGAGGCGCGGGAAGCCCTCGTCGCCGGTGGCGGCGAGGACGACCGGTTCACCGACCCGAGGGAGGCCGGAGCACGGATCGCCGAATGGGAGAGCGCCTACCGGACTGCGAGCCGGGACTACGAGCCGGTGGCGCGCCTCCTCGGCTTTCC
The DNA here is from genome assembly GCF_044742985.1 of Frigoribacterium sp. NPDC087798. Classification (NCBI taxonomy): domain Bacteria; kingdom Bacillati; phylum Actinomycetota; class Actinomycetes; order Micrococcales; family Microbacteriaceae; genus Frigoribacterium; species Frigoribacterium sp. NPDC087798. The sequence goes on along the minus strand of NZ_JBIUVP010000001.1, from coordinate 208,623 downwards.
CCTGCCGTGAGATGGTCGGCCCTCCCACCCAGGCGGGAACGGAGAAAGCCCCGACCCGCCGGAGCGGATCGGGGCTTTCGGTTCAGTGGCGGGCGAGCCCGCCGACTGACGGCGTCACGAGGACGCCACCGAGTCAGATGACGCGGATGTTCTCGGCCTGGAGGCCCTTGTTGCCCTGAGCCGTGTCGAACTCGACCTTCTGGTTCTCTTCCAGGTTGCGGTAGCCGTCGCCGGCGATCGCGGAGAAGTGCGCGAAGACGTCAGTGGTTCCGTCGTCGGGGGTGATGAAGCCGAAGCCCTTTTCGGAGTTGAACCACTTAACGGTGCCTGTTGCCATTTTTCTTGTTCCTTCAATCAGAGTTGTCGATCTCGATTTCGAGATCGCTCGTCGCGGTGCCTTTTTGTCCGCTCCCTCTGAGAACGACGCCACCGTCGGAACCCCTCTCGGTGAGAGGAGGCCTTCGGCACGTCGCGAGATACAAATGCGTAACACAACAACCAGTTCCATCAGCGTAGTGCACGGATGCCCACGAACACACCCTCTGAGCAGAACTCGTGTCGGTGTGTCGGCCCGATGACCTGACGAGGCAAGGAGAGCCACATCTCGTCGGTCGGCTTCGCGCCGGGGCTGGTGCCGGATGTGGGACTCGAACCCACACGCCCTCACGGACAGAGCATTTTGAGTGCTCCGCGTCTGCCATTCCGCCAATCCGGCGCACAACAACCAGGTCGACAATACCGTAGGCTTCACGTCGTGAGTGACCAGGAAGCAACCCCAGCAGCACCCCGTCGCGTCGTCGTGGCCGAAGATGAGTCCCTCATCCGCCTCGACATCGTCGAGATCCTCCGCGACAACGGTTTCGAGGTGGTGGGAGAGGCCGGGGACGGCGAGACCGCCGTCGCCCTCGCCACCGAGTTGCGCCCCGACCTCGTCATCATGGACGTCAAGATGCCCCAGCTGGACGGCATCTCCGCCGCCGAGCGGCTCTCGAAGGCGCACATCGCGCCGGTCGTCCTCCTGACCGCGTTCAGCCAGAAGGAGCTCGTCGAGCGGGCGAGCGAGGCAGGCGCCCTTGCCTACGTCGTGAAACCCTTCACCCCCAACGACCTGCTGCCCGCGATCGAGATCGCCCTCTCGCGGTACGCACAGATCATCACCCTCGAGGCCGAGGTCGCCGACCTGGTCGAGCGCTTCGAGACCCGCAAGCTCGTCGACCGGGCGAAGGGGCTCCTCAACGAGAAGATGGGGCTCACCGAACCCGAGGCCTTCCGATGGATCCAGAAGGCGTCCATGGACCGCCGCCTGACGATGCACGACGTGGCCCAGGCGATCATCGAACAGTTGAGCGCCAAGAAGTAGTCGTCCGCGACGAGAGAAGGCCCGCCCCGACGATCGGGGCGGGCCTTCTCTCGTCGGCTCACCGGTCGCGGGCGTCCGTGAGGAAGTTCGTGATGCGGACCGTCGACAACAGCCGACCGCGATCGTCGGTCATGACGACCTGGTGCGTCGTGAGCGTGGAACCGAGATGGATGGCCGTGCAGGTGCCCGTCACCCACCCGGTCGCCGCCGACCGGCTGTGGCTCGCGTTCAGTTCGATGCCCATCGCGACGCGTCCCGCTCCCGCGTGCACGTTCGCCGCCACCGAACCGAGGGTCTCGGCCAGGACGACGTGCGCGCCGCCGTGAAGGATGCCGACGGGTTGGGTGTTGCCGTCGACGGGCATCCGACCCACGGCACGCTCGGCGCTCATCTCGTCGATCACGATGCCCATCTTCTCGGCCAGGGCACCGACACCCCGTCGTCGGAACAACTCGACGGCGGCGTCGCTCAGGGACGCGTCCGACGCGACGGTCCTCTCGGCGTCGTTCGGGACGGCGGACGGAGTGCTCATGGTTCTCCGGTGGATCGGACCGGGGCGCCCGGCGACGGTGTCGGGGGTGCCCGCTAGGCTGACGTGGTGACGGACGACACGAAGCCTACCCTCCTGGTCATCGACGGCCATTCCCTGGCGTTCCGGGCCTTCTACGCCCTCCCGGTCGACAGTTTCGTGAACCGCGAAGGTCAGCACACCAACGCCATCCACGGCTTCATCTCGATGTTGCTCAGCCTGCTCAAGGCCGAGAAACCGACGCACCTGGCCGTCGCCTTCGACATCTCTCGCTTCTCCTTCCGCACCCGCGAGTACCCCGAGTACAAGGGCACGCGGTCCGAGACCCCGCCCGAGTTCGTGGGCCAGATACCGCTTCTCCAAGAGGCGTTGCACGCCATGGGCATCACCACGATCACCAAAGAGGACTTCGAGGCCGACGACATCCTCGCGACCCTGGCGAGCCGCGGTCGTGACGACGGGTACCGGGTCCTGGTGGTCTCCGGCGATCGCGACGCCATCCAGATGGTCAACGACGACGTCACCCTCCTCTATCCCTCGGCCCGCGGCGTGAGCGAACTCACCCGGTACGACCGCGACAAGGTCTTCGAGCGATACGGCATCGAACCCCACCAGTACCCCGAGGTCGCCGCTCTCGTCGGCGAGACGAGCGACAACCTCATCGGCATCGACAAGGTGGGGGAGAAGACCGCCGTCAAGTGGATCAACCTCTACGGGGGTCTCGACGAGATCATCGCTCGTGCGGACGAGATCAAGGGCGTCGTCGGGCAGAAGCTCCGCGAGCAGAAAGAGAACGCCATCCGCAACCGCCGGCTCAACCGGCTGGTGACCGACGTCGAGCTCCCGGTGGGGCCGGGTGACCTCGAGCGCCGGGCGATCGACGAGGCGGCCGTCCGAGAGCTCTTCGACAAACTGCAGTTCCGCACCCTGCTCGAGCGCGTCCTGGCCCTGTCGGGATCGACCGAGCCCTCCGCCGCGAACGCGGGTGAGACAGCGGTGACGGCGGCCCCCGAAGGCCTCCCCGTCGTCCGGACCCTCATCGACGAAGAACTGGCCTTCTGGCTGAAGAAGCACGCGTCCGACCCCGAGAAGCCCGTCGGCCTCACGGTCGAGTACGGCGCGGACGACATCGTCGGGCTCGGCATCTCGTCCCTCGACGAGTCGGCGTACGTGCCCTGGGCCGCGGGTCGCGGCGACTACGTGGCCCTCGAAGCCTGGCTCGACGACGCCACGCCCAAGGTGGTCCACGACGCGAAGCGCGCCTACAAGGCGCTGTCGCGGGCCGGCCTCACGCTGACGGGCATCGCCGGCGACCCGCGGATCGCCGCCTGGCTGCTGCGCCCGGGCCGCACCTCGTTCGCCCTGTCCGACCTCGTCTACGAGCAGCTCGGAGAGACGCTGCCCGTCGGCGATCCCAACCAGCTCGTGTCGGCGGACGACGACGTCAACGTGGCCTCCGAGGCCTGGTACGTCCTCCGATTGTCCGAGTCGTTGGTTGCCGCCCTCGACGAGGGCTCCCGTCGGGTGCTCACCGAGATCGAGCTGCCGCTGGTGCCGGTGCTCGGAGACATGGAACTCACCGGTGTCGCCGCCGACCGCGACACGCTCAAGGCGCTCTCGCTCCGTCTGGGTGAGCAGGCCGGCGAGCTGGCCACGGCGGCGTTCGCCGAGATCGGACGCGAGGTCAACCTCGGCTCACCCAAGCAGCTGCAAGAGGTGCTGTTCGAGCAACTCCAGATGCCCAAGACCCGAGCGACCAAGACGGGCTTCTCGACCGACGCCGCCTCCCTGGCCGATCTGCAGGAGAAGCACCCGCACCCCTTCCTCGACCTGCTCCTGAAGCACCGCGACGCGACGAAGCTGCGCCAGATCATCGAGACCCTCGAGAAGTCGATCGCCGACGACGCGCGCATCCACACGACGTACGACCAGACGGGCACGACGACCGGGCGCATCTCGTCCGTCGACCCCAACCTCCAGAACATCCCGGTCAAGGCCGCCGTCGGTCGCGAGATCCGGGCCGCGTTCGTGCACGGGCCCGATTACGAGACGCTCCTCACGGCCGACTACTCGCAGATCGAGATGCGCATCATGGCGCACCTCTCGGGCGACGAGGGGCTGATCCAGGCGTTCAACGAGGGCGAAGACCTGCACCGGTTCGTCGGTGCCCGCATCTTCGGGGTCGAACCCGCCGACGTCAGCCCGGCCATGCGCACGAAGGTCAAAGCCATGTCCTACGGCCTCGCCTACGGGCTCAGCGCCTTCGGCCTGTCGAAGCAGCTGCGCATCGAGACCGCCGAGGCACGCCAGCTCATGACCGACTACTTCGCCCGGTTCGGTGCCGTACGCGAGTACCTCCGCAACGTCGTCGAGCAGGCGCGCGAAGACGGCTACACCGAGACCATCTACGGTCGGCGCCGCCCCTTCGCCGACCTCAAGTCCCCGAACCGCGTCCTGCGCGAGAACGCCGAGCGGGCTGCCCTGAACGCGCCGATCCAGGGCTCGGCTGCCGACATCATGAAGATCGCGATGCTCGGTGTCCGATCCGAACTCGACGAGCGAGAGATGGGGTCGCGCGTGCTGCTGCAGGTGCACGACGAACTCATCGTCGAGGTCGCACCGGGCGAGGTCGACGACGTACGCGAGATCGTGCGTCGGCGCATGAGCGGGGCGGCCGACCTGCGCGTGCCGCTCGACGTCAGCGTCGGCCTCGGCGAGAGCTGGGACGCAGCGGCCCACTGAGCCCCGGGCGCCGCGGCGCCGAACGGCCGCGGGCCCTGAGGTCCGTCTCGGCGACATCGCACGTAGCACGTCGCACGTCGCACGTCGCACGTCGCACGTAGCACGTCGCCGAGACGGTCCGTCCTGCCCTTCTGCGCGCGCCTCCCGTCCCCGGGGTCCTACGACCCGGCCCGAGCGGCCCCGCTCGGGCACGTGCTGCCCGTTCATCGGGCATCGGTTGCCCATCGGGCAGCCAATCGTCCCCCCACTCGGGCACAAACGGACACGACACGCGGTACAGACTTGACCGGGCCACACAAACGGACTTATATAAGCGCAGATCAACAACAGTTGAACTCCTTCCGCACTTCCGCACCACCGGTCAGCCCCCGAGGCGGCCGTGCAGTCCGACGACGAGGTCTCCCATGTACGCACCGGAGCGTCACCAGCAGATCCTCGACACGGCCCTGTCCCGGGGCCGAGTCGAGGTGGCCGGTCTCGCACGAGAGCTCTCGGTCGCGCCCGAGACCGTGCGCCGCGACCTGACCGCCCTCGAGCGCCGGGGCGTCCTCCGCCGCGTCCACGGAGGCGCCATCGCCGTCGAGCGCCTCGGCATCGAGCCTCCCGTGGTCGACCGGGAGGGAACGGCCGCGTCCGAGAAGGAGCGCATCGCCCGGGCCGCCCTCGACGAGCTGCCCGACGGCGGCTCGATCATCGTCGACGCCGGCACCTCGACCATCCGTCTGGCCGAACTCCTGCCCCTCGACCGCGAGCTGACCGTGGTCACCCACTCGCTCGCCGTCGCCACCATCCTGATCAGCCGACCGAACGTCACCCTCCACCTGCTCGGCGGCCTCATCCGCACCCGCACGTACTCCGCGGTGGGGGACTGGACGCGGGCCCAGATCGCCGACGTCTTCGCCGACGTCGCCTTCATCGGGACGAACGGCGTCTCGGTGGAGCGCGGCATCAGCACCCCCGACCTGGCGGAGGCGCGGGTCAAGCGCGCGCTCATCGCCGCGTCACGACGCACCGTCGTCCTCGCGGACCACACCAAGTTCGGTCGCGAGGACTTCGCCAAGGTCGCGCCGCTCACCGACGTCGACACCGTCATCACCGACTCCGGCGTGGACGCCGAGCTGGCCGACGACGTCGAACAGGCCGGCCCCCGGGTCGTGATCGCATGACGCGACTCCGACCGGCCCCCCTCGTTCCCTCCCGACGCACCGCAGCACCTCGCACCACCTCCATCACCCCACACCCCTCTCGTCGCTGAGAGAAACAAGGAGAAGTCGTCACCATGTCCGAATTCACCCCCACCGTCACCGGTACGGGAGCCCGAGCGCGCGTCCAGCGCTTCGGTGGCTTCCTGGCCGGCATGATCATGCCGAACATCGGCGCCTTCATCGCCTGGGGCCTCATCACGGCCCTGTTCATCCAGACCGGTTGGACGCCGGTGCCCCAGCTCGGCGGCTTCGGCGAGATGTCCGACGGCACCCCGTGGCCCGGCCTCGTCGGTCCCATCATCAAGTACCTGCTGCCGATCCTGATCGCCTACACGGGTGGTCGCATGGTCCACGGTCAGCGCGGTGCCGTCATCGGCGCCGTCGCCGTCATGGGCGTCATCGTCGCGACCGACGTGCCGCAGTTCCTCGGCGCGATGATCGTCGGCCCGCTGGCCGCCTGGGTCCTCAAGCAGTTCGACAAGCTCGTCGACGGCCGCATCAAGTCCGGCTTCGAGATGCTCGTCAACAACTTCTCGCTCGGCATCATCGGTGGCGCCATGGGCGTGCTCGCCTTCTTCGGCCTGGCTCCGGTCACCACCGCGATCACGAACGTCTTCGGCGGCGCCGTCGGCTTCCTCGTCGACCGTGGCCTGCTGCCCCTGGCGTCGATCATCATCGAGCCGGCCAAGGTCCTGTTCCTCAACAACGCCATCAACCAGGGCATCCTCACCCCCCTCGGTGGCACGCAGGTGCAGGAGGCCGGCAAGTCGATCCTCTTCATGCTCGAGTCGAACCCCGGCCCGGGTCTCGGCATCCTCCTCGCGTACCTCTTCTTCGGTCCGCGCGCCATCCGCCCCTCGGCCCCGGCCGCGATCATCGTGCACTTCTTCGGTGGCATCCACGAGATCTACTTCCCGTACGTGCTGATGAAGCCGATCCTGCTCGTCGCCGCCGTCCTCGGTGGAGCGACCGGCATCGCGACCTTCGCCCTGTTCAACGTCGGCCTCGTCGGCCCTGCCTCGCCCGGCAGCATCATCGCCTACACGCTCGTCGCCGCCCGCGGGGACCTTCTCCCGATCTACCTGGGTATCCTGCTCTCGGCGGCCGTCTCGTTCGTCGTCTCGTCCCTCCTCATGGGCTTCGGTCGCAAGGAGAACCGCGAGGCCCGTGCCGAGGACTCCGCCGCACAGGAGCAGGCTCTCGCCGACGCCCAGGCCGCCACCGCGGCCAACAAGGCCACCAGCAAGGGCACCGCGGCACCCACCGCCTAGCCCGCCCGCACCACCAGTCAGCACCACCACCACACAAGGAGAAGGTCATGGCAACCCTCGACGGTTCCAGCATCAAGAAACTCATCGTCGCGTGCGACGCGGGCATGGGCAGCAGCGTCATGCTGGCGTCCACGCTCAAGAAGCAGCTGAAGAAGAGCGGTGTCACCGTCGAGCACTCGCCCGTCGCGTCGATCCCGTCGGACGCCGACGTCGTCGTCACCCAGAACAACCTCGCCGAGCGCGCCCGCGGCGTCGTGCCGAACGTGCCCGTCGTGCCGTTCCAGCTGTTCATGGGAGACCCCAACGTCGCCAAGGTCGTCAAGGCGATCCAGGACGGCTCGACGGTCGAGGTCTGACGATGACCGACCAGCAGGCACCCGAGCTCTCGGCGCTCCTCGCGGAGTCGTCCATCCGACTCGACGAGGTCGCCGCCTCGCGTGACGAGGCCATCCGCAAGACGGGTCGTGCCCTGATCGACGCGGGTGCGATCGACGAGTCGTACGTCGACGCCATGTTCGAGCGCGAGAACTCGGTGTCCACCTACGTCGGCGAGGGTGTGGCGATCCCGCACGGCACCCTCGCCGGCAAGGACTCGGTCAAAGAGGACGCCCTCGTCGTGCTGCGGTTCCCGACCCCGGTCGACTGGGACGGCAACGAGGTCTCGGTCACGGTCGGCATCGCCGCCAAGGGCAACGGCCACATCGCCATCCTCAGCCAGCTCGCCAGCATCCTGATGGACCCCGACAAGGCCGCCGCCCTGCGCGGGTCGACCACGACCGCCGAGGTCTACGAGTTGCTCGCGTCGACCGACGACGACGACTGATCCCCACCCCCTCCAGAGGAGAAGACATGCCAGAACGTTCCGTCACCATCGCCTCGAGCGTCGGGCTGCACGCCCGCCCCGCCTCGTTGTTCAGCCAGGCCGCCGGCAAGACCGGCGCCAAGGTCACGCTGACCTCCGCGGCCGGCAAGAGCGTCAACGCCGCCAGCATCCTCGGCGTGCTCTCGCTGGGCATCGGCCACGGTGAAGAGGTCGTCGTCGCGACCGAGGGCGACAACGCCGAGGCCGCCCTCGATGAACTCGTCGCGCTCCTGGCGACCGACCTCGACAAAGAGTAGGCACCGACACCAGAACGGGACGCCCGCCGACGAGAGTCGGCGGGCGTCCCGTTCGTCGTGGGAGCCGAGGAGGCGCGGTGCGGGGCCCCCTGCACCGCGCCTCCTGCGTCACTAGGCTCGTCGGCATGACCGATGCCGCGACGACGCCGACCCCTCGCACGCCCACCCCCGTCGACGGGGTCGCCGAACGCTGGGTGGACACCCTCTGCGAGCTCGACCCCACGACCGCGACCTGGATCGGCCGTGAGGGCCGGACGGGCGAGTACGGCGACTACTCGCCCGACGGTCATGCCCGACGCGTCGAGGCCGTCCGGGCCACGCTGGCCGAACTGCGGGCCACCACCCCCGTCGACGACGTCGACCGGGTCACCCGGGACGACCTGACGAGCGAGCTCGAACTCGAGCTGCTCTACGCCGAACAGCGCCTCGAGTTGCGCGACCTCAACGTGATCGCGTCACCGGCCCAGGGCATCCGCGACGTGTTCGACCTCATGCCCACCGCCTCCGAGGGCGACTGGGTCGACGTCGCGACCCGCCTCGGCCGGGTACGGACCGCCGTCGACCAGTACGTCGAGACGTTGCGCGGGGGCATCGCCGGGGGAGTCACCCCCGCCCGGCGCCAGGTCGAGAAGGTGGCCGAGCAGTGTGCCCGCATCGGTGCCGACGACGGCTTCTTCGCCGAGTTCGTGCGGGGCGCCCGGCTCGGTGACGGCACCGAACCCGGAACGGCGCTCGGCCGGGACCTCACCTCGGGCGCCTCGTCGGCGGCGGAGGCCTACGTCGACCTCCGACGCTTCCTGCTCGACGAGTTGCTCCCCGCGGCGACCGCCGACGACGCCGTCGGGCGCGACGCCTACGCCCTGCACTCGCGACGGTTCCTCGGAGCGACGGTCGACCTCGACGAGACCTACGAGTGGGGGATCGACGAGCTCGCCCGGATGACGGCCGAACAAGAAGAGGTCGCCCGGCGGATCGAACCCGGGGCGTCGGTCTCCCGGGCCATCGAGCTGCTCGATGCCGACCCCGCACGCCAGCTCGACGGCACCGACGCCCTCCGCGCCTGGATGCAGGAGCTCAGCGACCGCGCGGTCGCCGAGCTGGGCCGGGACCAGTTCGACATCCCCGAACCGGTCCGCCGGCTCGAGTGCCGCATCGCACCGACCAAGGACGGTGGCATCTACTACACGAGCCCCAGCGACGACTTCTCGCGTCCCGGCCGCATGTGGTGGTCCGTGCCCGAGGGGGTCACCCGTTTCGGCACGTGGCGTGAGACGACGACGGTCTTCCACGAGGGGGTCCCCGGTCACCACCTCCAACTCGGTCAGGCCGTCCACAACCGGGCCACGCTCAACACGTGGCGTCGCCAGCTGGCCGGCACCTCGGGGCACGCCGAGGGCTGGGCCCTGTACGCGGAACGGCTGATGGACGAGCTCGGTTGGCTCGGCGACCCGGGCGATCGGCTCGGCATGCTCGACGGTCAGCGCATGCGTGCCGCGCGTGTCGTGCTCGACATCGGGGTCCACCTCGGCAAGCCGTTCCCCGGCGGTGGCGGGCGGTGGGACGCGACGAACGCCTTCGCCTTCATGTCGGACAACGTCAACATGGACACCGAGTTCGTGCGCTTCGAGGTCGACCGGTACCTCGGCTGGCCGGGGCAGGCGCCGTCGTACAAGGTCGGTCAGCGCATCTGGGAAGACCTCCGCGCCGAACGCGCGCGTCGAGACGGCGCCGCCTTCGACGTCAAGGCCTTCCACCGGGACGCCCTGCAGCTGGGCGGGGTCGGGCTCGACACGCTCCGGCGGGCACTGCTCGCGTGAGTCGCCGCGACCCACGACACGCCGTTGCCCACACCTGCGGCGCCGCGCTAAGATGACCGAGCGCTATCTGCGTCGACATTTCCGCACGCCGCGTTCGACACACCCTCCCGGACACCGTTCGAGGGACGAGCACGGCCCGATTCATGCCCGTACTGGAGCACTAACTACATGACAACCGTAACGACCAAGGCACCCAAGCAGGTCGCCATCAACGACATCGGATCCGCTGATGACTTCCTGGCCGCGGTCGAGAAGACCCTGAAGTTCTTCAACGACGGCGACCTCATCGAGGGCACCGTCGTGAAGATCGACCGCGACGAGGTCCTCCTCGACGTCGGCTACAAGACCGAGGGCGTCATCCCCTCGCGCGAACTCTCGATCAAGCACGACGTCGACCCCACCGAGGTCGTCGAGGTCGGCGACACGGTCGAGGCCCTCGTCCTCCAGAAGGAAGACAAAGAAGGCCGTCTGATCCTGTCCAAGAAGCGCGCTCAGTACGAGCGTGCCTGGGGCGACGTGGAGAAGATCAAGGACGCCGACGGCGTCGTCACCGGTACGGTCATCGAGGTCGTCAAGGGTGGCCTCATCGTCGACATCGGCCTCCGTGGCTTCCTCCCCGCATCGCTCATCGAGCTGCGCCGCGTCCGCGACCTCACGCCCTACCTGGGCCAGGAGATCGAGGCCAAGATCCTCGAGCTCGACAAGAACCGCAACAACGTGGTCCTGTCGCGCCGCGCCCTGCTCGAGCAGACGCAGTCGGAGAGCCGCACGACCTTCCTCAACAACCTCCACAAGGGCCAGGTCCGCAAGGGCGTCGTCTCGTCGATCGTCAACTTCGGTGCGTTCGTCGACCTGGGCGGCGTGGACGGCCTCGTGCACGTCTCGGAGCTCAGCTGGAAGCACATCGAGCACGCCAGCGAGGTCGTCGAGGTGGGCCAGGAGGTCACCGTCGAGATCCTCGAGGTCGACCTCGACCGTGAGCGCGTGTCGCTCTCGCTCAAGGCCACCCAGGAAGACCCGTGGCAGGTGTTCGCCCGCACGCACGCGATCGGTCAGGTCGCTCCGGGCAAGGTCACCAAGCTCGTCCCCTTCGGTGCGTTCGTCCGCGTGGCCGACGGCATCGAGGGTCTCGTGCACATCTCCGAGCTGTCGGCGAAGCACGTCGAGCTGGCCGAGCAGGTCGTCGCCGTCGGCGACGAGGTGTTCGTCAAGGTCATCGACATCGACCTCGACCGCCGTCGCATCTCGCTGAGCCTCAAGCAGGCCAACGAGGGCGTCGACCCCGAGGGCACCGAGTTCGACCCGGCGCTCTACGGCATGCTCACCGAGTACGACGACCAGGGCAACTACAAGTACCCCGAGGGCTTCGACCCCGAGACGAACGAGTGGCGCGAGGGCTTCGACTCGCAGCGCGAGAAGTGGGAGCAGGACTACGCTGCCGCCCAGGCGCGCTGGGAAGCCCACAAGAAGCAGGTCGCTGCCTCGCTCGTCGAAGAGACGACGTTCGACGCTCCCACGGGTTCGTCGTTCTCGGCCGAGTCCGCCTCGGGCGCCGGCACCCTCGCCGACGACGAGTCGCTCGCCGCTCTGCGCGAGAAGCTGTCGAACAACAACTGAGTCCCTCCGGTCTCGACCAGAAGGCGGTTCCCCCTCGGGGGAGCCGCCTTCCGGCGTTTCCGGCGTAGTCTCGACGTCGTGTTCGTCTGTGGATTGACCGGTGGCATCGCTGCCGGCAAGTCGGTCGTGGCCCGTCGACTCGCAGAACGGGGCGCGGCGCACATCGACGCCGACGCCCTCGCCCGCGAGGTGGTCGAGCCAGGATCCGCCGGACTCGAGGCCGTCGTCGCGCGCTTCGGGTCCGACGTCCTGCAGCCCGACGGTTCCCTCGACCGAGCCGCCCTGGGGGCGATCGTCTTCGCCGATGCCGCTGCACGCCGCGACCTCGAGGGGATCACCCATCCGGCCGTGCACGAGCTCTCGGTCCGGCGCATGTCCGACGCCGTCGCGGACGACGCGGGTCGCGTCGTCGTCTACGACGTGCCGTTGCTCGTCGAGTCGCGGGGGACCGACGGCTTCGACGTGGTCGTCGTCGTGCACGCCCCGCGCGAGGTCCGCCTGAGGCGACTCGTCGAGCTCCGCGGGATGGACGACGAGGAGGCGCGGCGTCGCGTGGACGCGCAGGCGGACGACCGGACGCGGCTCGCCGTGGCGGACCTCGTCGTCGACTCCTCCGGTTCGCTCGAGAGCACGCTGGAACAGGCGGACGACCTCTACGACCGCCTGCGTTCGCTGTCAGCGGCGAAGCAGGCGGCCTCCCACGACACGAGTGTCGGTGGTCCCTCCTAAGCTGGAATCCATGGAACCGACCCGCAGTGTGCGCCCGTTCGAAGTCATCAGCGAATTCGAACCCAGTGGCGACCAGCCGGCCGCCATCGCCGAACTGGCGGGGCGCATCAACGCCGGCGAGACCGACGTCGTCCTGCTCGGCGCCACCGGAACGGGCAAGTCGGCGACCACCGCCTGGCTCGTCGAGCAGGTACAACGGCCCACGCTCGTGCTCGCCCACAACAAGACGCTCGCGGCCCAGTTGGCGAACGAGTTCCGGTCGCTCTTCCCGAACAACGCCGTCGAGTACTTCGTCTCGTACTACGACTACTACCAGCCCGAGGCCTACGTCCCGCAGACCGACACCTTCATCGAGAAGGACAGCTCGGTGAACGCCGAGGTCGAGCGGTTGCGGCACTCGACGACGAACTCGCTGCTGAGCCGACGCGACGTCATCGTCGTCTCGACGGTCTCCTGCATCTACGGTCTCGGTACCCCCGAGGGCTACATGGAGGCCATGATCGCTCTCCAGGTCGGCATGCGGATCGATCGCGAGACGCTCATCCGGCGGTTCGTCTCGATGCAGTACCAGCGCAACGACATCGACTTCTCCCGTGGCAACTTCCGCGTGCGAGGAGACACGATCGAGATCATCCCGATGTACGAAGAACTGGCCATCCGCATCGAGATGTTCGGCGACGAGGTGGAGGCGCTGTACGCCCTCCATCCGCTCACGGGCGACGTCGTCAAGACGATGGACGCCGTCTCGGTCTTCCCCGGTTCGCACTACGTCGCGGGCACAGATGTCATGCACCGCGCCATCGGCACCATCAAGGACGAACTCGCCACCCGCCTCGACGAGCTCGACAAGCAGGGAAAGCTCCTCGAGTCCCAGCGCCTGCGCATGCGCACGACCTTCGACCTCGAGATGATGGAACAGATCGGCTTCTGCAACGGCATCGAGAACTACTCCGCGCACATCGACGGTCGGTCGCCCGGCGAGGCACCCCACTGCTTGCTCGACTACTTCCCGGACGACCTGCTCGTGGTGATCGACGAGTCGCACGTCACCGTGCCCCAGATCGGCGCCATGTACGAAGGCGACGCCTCGCGCAAACGCACCCTCGTCGACCACGGCTTCCGGCTTCCCAGCGCCCTCGACAACAGACCCCTCAAGTTCGAGGAGTTCCTCGACCGGGTCGGCCAGAAGGTCTACCTCTCGGCGACGCCCGGCAAGTACGAGCTGGGCATCACCGACAGCGTGGTCGAGCAGATCATCCGACCCACCGGCCTCATCGATCCCGAGATCGTGGTCAAGCCGTCCGCAGGCCAGATCGACGACCTGCTCGAAGAGATCCGCACACGGGTCGAGGTCGACGAACGCGTCCTGGTCACCACCCTGACCAAGAAGATGGCCGAAGAACTCACCGACTTCCTCACCGAGGCCGGAGTGCGTGTCCGGTACCTGCACTCCGACGTCGACACGCTCCGGCGGGTCGAACTGCTCACCGAACTGCGGCAGGGCGTCTACGACGTGCTCGTCGGCATCAACCTGCTCCGTGAGGGCCTCGACCTCCCCGAGGTGTCGCTCGTCGCGATCCTCGACGCCGACAAAGAGGGCTTCCTCCGTTCGTCCACGTCACTGATCCAGACCATCGGCCGTGCGGCGCGAAACGTCTCGGGTCAGGTCCACATGTACGCCGACGTGATGACCGACTCGATGAAGCAGGCTCTCGAAGAGACCGATCGTCGTCGAGAGAAGCAGGTCGCCTACAACCTCGAGCGAGGCATCGACCCCCAACCGCTCCGCAAGAAGATCGCCGACATCACCGAGGTCCTGGCCCGAGAAGGTGCCGACACCGCACGTCTCCTCGCGGATCGCCAGGGTGGCAAGCGCGCCCCCACGCCGAACCTCCGCCGCGAGGGCAAGGCCGCCAGCGCCGCGAACGGCCTCGAAGCGATCATCGCCGACCTCAACGAGCAGATGCTGCAGGCCTCGGCCGAGCTCAAGTTCGAGTTGGCCGGTCGGCTCCGCGACGAGGTCGCCGACCTGAAGAAAGACCTGCGACAGATGGAGGCGGCCGGTCATGCCCGGTGATCGTCGACGCGTCGTCGTCACGGGTGCGACCGCGGGGCTCGGCTACTACTCCGCCGAGCGGCTCGTCGCGGCCGGTCACCAGGTCGTCCTTGCGGCCCGCGACGCCGAGAGGGCCGTGCGGGCCGCCGATCTCCTCCGCAGCCGCGTGCCCGGGGCGGACGTCGACACGGTCGCCCTCGACCTGGCCGACCTCGCGTCGGTCCGCACGGGTGCATCCGCCATCGCCGCGGGCGGACCGGTCGACGGCCTCCTGGCCAACGCCGGCGTCGTCGGCTCCCGTCGGCGTCAGACGACGACCGACGGGTTCGAGCTCCAGTTCGGCACCAATCATCTCGGCCACTTCGCCCTGGTCTCGCACCTCATGCCGGCCCTCGAGTCGGCAGGGCGGGCTCGAGTCGTGCACCTCGGAAGCATCAGCCATCGGTGGGTGCGACTCGACCTGGACGATCCCATGATGGTCTCGAGCTACTCCGGCGCGGTCGCCTACGCACGCTCCAAGCTCGCGGTCATGACCTTCGGCTTCGACCTCGACCGTCGCCTCCGGGCCGCCGGATCCTCGGTCTCCAGCGTCGTCGCCCACCCCGGGTTCTCGTGGGACTCGCTCAGCGACCCGCGCCCGCCCGTCGTCGAGCCCCGCCGCCCTCCCGCCGTCCTCACCTCGATGATGCACGTCTTCTCCCAGGGCAAGGAGGTCGGAGCAGAGCCTCTCGTCCACGCCCTCGTGGGCGAAGACGTCCACGGCGGGGAATACTGGGGTCCGGCCGGATGGTTCCAGTTGACCGGCGCTCCGGCCCGCGTGCCCGCGAAACGTCACAGCCGTGACGAGTCGGTGGCATCGCGTCTGTGGCAGGTGTCCGCCGGCCTGACGGGCGTCCAACCGACCGTCTCGTCCCCGGCCCCCTGACCCCGCGCCGCCGGCTGCACCTCCCGCGGGCCCGCCCGCCACGACGACGAGTGTCGTCCACATCGACAGAATGGTAAGAGTGTCCATCTCACCTGTAGAAGGTTCCTCCACGCTGAGCGTCCGGGGTGCCCGAGTGCACAACCTGAACAACGTCGACCTCGAGATCCCACGTGACTCGTTGGTCGTCTTCACCGGGTTGTCCGGCTCGGGCAAATCGTCCCTGGCGTTCGACACGATCTTCGCCGAGGGGCAACGTCGGTACGTCGAGTCCCTGTCGGCCTACGCGCGGCAGTTCCTGGGTCAGGTCGACCGTCCCGACGTCGATTTCATCGAGGGCCTGAGCCCGGCCGTCTCCATCGACCAGAAGTCCACGAACCGCAACCCGCGGTCCACGGTCGGCACGATCACCGAGATCTACGACTACATGCGCCTCCTCTGGGCACGCATCGGCGTTCCGCACTGCGCCGTCTGCGGCGAGAAGATCAGCAAGCAGAGCGTGCAGCAGATCGCCGACCAGCTCATGACCCTCGAGTCGGGCATCCGGTACCAGGTGCTGAGCCCCGTGGTCTCGCAGAAGAAGGGCGAGTTCGTCGACCTGTTCGCCGAGCTCGCGTCCACGGGGTACTCCCGGGCCATCGTCGATGGTGAGCAGATCCAGCTCAGTTCGCCGCCCAAGCTGAAGAAGCAGATCAAGCACGACATCTCGGTCGTGGTCGATCGCCTCGTCGCCTCCGACCAGGCGCTGACCCGTCTGACCGACTCGCTCGAAACCGCCCTGCGCCTGACGGACGGCCTGGTCACGATCGACTTCGTCGACACCGACGAGGGCGCGGCCGGCAAGTACCGGACGTTCTCCGAGAAGCTCTCGTGCCCGAACAACCACCCGGTCCAGCTCACCGAGATCGAACCCCGCACGTTCTCGTTCAACGCCCCCTTCGGCGCCTGCCCCGAGTGCTCCGGTCTCGGCACGAAGATGTCGGTCGATTCCGACCTGCTGCTCGGCGACCCCGAGCTCAGCCTCGCCGACGGCGTCATCCTCCCCTGGACCCAATCCGGCAAGGGGCTGTACAACTACTTCCAGAAGCTCCTCGAGGGCTTGGCCGGCGATCTGGGCTTCAGCCTCAAGACGCCCTGGCACGAGCTGCCCGAGAAGGTCCGACAGGCCGTCCTGCAGGGCAACGACTTCGAGGTCACCGTGAAGTGGCGAAACCGCTTCGGCCGAGAGATGACCTACTCGACGGGCTTCGAGGGCGTCATGCCCTACATCGAGCGCAAGTACGCCGAGGCCGAGACCGACACGCAACGCCAGCGCTACGCGTCC
This sequence comes from Frigoribacterium sp. NPDC087798, assembly GCF_044742985.1. Lineage (NCBI taxonomy): Bacteria > Bacillati > Actinomycetota > Actinomycetes > Micrococcales > Microbacteriaceae > Frigoribacterium > Frigoribacterium sp. NPDC087798. The sequence goes on along the minus strand of NZ_JBIUVP010000001.1, from coordinate 191,932 downwards.
TACCTCCGCGAGATCCCGTGCGTCGTCTGCAAGGGCAAGCGGCTCAAGCCCGAGGTCCTCGCCGTCCTGGTCGACGGGCACGACATCGCGAGCGTGTCCGAACTCAGCCTCGCCGACGCGTTCGGGTTCATGAACAGCCTCACCCTCACGACCCGCGAGGCGCGCATCGCGGCCCAGGTGCTGCGTGAGATCCGGGTCCGACTCGAGTTCTTGCTCGAAGTGGGTCTCACGTACCTCTCCCTGGCCCGCGCCGCGGGGTCCCTCTCCGGTGGAGAAGCCCAGCGCATCCGCCTCGCGACCCAGATCGGGTCGGGTCTCACCGGAGTCCTCTACGTCCTCGACGAGCCGAGCATCGGCCTCCACCAGCGTGACAACCGCCGTCTCATCGACACGCTGGTCAAACTCAAGAACCTCGGCAACACGTTGATCGTCGTCGAACACGATGAAGACACCATCAAGACGGCCGACTGGGTCGTCGACATCGGCCCGGGTGCCGGCGTCAACGGCGGCACGGTCGTTCACTCGGGCAGTTACGAGGACCTCGTCGCCAACACCGACTCGTACACCGGCGACTACCTCGCCGGGCGGCGCTCCATCGAGACCCCGACCAGCCGTCGCCCCGTCGACAAGAAGCGCATGATCTCGGTCGTGGGCGCCAAGGCCAACAACCTGCGCGACGTCACCGTCGACTTCCCGTTGGGCACCTTCGTCGCGGTGACGGGCGTCAGCGGCTCGGGCAAATCCTCGCTCGTCAACGACATCCTGTACAAGGTCCTGGCCAACCAGCTCAACGGAGCCCGTCAGATCCCCGGCAAGCACACGAGGGTCACGGGCCTCGACGCCCTCGACAAGGTCGTCCACGTCGACCAGGCGCCGATCGGTCGCACCCCGCGCTCGAACCCGGCGACCTACACGGGTGTCTTCGATCGCATCCGCACCCTCTTCGCCGAGACGACCGACGCGAAGGCCCGCGGCTACCTGCCGGGCCGGTTCAGCTTCAACGTCAAGGGCGGCCGCTGCGAGAACTGCGCAGGTGACGGCACGATCAAGATCGAGATGAACTTCCTTCCCGACGTCTACGTCGCCTGCGAGGTGTGCGGCGGTGCGCGGTACAACCGCGACACCCTGGCGGTGCGGTACAAGGGCAAGAACATCTCCGAGGTCCTCGAGATGCCGATCAACGAGGCCGCCGAGTTCTTCGCCCCCATCTCGGCGATCTCCCGGTTCATGTCGACGCTGGTCGACGTCGGCCTGGGCTACGTGCGACTCGGCCAGAGCGCCACCACGCTGAGCGGGGGCGAAGCCCAGCGCGTGAAGCTCGCGACCGAGCTGCAGAAGCGTTCCAACGGGCGCAGCGTCTACGTGCTCGACGAACCGACGACCGGCCTGCACTTCGAGGACGTCCGCAAGCTCCTCCTCGTGCTGAACGGTCTGGTCGAGAAGGGCAACACCGTCATCACGATCGAGCACAACCTCGACGTCATCAAGTCCGCCGACTGGCTGATCGACATGGGCCCTGAAGGAGGCGCGGGTGGCGGCACCGTCATCGCCACCGGAACCCCCGAGCACCTCGCGACCGTGCCCGAGAGCCACACGGGCGTCTTCCTGAGGGAGATCCTCGAGTCGGGTCACACCGTGCCCCGGGTGCAGAAGAAGAAGGCCACGTCGACGCGACGCCGGGAGGCCGTCGAAGCACGATGAGCAACACCGTCTCCTGGCGTCCGAAAGCGGGCGAGATCCCCACCGACCCCGGCGTCTACCGCTGGCGTGACGAGCGGGGGAGGGTGCTGTACGTCGGCAAGGCCAAGAACCTCCGGGCCCGGCTGAGCAACTACTTCGCACCGCTTCCGTCGCTGCACGAACGCACCCGACGAATGGTCCTCACCGCTCGATCCGTCGAATGGACCGTGGTGGGCAGCGACATCGAGGCCCTACAGCTCGAGTACACGTGGATCAAAGAGTTCGACCCGCCCTTCAACGTCAAGTTCCGCGACGACAAGACCTATCCGTTCATGGCCGTCACCCTGGCCGACGAGGCACCTCGGGTGATGGTCACGCGCAACCCGCGCATCAAGGGGGCCAAGTACTTCGGGCCGTACCCGAAGATCTGGGCCGTCCACGACACCATCGACCTGATGATCAAGGTCTTCCCGATCAGGACCTGTTCCGACAGCAGCTACAAGAAGGCCATGCAGACGGGCAAGCCCTGCTTCCCGGGGCAGATCGGTCGTTGTGGGGGGCCGTGTTCGCACAAGGTGTCGATCGACGAGCACCGGGCGATCGTCGACGAGTTCGTCAAGTTCATGGGCAGCTACGACAAGAGGGTGATCGCCGACCTGCAGCGCTCCATGAAGACGGCCGCCGTCGAGCAGCGCTTCGAGGACGCGGCCACGTACCGCGACCAGGTCCAGGCCCTCGAGGCCGTGCTCGACAAGTCGGCGGTCGTCCTCCGCGACAACGTCGATCTCGACCTCTACGCCCTCGCCGAGGACGAGCTGGCGGCCGCCGTCCAGCTCTTCACGGTGAGGGGCGGTCGCATCCGTGGTTCCCGCGGCTGGGTCGTCGACAAAGAGATCGACATCTCGACCGGCGACCTCGTCGAGCAGGTCCTGCAGGGCATCTACACCGCCGGCGCCGAGCTTCCCCGCGAGATCGTCGTGACCGAGACGCCGGACGACAACGATGCCCTCGAGAGCGTGCTCAGCACCCTCCGCGGTCGGGGACGGGTCCAGATCCACACGGCACAGCGCGGCGAGAAGGCAAACCTGATGCAGACGGCGACCCTCAACGCGCAGCAGTCGCTCATGCTCTACAAGACCCGTCGCAGCGCCGACTTCGCCACCCGGTCGACCGCCCTGGCCGACATCCAGGAGGCCCTCGGCATGAGCGACGCGCCCTTGCGCATGGAGTGCTACGACGTGTCCCACCTCTCGGGCACGAACATCGTCGCCTCGATGGTGGTCTTCGAGGACGGCCTGCCGCGGAAGGACCAGTACCGGCGTTTCAACATCCCCCGGTCGACCGACGACACCGAGTCGATCTACCAGACGCTCAGCCGCCGTCTCTCTCGCCTCGACGACGAACTCGCGCCCGTCGAGGAGGTGGGAGAGCAACGCAAACGGTTCGCCTACCGCCCCAACCTCCTCATCGTCGACGGCGGACAGCCCCAGGTGGCGGCGGCCCGACGAGCACTCGACGACGCCGGCGTCACGGACATCGCGCTCTGCGGGATCGCGAAACGGCTCGAGGAGATCTGGCTGCCCGACGACGACTTCCCGGTCATCCTCCCTCGCAACAGCGACGCGCTTTTCCTCATCCAACGCATCCGCGACGAAGCACACCGGTTCGCGATCACACACCAGCGGCAGCGTCGCAAGCGCGACATCTCGACGCAGCTCGCGGAGATCCCGGGGTTGGGGCCCTCCCGGGTGGCCGTGCTCCTGAAGCACTTCGGCTCGGTCAAGCGGTTGAAGGATGCCGAGGCAGCGGACATCTCGGCCATCCGCGGCATCGGCCCGACGCTCGCCGCCGCAGTCGTCGAGCGGCTGCGCGGGGCCGAGGACGTGGCGGCCGACGACGTGGCGGCCGACGACGTCGTGCCCCCCACGAGCCCCGCCTAGACTCGATGCACCGCACGCCGACCCGGAGGACACCACCGACATGAGCGACGTCAGCGAACAGCAAGAGGTCCTGATCGTGACGGGGATGTCCGGCGCCGGGCGGTCGACCGTCGGCAACGCCCTCGAGGACCTCGACTGGTACGTGGTCGACAACCTGCCGGCGCAGATGTTGCGACCGCTGCTCGACCTGGCCGAACGTGCGGGGGACTCGCTCCCCAAGATCGCTGCCGTGGTCGACGTCCGCGGGGGACGCCTCTTCAGTGAGGCCCAAGAGGCCGTGCGCACCTTGCGGGCGAGCATGCCCAGCAAGGTGCGGGTGCTGTTCCTCGACGCGACCGACGCGGCGCTGGTCCGACGTTTCGAGCAGGTCCGGCGGCCGCACCCGTTGCAGGGTGACGGCACGTTGCTCGACGGCATCCTCGCCGAGCGTGCGCGCATGGAAGAGCTCCGCGAGACCAGCGACGTGATCATCGACACGTCGGAACTCAACATCCATCAGCTGGCCACGACGATCTCCGAGAAGTTCGCCGAGTCCGACCGCGCCGGGGTCCAGGTGACCGTCCTCAGTTTCGGGTTCAAGTACGGCCTGCCCACCGACGCCGACATGGTGGGCGACGCGAGGTTCCTCCCCAACCCGTTCTGGGTGCCCGCGCTCCGGCAGCAGTCCGGGCTCGACGAGCCGGTCACGACGTACGTCATGCAGCAGGACGGGGCCCGGGAGTTCGTCGACGCCTTCGCCGCTTCGCTCGTCCCCGTCTTGTCGGGCTATCAGCGTGAGAACAAGAGACACGCTACGATCGCCATTGGCTGCACCGGGGGCAAACATCGATCGGTCACCCTCGTGGGTGAACTGGCGGCGCGTCTGCGTGGACTCCCCGGCGTGGCCGTCAGCGTGAAACACCGCGACCTCGGCCGAGAATGACCCACCGAGGCGCTTCAGCACGCCCGTGTACCGACGACACCTCGACCTGACGAAAAGGAACAACCGGAGTGGCCCAGACTGCCGACGTCAAAGAAGAACTCGCCCGCGTCGAGGTGAGCAGGACGACGATCCGGGCCGCTGAGCTCGCCACCGTCCTCCGTTTCGCCGGGGGACTGCACCTCATCTCCGGTCGGATCGCCGTCGAGGCGGAGCTCGATTCCGCGCTGATCGCCCGGCGGGTCCGGAAGGACCTGGCCGAGCTGTACGGAGCCAGGAGCGACGTCGCGATGACGGCTCCTTCCGGCTCACGCCGCACCCCCGGGTTCCTCGTCCGGGTCCACGAGGCCGGTGAGACGCTGGCCCGTCAGACCGGGCTCATGGACGCCCGCCGACGACCCGTCCGTGGCCTGCCGAACCGGCTCACGACCGGCTCGCGCGACGATCTCGCCGCCATCTGGCGAGGGGCGTTCCTCGCGCAGGGCTCGTTGACCGATCCCGGTCGGTCCGCCTCGCTCGAGGTCGTGTGCCCCGGCAACGAGACCGCCATGGCGCTCGTCGGGGCCGCTGGCCGACTGGGCGTCGCGGCGAAGGCCCGAGAGGTCCGCGGCGTGCACCGGGTCATCATCCGCGACGGCGAGGCCATCGGCACCATGCTCAAGGTGATGGGCGCCGAGAAGAGCGTCACCGACTGGGAAGAGATGCGCCAGCGCCGCGAGGTGCGCGCGACGGCGAACCGACTCGTCAACTTCGACGACGCCAACCTGCGACGGTCGGCCCAGGCCGCCGTGGCCGCGTGCGCCCGCGTCGACCGGGCGATGGAACTGCTCGGCGACGACATCCCCGAGCACCTCAAGTACGCGGGCGAGCTGCGACTGGCCCATCGCGACGCCAGCTTGGACGAACTCGGCCACCACGCCGACCCCCCGATGACCAAGGACGCCGTCGCGGGTCGGATCCGTCGCCTGCTCGCCATGGCCGACAAGAAGGCCGGCGACCTGGGGTTGCCGGGTACGGACGCCAACCTGCCGCACGACCTCGACCTCGACTGAGGGGCGGCGGAGGGTCTTCACGACGTCACCGGAGGACGAATTCCGGAGGGCTGCTGCTACTGTCGTAAGCGGTGTCCGACCCGAGGTCATCGAGAGTTCGGGCGTCGCCACGGGCCTGGTCGCCCACACCCTCCACGCGTCCCCACGACGCCTGATCATCAGGAGTTTCATTGACCGTCAAGATCGGCATCAACGGCTTCGGTCGCATCGGCCGTAACTACTTCCGCGCGGCGCTCGCCAAGGGAACCGACATCGAGATCGTCGCCGTCAACGACCTGACCGACAACGCCGCCCTCGCGCACCTCCTCAAGTTCGACTCGATCACGGGACGTCTCGACGCGACCGTCGAACTGGACGGCGACTCGATCGTCGTCGACGGCAAGCCGATCAAGGTCCTCGCCGAGCGCGACCCCGCCAACCTGCCCTGGGGCGAGCTGGGCGTCGACATCGTCGTCGAGTCGACCGGTTTCTTCACGAAGGCCGAGGACGCACGCAAGCACATCACCGCCGGCGCGAAGAAGGTCCTCATCTCGGCTCCGGCCACGGGTGACGACGCCACCATCGTGCTGGGTGTGAACGAGGGCATCTACGACCCCGCCAACCACCACATCATCTCGAACGCGTCCTGCACGACGAACAGCCTGGCCCCCCTGATGAAGGTGTTCCTGGACAACTTCGGCGTCGAGCGCGGTCTCATGACGACGGTCCACGCGTACACGGCCGACCAGAACCTGCAGGACGGTCCGCACAAGGACCCCCGCCGTGCCCGTGCCGCCGCGCTCAACATCGTCCCGACGTCGACCGGTGCCGCCAAGGCCATCGGCCTCGTGATCCCCGAGCTCGCCGGCAAGCTCGACGGTTACGCCCTGCGCGTGCCCGTGCCCACCGGCTCGATCACCGACGTGACCCTCGAGACCAGCACGCCGGTGACGGTCGAGCAGATCAACGCCGCCTACAAGGCCGCCGCCGAGGGTGAACTCAAGGGCATCCTGGCCTACTCCGAAGACCCTCTGGTGTCGACCGACATCACGACCGACCCGCACTCGTCGATCTACGACTCGGGCCTGACCAAGGTCATCGGCAACCTCGTCAAGATCACCTCGTGGTACGACAACGAGTGGGGCTACTCGAACCGTCTCGTCGACCTGACGAAGTACGTGGCCGACCGCCTCTAGTCCGACCTCGGTGCCCCGGCTCTCACGGGCCGGGGCACCGTCCTCCGAACCCGAAACGAACCCATGAGCCTGCGTACCCTCGATTCCCTCGGTCCCCTGTCGGGCAGACGCGTCATCGTCAGATGCGACCTCAACGTCCCTCTGAAGGACGGCGAGATCACCGATGACGGCCGCATCCGTGCCTCCCTCGAGACCCTCGACCTGCTGATCAACCAGGGGGCCAGGGTCGTGGTCATATCTCACCTCGGCCGCCCCGACGGCGAGGCGAAGCCCGAGTACAGCCTTCGACCGGTCGCCCAACGCCTCAGCGAACTCCTCGGGAAGAGCGTCGGCTTCGCCGCGCACACCGTGGGTGACGAGACCGCCGCAGCGGTGGCCGACCTCACCGACGGCCAGATCGTCGTCCTCGAGAACCTCCGCTTCAACGCTGCCGAGACGTCGAAGGACGAGTCCGAGCGTCGGGAGTTCGCCGCACGCCTGGCCGAGCTCGGTGATGTCTTCGTCTCCGACGGCTTCGGGGTCGTGCACCGCAAGCAGGCGAGTGTGTACGAGTTGCCCGCGCTCCTCCCGAGTGCGGCCGGGACGCTCATCTCGCGCGAACTCGAGGTCCTCGACAAGCTGACCGAGAACCCAACGCGCCCCTACAGCGTCGTCCTCGGCGGCTCGAAGGTCTCCGACAAGCTCGGCGTCATCGAGCACCTCCTTCCCCGGGTCGACAACCTGCTCATCGGTGGAGGGATGCTCTTCACGTTCCTCGCCGCCCAGGGACTCCCCGTCGGCAAGAGCCTGCTCGAGAAGGACCAGCTCGACCGGGTCCGCGGCTACGTCGAAGAGGCCGCGCGCCGCGGCGTCAACCTCGTGCTCCCCGTCGACGTGGTGGTCGCCTCGTCCTTCAGCGCGGACGCCGAGCACACGGTGGTCGCCTCGGACGGCATCGAATCCTCTGCTCTGGGCTCCGAGGCCCTGGGCCTGGACATCGGCCCCGAGACGGCCGCGCGCTTCGCGGAGACCGTCCAGACGTCGTCCACGGTCTTCTGGAACGGTCCGATGGGAGTCTTCGAGTTCCCCGCCTTCGCACACGGCACCCAGAAGGTCGCCGACGCGTTGACCCGGGTCTCCGGTCTCGGCGTCGTGGGCGGCGGCGACTCGGCCGCGGCCGTTCGTGCCCTGGGGTTCTCCGACGACCAGTTCGGCCACATCTCCACCGGCGGTGGAGCCAGCCTCGAGTTCCTCGAGGGCAAACGACTCCCCGGACTGGAGGTCCTCGGATGGTGACCACACGTACGCCCCTCATCGCCGGCAACTGGAAGATGAACCTCGATCACCTGCAGGCGATCGCGTTCGTCCAGAAGCTCGCATGGTCCCTCAAGGACGCCAAGCACGACTTCGACGCGGTCGAGACCGCGGTGTTCCCGCCGTTCACCGACCTCCGGAGCGTGCAGACGCTGCTCGACGCCGACAAGCTCGAGTTGGCCCTCGGAGCCCAAGACCTGTCCGCTCACGACTCGGGTGCCTACACGGGCGAGATCTCGGGGCAATTCCTCGCCAAGCTCGACGTGCGCTACGTCCTGGTCGGGCACTCGGAGCGTCGGACGCTCCATGCCGAGGACGACGAGGTCGTGGCGACGAAGGTCGCCGCCGCGCATCGCTCGGGCCTCGTCCCCGTCGTCTGCGTCGGTGAGACGGCCGACGATCTCGAGCAGCACGGCCCCAGCGCGGTGCCGGTCGCCCAGCTCCGTGCGGCGCTCGCCCAGGTGCCGGCCTCCGCCGAGATCGTCGTCGCCTACGAGCCCGTCTGGGCCATCGGCTCCGGACAGGCCGCCACGGCCGAGCAGGCCGAGCAGGTCTGCGCGGCCCTGCGGGCGGCCCTTGTCGAGATCGTCGGTCCGGACGCCGCCGCCACCACCCGCGTCCTCTACGGCGGCTCGGTCAAGTCCACGAACATCGCATCGTTCATGCGAGAGCCCAACGTCGACGGAGCCCTCGTCGGTGGGGCGAGCCTCGACGTGTCCGAGTTCGCCAACATCGTCCGCTTCCAGGCGCACGTCGGCGTCTGACGGGCCGGGTGCGTCGCCCGTCGGCGCCCCTCCGACTCGGCCTGCCAGGGCGACGGCCTCTCGCGGTTATACTGTTCAGCGGTCTCACCGCATCGAAAGGTCCTACGTGGAAATTCTCCAGGTCATCCTGCAGGTGTTGCTCGGCATCACGAGCCTCCTGTTGACCCTCCTCATCCTGCTCCACCGCGGCCGTGGTGGCGGTCTCTCCGACATGTTCGGCGGTGGCGTCACGAGCAACCTCGGGGCGTCCGGCGTCGCCGAGCGCAACCTCAACCGCATCACGGTCTTCCTGGGTCTCGTCTGGATCACCTGCATCGTGGTCCTGGGCCTCATCACCAAGTTCGCGGCGGTCAGCTGATGGCCTCGGGCGGTAGCGCAATCCGCGGCTCGCGCGTCGGCGCAGGCCCCATGGGTGAGCAAGATCGTGGCTTCCACGCCGAGCGGATCACCATCTCGTACTGGGATGCCCTCGGCAACGAGGTCGTTCGTCACTTCGCGGCCAACGTGCCCGACGAGGAGATCCCCGAGACCGTCGACTCACCCTCGAGTGGATTGCCGGCAGGGCGCGACAAGGCGAACCCACCGACGGTCGCGAAGCTCGAGCCGTACAAGACGCACCTCGCGTACGTCAAAGAGCGACGGACCGAAGAAGAAGCCGAGCAGTTGCTCGAAGAGGCTCTTCAGCAGCTGCGAGTCCGACGCGGCAAGGCCTGACCCAGCCGATCGCGCCTCCCGGTGTCTCCACACCGGACATGACGAAGGGCCCCGCAGCCGTGAGCTGCGGGGCCCTTCGTCATGCCGGCGTCGGGGCGCCCGCGGCGGGACTCAGTAGGTGGAGGCGATCAGGTTCTCGGGGACCTCAGCCGCCGCGTCCTGGTCGACGAAGAAGACCGTCCGCTTGCGCCCCTTGACCCCTGCCACCGGCACCTGGTCCGCGCCGGCACCCGCCAGGGCGAGCCCCAACGACGAAGCCTTCTCGGCTCCGGCGAGGATCATCCAGACGCGCTGAGAGTTGTTGATGACCGGCAGGCTCAACGTGAGGCGCACGGGCGGAGGCTTAGGGGAGTCGTCGATCGTGAGCACGGTCGGCTCGAGCTGACGGATCTGTGCCTTGTCGGGGAACAACGAGGCGACGTGACCGTCGGGACCGACGCCGAGGAGCGTGATGTCGAAGCGGGGGGCCGCGTCGTCGGCCTGTGCGTGCTGCAGCAACTCGTTCCGGTAAGCGTCGGCGGCCGCCTCGACGTCGTCGAAGTCGCCGACCGCACCGAATCGGTGGACGTTCTCGGGCAGCAACCCGATGTGGTCGAGCAGGTCGATGCCGGCCTGGGTGTCGTTTCGGTCTGCGTCCCCTGCGGGGACCCACCGCTCGTCGGCCCACCAGATCGAGACCTTCGACCAGTCGACGCTGTCACGAGCCGGCGACGCGTTGATGGCCGCCAGCACGAGCGTGCTCACCGAGCCGCCGCTGACGACGACCGACGCGTAGTTCTGCTCTTCGAGCACGTCGATGATCTTGGTGATGAAGCGGGCGGCCACGGAGGCACCCAGCGATTCTTTGTCGGGGTGGACCAGCACCCGGCGTTCGTTCGTCACGGTTCTCTATCTGCTCTAGTTGCTCTGGACGGGTTCGCTCAGTTGGCCGACCCCGTGTCTCACGACGTTCCCGAACAGGTCGTCGGGGTCGAGTCTACGGAGTTCCTCGGCCAGGCAGTCGCGCAGCGAGCGGCGTGGCAGCGCGAGGTCGTGCGTGGGTTGACCCGGTTGGGTGAGCGTCGCCACGTCGTCCAGGGAGCGTTCGAGGACGATGGACCCGGAGGCGCGGACCAGTTGGACACCGTGGATGCCGCTCGATCCCGTCGCCCGGGTCGTCAGCTCACCGTCGACGGGTACCTGGAGCTGCAGACGCAACCAGGCGGCCAGGAGCAACGTCGACGGAGAATCGGGTGCGCCGGAGACACCGACCTCGGTGACCGATTCGTAAGGCGGTTGGTCGAGCACGGCAGCCAGTTGCGCCCGCCAGAGGGTGAGCCGGGTCCAGGCGAAGTCGGTGTCGCCGGGAGCGTAGCTCCGGGCGAGGTCGATGATCGACTGGCGTGGGTTGGACTGGCTCGCCGCATCCGTGATCCGCCGTTGCGCGATGCGCCCGAGGGGAGACTCGGAGACGACGGCGGGAGCGGTCTTCGGCCACCAGGCGACGACGGGAGCGTCGGGCAGCAGGAGCCCGGTCACGAGCCCCTCCTCGTCGCTCGCGGTCTCTCCGTAGGCCCGGAGCAGGATGACCTCGCTGGCACCGGCGTCGCCGCCGACCCGGATCTGCGCGTCCAGTCGCCCGTCGACCTCGTCGAGATCGAGGTCGGTCGACGTGGAGACGACGATGACCCTCATGGGGTGCTCTCGCGAGGCGTCGTTCGCGGCCTCGATGGCTTCCTCCTCGTCACCGAGACGGGTGGAGATGATCAGGGTGAGGACTCTGCCCAGCGCGACCGCGCCTCCTTCTTCCCGGATCTTGACCAGCGTCTTCTGGACGCGGCTGATGGTGCTGTCGGGCAGGTCGACGATCACGGACGCCTCCAGGTACGGCCGTCACGGGCCATGAGTTCGTCGGCAGAGGCGGGTCCCCACGTGCCGGGTCGGTACTGTTCGGGCTGACCCTGAGTCGCCCAGAACTCCTCGATCGGGTCGAGGATCTTCCAGGAGAGCTCGACCTCCTCGTGCCGGGGGAACAGGGGCGGGTCGCCCAGGAGGACGTCGAGGATGAGACGCTCGTAGGCCTCAGGGCTCGCCTCGGTGAAGGCGTGCCCGTATCCGAAGTCCATCGTGACGTCACGGACCTGCGTGCCGATCCCGGGCACCTTGGACCCGAAGCGCAGGGTCACTCCCTCGTCGGGCTGGACCCGGATCACGAGGGCGTTCTGCCCCAGCGACGTCTGCGTGCCGAAGATGTTCTCGGGCACCTGCTTGAAGACGACGGCGATCTCGGTCACGCGACGGCCGAGACGCTTTCCGGCCCGGAGGTAGAAGGGGACTCCCGCCCACCGCCGGGTCGCGATCTCGAGCTTGATGGCGGCGAACGTCTCCGTCGTGCTCTCGGGATTCATGCCCTCTTCGTCCAGGAAGCCGAGCACCTTCTCTCCGCCCTGCCACCCCCCGGCGTACTGACCCCGCGCCGTTCCCGCGGCGAGGTCGGCGGGGAGGCGGACGGCCGAGAGGATCTTCTCCTTCTCGGCCCTGAGGTCGCGGGCGGCGAAGGTGACCGGCTCTTCCATCGCCGTCAGGGCGAGGAGCTGGAGGAGGTGGTTCTGGATGACGTCACGAGCGGCGCCGATGCCGTCGTAGTAACCGGCGCGGCCGCCGACGCCGATGTCCTCGGCCATGGTGATCTGCACGTGGTCGACGTAGTTGGAGTTCCAGAGGGGTTCGTACATCTGGTTGGCGAACCGCAGCGTGAGGAGGTTCTGCACCGTCTCTTTGCCGAGGTAGTGGTCGATTCGGAACACGCTGTCGGGCTCGAAGACGGTCTCGACGACGGCGTTGAGCTCGCGGGCCGTCGTGAGGTCGCTGCCGAAGGGCTTCTCGATGACGACGCGTCTCCACGCACCGTCCTTCTCCTCGGCGAGGCCCGAGTTGCGCAGCTGCTCGGTGACCATGGGGAACGCCTTGGGCGGGATCGAGAGGTAGAAGGCGTGGTTGCCCATCGTCCCGCGCTCACGGTCGAGCTCTTCGATGGTGTCCTTGAGTCGAGCGAACGCGTCGGCGTCGTCGAAGACCCCCTGGACGAAACGGAAGCCTTCTTTGAGTTGACGCCAGACGTCTTCGTCGAACGGCGTGCGAGCGTGCTCCTTGACGGCCTGGTACACGACCTGTTCGAAGTCCTGGCCCTCGAATTCACGACGGGCGAAGCCGACGAGCGCGAACCCGGGGGGCAACAGGCCACGGTTGGCCAGGTCGTACACGGCGGGCATGAGCTTCTTGCGGGAGAGATCACCCGTCACACCGAAGATGATGAGACCGCTGGGCCCCGCGATGCGGTTGAGACGTCGGTCGGAGGGCAACCGGAGCGGGTTGGACTCCGGCGTGATCGGCACCGGTGACATGATGTTCCGTTCTGTGGTTCGAAGGTGTTCCGGTCGGGACGGGCGGAGACGGCCGGGAACCGCGGTGGCAAGGCGAAAGGGCCGGCGCCCCGGGGGACGCCGGCCCTTTCGGCTCAGCGGAGTGCGGCGGTGATGACCGGCAGCGCGGCCGCCACGTCGGTCACCGTCAGCGTGAGCACGGGACGACCGTGCTCGGCCAGGACCTTGGCGTCACCGGCTGCCTGGGCCTGCACGAGCTGCCCGAACGTGAACGGGCTGTCCGGGATCTCGAGGTCGGTCGCGGGGACCTGCGTGATCTGCAGGAACACCCCGTTGGCCGGCCCACCCTTGTGGTACTGACCCGTCGAGTGCAGGAAGCGCGGACCCCATCCGAAGGTGACGGGACGCTGCGTGCGCATCGCGAGGAGGTCGCGGACCTCTTCGAGCTGCGGGTTCGCCACGCGGTCGACGTAGGCCTGGATCGAGACGTAGCCGTCATCGCTCAGGTGCGAGAGGAGCGCGGCCACGGCGGACTCGAGAGAGTCGCCCAGCTCGATTCCCCCGACCTCGCGGACCTCGACACCCTCGGCCGTGAAGGCCGGGGGAGTGGGCTCGGGACGGTCGTCGAGCAACGCCCGCGTCGCGACCTTGGCCGACTCGACGTCGGGCTGGTCGAACGGGTTGATGTCGAGCAGACGCCCGGCCACGGCGACGGCGTACTCCCAGACCATGATCTGGCCACCGAGCGAACCCGAGATCTCGACCTCGCCGGGCGCGACCTCACGGGTCTCGTCGGCGTTCGCCACGAGACGGACGACCTGCACGTCGTGCAGCCCCGCCGTGATGTCGGGGGCGGAGGTGCCGATGACGACGGGAAGCAGGCCGCGACCCTGCTTGCCGGTCGACTCGGCGATGAGCTGTTCGGCCCAGTCCGGGAACCCCACGATATGGGTGCCGTCGGCGACGATGGCGATCTTGTCGCGCAGGGGCGAGGTGCCTGCCAAGACGGCACCCAACACGAGACCCGGGTTGTCGGCGCGGTCCTGGGCCAGCTCGACCGTGACGGCGTCGGCCTCGGCGAGCAGCTCGCGGATGTCGGCGCCGGCCAGGCCGGACGGCACGAGGCCGAACGCCGACAGGGCCGAGTAGCGCCCGCCGATGTTGGGGTCGGCGTTGAAGACGCGGTAACCGGCCTCACGGGCCTGCCCGTCGAGGGGCGATCCGGGATCGGTGACCACGACGATGCGCTCGACGGGGTCGATGCCGGCGTCGGTGAACGCCTTCTCGAAGGTCTTGCGCTGGCTGGCGGTCTCGACGGTGGAACCCGACTTCGACGAGACCACGAGCACGGTGCGCTCGAGACGGTCGGCGAGGGCCGTGAGGACCTGACCGGGCTCCGTGGCGTCGAGCACGGTGAGCTCGACGCCGTAGGTGCGGGTGATGACCTCGGGCGCGAGCGACGATCCACCCATGCCCGCGAGCACGACGTGGTCGACGCCCTTGGCGGCGAGCTCGTCCCGGAGCGAGTCGATCTCGTCGAGCAACGGAGTCGAGACCACGACGGCCTCGGTCCAGCCGAGACGCTTGGCGGACTCGTCCTCGGCGTCAGGGCCCCACAGGGTGGGGTTCTGAGCCGTGATGCCCGAGGCGACGAGGTCGCTCACGAGCTGCGGGACGACCGTCTCGACCGCCTGTGCGGCGTCGCCGCTGGCAGCGATGGTGATGGTCACTTGGACTCCCCGGCGGGCTTGGCGGCCTCGAGGGCAGCGGTGACCGTGTCGAGCAGTTCGTTCCACGAGACGACGAACTTCTCGACGCCCTCTTTCTCGAGGGCCTCGGTCACGTCGTCGTACGAGACGCCCTGCGCCGCGATCGCGTCCATGGTCTCGTTGGCCGAGGCGTAGGAGGCGCTGATCGTGTCGCCACGGACGTCACCGTGGTCGAAGGTCGCCTCGAGCGTCTTCTCGGGCATCGTGTTGACGACGTCCTGGGCGACGAGCTCGACCACGTACGTGGTGTCGAGGACGGCGGGGTCCTTGACACCGGTGGAAGCCCAGAGGGGACGCTGCTTGTTGGCACCGGCGGCGAGGAGGCCCTTGGCCCGCTCGGTGTCGAAGGCCTGCTGGTAGACCTCGTAGGCGAGCTGGGCGTTGGCCACGCCGGCCTTGCCCTTCAGGGCCTTGGCCTCGTCGGTCCCGACCGCGTCGAGACGCTTGTCGATCTCGGTGTCGACGCGCGACACGAAGAACGAGGCGACGGAGTGGATCTCGGTGATGTCGATGCCGGCGGCCTTGGCCTGCTCGAGACCCGTGAGGTACGCGTTGATGACGGCGCGGTAGCGCTCGAGGCTGAAGATCAAGGTCACGTTGACGCTGATGCCCTGGGCGATGACGGCGGTGATGGCTTCGAGGCCCTCGACGGTCGCGGGGATCTTGATCAGGGCGTTGGGGCGACCGACCTTGGCGGCGAGCTTGACCGCCTGGTCGATGGTGCCCTGCGCGTCGTGCGCGAGACCGGGCTCGACCTCGATCGACACGCGGCCGTCGAAGCCGTCCGTCGTGTCGTAGAGCTCGCGGAAGATGTCGCAGGCGCGGGTGACGTCGTCGGTCGTGATCTCGAAGACGGCGTCCGTGACGCTGACACCGGTCTTCGCGAGCAGGGCGACCTGGTCGTCGTAGGCCTCGCCCTTGGCGAGAGCCGACGCGAAGATCGTGGGGTTGGTGGTGACGCCGACGACGTTGCGCTCGGCGATCAGCTTCTGGAGGCCGCCCGCGTTGATGCGCTCACGCGAGAGGTCGTCGAGCCAGATGCTGACGCCTGCGGCGGACAGCTGTGCGGTGTTGGAATCGGTCATGGTGTTCTTCTCTTTCCTTCGTCGTCGCTCAGAGAGCGGCGATCGAGTCCTTGGCGGCGGCGACGGCGGCTTCGGTCGTCATGCCGAACTGCTTGAACAGCGTCTTGTAGTCGGCCGAAGCACCGAAGTGCTCGATCGACACGCTGCGACCGGCGTCACCGACGATGCCGCGCCACGGCATGGCCACACCGGCCTCGATCGAGACGCGGGCCTTGACGGCGGCCGGGAGGACCGCCTCCTTGTACTCGTCGCTCTGCTCGTCGAACCACTCGATGCTCGGTGCCGAGACGACGCGGGCGTTGATGCCCTCGCCGCGCAGGACCTCACGGGCCTCGACGGCGATCTGCACCTCGGAACCCGTGGCGACGAAGATCACGTCGGGCGTTCCGCCCGGTGCCTCGGCCAGGACGTAGGCGCCCTTCGCCACGTTCTTCGCCGACGCGAAGGTGTCACCCTCGGCGTCACCGGTGCCGCGCTCGAAGACGGGCAGGTTCTGACGGCTGAGCGCGATGCCGGCGGGGCCGTGGTGGCGCTCGAGGATCGTCGCCCAGGCCCAGGCCGTCTCGTTGGCGTCGGCGGGACGCACGACGTCGAGGTCGGGGATCGCGCGGAGCGACGCGAGCTGCTCGATCGGCTGGTGCGTCGGACCGTCCTCGCCCAGGGCCACGGAGTCGTGGGTCCAGACGTAGATCGCCGGGGACTTCATCAGTGCCGCGAGGCGGACCGCCGGGCGCATGTAGTCGCTGAAGATCAGGAACGTGCCACCGAACGGGCGCGTGTTGCCGTGCAGCGTGATGCCGTTGAGGATGGCGCCCATCGCGTGCTCGCGGATGCCGAAGTGCAGAACGCGACCGTAGGGGTCTCCGCTCCACTCGTCGGTCGACCACTCGGTGGGGACGAACGACTTCGAGCCCGTGATCGTCGTCAGGTTCGACTCGGCCAGGTCGGCCGACCCGCCCCAGAGCTCGGGGACCACGCCGGCGAGGGCGTTGATGACCTTGCCGGAGGCGGCGCGGGTGGAGACGTCCTTGCCGGCCTCGAAGACGGGGAGCGCTTCTTCGACGCCCTCGGGCAGCTCGTTCGCGAGGATGCGGTCGAGCATGACCTTCTTGTCGGGGTTGGCCGACGCCCAGGCGGCGAGCTTCTCGTCCCACTCGGCGTGCTGGGCCTGACCGCGCTCGACGGCCTTGCGGGTGTGCTCGAGGACGGCGGGGTCGACGTCGAAGGACTTCTCGGGGTCGAACCCGAGGACCGACTTGAGGCCGGCGACCTCGTCGGCGCCGAGGGCCGAACCGTGGATCTTGCCGGAGTTCTGCTTCTTGGGCGAGGGCCAGCCGATGATCGTCTTGAGGATGATCAGGGAGGGCTTGTCGGTGACGGCCTTGGCCTTCTCGATGGCGTCGTGCAGCTCGGCGACGTCCTCGACGTACTCGCCGGTCTTCTTCCAGTCGACGACCTGGACGTCCCAGTCGTAGGACTCGAAGCGCTTGTGGACGTCCTCGGTGAAGGCGATGTTGGTGTCGTCCTCGATCGAGATCTGGTTCGAGTCGTAGATGGCGACGAGGTTGCCGAGCTTCTGGTGCCCGGCCAGCGACGCGGCCTCGCTCGTGACGCCCTCTTGCATGTCGCCGTCACCGGCGATGACGTACACGAAGTGGTCGAAGGGGCTCGTGCCGGGGGCGGCGTCGGGGTCGAACAGGCCGCGCTCGAAACGGGCGGCGTAGGCGAAGCCCACCGAGCTGGCGAAGCCCTGGCCCAGCGGACCGGTGGTGATCTCGATGCCGTCCGTGTGGCCGTACTCGGGGTGGCCGGGGGTCTTCGAGCCCCAGGTGCGCAAGGCCTCGAGGTCGTCGAGCTCGAGACCGTAGCCGCCCAGGTAGAACTGGATGTACTGCGTCAGCGAGCTGTGGCCGACGGACAGGATGAACCGGTCGCGACCGATCCAGGTGCTGTCGCTCGGGTCACGACGCATGACCTTCTGGAAGAGCAGGTACGCGGCGGGCGCCAGGCTCATCGCGGTGCCGGGGTGACCGTTGCCGACCTTCTCGACCGCGTCGGCCGCGAGGACGCGGACCGTGTCTACTGCTTTGTTGTCAATGGATTCCCATTGCAGATCTGCCACTGGAAGTTGACCCTTCTTGATGCGAACTGCGCGGGGTCGATTCGCTCCCGCGCTGACGTGCGCCTGCCGAGACGTCGTCGGCTGGGTCGCACACACGCCGGGGCGGAGATCGGGACGGTTCGTCCGGTGATTCGGGACCGAGAGGGCGTACGACTGGCAAGCACCTGTAAGTATAGGGACGAACCCCCTTCGCCCGTCCGCATCGGCCGAGGGTTCGCCGTCAGCGTCGACGTTCATCGCCTAGACTCCTTGGGCAAACCGTTCGTCTCGTTAGAGGACTCATGACCGCAGCCGTTGACATCCGCCCCGACACGTCACCCCGGGGCTTCCGTCGCAAGGCTCGGGCGTACGTCGCCCTCACGAAGCCCCGCGTGATGGAGCTCCTGCTCGTCACCACGGCGCCGACGATGTTCCTGGCCCAGGGGGGCATCCCCAACCTGTGGCTCGTCGCCGCGACCCTGATCGGTGGGGCGCTGAGCGCCGGCTCGGCCTCGGCCTTCAACTGCTACATCGACCGCGACATCGACCGCATCATGAAGCGGACCCAGGGCCGACCGCTCGTGACCGGCGAGGTCAGCGACCGCGAGGCGTTGATCTTCTCGTACGTGGTCGGCGTCGCGTCGATCGTCTGGCTCGGCCTGACGGTCAACCTGCTCTCGGCGGCGCTGTCGCTCGGGGCGATCCTCTTCTACGTCGTCGTGTACACGCTCTGGCTGAAGCGCCGCACGCCGCAGAACATCGTGTGGGGCGGCATCGCCGGGTGCATGCCGGTGCTCATCGGCTGGGCCGCCGTCACGAACGACCTGTCCTGGTCGGCCGTCATCCTCTTCATGGTCATCTTCCTCTGGACGCCGCCGCACTACTGGCCGCTGTCGATGAAGTACCGCGACGACTACGCCGCGGCCGACGTCCCCATGCTCGCCGTCGTGCGCGGCCGGTCGATCGTCGGCCTGCAGGTGATCCTCTACGCCTGGGCCACCGTGGTCTGCTCGCTGATCCTCGTCCCCGTCGCAGGCATGGGCGTGCTCTACACCGTCGTGGCACTCGCGAGCGGGGCCTGGTTCGTCTGGGAGTCGCACCGGCTCTACAGCCGGGCCATCCAGCACGTCGCCGAGGTCCGTCCGATGCGCGTCTTCCACAGCTCCATCACGTACCTCACGCTCCTGTTCGTCGCCGTCGGGGTCGACCCCCTGCTGCCGTTCTGATCCCGTGAGGCCGTCCGACTGGACCGTCCGTCCGGCGAGCCCGGACGACCTCGAACAGCTGACCGCTCTCAAGCTCGTGGTGCTGCGACCCGAGTTCGAGAGGCTCGGCATCTGGAACCCGGCCCGCCACCGGGCTCGATTCGTCCGCGAGTACGTGGCCGACGAGACACGAGTCGTCGAAGGCGACCAGCGCCTCCTCGGCTGCATCGCGCTTCACCCGGACGGCGACACGACCTGGCTCCGTCACTTCTACCTGGTCGAGGAGGCGCGGGGTCACGGGATCGGGACGACCCTCCTCTCGCAGGCGATCGACTCGGTCACCACGGGGTCGGTCACCCTCGACGTGCTCACGGGAAGCCGAGCCGTGTCGCTCTACGAGCGGACGGGCTTCGTCGTCGTCGAGCAGGACGACGTCGACACCGTCATGCGCCGGGGCTAGACCCCCGGTCGCCCGGGTCAGACGCGGGCGGCGGCCGCCTCGACGATCGGCTCGACCTCGTCGGGAGCCTGGTCGTTGCGCAGCGACAGCACCACGGCGGTCGTCGCGGCCACCAGCAGCGCGGCCAGGACCATGTGACTCCCCACGAGCAGGGGCGGCAGTCCGGAGCGCGCCTGGGTGATGCCGACGGCGATCTGGACGAGTTCGACGCCCAGCAGGGCCACGGGGAACCGACGGGGGAGGCCCGCCTGGACGGTCCAGGCGAGGACCGCCAGGGTGAGAGCGAGGGTCGCATAGGCCGGCCAGCTGTGGACGTGGTCCATGATCGCCGGGTCGAGGCCGTTGCGGGGGGTCGCCGCATCGCCGGCGTGGGGGCCGGAGCCGGTCGTCAGGACGCCGACGATCACGGTCACGCCGACCACGGCGGCCGTCACGTGGACGAGTCGCGCATAACCACGCGGAGTGGCGGCGTGGTGCCCACGGGGCCCGCGGTACACGCGCCAGAGCAGGGTGGTGGTGAGGGCGACGAGGGCGATCGAGACGACGAAGTGTGCCCCGACGATGTACGGGTTCAGACCGGTGAGGACGGTGATCCCCCCGAGCACGGCCTGGAAGGGGATGCTCAGGCCCTGGACGAGGGTGAGCCAGAAGAAGTCGCGGCGGACCTTCCGCATCCGCAGCACGAAGAGGAAGGCGAGGATGACGACGAGCGTGAGCACGAAGGTCAGGAGGCGGTTGCCGAACTCGATGACCCCGTGGATGCCCATCTCGGGCGTGCTGACGAAGGAGTCGGTGGTGCAGCGTGGCCAGGTGGGGCAGCCGAGCCCCGATCCCGTGAGCCGCACCGCACCTCCCGTGCCGATCAGCAGCACCTGGCAGACGAACGACGCCCACGCGACGAAACGGACCCGGCGATCGACGGTCGTGGGGAGCCACGACCAGGCTCGGGTCAGGACTCCGGTGGCGCCCACCTGTGCGTTGCTCACGACTTGCTGCCTTTCGTCACTTTCGGCGGTCGGCCCTGTAGAATCAACGGGTTCAGGAACACGACCCGGCAGGGTGTCGACGGAGACATCCGAAGGACGTGAGATCCGCAGAAGCGGGACGCGGCCTTCATCAACAGTCTAAGCAACGCCGCCTGACGTCTCGATCATGTCGAGCGTCGGCGGACGGAGCGGCGGCAGCCGACGTGTTCGACTCGCAGGGCGAGCAGCTGGGCCGCTCCACCACCCGGGGAATGCCGTTCGGCCGACCCGTGTTCGGTCCGGCAGAGAAAGAGGTAGTCATGTCAGACGTGTTGATCGATCGACCCGAGCTCGAGAGCCTGGGGCAGTACGAGTTCGGCTGGTCCGACTCCGACACCGCGGGCGCCTCGGCGCGCCGAGGGGTGTCACCCGAGGTCGTCACCGACATCTCGAACTTGAAGAGCGAACCCGAGTGGATGCTCAAGAACAGGCTCAAGGGCCTGACGCTGTTCGAACGCAAGCCCATGCCGACGTGGGGTGCCGACCTGTCCGGCATCGACTTCGACAACATCAAGTACTTCGTCCGGTCGACCGAGAAGCAGGCGACGACCTGGGACGAGCTGCCCGACGACATCAAGAACACCTACGAGAAGCTCGGCATCCCCGAGGCCGAGCGCAACCGCCTGGTCGCCGGCGTCGCCGCCCAGTACGAGTCCGAGGTGGTCTACCACCAGATCCGTGAGGACCTCGAGCAGCAGGGTGTCATCTTCATGGACACCGACACCGCGCTGCGCGAGCACCCCGAACTCTTCCAGGAGCACTTCGGCACGGTCATCCCGGCCGGTGACAACAAGTTCGCGGCGCTGAACACCGCCGTGTGGTCGGGCGGCTCGTTCGTGTACGTGCCCAAGGGCGTCCACGTCGAGATCCCGCTCCAGGCGTACTTCCGCATCAACACCGAGAACATGGGTCAGTTCGAGCGGACGCTGATCATCGCCGACGAGGGCAGCTACGTCCACTACATCGAGGGCTGCACGGCCCCGATCTACAAGTCGGACTCCCTGCACTCGGCCGTGGTCGAGATCATCGTGAAGAAGAACGCCCGCGTGCGGTACACGACGATCCAGAACTGGTCGAACAACGTGTACAACCTGGTCACCAAGCGGGCGATCGCGCACGAGGGCGCCACCATGGAGTGGATCGACGGCAACATCGGCTCGAAGGTGACGATGAAGTACCCGTCCATCTACCTGGTCGGTGAGCACGCCAAGGGCGAGACCCTGTCCGTGGCCTTCGCGGGCCCCGGTCAGCACCAGGACGCCGGCGCGAAGATGATCCACATGGCGCCTTACACGACGTCGTCCATCGTGTCGAAGTCGATCGCGCGAGGCGGCGGTCGCGCGGGTTACCGTGGCGAGGTGCGAGTCGATGAGGCCGCCCACCACGCGGCCAACACGGTCCGCTGTGACGCCCTGCTCGTCGACACGATCTCTCGTTCCGACACCTACCCCGCGATCGACATCCGCGTCGACGACGTCCAGCTCGGTCACGAGGCGACGGTGTCGCGGGTCAGCGAAGAGCAGCTCTTCTACCTCATGTCACGCGGCATGGCCGAAGACGAGGCCATGGCCATGATCGTCCGTGGCTTCATCGAGCCCATCGCCCGCGAACTCCCGATGGAGTACGCGCTCGAACTCAACAAGCTCATCGAGATGAGCATGGAAGGATCAGTCGGCTAGATGTCCGCCGCAGCACCCACCACCACACCAGAGTCCACCACCACGCCGGGCGTCCAGCACGGCGCGGGTGCCCACAGTGACGGCGGCTGGGGCCTCGTGCCCGTCCAGACGCGTTCCGAGCGGTTCACCTCGGTCGACCCCACGGCGTTCCCCGACGTGACCGGTCGCGAGGTGGACTGGAAGCTCAGTCCGGTGTCGCGCCTCCGTCCGTTGATCGACGGAGACCTCGACGGCTCGCCCTACGCCTACCTGGCCCGCGAGACGCCCGGCGCGACCGTCGAATGGGTCGACCGGTCCGACTCCCGTGTCGGCACGGCGGGCACTCCCGAGGACAAGGCCGCCGCCAACGCGTGGTCGAGCGTCGAGAAGGTGCTCGTCGTGACCCTCGACGGCGACGAACCGTCGGCCATCACCATCGGCCGCTCGGGACTCGACCGTGCACCACGGGCGGGTCACACGCTGATCCACGCCAAGGCCAACAGCCAGTCCATGGTCGTCCTCCGCAACACCGGATCGGCCCAGCTGGTCGAGAACGTCGAGATCGTCGTGGACGACGGCGCGCACCTCACCGTCGTCACGCTCCAGGAGTGGGACGACGACGCCGTGCACCTCGCGAGCCACCACGCCCGGATCGGGCGCGACGCCCAGCTGAAGCACTTCGTCGTCAGCCTGGGCGGTTCGGTCGTCCGGGTCAACCCGTCGGCCCACCTGGCCGAGCAGGGCGCGGACGCCGAGCTCTACGGCGTGTACTTCGCGGACGCCGGTCAGCACCTCGAGCAGCAGGTGTACGTGAACCACGACGCCCCCAAGACGCGGAGCCGGGTGAACTACAAGGGCGCCCTCCAAGGCGCCGGTGCCCGCACGGTGTGGATCGGCGACGTCCTGATCGGTCGGACGGCTCCCGGCACCGACAGCTACGAGCAGAACCGCAACCTGGTGCTGAGCGAAGGCACGCGCGCCGACTCGATCCCGAACCTCGAGATCGAGACCGGCGACATCGAAGGTGCCGGTCACGCCAGCGCGACGGGTCGCTTCGACGACGAGCACCTCTTCTACCTCCAGTCGCGCGGCATCTCCGAGCACGAGGCGCGTCGCCTCGTCGTCCTCGGATTCCTCGTCGAGGTCATCCAGAAGATCGGGGACGCCGACCTGCAGGCCCGCCTCGTGGACGCCATCGAGGTCGAACTGGCCGCGGGCGAGGCGACCTCGACCGAGACGATCGCCTGATGGCGACGAAGGTCTGCGGCGTCGACGACGTCAGCCCCTCCCAGGCCCACCGCGTCGTCGTCGACGGCGTCGCGATCGCCGTCGTGAAGGACAGCGCCGGCACGATCCACGCCATCGGCGACACCTGCACCCACGGCGACATCTCGCTCTCCGAGGGCTTCGTCGAGGACGACACCCTCGAATGCTGGGCCCACGGCTCGAAGTTCGAGCTCACCACCGGCAAGCCGCTCACGCTGCCCGCCTACGAACCCGTACCGGTCTTCTCGGTCTCCGTCATCGACGGCGAGGTGTACGTCGACACCACCTCGACCTCCACCGGCGCCGCACAGTAAAGGAACAGAACGCATGTCCACTCTCGAGATCCGTGACCTCAAGGTCAGCATCGACACCGACGCCGGCCCCAAGCCCATCCTCAAGGGCGTCGACCTCACCATCAACGAGGGCGAGATCCACGCCGTCATGGGCCCCAACGGCTCGGGCAAGTCGACGCTCGCCTACACGATCGCCGGCCACCCCCGCTACAACGTCGACGGCGGATCGATCCTGCTCGACGGTCGCGAGGTGCTCGAGATGAGCGTCGACGAGCGAGCCAAGGCGGGCCTCTTCCTCGCCATGCAGTACCCCGTCGAGATCCCCGGCGTCACGGTCTCGAACTTCCTCCGGACGGCCAAGACGGCCCTGGACGGCGAGGCCCCCGCGATCCGCGGCTGGATCAAGGACCTCCGCGAGTCGATGACCGCCCTCAAGATGGACTCGGCCTTCGCCGAGCGCAACGTCAACGAGGGTTTCTCGGGTGGCGAGAAGAAGCGCCACGAGATCATGCAACTCGAACTGCTCAAGCCGAAGTTCGCCGTCCTCGACGAGACCGACTCCGGTCTGGACGTCGACGCCCTCAAGATCGTGTCCGAGGGTGTCAACCGCGCGAAGGCCAACACCGGCCTCGGTCTGTTGCTCATCACGCACTACACGCGCATCCTCCGTTACATCAAGCCCGACTTCGTCCACGTCTTCGTCGACGGCCACGTCGCCGACGAGGGCGGCCCCGAGCTGGCCGACCGTCTCGAGAACGAGGGCTACGACCGGTACGTGACGGCCGCCGCCGCCGAGGCCGCCGCGACCTCGGCGGTCTGACCATGGCCGTCGCACTCAGCCCCGAGAAGTTCGACCAGACCATCGAGGCCCTGAAAGAGGTCGTCGACCCCGAGCTGGGCGTCAACATCGTCGACCTCGGTCTCATCTACGACCTGGCGATGGACGAAGAGCACGAGAACGCCCTCATCATCAGCATGACGCTCACGAGTGCAGGCTGCCCGTTGACGGACGTCATCGAGGGCGACACGGCGAACGCCCTGGACGGGGTCGTGGACGCGTTCCGCATCAACTGGGTGTGGATGCCGCCGTGGGGCCCCGACCGCATCACGGACGACGGACGCGACATGATGCGAGCCATCGGGTTCTCCATCTGAGAGTCGCCCGACGACGCGACACGACGAAGCCCCGCCCCTCCGAGAGGGGCGGGGCTTCGTCGTCGCGTCCCTCGCCGGGCACGCCGAGGGAGCGGCAGGCAGCTAGTCGCCGATGCGCTTCAGCGCACGCCAGGCGAGGGGCAGGACCGCCGCCGCGATCAGCCACTTGGCGATCCCGCCCACGATGAACGGGTACAGACCGGCGGCGAGGACGCTCGGCAGGTCGTTCGGCAGGCCCAGTGATCCGAGCACGACGGCCAGGTAGGGGAGGCCCACGGCGAAGGGGATCAGGCTCGCGAGGAAGAACGCGGCGGCAGAACGCCACCATTGCTTGTCCCACTCGCGCTCGGAGAGCCAGCCGATGACGGCAGCCGCCACGACGAATCCGATGACGAAGCCGAAGCTCGGCTTGAGGACGCTGAGGGGACCGCCCGAGAACTCGGCGAAGATCGGCAGGCCGGCGACTCCCAGCACGAGGTAGGTGGCCAACGACAGCGCCCCTCGACGGGCCCCGAGGGAGGCGCCGACGAGCATGACGCCGAGGGTCTGTCCCGTGACGGGCACCGGCCAGAGCGGCACCTGGACCTGCGCCAGCGCCGAGACGACGGCGACTCCACCGAGGACGAGGGCCACGTCGGCGGCGGCGCCCCGGGCCACCAGACGGTCGGCGAGGACCGGCCGTGAGGTCGATGCGGCAGTGTTCGTCATGGGGACTCCTAGAATGGGTAGGTTGATCGGCCGAGCGGCTGGTCGGCAGCGCAGTGCTGCGACCCTCTCCACACGACGTCCCCATCTTATGGGCGGCCCCCTTCCGGGCCCCGTTGTGGACTCCTCACCAATCGATTGGACATCTGCTGTGCTCTCCGTGCACGATCTCGAGATCCGCGTCGGCGCGCGCCTCCTCATGGCCGACGTCTCGTTCCGGGTCGACCGGGGCGACAAGATCGGCCTCGTCGGCCGCAACGGCGCCGGCAAGACGACCATGACCAAGACGCTGGCCGGCGAGACCCTCCCGACGGGCGGCAAGATCGAGCGCTCCGGCGAGATCGGTTACCTGCCGCAGGACCCCCGCAGCGGCAACCCCGAAGACCTCGCCCGGACGCGCATCCTCGACGCCCGAGGTCTCGGCCAGTTGCTGCTCGGCATCCAGGAAGCGACCCTGGCCATGGGCGACCCCGACCCCGCCGTCGCCGCCCGCGCCATGAAGCGCTACGGCGACCTCGACGACCAGTTCAACGCGCTCGGCGGGTACGCGGCCGAGGCCGAGGCGGCGTCCATCGCGAGCAACCTCAGCCTGCCCGACCGCATCCTCGACCAGCCCCTGTCGACGTTGTCGGGTGGTCAGCGCCGGCGCATCGAACTGGCCCGCATCCTCTTCTCGGCCGCCGACACGATGATCCTCGACGAGCCGACGAACCACCTCGACGCCGATTCGGTCGTCTGGCTGCGCGAATACCTGAAGACCTACCAGGGCGGCGTCATCGTCATCAGCCACGACATCGAACTCGTCGAGGAGGTCGTCAACCGCGTCTTCTACCTGGACGCCAACCGGCAGGCGATCGACGTCTACAACATGGGATGGCGGAACTACCAGCGACAGCGCGCCGCCGACGAGGAGCGCCGCAAGAAAGAGCGCTCGAACGCCGAGAAGCAGGCCTCGGCCCTGCAGAAGCAGGCGGCCCGGTTCGGCGCCAAGGCGTCGAAGGCCGCTGCGGCCCACCAGATGGTGGCTCGGGCAGAGAAGCTCCTCTCCGGCCTCGACGAGGTCCGCGCGGTCGACCGCGTGGCGAAGCTGCGCTTCCCGACGCCGGTCGCGTGTGGCAAGACGCCGCTGATGGCCTCGAACCTCTCGAAGAGCTACGGTTCCCTCGAGATCTTCACGGCCGTGGACCTCGCCATCGACCGCGGCTCGAAGGTCGTCATCCTGGGCCTGAACGGTGCGGGCAAGACGACCCTGCTCCGCATCCTCGCCGGGGTCGACGCTCCCGACACCGGGCAGCTCGAGCCGGGCCACGGGCTGCGGGTCGGCTACTACGCCCAGGAGCACGAGACGATCGACGTCAAGCGCAGCGTGCTCGAGAACATGGTGTCCTCCTCTCCGAACATCACCGAGATGGAGGCGCGACGCGTGTTGGGCTCGTTCCTCTTCACGGGCGACGACTCGGCGAAGCTGGCCGGCGTGCTGTCCGGGGGCGAGAAGACCCGCCTGGCGCTGGCCATGATCGTCGTCTCGGGGGCGAACGTCCTGCTGCTCGACGAGCCCACCAACAACCTCGACCCCGCGAGCCGACTCGAGATCCTCGACGCCCTGAGCAACTACGAGGGGGCCGTCGTCCTGGTGAGCCACGACGAGGGCGCCGTCGAGGCCCTGAACCCCGAGCGCGTGCTGATCATGCCCGAAGGCACCGAGGACCACTGGACCCCGGACTACTCCGACCTGATCAACCTGGCCTGACCCGGGCACCGGCCCAAGCCCTTGGCCTCAGGCCTCAGGACTCAGGCTCCCGGCCCTGGATGCCGTAGGGCCCCGGTCCACCCGGGCGCCCGGCCGGCGGTCCGGTCAGCGGTGGGCGCCGTCCAGGATCTCGTCCTCGACGTCGTTGTCGTGGCGGGGTCGGGAGTCACGACGGCGCTGGCGCTCGGCCTCGCGTTCGACGAGTTCGTCGTCGTCCGCGTTCTGGTTGCGGTACTCCTGGCGGAACACGTAGAACAGGAACCCGAAGGCACCGACCGCGAACATGAGCCACTGGACGAAGTACGACAGGTTCAGACCGGTGTCGATCTCGGGCTTCGAGGACGGCACGGGTGCCGTGGCCGGCGCGGGGCTCTCGCTGACGACCAGACCGTAGGCGCTCGAGTAGACGGGCTGCCCGACTCGCGACTCGACCTCGCTGAGTTGGATGGTCGCGATCTGGTTCGTCCCGGGGACGCCCGTGCGGTCGCCCAATGCCGGCTCGCCCGGCTTCAGGCGTGCGACCACGGTGACGTCGCCCGGAGGAGGCGCGGGCACGACGTCGGGGGAGTCCTGGGCGTTGCCGGTGGGCACCCAACCGCGGTCCACCACGAAGACGTCGCCCTGGGTGGTGCGGAACGGGACGAGGACCTCGAAGCCGGGTTGGCCGTTGAGCGGACGGTTGCGGACCAGCAACTCGTCGTCGGTGAGGTAGCGCCCCGTCATCTCGACCGGTTGCCACTCCTGGGCCGCGTCGTAGGACGACAGTTCGGGCAGGGCCTGTTGGAGGGGGACCGGGTCGGCGTCGTAGGTCTGCTCGAGCTGGTGCACGACCGCGAGCTTCTCGTCGTGTCGGGACCACTGCCAGTGCGCGAGGAACACGCAGATGATCGCGAACGCGACGGCGACGGCCAGGTAGCCCAGCCATCTGCGTGAGAGGGCGAAGCGGATGTTCGTCACCGCGCCTCCGTTCCGACCTGTTC
The DNA here is from genome assembly GCF_044742985.1 of Frigoribacterium sp. NPDC087798. Taxonomy (NCBI): domain Bacteria; kingdom Bacillati; phylum Actinomycetota; class Actinomycetes; order Micrococcales; family Microbacteriaceae; genus Frigoribacterium; species Frigoribacterium sp. NPDC087798. The sequence continues at coordinate 163,581 of NZ_JBIUVP010000001.1, read as the reverse complement.
GACGACCTCTGACACCCCCGTCACGACGACCGGGAAGTCACGTGCCGCGAGGAACTCGCGCAGGAAGTCGACGTGCTCGTCGCATGCCGACCACACCTTGACCCGGTCGATGCCGTGGATCTTGGGGTTGCGCCAGTGGACATTATGCCGTGCCTCGGCTCGACAGGAGGCGCGAGAGCACTGGACGCCGACGGGATCGAGACCGAGCATCAGACGGTGGGCCGATCGTGGTCAGGCTCGCCGGGATCGTCGTCGGACGGGGCTGCGGGGCCCGCAGGACCGGCGTCGCCGTCGACCACCGTCGGTCGGAACGGCGCCTGGGGCTCGCGGTACAGCTCGATGCCGCCGGGGCTCTCGACCGCGTCGCCGGACTCGTGACCGACGTTGGCGAACACCACGGCGATGTACGGGATGACGACGGCACCGATGACGGGCAACAACGTCCACCACCCGAGGGGGAAGACGAAGCAGAGGGCGATGCAGACCAACCTGATGCCCATCGCCACCAGGTACTTGACCATGCGGGAGTGCCGGTCGTCGGTGGGGGAGGGGGGCAGGGACGTGATCGTGTTCGAGGCCTTCACGGGGCACACCTCGATGTCGGGAGGAGGGTGGACGCACCACGGACGGGTGCCGGATCGATCTCGGGGACCAGACGTCCGGGGGACCGCCTCGATCCTAAGACCCGGGTCCGACAGTAGGCTGGTCGGCGGCCTGCCGATCACAGGTTCGCCGTGAGTCCGCCGCACCGAGCGGTGGCCGTCGAGATCGCCCCCGAGGAGACCACCCATGACCACGCCCCGCACCGTCCTCGTCACCGGCGGCAACCGAGGCATCGGCTTCGCCATCGCGGAGGAGTTCGTCGCCCAGGGACACCGCGTCGCCGTCACCGCCCGGAGCGGTCAGGGCCCCGAGGGCACGCTGACCGTCGTCGCCGACGTCACCGACGCCGCCTCGATCGACGCGGCCTTCAGCACCGTCGAGGCCGAGCTCGGCCCGGTCGAGGTCGTCGTGGCCAACGCCGGGATCACGAAGGACGGTCTGCTCATGCGCATGACCGAGGACGACTTCACCTCGGTCGTCGACACGAACCTCGGTGGGGCCTTCCGCGTCGTGAAGCGGGCGTCCAAGGGCATGCTCAAGGCCCGGTTCGGCCGCATCGTGCTCGTGTCGAGCGTGGTCGGCCTCTACGGCGGACCGGGTCAGGCCAACTACGCGGCCTCGAAGGCGGGCCTCGTCGGCTTCGCCCGCTCCCTGACCCGCGAGCTCGGTGCCCGCGGCGTCACCGCCAACGTGGTGGCCCCCGGCTTCGTCGAGACCGACATGACCGCCGTCCTCCCCGAGGCTCAGCAGGCCGAGTACAAGAAGAGCATCCCCGCCGGCCGGTACGGCACGACGGCCGAGGTCGCGAAGACGATCACGTGGCTCGCGGGCGACGACGCCGCCTACATCTCGGGTGCCGTGATCCCCGTCGACGGCGGCCTCGGCATGGGCCACTAGGCCCACCGGGCAGGAGGTGCGGGTCGACCACCGACGGGCGCCCGCCTCGTCCGGTGGCTCAGCCCCGCAGCCCGAGCAGGGGCAGCACCTGGGACAGGTCGTTCGTCCCGACGACCACGTCGGCGCGCTCCCGGACCCGCGGCTTGGCGTTGAACGCCACCGAGAGCCCTGCCACGGCCATCATCTCGAGGTCGTTGGCCCCGTCGCCGACCGCGACGGTGTGCGCGAGGTCGACCCGCGCCTCCTCGGCCCATCCGCGCAGCGCGGCGGCTTTGGCGTGCGCGTCGATCACGGGACCGGAGACCCGTCCGGTCAGCCTGCCCCCTCGGAGCTCGAGGCGGTTGGCCCGGCGGAAGTCGAGCCCCAGGTCGTCCGCGAGCGGGTCGAGGGTCTCGTGGAACCCACCGGACACGACGCCCACCAGACCGTCGGCGGCATGGACGCCGTCGACGAGTTCACGGACGCCGCGGGTCGGCGTGAGGTGCGCTCGGACCTCGGCGAGGACCGACTCGGGCAGACCCTCGAGGGTCGCGACCCGCTCGGCGAGACTCGCGGCGAAGTCCAGCTCGCCGGCCATGGCCCGGGAGGTCACGTCCTCGACGTGCGCCCGGGAGCCGGCGGCGTCGGCGAGGAGTTCGATGACCTCGTCCTCGATGAGGGTGGAGTCGACGTCGAGGACGATGAGGAAACGCGGCACGCCGACAGCCTAGGGCCGCCGACGCACCGCGCCGCTCGTGTGACTCCGGGCGTCTACTGGTCGACCCGGACGCCCTTGCCGACCACCGTGATGCCGGAGGGCGTGACGGTGAACCCGCGGGCCCGGTCGGCCTCGGGATCGACGCCGACGGAGGCGCCGGCCGCGATGACGACGTCCTTGTCGAGGATCGCCCGGTTGACGACGGCGTTCGGGCCGACGTGGGCCCGCTCGAAGACCACCGAGTCGACGACCCGCGAGCCGCTGTCGAGGGTGCACCATGGCCCCAGGACGCTGCGCTCCACGTGCGCTCCCGAGAGCAACGAACCGAGCGACACGATCGAGTCGATCGTCGTGCCGAGGTTGCCGTGGCCGTCGCGGACGAACTTCGCGGGGGGCGAGTTGAGCTGCTGGCTGAAGATCGGCCAGTCGGTGTTGTAGAGGTTGAAGATCGGCAGGGCCGAGATCAGGTCGCGGTGCGCGTCGTAGAACGAGTCGATGGTGCCGACGTCGCGCCAGTAGTAGCGGTCGCGCTCGGTCGACCCGGGCACCTCGTTGCGGTTGAGGTCGTACACCGCCGCGTCGCCGCGGGAGACGAAGTCGGGGACGATGTCCCCGCCCATGTCGTGGTTGGAGTCGGGCTTCTCGCCGTCGCGCAGCACGGCGTCGATCAGGACGTCCGCGTCGAAGACGTAGTTGCCCATCGACGCGAGGATCTCGTCGGGGGAGTCCGGCAGGCCCGTGGCGTCGGTCGGCTTCTCGAGGAACCGGCCGATGCGGGTCGGGTCGTCCGAGTCGACCTCGATCACGCCGAACTGGTCGGCCAGCGAGATGGGCTGACGGATGGCGGCGACGGTGACCCCGGCGCCCGAGGCGATGTGCGCCTCGATCATCTGCGAGAAGTCCATGCGGTAGACGTGGTCGGCACCCACCACGACGACGATGTCGGGCTTCTCGTCACGCAGGAGGTTCAGGCTCTGCAGGATCGCGTCGGCGCTGCCGGCGAACCATCGCTTGCCGAGCCGCTGCTGGGCCGGGACCGAGGCGACGTAGGCACCCAGCAGGCCCTCGATGCTCCAGGTCTGCGACACGTGGCGGTCGAGGCTGTGCGACTTGTACTGGGTCAGGACGACGATCTGCCGGAGACCCGAGTTGATCAGGTTCGACAGGGCGAAGTCGATGAGACGGTAGTTGCCACCGAACGGGACAGCGGGTTTCGCGCGGTCGGCGGTCAGCGGCATCAGGCGTTTGCCCTCGCCACCAGCCAGGACGATGCCGAAGATCTTCTTTGATGCCATGGGGCCAGAATGGCACGATTCGCGGTCGCACGACTACGGTGAACCACGTGCGAGTCGATGTCATCACCAAGGAATACCCGCCCAACGTCTACGGGGGAGCGGGCGTCCACGTCGTCGAACTCGTCAAGGCCCTGCGTCAGGGCGTCGAGGTGCAGGTCCGGGCCTTCGGCGAGGTCGACCCGGAACCCGACACGACCGGGTACCCCGACCTGCCCCAGCTCGACCAGGCCAACGCCACGCTGCGCACCCTCGGCGTGGACGTCAGCATGGCCCAGGACGTGGCCGGAGCCGACGTCGTCCACAGCCACACCTGGTACGCGAACGCGGCCGGCCACTTGGCCCAGATGCTGCACGGGGTCCCGCACGTCCTGACGGCACACAGCCTCGAACCGCTCCGACCCTGGAAGGCCGAACAGCTCGGAGGCGGCTACCGCGTCTCGAGCTGGATCGAGCGTCAGGCCTACGAGACCGCCGACCGCGTCATCGCGGTCAGCGACGGGATGCGCCGCGACATCCTGCGCTCCTACCCGTCGATCGACGAGTCGAAGGTCCAGGTCGTCTACAACGGGATCGACCTCGAGGGCTGGAAGCGCGTCGACGACGCCGAGCTGGTCCGCAGCCTGGGCATCGATCCCGACCGCCCCTCCGTCGTCTTCGTCGGTCGCATCACCCGCCAGAAGGGCCTGCCGTACCTGCTGCGCGCGGCCAAGCTGCTGCCGGCCGACGTGCAGCTCGTGCTCTGCGCCGGCGCGCCGGACACCCCCGAGATCATGGCCGAGGTCACGGGTCTCGTCCGAGAGTTGCAAGAGGAGCGCACCGGCGTCGTGTGGATCGACACCGTGCTGCCCCGTCACCAGCTCAGTGCGGTGCTGAGCGCCGCCACCACCTTCGTCTGCCCCTCGGTGTACGAACCCCTCGGCATCGTCAACCTCGAGGCGATGGCCTGCGGCGTCCCCGTCGTCGGGTCCGACACGGGCGGCATCCCCGAGGTCGTCGCGGACGGTCTGACGGGCCGGATCGTGCCCCTCGACCAGGTGCAGGACGGCACCGGCACCCCGGTCGACCCCGACCGCTTCGTGGCCGACCTGGCGGCCACCCTCACCGAGGTCGTCTCCGACCCGGCACTCGCCCGCCTCATGGGACGAGCCGGCCGCATGAGGGCCGAAGAAGAGTTCTCGTGGTCGCGGATCGCCGAGCAGACGCTGGGGATCTACGAGGGCCTGCTCAACTAGGCTGAGGACCATGCCTACCGTCCTGCAGCTCACCGATGTCTCGATCGTCCGAGGCGGCACAGCCGTCGTCGACAAACTGACCTGGACGGTCGACTCCGACGAGCGCTGGGTCGTGCTCGGCCCGAACGGTGCCGGCAAGACGAGCCTGCTGCAGGTCGCGGCCGCGCAGAGCCACCCGTCCTCGGGCGAGGCCAGCATCCTCGGCTCCGACCTCGGCTCCGTCGACCTGTTCGACCTGCGGCCACGCATCGGCTTCGCCTCGACGGCCATCGCCCGGCGCATCCCGGCGAAGGAGAAGGTCGTCGACGTCGTCCTGACGGCCGCCTACTCGGTCACCGGGCGATGGAACGAAGAGTACGAGGGCGTCGACGTCCGTCGGGCGCACCGCGTTCTCGACGAGTGGAAGCTCGACCACCTCTCGGACCGTACCTTCGGCGAGCTGAGCGACGGTGAGCAGAAGCGCGTCCAGATCGCCCGCTCGGTCATGACCGACCCCGAGTTGCTGCTGCTCGACGAGCCGGCCGCGAGCCTCGACCTCGGCGCCCGCGAAGAACTGCTGCAGATGCTCTCGGGCTACGCCTCGTCCGAGGGCGCTCCGGCCATCGTCATGGTGACCCACCACGTCGAGGAGATCCCCAAGGGATTCACGCACGCCCTGCTGCTCGACCACGGCTCCGTCGTGGCCGCCGGTCCGCTCGACGAGGTCATCACGGCCGAGACCCTCGGCGCCACGTTCGGCGTCGAACTGCGGGTCGAGTCCGACGGGGGCCGGTACTCGGCCCGCGCCGCGGGCTGAACCGCGCCTCCTACGATCCGGGCCGTCGGTCTGGTATCGTTGACAGCTGGCCCGCAGCGATGCTGCACGCGCCTCCTGAACTCACCATCATCACTCGTTCGCTAGACCTAGGACAATCATGAAGACCGACATCCACCCCGAGTACAAGCAGATCGTCTTCCGGGACCTCGCGTCGGGCGCCACGTTCCTCACGCGCTCCACGACGACCAGCGACAAGACCATCGAGCTCGACGGTGAGACCTACCCGGTCATCGACGTCGAGATCTCGTCCGAGTCGCACCCGTTCTACACGGGCAAGCAGCGCATCCTCGACTCGGCCGGTCGCGTCGAGAAGTTCAACTCGCGCTACAAGAACTTCGGCAAGTAGGCAACAGCCCTCACGCCCGAAAGAGGCGGTCCACTTCGGTGGGCCGCCTCTTTCGTGCGCCCGGGTGAGGGTGCCCGACCGAGAGGGTGGACGCTGACGACACCGCACCGCAGGAGGCCCGGGCGGAGCCCAGGAGACGGAGGCGCGGGCGAGCCCAGGAGGCGCGGAGGGGCGTTCGTGCTCAGGCGAACGGCAGTGGGCGGTGCGGCCAGTCACCGTGAGCGGTGAAGGTGGGGTCTTTCGCACGGCGCATGTACTGCTGGAAGCTCTCGGCCTGGGTCGAGCACCACCCGACCTGGAGGTCGTGCAACTCGGTCACGGGCACGCCGAGGCGATCGGGATACCGCTTGGCCATCGCCTGGGCGACACGGCCCGCGGCGATCGCGTCGGCCCCGGCGTCGTGGGCGTCGTCGAGCGAGACGCCGTAGACGGCCGCGGCGGCCTCGAGGGTGCGTTTGCCCTTGCGGTAGGTGTCGACGGCCTTGTCGATGACGAGCGGATCGACGACGCAGCCGATCTCGCCCACCTCGCCGAGAGGTTCGACACCGTGGCGGCGGGCCTCACGGTCGAGCAGCGTGAGGTCGTAGGGCGCGTTGTAGACGACCAACGGCACGCCGCGGGCGAAGACGGCACGGATGGCCGCGACGATCTCGGCCACGACCTCGGCGGCCGGTCGCCCCTCGGCTCGGGCCCGCTCGGTCGAGATGCCGTGGACGGCGCTGGCCTGCTCGGGGATCTCGACGCCCGGATCGGCCAACCACTCGCCGTGTGCGACCGTCGCACCGGTGGCGTCGATCAGGCCGACGTGCGCGGTGACGATCCGGGCCGTCTCGACGTCGATGCCCGTCGTCTCGAGGTCGAAGACGCCGAGGGCCTGCCACCAGGCGGCCGGCGGCTCGCCCACGGCCGCGAGGTCGGGGGCGGTGCCGGTCGTGTCGGTGTCAGTCACTCTGTGAGCTTAGGAGGCGCCACCGACAGCGGGTGCCGCCGCCACGGGCACGTCGCCGACGTGCAGCCAGAAGAACGCCTGCGTGCCGAGGGTCAGGGTGACCTTGCCCTCGTCGTCGAACGAGGGGAACTGCGCTCCGCCGAAGAGGTCGACCAACGTGCGCCCGGCGAACTGCGGGGCCACGATGTCGACCGAGGTCGGGTTGTGACCGAACGAGAAGACGCAGAGGATGTCCTCGGCCGAGTCGCCGAACTGCGTGCCGGCCCCCTCGTAGGACCGGACGAACGACAGGACGGACTCCTGGTTCGTCTCGAGCACCTCGAGGGTGCCGAGGCCGAAGGTCGGGTGGGCCTTGCGCACGTGGATGACGTTGCGGACCCAGTGCAGCAGCGACCGCGACTGCGCCAGCTGGCTCTCGACGTTGACCAGGTTGTAGTTGTAGACGAGCGACTGGACGACGGGCAGGAAGAGCTTGCCCGGGTCGGCGGTCGAGAAGCCGGCGTTGCGGTCGGGCGTCCACTGCATCGGCGTGCGGGACGAGTCGCGGTCCGGAAGCCAGATGTTGTCGCCCATGCCGATCTCGTCGCCGTAGTACAGGAACGGACTGCCGGGCAGCGAGAAGAGCAGCGCGTGGACGAGTTCGAGTTCGGCACGCGAGTTGTCGAGCAGAGGAGCGAGGCGACGACGGATGCCGATGTTCGAGCGCATGCGGGGGTCGTACGCGTACCAGCCGTACATCGCCTGCCGGTACTCCTCGCTGACCATCTCGAGGGTGAGCTCGTCGTGGTTGCGGAGGAAGACGGCCCAGGCCGCGCCCGGGGGCACCTCGGTCGTCTCGGAGAGGATGCGCTTGAGCTCGTCGGCGCTCTGGGCGCGCAGCGAGTAGAAGATGCGGGGCATGACCGGGAAGTCGAAGGCCATGTGGCACTCCGGCTCGTCCTCGGTGCCGAAGAACGCCGCCGTCTCGGCGGGCCACTGGTTCGCCTCGGCGATGAGCACGCGACCCGGGAACTCCTCGTCGACCATGGCGCGCAGACGCTTGATGAACTCGTGGGTGGCCGGTTCGCCCTCGCCGTTGCCCTCTTCGGTCTCGAACAGGTAAGGGATCGCGTCGAGGCGGAGCCCGTCGACGCCCATCGCCAGCCAGTGACGGACGACGTCGAAGACCGCTTCTTGGACGGCGGGGTTCTCGAAGTTGAGGTCGGGCTGGTGCGAGAAGAAGCGGTGGAAGAAGAACTGACGACGCACCGGGTCGAACGTCCAGTTCGACTCTTCGGTGTCGACGAAGATGACGCGGATGTTCGAGTACTCGTCGTCGGTGTCGCGCCAGACGTAGAAGTCGCCGTAGGGGCCCTCGGGGTCTTCGCGGCTCTGCTGGAACCACTCGTGCTGGTCGCTGGTGTGGTTCAGCACCATGTCGATGACGATGCGCATGTTGCGCTCGTGCGACTTCGTGACCAGGTCGCGGAACTCGTCGAGTGTGCCGAACTCGGGCAGGATCGCCTTGTAGTCCTGGATGTCGTACCCGCCGTCGCGCAGGGGCGACTGGAAGAACGGCGGCAGCCAGAGGGCGTCGACGCCGAGCCACTGCAGGTAGTCGAGGCGGGTGAGCAGACCCTGGAGGTCGCCCGCCCCGTCCCCGTTGCTGTCGACGAACGACCGCACCATCACCTCGTAGAACACCGCACGGCGGTGCCAGTTGGGGTCGAGGGTCAGTCCGGGCTGCTGGATCGGGGCAGTGAAGCTCACCCGCCCACCCTACGGGCGCGCGCCCCGGGACGCGCACTCCGACCAGCGCGTCGCTCGTAGACTCGGGCTCGTGATCGTCCGACCCCCGCGCGTGAAGTCGCCCTACCGTGCCCGCCTCGACGCCCGACCGGTGCGCGACGACGCCGTCGAGGTCGCCGGCAGCCTCACCCGCTACTGGACGTACGAGCCGCCCGAGGGGCAGGAGGCGCGGGTCACCGTCGTCGCGGTGCACGGCTTCCGGGGCGATCACCACGGTCTCGAACCGGTCGTGGCGCACCTCGACCACGTGAGGGTGGTCATGCCCGACCTGCCGGGCTTCGGCGAGTCGACCCCGCTCGACGGGGAGCACAGCGTCGCGGCGTACGCGCGCTGGCTGACCGCGTTCGTGGCGACCCTCTCGCTCGGTGACGACGTCGTGGTGCTGGGGCACTCGTTCGGCTCGATCGTCACGTCGGCCGCGGTGGCCGACGGGCTCCGCGCCTCCCGGTTGATCCTGGTCAACCCGATCGCCGCCCCCGCCCTGCAGGGCCCGCGCGGCGTGGTCACGCGTCTGGCCGTCTTCTACTACTGGGCCGGCGCGGCCCTGCCCGAACGTGCCGGCCAGCAGGTGCTGCAGAACGCGGCCGTGACGAGGTTCACCAGCCTCGCCATGGTCAAGACCCACGACCGGGCCCTGCGCCGGTGGATCCACGACCAGCACGACAGCTTCTTCTCGCGGTTCTCGGACCGTCGCGTGGTGCTCGACGCGTTCCGCGCATCGGTCTCGAGCGACGTGAGCACGTACGCCGCCCGCATCAGCGTGCCCACCCTGCTCGTCGCCGCCGACCGCGACGACATCACCGCCCTGCCCGCCCAGCACCGGCTGCAGGCGCTCTTCCCCGACGCCACGCTCGACGTGATCGAGGGCGTGGGCCACCTGATCCACTACGAGAAGCCGCGCCAGGCCGCCGCCGCGATCGAGGCCTTCGTCCGATGAAGATCGTCGTCGACTGCCGCTACGTCCGCGTCGGACGCCACGACGGCATCAGCCGCTTCAGCGCCGGCGTGGTGTCGGCGCTGGCCGAGCGCCACGAGGTGACGATGCTGGTCAGCGACCCCCGCCAGCTCCACGCGTTGCCCGACGCACCCCACCTGCTCGTCAGCGCGCCCACGAGCGTCCTCGAGCCGCTCGTGGCCCGGCAGGTGAACACGCTGCGCCCCGACGTCGTCTGGTCGCCCATGCAGACCATGGGATCCGCCGGACGCCGGTACCCGCTCGTCCTGACCCTGCACGACCTGATCTACTACACGAACCGCACGCCGCCACCCGAGTTCGCCTGGCCGATCAAGCTGCTCTGGCGGCTGTACCACCTGGCCTGGTGGCCGCAGCGGGTGCTCCTGAACCGGGCCGACGCCGTCGTCACCGTGAGCCGCACGACGCGGGACGAGATGCGTCGTCACCGCCTGACCCGGCGCCCCGTGACGGTGGTGTACAACGCGGCCGACCCGGTCGACCCCGTCGAGCCCCGCACCGCGCCGGTGAGCCGCGACCTCGTCTACATGGGGTCGTTCATGCCGTACAAGAACGTGGCCGCGCTGGCCAGGGCACTGCCGTTGCTCGACGGGTACCGACTGCACCTGATGAGCCGGGTGTCCGGGGCCGAGCGCGCCTCCTTGACGGCCCTGGCACCCGCCGGGTCGTTGGTCTTCCACGACGGGGCGAGCGACGACGAGTACCGCGAGACCCTGCTGGGGGCGACGGCCGTCGTCACGGCCTCGCGCGCCGAGGGCTTCGGCATCCCGCTCGTCGAGGGCATGGCACTCGGCACGCCGGCCGTGGTCAGCGACATCCCGATCTTCCGCGAGATCGGCGGAGACGCGGCGCTCTACTTCGACCCGTCGTCGCCCGCGTCGATCGCCGCGTCCGTCCGACGACTCGAGGGCGAGTGGGAGGCGCGCTCGGCCGCGTCGGTCGAGCAGGCCGCCCGGTTCAGCTGGCGTGACTCGGCCGACGTGCTGCTGCGCCTGCTGGCCGACGTCGCCGCAGCGGGCGGCCACCGGCGTCGTCGCCCGGGACGCTGACCCACGGGCGCCCGGGACGCTGACCCGTCGGCGGCCGGGCCGGCGGCTCAGGCCGGTTCGGCCGCGTCGCGCTCGAGGGGGTTCTGGTACTCGAACGAGTAGGTGCCGGCACGTTCGGACTCGACCTCGATCGGGTCGTCGAACTCCCGCAGCGTCAGGGCGTCGCCCGTGAACTCGAACGAGTGGACGGACCCGTTGCGGATGGGCACTCCCAGGTGCGCGTCGGTGTCGGGGGAGACGTGGTTCACGACCGCCCTGATGACCGCGCCGTGCGTCGCGACGACCACGGACGAGTCGTCGCCGTGCCGTGCCGCGATCGCGGCGAGGGCGGGCAGCACCCGTGCGACGAGGGCCCCGCGGCTCTCACGACCGGGCACCGGGGTGCCGTGGGGGAACCGTGCCTCGACCTGCTCGCCGGTCAGCCCCTCGGCGTCGCCGTAGCGACGCTCGGCGACCTCGGGGACGAGCTCGGGCGCGGCCAGGCCCAGGCGCTCGGCGATGATGGACCCGGTCTCGGCCGCGCGCGACAGAGGGCTGGCGACGACGGCGTCGAACCGACGCCGGGCGAGCAGGTCGCCGGTCTCTCGGGCCTGCGACCGACCGAGGTCGTTCAGGGGGATGTCGGTGGAGCCCTGGATGCGCCGGGCGCGGTTCCAGTCGGTCTCGCCGTGGCGGACCAGGTACAAGAGCGTCATCGTTCCTCCGGTGGGCACGGCCCGGGGGTCAGGCGCCCAGGTGCTCGGCCAGGGCCGCCAGGGTCTCCGACGTGCCGGCGTCCAGCTTAACCGTGGCCCGCGAGTCGCCCTTGGTGACGCCGCGGTTCAGGACGACCACGGGCAGCTTGCGGCGCGTCGCCTGGTCGAGCAGGCGGATGCCGCTGTTGACGACGAGGGACGAGCCGGCGACGAGCAGCGCCTCGGCGCCGACGATCATCGAGCGCGCCTCGGCGAACCGCTCGGTGGGCACGAACTCGCCGAAGAACACGACGTCGGGTTTGAGCAGGCCGCCGCACACCGTGCAGGTCGGCACGACGAACGCGTCGATGTCGTGCACCTCGACGTCGCCGTCCGGGGCGAGCCGCACCTGGTCGGGCTCGTCGATCCAGGGGTTCTCGGCGGCGAGGCGGGCCGCCACCATGTCGCGGGCGAACGCCTGCCCGCAGGTGAGGCAGACGACGCGGTCGACGGTGCCGTGCAGGTCGACGACCCGGCGCGACCCGGCGCGGACGTGCAGGTTGTCGACGTTCTGGGTGATGACGCCGTTCGTGACGCCGGCGGCCTCGAGCCGGGCCAGCGCCCGGTGCCCCTCGTTGGGCCCGGCGGCACGGAAGGACTTCCAGCCGAGGTGGCTGCCGGCCCAGTAGCGCTTGCGGTAGCTCTCGCTCGAGAGGAACTGCTGGAAGGTCATGGGGTTGCGGGGCGGAGCGCCCTCGCCCCGGTAGTCGGGGATGCCCGAGTCGGTGCTGACCCCCGCCCCGGTGAGCACGGCCACGCGGCGCCCGCGGAGGGCCTCGACCGCGGCCTCGAGGGCCTGCTCGTCGGTGGGGGCCGCGGGGGCGTTCGACACGGGTGGGGCTCCTTCGGGTGCGGTGACGCTAGCCTAAACGCGTCCCCCTCCGATTCGATTCCAGCGGTCGCCCGTCCGCCGGGGCCGTCCCCCGTGGAGCACCGTGCACGTCACCCGCATCACCGACCTCGACCACGAGGCACTCGCCGACTACAACCGGCTCACCGACGTCGCGCTGCGGCGCGTGTCCGAGCCGGAGGGCGGCCTCTACATCGCCGAGTCGACCAAGGTCATCGAGCGGGCGCTGCGGGCGGGCCACGTGCCCCGGTCGGTGTTGATGACCGACCGGTGGTTGCCCGACATCGAACCCCTCGTGGCCGACCACGAGGGCGAGATCTTCGTCGGCGACGCGGCCCTGCTCGAGACGCTGACCGGCTACCACCTGCACCGCGGGGCCCTCGCCGCCATGCACCGTCCCGAGCTGCCCCCGGTCGAGTCGGTGCTCGACGGCGCGCGGCGCGTCGTCGTGCTCGAGGACATCGTCGACCACACGAACGTGGGCGCGATCTTCCGGGCAGTCGCCGGCCTGGGGGCGGACGCCGTCCTGATCACCCCGCGCTGCGCCGACCCGCTCTACCGGCGCAGCGTCCGCGTCAGCATGGGCACCGTGCTGCAGGTCCCGTGGACGCGCCTCCCCGAGTGGCCGGCCGGTGCCGGGCTGCTCCGCGAGGCGGGGTTCGAGGTGGCCGCCCTGGCGCTGAGCGACGACGCGGTCACCCTCGACGCCTACGCGGCCGCGCCTCCGGACCGCGTCGCCCTGCTGCTCGGCACCGAGGGCGACGGGCTCAGCCGGGCCGCCCTCCGGGCCGCCGACACGGTGGTGACCATCCCGATGCTGCACGGCGTCGACAGCCTGAACGTGGCCGCCGCCTCGGCCGTGGCCCTCTGGGCCCTGCGTCTGCCGGCGGACGGGTCGGCGGCGGTCGCGTGACCGGTCGCGTGACCGGAGTCGACGGGCGTCGTCGACCCGGCGTGGTCCGGAGGCGCGTGGGCGTGGTCGCGCTGCTCGCCCTGGTCGTCGCGGTCGGCGGCTACGTCCCCCTGGCACTGCTCAGCCCGCTGGCGCCCGCCGCGGCGGACGTCGCCTCGTACGCCGCACCGGTCGAGGAGGCTCCCGACCTGACCTTCCCCGCCTACGGCGCGACGGCGGTCGAGGCGATCGGCTGGGACGACAGCCTGACGACGAGCGGCGACGAACGACCCCGTCCGATCGCGAGCATCAGCAAGGTGGTCACGGCCCTCGTCGTCCTCGACGAGAAACCCCTCGACGGCGGTGACGGCCCGTCCCTCACCTTCGGCCCGGCCGAGGCGGCCCTGGTCGACGCGTACCGCGCACGGAACGGCAAGGTGGCACCGATGGCCGCGGGGCAGGTCCTCACCGAGCGGCAGGTGCTCGAGGTCATGCTGATCGAGTCCGCCAACAACTACGCCGAGGTGCTGGCCCGGTGGGCGTTCGGCAGCGACCAGGCCTTCGTCGACGCGGCGCGGTCCTGGCTCGACGGCCACGGCCTCTCGTCGACCACGCTCGTCGAACCCACCGGGTTGTCGCCGCAGAACACGAGCACTTCGACCGACCTGATCGCACTCGGCCGTCTGGCCCTGGCCGACCCCGACGTCGCCCGCACGGTCGGCACGGCGACGACGTCCGTGCCCGGCATCGGCGAGATCAGCAACAGCAACGAACTGCTCGGGCTGGACGGCGTCGTCGGCATCAAGACGGGGACGCTCGACGAGGCCGGCGCCTGCCTGCTGTTCGCGGCGGACTACACGATCGGCGGGCGACGGGTCACGGTCGTGGGCGCCATGCTCGGCGGCGTCGACCACGACCAGCTGGACCGCGACGTGCAGGCCCTGCTCGCGAGCGTCGCGGAGGGCTTCCGGACCATCACGCTGACCAGCCGCGGCGACGCCTTCGCGGACTACGAACTGCCCTGGGGCGACGAGGCCCGAGCGGTGGCTGCGGAGGACGCCACCGTCCTCGTCTGGGGCGACGAGACCGTGCAGGCGTCGGTCGAGACCGACGACGTGGGCGCGGCCCCGGTCGGGACGCGCGTGGGCGACGTCACCTTCACCGTCGACGGAGAACGGCACGTCGTGCCCCTCGAACTCGACGCGGGCATCGGCGAGCCGGGCGCCTGGTGGCGGTTGACGCATCCCGACGAGGTGTTGTGACCCGATCGTCAGTCGTCGGTGCGGTGGACCACGGTGACGGCGTCCGGTCGCTTGGCCCGGACCAGGTCGCCCGACGACTGGTGCCGGATGCGTCGTACCACCCAGGGCACGAGGTACTCGCGGGCCCAGCCCATGTCGTCGGCCCGTGCGTTGCGCCAGGGGCGACGCTCGAGCGGCTCGGGCTCGTAGGGCGCGAGGTCGTTCTCGACCGCGAGGGCCTGGAGGACCATCCGCGCGATCGTGTGGTGGCCGAGGGGACTGAAGTGCAACCGGTCGGGCGCCCACATCCGTGGGTCGACGAGCTGACGCAACGCCCACATGTCCGCGACCACCGCGTCGTGTCGCAGCGCGATGGCGTGGACGTGCTCGTTGTAGATCGCGACCTTTCCGCGGAGACGACCGAGGACCGGGGTGAGGCCGATGTCGGGCCCGGTGAAGACCACGACCGTGGCACCGTCGGACCGCAGTCGCGCGACCAACCCCTCGAAGCCCGCGGCGACCTCGTCGGGGTCGGTGCCGGGACGGATGATGTCGTTGCCCCCGGCCGACACCGAGATGAGGTCGGGCCGCAGGGCGAGCGCGGCCTCGGACTGCTCGTCGATGATCTGCTTCAGCAGGCGGCCCCGCACGGCGAGGTTGGCGTAGGCGAAGTCCTCGGTCGAGGAGCCCAGCACCTCGGCGACGCGGTCGGCCCAGCCCCGGTGCCCCCCGGGGGAGCGCTCCTCGGGGTCGCCGATCCCCTCGGTGAACGAGTCGCCGAGCGCGACGTAACGGGACCACGGGTGTTGCTGACTCATGCCACCAAACTACTCTCGACGCGTGCCCGCACCGAAGCCCGCCCCTCCGTCCGACCCGACCCGCGCCTCCTGGTCGCCCGGCGAGCTGCTGCCCGACGAGCTGCTCGAGCGCTTCCGGGGGCGGGCCGCCGACCACGACCGCGAGAACACGTTCCCCCACGACGACCTCGCCGAGCTGCGCGAGCGCGGCTACCTGAGGGCGTTCGTCCCGGAGCACCGAGGAGGCGCGGGTCTCGGACTCGAGCAGGTCGCGTCCCTGCAGTCACGCCTCGCGGCGGCGGCCCCGGCCACGGCGCTGGCGGTCAACATGCACCTGGTCTGGACCGGGTGCGCGGCCGTGCTGCACGCCCGGGGCGACGACTCGCTCGACCTCGTCCTCGAGGACGCCGCGCACGACGAGGTCTTCGCCTTCGGGGTGAGCGAGCCCGGCAACGACCTCGTCCTGTCCGACTCGGTGACCTCGGCCGAACCCACGGGCGACGGCGGCTACCGGTTCACCGGCACCAAGGTCTCCACGTCCCTCTCGCCGGTCTGGACGCGCCTCGGCGTCTTCGGACGGGACGACTCCGACCCGGAGGTGCCGGCCCTCGTCCACGGGTTCGTCCACCGCGAGCAGCCGGGCCACGCCTCGCTCGAGGACTGGGACACCATCGGCATGCGCGCCACGCAGAGCCACACGACCCGGCTGACCGGGGTCGAGGTGCCCGCCTCACGGGTCGTCCGTCGACTGCCCGTCGGCCCGAGCGCCGACCCGTTCGTCTTCGCGGTCTTCGCCGTCTTCGAGACGACCGTGGCCGCCGTGTACCGGGGCATCGCCCGCCGGGCCCTCGAGCTCGCCGTCGAGTCGGCACTCGGGACGACCTCGCGGCGTGCCGGGGGAGCGGCCAGGGCGCTCGACCCCGTGGTCCGCTGGCGCGTCGCCGACGCCGGACTGGCGGTCGACGGACTCGAGCCGCAGGTCGACCGGGTCGCCCGCGACGTCGACGAGCTCGTCGACCACGGGGCCGACTGGCCGCGGCTCGTCGTCGGGCTCAAGACGCGCGCCACCGGGACGGCCCGCGCGGTGGTCGAGCAGGCGGTCACGGTGGCCGGGGGGTCCTCGTACCGGTCGTCCTCCGAGCTCGGGCGCCTGCAACGGGACGTCCTCGCCGGACGCTTCCACCCGTCGAACACCGACTCGGCGCACGCGACGATCGCGGCGGCGCTCCTCGGACCGGGTTCCTGACGGGTCGACGCACGCGGCCGCACCGGGGGCCGCGCCCCGGGCGACGACGATGTCGGTGGCGCGTGTGAGGATGCTCCGGTGAGCAAACAAGACGGCAGCGGGCGGATCGTCACGACGGTGCCGACCGACGACGCGACCGCGCCGATCTTCCACGTCGACATGGACGCCTTCTTCGCGTCCGTCGAGTTGCTCGACCACCCCGAGCTCCGGGGCCGACCCGTGGTCATCGGGCACCGCTCCGACCGGTCGGTCGTCACGGCCGCCACCTACGAGGCCCGCAAGTACGGCGTCAACTCGGCGATGCCCATGGCGATCGCACTGCGTCGCTGCCCGCAGGCCGTCGTGCTCGAACCGCACTTCGAGAAGTACCAGCACTGGTCCTCACGAGTCATGTCGATGTTCGACGACGTCACGCCGCTGGTCGAACGCCTCGGCATCGACGAGGCGTTCCTCGACGTCAGCGGCTCGATCCGCCTGATGGGTTCGCCGTTCGAGATCGCCACGGCACTGCGTCGTCGGGTCCACGCCGAGACCGGGCTGCACTGCAGCATCGGGGCCGCGTCGACCAAGTTCGTCGCCAAACTCGCGTCGAGCGTCGCCAAGCCCGACGGGCTCCTGCTCGTACCGCACCGCCACACCCTGGCCTTCTTGCACCCGCGGCCGATCAGCGCGCTCTGGGGCGTGGGCGGCAAGACCGAACAGGTGCTGCTCGACCGCGGCCTGCGAACGGTCGGCGACGTCGCCTCGGCCCCTCTCGACATGCTCGTCCACGCGGTCGGGCCGGCAGCGGGCGCGAAGCTGCACGACCTGGCGTGGGGCCGCGATCCCCGCAGCGTCCACACCGAGACGGCCGAGAAGAGCGTCGGCAACGAGAACACGTTCGGCACCGACGTCGTCGACCCCGTCGTCGTCCGACGTGAACTCCTCCGCCTGAGCGACAAGGTCGGCACCCGTCTGCGGGCCGCGGGCGTGAGCGGTCGCACGGTCGTGCTCAAGTTGCGGACGACCGACTTCGTGACGATCACGCGGTCCCGGACGCTCGCCGACCCGACCGACCTCGGGCGACGCATCTACGACGAGGTCGTGTCCCTCTACGAGGCCACGGGCAAGCAGCACGAACGCATCCGGCTCGTCGGCGTGCGCGTCGAGCAGCTCAGCGAGGGGACGGGCGGTGACTCGCTCGGCCTGTGGGACGACGACGCCGACTGGCGCGAGGCGGAGTCGACCATGGACGCCCTCCGGGCCAAGTTCGGCTCGGCCATGCTGACGCCGGCCTCGCTGCTCGGCACCTCGCGGCGTCGACCCGGCACCTCCGGTCGAGATGCGGGTGCCGCGTCCGTCGACGACGCCGGTCGAGGGTAAACTCGGTTCGAGTGAGCACCGCCAACGCATCCGACCCCGCCGGGGGTGAGCAGCACCTCGACGGCCTCTCGTCCGACCCTCTCGACGTCGGCGTCTCGGCAGGCAACTCGGCCGCCGAACACCTCTCGCCCGCGTTCCCCGAGCGGGCCGCCTGGGGCACCGCCAGCAAGTTGCGCGCGTGGCAGGCCGACGCCCTCGAGCTCTACTTCTCGACGATGCCGAGGGACTTCCTCGCGGCGGCCACACCGGGCGCCGGCAAGACGACGTTCGCCCTCCGCCTCGCCACCGAACTCCTGTCCCGCGGCGAGGTCGACCGCGTCGTGGTCGTCGCCCCCACCGAGCACCTGAAGCGCCAGTGGGCCGACGCCGCCGACCGGGTCAACCTCCGCCTCGATCCGATGTTCAAGAACGCCGACGGCACCTTCGGGCGGCACTACCACGGCATCGCCGTCACCTACGCCCAGGTCGGCATGAAGCCCGAGGTGCACAAGGCCATCACGACGGCCGGTCGCACCCTCGTCATCCTCGACGAGGTGCACCACGGCGGCGACGCGCTCAGTTGGGGCGACGGCATCCGCGAGGCCTACACCGGTGCCACCCGCCGTCTCTCGCTGACGGGCACCCCGTTCCGGTCCGACACGGCTCCGATCCCGTTCGTGCAGTACGCCCCGGACGAGCACGGCATCCGCACCTCGAGGGCCGACTACTCGTACGGCTACGGCCGTGCCCTCGCCGACGGCGTGGTGCGACCCGTCCTCTTCATGGCGTACGCCGGTCAGATGCGCTGGCGCACCCGGATGGGCGACGAGATGAACGCGTCCCTCGGCGAAGCCGTGACCAAAGACATCACGGCCCAGGCCTGGCGTACGGCGCTGTCGCCGCAGGGCGACTGGATTCCGGCCGTGCTCTCGGCGGCCGACAAGCGCCTCACCGAGGTGCGCCGGGGCGTGCCCGACGCGGGTGGTCTCGTCATCGCCACCGACCACACCGCGGCTCGGCAGTACGCGGCCGTGTTGCAGAAGCTCACGGGTGAGCGCCCCACCGTCGTCCTGAGCGACGAGAAGGCCGCCTCCGACCGCATCCAGGCCTTCTCCGACGGCGACAGCCGCTGGATGGTCGCGGTCCGGATGGTCTCCGAGGGCGTCGACGTCCCGCGTCTCGCCGTCGGCGTGTACGCCACCTCGGCGTCGACGCCGCTCTTCTTCGCCCAGGTCGTGGGACGGTTCGTCCGAGCCCGCCGACGGGGCGAGACCGCGTCGATCTTCCTGCCGAGCGTGCCCAGCCTGATGGCCCTGGCCAACCAGCTCGAACTGCAACGCGACCACGCGCTCGACCGGCCCACCGACGCCGACGACGGCCTGTTCGCCCCCGAAGAAGACATGATGGCCGCGGCCAACCGCGACGAGAAGGCGTCGAGCCTCCTCGAGCAGCAACCGTTCGAGGCCCTGGACTCGCAGGCCTCGTTCGACCGGGTGCTCTACGACGGCGGCGAGTTCGGCACCGGAGGCGAGATCGGCAGCCTCGAAGAACTCGACTTCATCGGCATCCCCGGTCTGCTCGAGCCCGACCAGGTCCGCGACCTGCTGCGGCAGCGGCAGGCCACCCAGGCGCGACGGGCTCCGAAGACCGGGTTGCCCACGACCGCTCCGGTCGACGAGGCCCGACCCCTCTACCAGACCATCAAAGAGCAGCGGCAAGAGCTCAGCCGGCTCGTGTCGATCTGGTCGCGGCACTCGAACGAACCGCACGGGCTGATCCACGCGGACCTCAGGCGCATCAGCGGGGGCCCGTCCGTCGCTCAGGCCAGCACCGAACAGATCCAGAAGCGCATCGACGTGTTGCGCGGCCGCCTCGGCCAGCGCGCCTGACCCGGGTACGATCGACCGATGCTCGACGAGAACGTCCCCGACCGGTGGACCGTGCGCGCCGACCCCGAGGGGGCACCCGAGGCGGTCGTCGAGCGCTTCGGCGGCGGCTACCGACTGAGCCGGTGGAGCCCGACCGACGCCGAGCCGGCCCGCCTGGGCGTCTACACGTCCCCCGAGCTCGCCGAGACCGCCTGGTGGCGACTCGTCGACCGCGAGCGGGGTCAGGGCAGGCGGACGATGTCGACCAGGCGGACGGGCCTCGAGGACGCCTGAGGGACGCCGTCCGGGGCCGGGCGCACCCTGGTGCCCCCGCTCGGGCCGAGCGTCGAGACACCCTCGTCGCCGCACAGCAGCACCGGTCTGACCTCGAAGGGCCGTCCTCGCCCGAGCGCCCGGAGGCCGTCACCCCACCGGCGGTCCGAGGGACGGGGCGACGCGGCGCCGACCCTTTCGAGGACGAACGCCACGGTCGCGGCGCCGAACTCGGTGGCGACGGCGGCCAGGGCATCGCCGTAGTGGTCGAGGGCGGCGGTGTCGGGCACCTCGGGTATGCCCTCGAGGGGCACCATGAGGGGGAGGGGGACGTCGTCGTCGTCGAAGAACAACGTCCAGAGCTGGCGACGCACCGCCGACGGGACGATGGCCTCGACGTGGCGGACGAGGTCGTCGACGTCCTGGACGGGCGCGTGCGGATCGGGGACGCGTCCGGGATCGGACGCGGCGAAGGCTGCGACCGGGTCGGCGGGAGGGCGGTCGAGGGTGGTGTCGAGGACCGAGGTGAGTGTCATGGGTCGAGCATCTCGGGCCGCCACCGCTCCCGGACGGTTCTCCCCAGCCGCATCGATCGACGAGGATCGACGCGGGGCTGGGGAGGATCGATCAGCCCTGGAGTCGCACGGAGTCGCCGACGGCGACCGTCTCGCCGCCCTGGCCCGGCGCCCCGGACAGTGCCCGGAGCGCCCTGCGGAGCACCGTGCTGGACGTGCTCATGGTGTACGGGAAGTAGACGACCTCGACCCCGACCGCCCCGAACTCTCGCTCGAGCCGGAGGCCCTTCTCGGTGCCCCGCCAGTCGTCGCCCTTGAAGAAGACGTCGAAGCGGAGCTCGCGCCAGACGTCCATCTTGTCGGGCACGGTCTCGGCGTGGACGCCGTCCACGACGTCGATGTGGCGGACGATCTCGAGCCGTTCGGCGAGCGGGACGACGGGGGAGATGCCCTTGGTCACCTGCAACATCTCGTCGGACACGACGCCGGCGATGAGGTGGTCGCACTGCGCGGACGCGTGCCGCAGCAGGTTCAGGTGACCGATGTGGAACAGGTCGAAGGCGCCGGCCGCGTAGCCGACCCGGCCCGCGCCTCCTCGTCCGCTCCCGCCGTCGACGGGGTCGAGGGCGAGGCCGGTGGCGGGGGTGGGGATGACGTCCACGGGTGTGGTCCTCTCGTCGGGGTGGTGCTCGGAGGTGCTCACGACAGGGCACCGGGCCGGCGTCGGAGGCGGGGGAGGTCCTGCAGCGGGCGGGCGGCGCCCGCGTGGTCCACGAGGTCGGCGATGCTGAACGAGGGCGCGGGTTCCTCGACGGGGTGACGGACGTCGTCGTCGAGCCAGGTGGCACGCACCAGGACCCGGCGCCACGGGGGCACCCCGGTCAGCACGACGCCCACGGGTTGCACGTCCAGGCTGACGAGCTCTGCGCTCAGGCTCCGGAGGGACTCGACCGTCGTGACCCCGGACCGGACGACCAGCAGCACGCCGTCCACCTCGTCGGTCACGCTGCGCAGCGCGAGCGGGTGCGAGTCGCTGGAGGCCTGGACGACGGAGACGTCGTAGTCCTCGCGCAGAGCGGCGAAGAAGGCGTGGGTTCCCGAACGGACCAGGTGACGGGACGACGCGACGACCCCGTCGGACACCGGCACGCGGTCGTAGCCGTGCCGATCGGCCTCGACTTCTTCGGGGACGGCGCCCACGGGCACCGTCGAGGGACGGGACAGCGTGCGGGTGTCGAAGTCGGACTGGACCAGGGCGCACGTGGCGCCGAGCTCGACGACGGCGCGCGCGAGGCCGCCGTCGACGCCGACCGCCTCGCGGACCGAGTCCGTCCGGGCCAGCAGGAGCGTGGCGGGCAGCGAGCCACCCCGGAGGGCCCTCGTGTTCTGCACGACCTCGCGCAGGGCCGTGCGGGTCCGGGCGGACGAGGCTCCGGTGACCGGGTCGTCGCCCTGCCGGAGGGCCCCCGGGAGCTGTCCCACGACCGGCAGCCCCGTGATGCGGCGCACGTCGTCGACCGTGTCGACCGTGGGCCGGGCACGGGCCAGGACGAGCGCGCCGGCGAGACCGACCGCCAGGCCGGCGAGGAGACCCGAGAGGACCGTCAGCGCGAGGCCCGGCTCGTCGGGCGTCGTCGGGACGGCCGCGGGGGAGGTGAGGTCGAGCGCGACGGTCTGACCGTCCGACCCGGCGTCCGATTCGGCGCGATCCACGACCGCCGAGAGGCTCTCGGCGACGTCGTCGGCGAGCGAGGCGGCCCCGTCGGGCGTTCCGGCCGTCGTCTGCACGCGGAGGACCGCGGTGCCGTCCGGGTTGACCACCGAGACCCGCTCGGCGAGCTCGTCGACGGGCAGGCCGAGGTCGGCCGCGACCGGTCCGAGGACTTCCGGGCTCGTGCCGAGCTCGGCGTAGGACGCCACGCGCTGCTGGGCGAACTGACCGCGGGCCGCGAGGCCCGAGCCCGGGGACTCGACCCGGACGAGGAGCGTCGCCTCGGCGCGCCAGTCGGCCGGAGCGAGCTGCGATGCGCCGACGCCCGCGGCCACCCCGAGGAGCGCCGCCACGCCGATGAGCGCGGCATGGCGCGAGACGGCCCGACCGAGACCCCCCGAGACGGCCCGACGGACCGGGGCGACCTCGTGGCTCACGACCTCGAACCGATCGACGGGGGAGTCAGGGACCTCAGCTCGCGGAACCACTTCGGCAGGGCGAGGACGAGGTAGCCGGCGTTCGCGACGAGGAGCGCCAGGTAGACCACCGTGAACGCCGGCGGCCAGGCCAGCAGGACGAACGCGAGGCACATCAGGCCGTAGTCCGTCGGGACGACCGCCAGCGAGTAGAGCAGTCCCGTGCGACGTCCGACGGGCGCGGCGACGCCGGTCCGGGCCGCCTCCGCCCGGCGGAGCTGATCGGTCAGGACGATGGCGAAGAACGCCACCGTCGCCACGACCTGGTAGACGAGCGGCGCGGCCAGCAGGGCTTCGCGACCCTCCGGTTCACGGAGCCACGACGCGAAGACCGCCAGGTGCAGCACCGCGATCTTGGTCGCGTCGATGACGTGGTCGAGCCACTCGCCCGCGGGGCTGCCGCCGCCCCGGAGGCGCGCGACCTGTCCGTCGGCCGAGTCGAGGGCGTAACCCACGACGAGCAGCAGGACGACGGTCAGGGCCGTCCCGATGCCGGACGGCGCGAAGGCGAGGACCGCGATGCCGGCGAAGGTGCACGCGGCGCTGAGCGCCGTGACCTGGTTCGGAGTGGCACCCACGGTGTAGGCCACCGCGGCGGCCCATCGACCGAGTCGGCGGTTGACGAAGCGCGAATAGGCGGGCGCACCCGTGGACGGCTTCTGGGCCGACGCGAGCGCGGCGAGGGCGGGACGCACGGCGCGGGGCACGGCGGGTCGGGCCGAGGTCGCCTCGGCGGTCGCGGGGGCGTCGTTCACGAGGCCACCGCCAGGGAGTCGACGTCGGCCGTGTGCAGCTCGCGGGTGACGACCGCGCCGATGCGGCGGCGCATGCGTTCCGGTGTGAACCGCTGGAGGTAGGCCTCGCGGGCGTGGCGCCCGGCGACGGCCAGGGTGGAGACGTCCATCGACGCCAGGATCTCGGTCAGGCCGTCGACGTCGCGACGGTCGAAGAGCCAGCCCGTGTGACCCTCGTCGACGACCTCTTCGGGGCCGCCGGAGCGGCTGGCGATGACGGGACGCCCCTGGCTGAACGCCTCGAGCGTGACGAGTCCGAAGCCCTCGAGGGTGTCGGTCGGCAGGATGACCGCGTCGGCGTCGCGGAGGTAGGGCGACGCGTCGTCGACCTCTCCCACGACGGTGACGGTCTCGGGTCGCGAGACGATCGCCGCGACCAGACCGGGCACGTCGACGGAGGAGCCGACGGCCGGCGGGCCGCCCAGGATGACGAGCTGCCCGGGGCAGCCTGCCGCGTTCCAGGCCGTCAGGAGCGTCGCGTGGCCCTTGTGGCCGTTCCAGCGACTCGCGACCACGTACTGGGGCGCGCGACCCTCGGCACGGTCGGTGACGGCGATCGAGCGGTCCGACACGCCGTTGTGGACCACGACGGCGCGCGAGTCCTCCGAGAGGCCGGACGAGTCGAGCACCGACCGCGACACGGCGACCAACGAGGTGCAGGCGCGGGCCAGGGGACGGAGGCCTCGACGGTCCCCGTCGCTCCAGGGCTCCTGCAGGTGCCCCACGACGCGGCGGACGCCCATGGCCCGGGCGACGGGCGCGACGATCAGGCAGGCGCTCGTGGCGCAGTAGACGAGGTCGAAGTGGCGCCCGGACAGTCTCAGCGCCGTGCGCGCCGCGTCGCGGGCCAGGCGGACGAGTCCGAGCGGTCCGAGCCGGGTCCGGCGCAGGATCGGGAGGGGCGTGCGCTCGACGCGCGCCCCGAGCTCGCGCAGCCTCGGCCCCAGGGGCCCGACGGACACGTCGGAGGGCAGCCAGACCGTCACGTCGAGGTCGTCGCGGGCGGCGAGCTCACCGACCACCTCGAGGACGATCCGGTCCGAGCCGTACATCTCGTCGGACGAATGCACCAGCAGCACCCGGCTGCGCCGCGATCCCCTCCGGCGGCGGGGGAGTTCGGGCAGGTCGACGCCCGTCCGGGCGTCCTCCCGCAGGATCGGTGCGGCGGTCGTCGCCGGTGCGGACTCGCGGTCCCGGTAGTGCCTGATGTCGACGGACATGCTCTCTCCCCTGTCGTCGTGAGCGTGGTCCGGGCCCGTGAACGGCCCGCGGTGGTCTCGGATGCTGCTGGTGGGGGTCAATACGCTCCCCGGTGCTCGAAAAGGACCCGGACGGTGCGCCACATGATGACGAAGTCGACCGTCAGCGACCAGTTCTCGACGTAGTAGAGGTCGAGGCGGACGCTCTCCTCCCAGCTGAGGTCGCTGCGTCCGTTCACCTGCCACATGCCCGTGAGTCCGGGCTTGATGTACAGGCGTCGGTGGACGTGGTCCTCGTACCCCTCGACCTCGCGAGGGAGGGGCGGCCGGGGCCCGACGACGCTCATGTCGCCTCGGACGATGTTCCACAGTTGGGGCAGCTCGTCGAGCGACCACCGACGGAGGACGGCACCCACGCGGGTGACCCGCGGGTCGGACTTCATCTTGAAGAGCAGGCCGGCTCCCTCGTCCGCCTGCGCGAGGCCGGCGAGCCGACTCTCGGCGTCGACGACCATGGAGCGGAACTTCAGCATCTCGAAGGTGCGCCCGTCACGGCCGACCCTGCGCTGACGGAACAGCACCGGGCCGGGACCGTCGAGCCGCACCGCGAGGGCGACGACGGCGAACACCGGCGCGAGGACGACGAGCGCGGCGGACGCCAGCGCGAGGTCGGACAGACGCTTGAGGGCGTGTCGCGGGCCGTCGAACTGCGGCAGCTCGACGTGCATGAGGGGGAGACCCTCGACCGGGCGGTAGTGGATGCGGGGCCCGGCGACGTTCGTCAGTCGCGAGGCGATGACGAGCTCCGTCGCTCGTCCTTCGAGCGACCATCCGAGGTCGCGGAGGTACTCCCGGCCACGACCCGGTTCGCCGGCGACGATCACGCTCTCGGCGCCCAGGCGCCAGACCGCACGCGGGACGCCGTCGAGGTCGGCCACCACGGGGACGGTGCGGCCTCCGACGACGATGCCCCTCGGGTCGGCGTCCGGGACGGCCGCCCCGACGACGTCGTACACGGCACCGCTCGTCTTGTCGATGCGACGGACGACGTCGGCGATGTCGTCGCGCGATCCCACGATGACGGCTCGCGACAGGTAGTGGCCCTTGGCCCGCTGGCGTTCGAGCCAGCGCCGCATGGTCCACCGGCCGACGACCAGGCCGGCACCGCCGACGGGCAGCGCCACCAGGAAGTAGCCCTCGCCGCCGATGTGGCCGACCGAGGCGAACCCGATCGCCACGACGGCGAAGGCCCAGACGCTCGCCGTGAGGAGGCGCTTGTACTCGACGACGCCGCTGCCGACGACCGCGAGGTCGCGGGTGCGGTGCAGCGTGAGGCAGAAGGTCCAGACCAGCCCGACGACGACGGGGAGCACGGGAGAACCCACCGACTCGATCAGGGTGGACGCGTCCGAGCCCCGACCGGCGGCGATGGCCCTCGCGGCGTCCACCACGACGGCACCGACGATGCTCAGGGTCAGGACGGCCGTGTCGACGAGGCGGAGCCGGCGCCGGTAGCGGCGAGCCCAGGCGGCGCCGGACTCGGCGTCGTGTGTCACGGCGGGCGCCGCGAGGGGGCCGTCCGACTCGGTCAGGTCGAACGGGGGGTCGATCCGTCGGGGTGACGACGGTCCGACCAGGAGTGAGCGGAGTTCGCTCTGCGTGCTGGACATCGGGTCTCGGGTTCGGGTAGGCGACGGCACGCCCACGTCGGTGGTGACGACGGGGGCGGTGGCGGGCGGTCGATCGAGGTTCGGGTTCGATCGACCGCCCAGGCGTCGCGCCGGAGCACGGACATCACGATGGTGCGCGACGTCGGCCGGGCGGCGACGGGCGCGCCGGGCAGCGGGTCTGCTCGACGCACGATTCGGGTCGGTGCGGTGACGGGAGCAGATGCTCCCGGTGGAGAGGGTCGGGTTTCTCGGTTCCTGGCGATTTCGGGTCGACCAGGAGGATGCTGTGACTCTAGTTCGGGGGGCACCCGCCATAGGAGTCTAACAAGACCCCCCGTTCGGGGGCGATCGTGTCCCCCCTGTTGCCGACACCCGAACGGGTGACCCTCGGACCCCGCGATGTCACCCGTGCGGGGGTGACAAGAAGCCGTGAAAAGCGCGGCCACGGCGCGTCCCGTTCCAGGCGGAGGGTGGCCCGCGGCGTGAGACACGCAAAAGTCCTGTTCAGACCGGTGACACCACGTCCGGCCCGACGGTCGACACGCCGCCGTCCGTGCCGTTCATCACCCCGACAGGTGTCGTTCATCTCTCGTCACCCCTGGTGTCTGCAGCGCAGGTGGGGTACAGACGGACAGCGCCCCCCGGCCCTTCGGCCGGGGGGCGCATCACCCGTCACAATCACCCTCGTCCGCGTGTCACGGACGGGTGACGAATCCTTGCTCGACCATCCAGTCGAAGGCCACGTCGGCGGGCTCTTCGCCCTCGACGTCGACCGCCAGGTTGAGTCGTCGCATCTCGGTGTCCGTGAGGGCCGGCGAGATCTCGTCGTACACCTCGGCCAGCTGCGGGTACTCCTCGAGGGTGGCCGTCGAGAGGACGGGTGCCGCGTTGTAGGCGGGGAAGAAGCCCTGGTCGTCCTCCAGCACGGCGAGGTCGAGCGAGTCGATCCGGCCGTCCGTCGTGAAGACCTCGCCGAAGTTGCAGCTGCCCCGGTCGGTCGCGGTGTAGACCGTGCCCGTGTCCAGGATGCTCACGTTGCTCGTCGGCACACCGTCGGCGGCGCCGAGTTCGAGCCCGTACGCCGCGAGCATGGGGGCGAACCCGTCGGCCCTCGAGTTGAACTCGGCCTCGACGCAGAAGGTGCGCTGCTCGACGGGCAGGTCGGCGATCTGGGAGAGCGACGTGATGTCGCCGAGTTCGGGAACGGCCTCGGCCCGGACCGCCATGGCGTAGGTGTTGTTGAGGGGCGCGGGCTCGAGCCAGGTCAGGCCGTTGTCGGCGTCCGCGTCGCGGACGGCCTTGTACTGCTCCTGCTGGTCGGGGATGCCCTCCGCCTCGGCGAGGTAGGTCAGCCAGGCGGTGCCGGTGTACTCGTAGGTCATGTCGGCCGTCCCGTCGAGCATCAGCTGTCGCACCGCCACCGACCCCGGCACGTTCGTCATGTCGGTGACCTCGAAGCCCGCGGCCTGCGCGGCGAGCACGGCGATCTTCCCGAGGATCAACTGCTCGGTGAAGTTCTTCGCCGTCACGGTGATCGCCGCGTCGTCGGGCAACCCCTCGACGGCTCGGATCGAGCCGGGCGCCACGGCGGGCACGAACGCCGTCGCCGGCTGCAGGCCGCACCCGGTCAGGGCGAGCGTCGCGGCGCCGACCACGGCGAGGGACGAGGAGGCGCGACGCAGTCGTCGGGGGAGGCGGGAGACGGTCATGCGCGGAGTCCCTTCGGACGGGCGACGTACTCGACCACACGGCCCAGCCAGTCGATCAAGAGGGCGAGCAGGGCGATGAGCAGGGCCCCGGAGACGAGGACCCGCGGCAGGAACAGGTTGACCCCGGTGGTGATCAGCAGCCCCAGGCCGCCGGCACCGATGAACGTGGCGAGGGCCGCGGACCCCACGAGCAGCACGAGGGCCGTGCGGATGCCGGAGAGCATCACGGGGACGGCCAGCGGCAGCTCGACCTTGAGCAGGACGGACGACGCGCTCATCCCCATGCCCCGACCGGCCTCGACGAGGCGGGCGTCGACGCTCTGCAGTCCGATCATGGTGTTGCGCAGCACCGGAAGTGCCGCGTAGAGCACGAGGGCGACGACCGCAGCCCAGAACGTGAAGCCGAGCCAGAACGCGAGCAGCACGATGAGTCCGATGGCCGGCGCGGCCTGGCCGAAGTTCGCGAGGACCAGGACGGGACCGCTGATGCGCACGAACGGCCGCCGGGTGAGCAGCACGCCGAGGGGGATGGCGAGGACGAGGACGAGCGCTGCGGAGACGAAGGTCAACGCCAGGTGCTCGCCCGTGTAGGCCAGCAGGTCGGAGGGGTTGAGGGTGGTCCGTTCGGCCGTCGTCAGGTCGGCCGTGGTCAGCCACACGACGAATGCCGCGAACACGGCGAACACGGCCACGGGTTGCACGAGCAGTCCGAGCCACGCCGGGCGGGGCCCCCGCCGGCCGGACGGGCGTCCGCCGACCGAGGCCAGGGCGACCGAGGCGGTCACGCCGCGTCCTTCTCGTCGACGGGGGCTCCCGGCACGACGTCGAACGAGCCCGTGTTGGTGCCCACCGGAGCGTCGTGGTGGGCCTCGGCGGCCGACGCGCGCGCCCGCGTGATGGCCTCCATGACGACCTCGACCGTGATGACGCCGATGAAGGCGTCGCGTCGACCGGTGACGAGGGCCGCACCCGCACTCGAGACGAGCATCGTGTCCAGGGCGTCGTTGAGGGTGGCACCGCTGCCGATGACCGGCAGGTCGGCGTCGGGTGACGAGCCCAGCACGTCGAGACGGCCGAGCTGGCGGCGCGAGGGCCACGAGACGGGGCGCTCCCGGTCGTCGACGACGACCGCGTGGCCGTGGCCGGCCGCCTCGACCCGGGCGAGGACGTCGGCGGCCGAGTCGCCCGCTCGGGCGACGACGGCCTCGGCGAGGTCGACGTCACGGACGCGCGTCAGCGTCAGCTGCTTGAGGCCGGCCCCCGACCCGATGAAGTTCTCGACGAACTCGTTCGCCGGCTCGGCGAGGATGCGCTCCGGGGTGTCGTACTGCACGATGTGCGCGCCCTCGGAGAAGATGACGATCCAGTCGCCGAGCTTCACGGCCTCGTCGAAGTCGTGGGTGACGATGACGATGGTCTTCTGCAGCTCGTGCTGGATGTTGATCAGCTCGTCCTGCAGGCGCTGGCGGGTGATGGGGTCGACGGCACCGAAGGGCTCGTCCATCAGCAACACGGGCGGGTCCGCCGCCAGTGCCCGCGCGACGCCGACGCGCTGCTGCTGACCACCCGAGAGCTCACGCGGGTAACGGTCGCGGTACGTGGCCGGATCGAGCGACACGAGTTCGAGCAGCTCGTCGACGCGGGCGGCGATGCGCTCCTTCGACCAACCGAGCATCTTCGGGACGATGGCGATGTTCGCCCCGACGGTCATGTGCGGGAACAACCCGCCGGCCTGGATCACGTAGCCGATGCGGCGGCGCAACTCGTCGCCGTCGATCGAGGTGACGTCGTCGCCGTCCAGGACGATCCGCCCCTCGGTGGGCTCGATCAGCCGGTTGATCATCTTGAGGGTCGTGGTCTTGCCACACCCCGACGGTCCGACGAGCATGACGATCTTGCCGGCCGGGATCTCGAGCGTGATGCCGTCGACGGCCGGCTCGGCCTGGCCGGGGTACCGCTTGGTGACCTGGTCGAGGGTGATGCTGCGGCCCGAGACCTCGTCCGAGGGGGACGAGGAGGCGCGGGTGGGGTCAGTTCTGGACACGGATGCCTCTCGAGATGGTCAGGCGGCCGAGGCCGACGAGGAGGAGGTCGAGGACGAGGGCGAGGAGGACCACGCCCACCACGCCCGTGACCACGGAGGCGAGCGCGTTCGCGCCGCCCAGTCGGGACAGGCCCGAGAAGATGAAGCCGCCGAGGCCCGGGCCGAGCGCGTACGCCGCGACCGCGGCGATGCCCATCACCATCTGCGCGCTGACGCGCACGCCGGTGAGGATGATCGGCCAGGCGAGGGGCATCTGGACGGTCGCCAGGGTCCGGAAGCGCCCCATGCCGATGCCGCGGGCCGACTCGACGAGCGAACCGTCGACCTCGTGCAGGCCCACGACGGCGTTCCGCAGGATCGGCAGTGCGGCGAAGAACGTGACGACGATGACCGACGGCGCGACGCCGAACCCCGCGAAGGGGATGAGCAGGCCGACCAGCGCGAACGACGGAAGGGTCAGCCCCACGGCCGACACCCCGTTGGCCAGCGCGTAGAGCGTCGGGTTGCGGTGCACCAGGGCGGCGAGGCCGACCGAGACGACGACCGCCAGGACGAGGCACTGCACCACGAGCGAGAAGTGTTGCCATGAGGCGAACCAGATCTGGCTCCACCGGTCCACCACGAAATCCCACGCCAAGCAGACCATCTCCTCTGAGCAACGACCATCAGTCCGAATCGTCGCTTCCCGGAGAGGCGACCGGCGTCCACACTAACCACGGCCCCCACGCCGCGTCATGTCGCCGACCACCCGTCCGGGAGCCCGGGAGTCGCTTGCCGTTATGAAATCCGACGGACGAAAGCCCCGATGGGAACGGCGTGTCGACTTTCGCCGACACGCCGTTGTAACGATCCTCAGATCCTTGCCCCGCAGGGCCTCCGTCAGCCGACGCGGGCTCCGCTCGAGACCTTGTACCGCGCCCCGTGGTGCTCGTCCGGCAACCGGTCTCCGCGCCCGAACAGCTTCTGCCGCAGCGTGCCCGGCTCGTACTCGGTGGGATAGACGCCCCGGGCCTGGAGCACGGGGATCACGTGCTCGACGACGTCCTCGAACGTGCCCGGAGTGATGGCGTAGGCGAGGTTGAACCCGTCGACGTCGGTCTCGTCGACCCACTCCTGGAGCTGGTCGGCGATCTCCTCGCCGGACCCGACGATGCGGGGCCCGAGACCGCCGATCCCGGCCGCCTCGGCGATGTCGCGGATCGTCCACTCCGCGCCCGTGTCACCCGCCTGCGCCTGGAAGTTCGCGAGGGCCGACTGGATGGCGTTGCTCTCGACGTCACCCACCGGGTCGTCGAGCGAGTAGGTCGAGAGGTCGACGCCCATCCAGCCCGACATGAGCGTCAGGGCGCCCTCGTGCGAGGCGTATCGCCGGTACTCGTCGTGCTTGGCCCGGGCGGCCTCGGGGGTGGCGTCGGTGATGATGGTCAGCAACGTGTAGATGCGCGCCGAGTAGCGGTCGCGGCCCGCGGCCTCGAGCGCGTCCCGGATCTTGCCGACCGTCGCGGCCAGGCGTTCCTTGGTCGGGGCCGCCACGAAGATCGACTCGGCGTTGCCGGCGGCGAAGCGGATGCCCCGCGGCGAGGCACCCGCCTGGTAGATCACGGGGGTGCGCTGAGGGCTGGGCTCGGCGATGTGGATGCCGGGCACCTTGTAGTAGGTGCCGTCGTGCCCGATCTCGTGCACCTTCGCCGGGTCGGTGAAGACGCCGGACTCACGGTCGCGGACGACCGCGTCGTCCTCCCACGACCCCTCCCACAGCTTGTACAGGACCTCGAGGTACTCGTCGGCCTGGTCGTACCGGGTGTCGTGGTCGAGCTGGTCGTCGGCACCCATGTTGCGGGCGGCGCTCGGCAGGTAGCCGGTGACGACGTTCCAGCCGATCCGCCCCTCCGTCAGGTGGTCGAGCGTCGACATGCGCCGGGCGAACGGGTAGGGGTGCTCGTAGGCCGTGCCGGCGGTGATGCCGAAGCCCAGGTGCTCGGTCGCGGCGGCCATGGCCGAGACGAGCAGCACCGGGTCGCCGACCGGGGTCTGGGTGCCGTTGCGCAACGCCGCGTCGTGGTTGCCGCCGTAGACGTCGTACGTGCCGAGCACGTCGGCGATGAAGAGCCCGTCGAAGACGCCCTTCTCGAGGAGGCGCGCGAGGGAGGTCCAGTAGCTCAGCTTCGTGTAGTCGGCCGAGCGGTCGTCGGGGTGCCGCCAGAGACCGGGGGACTGGTGCCCCACGCAGTTCATGTCGAAGGCGTTGAACCGGATTCGTCGAGTCATGAGGCCATCATCACGACCCGGGCCCGTGCTGTCGTCCTCGCCGACACACGAGGTCACACTCCGCGCCCCGTAGCCTGTGTCGGTGCTCCCGTTCCGCCGCCATGTCACCGACGTCGACCGCCCCCGTCTCACCCGCGACGTCTACGTCCTCGGCGTGATCGCCTTCTTCGTCATGGTCGGCTTCGGGGTGGTCGTCCCGGTCCTGCCGGTCTACGCCCGCAGCTTCGGCGTCGACCACGCCCTGGTGGGTGCCGTCCTCTCGGCCTTCGCCCTCATGCGCCTCGTGGCGAGCCCGTTCGTGGGTCGACTCATCGACCTGATGGGCGAGCGGGTCGTGCTCTCGGTGGGCATCGGCATCGTGGCGCTGTCGAGCGGACTCGCCGGGCTCGCCCAGACCTACCCGCAGCTCCTCCTGCTCCGGGGGGCGGGCGGCATCGGCTCGGCCATGTTCAGCATCGCGGCGATGACGTTGCTTCTCGGCGCGACCGACCCGTCGCTCCGGGCCCGGGCCGTCGGCTTCTACCAGGGCGGGTTCCTCGTCGGCGGCATGGCGGGTCCTGCCCTCGGCGGGCTGCTCGCGACCATCTCGTTGACGGCGCCGTTCTTCTTGTACGCGGGCACGCTCGCCGTGGCCGGCCTGGTCGGCGTCGTGCTCCTGCGCCGGGCACCGCAGCACTCCTCGACGACCGTCACCGCGCCTCCGGTGCCCCTCGGGGTCGTGCTGCGCGACGTGCGGTTCCGGACCGCGTGCGTGGCCAACTTCGCACAGGGTTGGTCGTCTCTGGGGGTGCGCAGCGCCCTCGTCCCCGTCCTCGTGGTCGAGGTCCTGCGCGGACCGACGGCCTGGACGGGGTTGCTCTTCGCCGCGTCGGCGGTGGCCCAGACCATCGCGTTGGCACCGGCTGCGCGCTTCGTCGACACCGTCGGCCGTCGACCGGCCGTGATCGGTTCCTTCGCGGTGGCGGCCGTGACCCTGTTCGCGGTGTCCCTCGCCCCGGACGTCTGGACGCTCGGCGCCCTGCTCTGCCTCTACGGCGTGGCGACGGCGTTCATGGGCACCGCGCCCGCGGCACTCGTCGGCGACGCCGCGGGGGCCCGCGGTGGTCGTCCCGTCGCGATCTTCTCGATGTGCTCGGACGTGGGGGCGATCGCCGGGCCGCTCGTCGCGGGCCTGCTCGTCGACACGGTCTCGTACCCCGCGGCGTTCGGCGTCGCGGCCGTCCTGCTGGCCGTGGCAGCCGGGGCGGCGATCCGCCTGCCCCGGACCGCCACCGGCACGCCGACCCCGACCTGATCAGCCGAGGTGCACGGGCGCCTCGGTGGGCAGCAGGTCCTCCTTGCGGCCGCGGATGAGGAAGAACGAGATCGGCGCGGCGAGCAGCATGGCGACCGCGGCGGCGAGGAAGGCCACCGAGTAGCCGTCGACCAGCGGACCGAGCGGCCCGCCCACCGTCGACGTCGAGGACGCGACGGCCCCGGCGTAGAGGTTCGTGAAGACGGCGAGACCGATCGATCCGCCGATCTGCATCATGGCGTTCGAGGTCGCGCTGGCGGCACCGGCGTCGTGCGGGGCGACCCGACTGAGCGCCAGGTTCTGCATGGGCACGAAGACGCCGGCGAGGCCGACGCCCATGACGAGCAGGGCCGGCAGTACCTGGACGGCATACGAGCCGTCGGCCGTGATCTGCGTGGCGAGCCAGAGCAGCCCGGCCCCCGCGACGAGCGGCCCGACGATCATCATCGGGCGGGGGCCGACGACCGGCAGCGCCTTCGTCAGCAGGGGAGCGCAGACCATGATGACCAGCGTCATCGGCAGGCTGGCGAGCCCCGCCTCGAGCGGGCCGAAGCCGAGCACGATCTGCAGGTGGAAGGTCAGGTAGAGCAGGGCGCCGATCATGACGCTCCCGACGATCAACTGCACCAGGAAGGCTCCGCCACGGACGCGGTCGGCGAGCACGCGCATCGGCAGCAGCGGGTGGTCGCTCCGTCGCTCGACGACGACGAACAGGGCGAGCAGACCGGCCCCCAGGGCGATGAAGCCGATGACGACGGCCGAGCCCCAGCCGTCCTCGGCCCGGGTGAAGCCGTAGACGAGGCTGGCGAGGCCGGCCGCGACGACGATCGTGCCGACGACGTCGAGGCGGTTCCGCCCCTCGGCCCGGCTCTCGCTCACGACGAAGGCGGCGGCGACGATGGCGACGAGCACGATCGGCACGTTGACGAGCAGGCACCAGCGCCAGCTGACGAACTCGGTCAGCACACCGCCGAGCACGAGCCCGACGGCCGCGCCGGCGCCCGAGATGGCGCCGAAGACGGCGAAGGCGGTGTTCCGGTCGCGACCCGACGCGAAGGTGGTGGTGAGCACGGCCAGGGCCGCGGGGGCGAGCAGGGCCGCGAACACGCCCTGCAGGCCGCGGGCGAGGATCAGCTCACCACCGGTCTGCACGAGCCCGCCGAACGCGGAGGCGGCTCCGAAGCCGACCATCCCGACGATGAAGGTGCGCTTGCGGCCCCAGAAGTCGGCGATCCGACCGCCGAGCAGCAGCAGCGCGCCGAAGGCGAGCGCGTAGGCCGTCACGACCCACTGGCGGTTCTCGTCGCTGAGGCCGAGGTCGGCCTGGGCGTCGGGCAGGGCGATGTTGACGATGGTGCCGTCGAGGACGACGACGAGTTGCGCGAGGGCGACGATGACGAGCACCCACCAACGGCGCGACGAACGCGTCTCGGTGGGGGCGGGGGCGACGGTGGTCACTGCGGTACCTGTTTCTCTGGGGGACGACGAACTACCCTACCTACTAGTTGGTTGGTCCGTAAGTCGGCTACGGTGATCCGATGCGAACCGATGCCGCCGAGACCCGTCGAGCCATCCTCGAGGCCGCGACCGCGGAGTTCTCGCGACACGGGTTGGCCGGGGCGCGCGTCGACCGCATCGCGGCCGAGGCCGGCTGCAGCAAGGAGCGTCTCTACGCGAACTTCGGTGACAAGCGGTCGCTCTTCACGACCGTCCTGAACGGCACCTTCGAGACCATGGGCGAGGCCGCGTCCCGCCCTGCCGCGAGCGTCGAGGAGTTCGCCCTCGCCGTCTTCGACCACATGCAGGCCCACCCCGACCACAACCGGCTGCTCGCCTGGGCCCGGCTCGAGGGCGAGCACGACTGGGAGGCCTCGGTCCCCACCCTGCGCTCGGTCCAGGACGCCGCCCTGTCGCAGCTCGACCGCCTTCGCGGCGACCCCGCCGTGACGGTGTCCTGGAGCAGCGACGACATCTTCGCCCTCGTCATGTCGCTCGCCTGCGCCTGGCAGAACCTGCCCGGTCTCGGCGAGGCGCATCCGGGCGTGGTGCTCGACCCCGCCCTGCAACGCGAGATCGTGCACGAGGCCGTGCGGCGCCTCACCACGGCCTGAGCCGGGCCCCGGGCCGCTCCACCGCACCGACGACGAAGGAGGCGCGCCCCGGTCACCCGGGACGCGCCTCCTTCTCGAGGTCGGTCGCGACTACTTCTTCGCGTCGACCTTCGGCGTCACCTTGAGGAATCCCGCGCGCGGGTCGCCGAGACCCACCAGCGGGGTCGTGTCGCGGCCGCCGACGAAGTTCGTCACCCAGCCCGACAGGATGCGGAACTTCCGGTTCAGCGTCGGCATCGCGTACAGGTGGTAGCCGCGGTGGGCCATCCAGGCCGGCACGTTCTTCAGCTGGAGGCCGAACATGCTGGCCGCGCCCTTGCCGATGCCGTAGCTCGCCACGGTGCCGAGCGACTCGTGGCGGTACTCCTTGACGGGCTCGCCCGACAGGGTCGCGATGACGTTGTCGGCCACGGTGACCGCCTGGCGCACGGCGTTCTGCGCGTTCGGCGGGTAGTACGCCGGCTGCTTCTCGGCCAGCAGGTCGGGGACCTGCGCGCCGTCGCCGAGGGCCCAGACGCCGTCGAGCTTCTGGCCGTCCTCGGTCTGGACCTGCAGGGTCGCGCTGACGTTCACGTGCCCCTTCGGGCCGAGGGGGAGGCCCATGTCGCCGAGCACCGGGTTCGGCTTGACGCCGGCCGTCCAGACGATCGTGCCGGCGGGGATGGTCTCGCCGTCGCTCAGCACGACGTCGCCGTCGACGCACGAGGGCATCGTCGTCTTGAGGCGGATGTCGATGCCTCGACCGCGCAACTGGCCCAGGGTCCACTTCGAGAGCTCGGGACCGACCTCGGGGGCGACGCGGTCCAGGGCCTCGACGAGCACGAAGCGCAGTTCGTCGCGCGACAGGTTCGGGAACGTGTCGATGGCGGAGTTCGCGGCGTCGGACAGTTCGGCGAGGGCCTCGACGCCGGTGTAGCCGCCACCGACGAAGACGACGGTGAGGAGCTTGCGGCGGACGGCCGGGTCCTTGACGCTCGCCGCCTCGGCGATGTTGCCGAGGATGCGGTCACGGACGTACTGAGCCTCTTCGACGCTCTTGAAGCCCACGCCGTTCTCGGCCAGGCCCGGGGTCGGGAAGGTCCGGGTGACGGCGCCGAGGGCGACGACCAACTGGTCGTAGGCGATGTCGCTGGACTCGCCGTCCGCACTCGTGACGGTGACCTTCTTGGCCTCGCTGTCGAACCCGGTGACCGACGCCTCGACGACCTTCGTGCGCTTGAGCGTCTTGCGCAGCGGCACGGTGACGTCGCGGGCGGCGATGTGGCCACCGGCGACCTCGGGCAAGAACGGCTGGTAGGTGAAGTACGGGGCCTGGTCGACGAGTGTGATGCTCGCCGCCTGGGGTGGGTGTCGCTTCTGCAGTTCGAGTGCAGTGGTGAGCCCGGCGGAACCGCCGCCGAGAATTACGATTCGCTTGGTCATGTATGTGTTCCTCCCTCAGACGACCGTACCCCCGGGGCAGCCTGCCGGAACGCCACACGCCGAACGGCCCGGCACCCCTCGGGGGCCGGGCCGGGCACGGCCACGCGTCGGCCGGTGGGGTCAGCGACCGCCGTCGAGGTCGCTCTGCGTGAACGACCCGTCCGGTTCGCCGTCGTGGGGACCGCCGTCGGCGGCCGGCTCGTCCGGGACCTGCGCGTCGACGTACGACCCGTCGCCCTCGCTCGTGCCGGCCTCTTCGGTGTAGGTGCCGTCGGCCTCGCCGTCGTGCGGCCCGCGCGTGCGGGCGCCGCCGTCGAGGTCGTCGTCGACGTACGAGCCGTCCTCGCCCGAGGTGGGTCCGCCGGTGCTCGGCCGGTCGTGCTCGTGGTGGTTGGCGTCGCTGCCCATGGGTGCTGCCCTTCGTCGAGGTCGGTCGGCGTCGTCGCCGCCCGTGCGGCTCACCCTAGACCGACGTGGTGCCGGTCGACCGGGCGGGACCGTGTCGTCAGAACCCCTCGTTCTCGCGGGTCACGTAGGGCGACTCCAGCGCGTCGAGCTCGTCGTCGGTGAGCCACAGGTCGACCGAGGCCACGGCGTCGTCGAGGTGCTGCATCTTCGTGGCACCGACGATGGGAGACGTGACCGCGTCCTGCTGCCGCACCCAGGCCAACGCGACCTGTGCGCGAGGCACGCCCCGCGCCTCCGCGACGTCGGCGACGGCCTGCGCCACGAGGCGGTCACCGTCCTCGCGCTGCTTGTAGAGCGTCTGACCGAAGCGGTCGGTCTCGGTCCGGGCCGTGGTGGCGTCCCAGTCCCGGGTCAGCTTCCCGCGGGCCAGGGGCGACCAGGGCAGCACGCCGACGCCCTGGTCCAGGCAATAGGGGTGCATCTCACGCTCTTCCTCGCGTTGGATCAGGCTGTACTGGTCCTGCATCGAGACGAAACGCGTCCAGCCCCCGAGGTCGGCCGCGTGCTGCATCGAGGCGAACTGCCAGGCCCACATGCTCGAGGCGCCGATGTAGCGGGCCTTGCCGGCCTTGACGACGTCGTGGAGCGCCTCCATCGTCTCCTCCACGGGCACCTCGGGGTCGAAGCGGTGGATCTGGTACAGGTCGACGTGGTCGGTGCCGAGCCGGCGCAGGCTGTCGTCGATCGCGCTCATGACGTGCCCCCGGCTGAGCCCGGCCCCGTTCGGGCCGGGACGCATCCGGCCGTGCACCTTGGTCGCCAGGACGACCTCCTCGCGGGTCGCGAAGTCCCGCAGTGCCCGTCCGACGATCTCCTCGCTGGTGCCGTCCGAGTAGACGTCGGCGGTGTCGAAGGTCGTGATGCCGAGCTCGAGCGCCCGCGAGATGAACGGGCGGCTCTCGTCCTCGGGCAGGCTCCACTCGTGCGTCCCGCGGTCGGGCACGCCGTAGCTCATGCACCCCAGGGTCACCGCCGAGACGGTCAGGCCGCTCGTGCCCAGTCGTGCGTACTCCATGTGTGGCACCTCTCGTCGTCGAGGCGGGGCACCGACGCCCGCGCCGACTGCGACCCTACGCGCGGGGCGGCACGGTCCGGCCCGCGATCGACGCGTCCCCACGGATCACCGAGGCGGCGTGTCGGAGCGCCCTCCGCGCCTCCGGGGTCCAGGGCGCGCCGACGAAGTCGTGGAAGGCACCGCGGTACAGCCGCAGCTCGACGCGTCCACCCGCCGCGGTCACGCCGGCGGCCAGCCGCTTCACGTCGGGCGTCAGCAGGTCGCGATCCCCGGCGTAGGCGAACACGGGCGGGAGACCCGAGAGGTCGCCGCGCACCGGGCTGACGAGGGGGTCGGCCGGATCACGGTCGCCGGCCCACCACCGACCCGCGGCGACGAGACCGTCGCGGGCGAGCATCGGGTCGAGCGGTGCGACCTCGTCGATCGCGGGGGAGTCGAGCAGGGCGTCCACCCACGGGGAGAAGAGCACGAGCGCGTCGGGTGCCGGTCGGCCGGCGTCGCGTCCCCGCATGGCCGCGACGAGGGCGAGCGCCCCGCCCGCCGAGTCGCCGGCCACGACGACGCGGGACGGGGAGGCGCGTCGCACGTCCTCGAGGACGGCGTCCAGCAGCGGCAGCGCGTCGTCCACGTCGTGG
This sequence comes from Frigoribacterium sp. NPDC087798, assembly GCF_044742985.1. Lineage (NCBI taxonomy): Bacteria > Bacillati > Actinomycetota > Actinomycetes > Micrococcales > Microbacteriaceae > Frigoribacterium > Frigoribacterium sp. NPDC087798. Next base: position 124,362 of record NZ_JBIUVP010000001.1, on the reverse strand, counting down.
GCCGGGGCGAGCCCGTAGAGGGGCACCGTGACGACGGCCCTGGAGGCGCGGACGAGACCCGCGAGCAGGTTCCAGTGCGTGGCCAGGACGGGGTGCACGTAGGCACCGCCGTGCAGGTAGACCACGTGGACGCCGCTCGGGGCCCGACGCGGACGGAGCGTGACGACGCGCTCACCACCGACCCGCGCCTCCTCGACGGTCGCGACGCGGTGCACCGCTCGCGTGACCGGCGCGGCGGAGCCCTGACGGGCGACCGAGCGGACGAGCGAGTCCTCGGACTCGGTCGAGCGGGGGCGGAGGCGGAGCCGGAGGCGCAGAAGAGCACGCGTGGCGGCCATCGAGAGCGACATGACCCGACCCTACGGGCGCCGGGGACGACCAGGGGAGGCGGGGGCTACCGGACGGGAGGCGAGGGGGCTAGCTTGTCCCCCGAACGGGTCACCCGACCCCGACGTCGCCGGTGCCGTCATCTGGGAGCGCGCACCGACGGCACACCTCGCTGCACGAACACACCCGAAGGAACGACGATGTTCGACACACGCTTCATCAGCAGTGCCATCTCCCGGAGCGCCGAGACCCCGATCGATCGACGACGGCTGCTCGCCGCCGCCGGGGTCACGGGCCTCGGCACGGGGCTCGCCGCGGTCGCCGCGACGCTGCCCGCCCAGTCCGCGGCCGCCGTGTCGCCCTCCGACGAGGTGATCAGTGATGCGACGATCCTCAACTTCGCACTCAACCTCGAGTACCTCGAGGCGGAGTTCTACCTCCGGGCCGTCACCGGCTCGGGGCTGCCCGCCGACCAGATCACGGGCATCGACCCCCAGGGCGGCGTCGTCGGCGGCGCACCCGTGCCGTTCAAGACCACGATCGTCAAGCGCATCGCGCAGGAGATCGCGGCGGACGAGAAGGCGCACGTCTCCTTCTTGCGGTCGGCACTCGGCGGCGCGAAGGTGTCGCGACCGGCGATCGACCTGCAGAGCAGCTTCACGGCGGCGGCCCTCGCGGCGGGGGTCATCACACCGGGCCAGACCTTCGACCCGTTCGCCTCGGAGGAGAACTTCCTGCTCGGGGCGTTCATCTTCGAGGACGTCGGCGTGACCGCCTACAAGGGCGCCGCGCCCCTGATCTACAACAAGACCTACCTCGGCGCGGCCGCCGGCATCCTCGCGGTCGAGGCGTACCACGCGGGCATCATCCGCACCACGCTGAACGCCAAGGGACTGCAGGTGCCCGCGACGAAGATCTCGGACGCCCGCGACTCCCTCGACGGGTCGACGGACGACGACCAGGGCCTGACCCTCGGTGGCGTCCAGAACCTCGTGCCGACCGACGCCAACGCCATCGTCTACGGACGGACCGCCGAGCGCGTGCTCAACGTCGTGTACCTGACGCCGAACCAGATCGACAAGGGCGGGTTCTTCCCGCAGGGCATCAACGGCTCGATCGTCGCCAGCGGTAACCTCGGCAGCGCGGTCTGACGACCGACGAAGGCCGGAGAACCAAGGAAGGCCCGCACACCGGGGTGTGCGGGCCTTCCGTCGCTTGCGAACAAGCATCTGTCTCAACACAGATCTGATGAAACCCACTCTCGAGAGAGAGAGTGTTTCGAGTGTCCGAGGGGGGACTTGAACCCCCACGCCCTATACGGGCACTAGCACCTCAAGCTAGCGCGTCTGCCATTTCCGCCACCCGGACTGGATGGTGTCGACCGAAGCCGACACGAAAGATTAGCACGGCTCGGAGGGCCCTCGTGACCACGGCCACGTCCGTCGGCGTGAGCGGCGCGGCAGGTAGCGTGGGGCGCATGACGACGACCCCCACGAGCACCGGCCCGACCGAGCCCGAGCTCGACGAGACGGCCCGCATCGCCCGCGACCTCATCCGGTTCGACACGTCGAACTACGGCGGTGGGCGGTCGAACGGCGAGGCGGATGCCGCCGAGTACGTCGAGGCGGCCCTCCGCGCCCTCGGTCTCGAGCCGCAGCTGTTCGAGTCCGAACCCGGCCGGGTCAGCGTGATCGCCCGGGTCGAGGGCGCCGAGCCGGCGAAGCCCGGACTGGTGGTGCACGGCCACCTCGACGTCGTGCCCGCCGACCCCGCGAACTGGTCGGTCGACCCGTTCGGCGGCGTCGTCCGCGACGGCATGCTCTGGGGGCGCGGCGCCGTCGACATGAAGAACATGGACGCCATGATGCTGACGGCCGTCGGCGACATCCTGCGGGCGGGCGAACGACCGGCCCGCGACCTCGTGCTGGGCTTCCTCGCCGACGAGGAGGCCGGGGGAGTCCTCGGCTCGCACTTCCTGGTGAAGGAACACCCCGGGTTGTTCGACGGCGCCACCGAGGCGATCAGCGAGGTCGGTGGCTACTCGACCTTCATCGACGGTCGACGCTCGTACCTGCTGCAGACGGGCGAGAAGGCCCTGATCTGGATCAAGCTCAGGGCTCGGGGCACCGCCGGCCACGGCTCGCAGATGATCGAGGCGAACGCCGTGACGCGCCTGGCCGAGGCGGTGGCCGTCCTCGGCCGCCAGCAGTGGCCGATCGTGCTGACGGACACGACGACCGCCCTGCTGGGCGAGGTGGCCCGCATCCTCGACGTCGACGTGCACGAGGTCGCACCCGACGAACTGGTCCTGCGCACCGGCACCGCCAAGGGCTTCATCCGCGGCTCGCTGCGCACGACGACCAACCCCACGATGCTGACGGCGGGCTACAAGCACAACGTCGTGCCCGACACGGCCGAGGCCCTGGTCGACATCCGGTGCATGCCGGGGCAGGAGGCGGCGGTGCTCGCCGAGGTCCGGGCCCTGATCGGCGACGACGTCGAGATCGAGACGATGCACACCGACATCGGGCTCGAGACGCCCTTCTCGGGGCCCCTGGTGGACGCCATCACCGCCACCCTCGACCGGCACGACCCGGGAGCACCCGTCCTGCCCTACCTGCTCTCGGGCGGCACCGACAACAAGGCCCTCAGCCTGCTCGGCATCGCCGGGTACGGCTTCGCCCCGCTCCGGCTCGACGAGGACATGGACTTCCCGGCCATGTTCCACGGCGTCGACGAACGGGTCCCGCTCGACGCACTATCCTTTGGCAGTCGCGTCCTGCGGGACTTGTTGTCGACGTACTAGCAACCCCCGCACCAGAAGGGTCACCCGCGTGGAGCATCTCCTCCAGGCACTCCTGCTCGGCCTCGTCCAGGGCCTCACGGAGTTCCTCCCCGTCTCGTCGAGCGCCCACCTGCGGCTCGTCGGCCTGTTCTTCAGCGATCCCGGGGCGGCGGCCGAGTTCGACCCGGGCGCCACCTTCACGGCGATCACGCAGCTCGGCACCGAGCTCGCGGTCGTCATCTACTTCCGGCGCGACATCACCCGCATCGTCTCGCGCTGGTTCGCGGGCGTGACCGGCAAGATCCCCCGCACCGACCCCGACGTCCGCATGGGCTGGCTCGTCATCATCGGCACCGTCCCTATCGTGCTCGTGGGGTACGTCGCGCAGGAGTACATCCGCACGGTGTTCCGCTCGCTCTGGATCGTGGCGATCGTCCTGATCGTGTTCGGCGTCCTTCTCGGACTGGCCGATCGTCTCGGCAAGAAGACCGAGCGCTTCGAGGACATGCGCTACGGCCACGGCATCGCCGTCGGCGTCGCCCAGGTGCTGGCGCTCTTCCCCGGCGTCTCGCGGTCGGGTGCCACGACGACCACGGCACTCGCACTCGGCTACACGCGTCCCGCCGCCGCCCGGTTCTCGTTCCTGCTCGCCGTGCCCGCCGTCTTCGGCAGCGGTCTCTACGAACTCGTCCAGAGCTTCAGCGACCCCGGGCCCTACTCGCTGGGCGAGACCCTGGCCGCCACGGTCGTCGCGTTCGTCGTCGGCTTCGTCGTCATCGCGTTCTTCATGAACTACATCTCGCGCCGCAGCTTCGCCCCGTTCGTGGCCTACCGCATCGTGCTCGGCGTCGTCCTGCTCGTCCTGCTCGGCACGGGCGTGGTGGCCGCATGAGGTCCTGGGCAGAACCCGACGTCCCGCGCCTCCCGGGCCTGGGAGACCTCCCGGCGCTCCACGACACGTCGACCGGCACGGTGCACCCGACCGAGGTCGACGGGTCGCGGGCCGGTCTCTACGTGTGCGGCATCACGCCGTACGACGCCACCCACCTGGGTCACGCGTCGACCTACCTGGCCTTCGACACCCTGCTGCGCGTCTGGCGCGACGCCGGGGTCGAGGTGGTCTACGCCCAGAACACGACCGACGTCGACGACCCGCTGCTCGAGCGGGCGACGGCCACCGGCGTCGACTGGCGAGAGCTCGCGGACGGCCAGACCGACCTCTTCCGCAGCGACATGCAGCACCTGGCCGTGGTGCCGCCGACGCACTACGTCGCGGTGACCGAGGTGGTGACCGACGTCGCCGACGCCGTGGCGCGCCTCCTCGACCGGGGTCTCGCGTACCCCGTGCCGACCGATGCCTCGACCGCCGGCGACGACCTGTACTTCGACGTCCGGGCCGCCGAGCGCGACACCGACTGGCACCTGGGGCTCGAGAGTCGCTACGACGCCGAGACGATGGCCCGGTTCTTCGCCGAGCGCGGCGGTGACCCCGATCGCGCCGGCAAGCGCGACCCCCTCGACCCGCTGCTCTGGCGCGCGGCCCGCGACGACGAGCCGTCCTGGCCCACCACGGTGGGCGCCGGCCGACCCGGTTGGCACATCGAGTGCACCGTCATCGCCCAGCAGCACCTCGACGTGCCCGTCACCGTCAACGGCGGCGGGAGCGACCTGGTGTTCCCGCACCACGAGATGAGCACGGCGCACGGCACGGCCCTCACCGGCCGCCCCTACGCCGTCCACCACACGCACACCGGGATGGTCGGCTACCAGGGCGAGAAGATGAGCAAGTCGCTCGGCAACCTCGTGAAGGTCAGCGAGCTCGTCGCCGCGGGCCGCGACCCCCGCGCCGTCCGGCTCGCCCTCCTGGCGCACCACTACCGCTCCGACTGGGAGTGGTTCGACGCCGACCTCGTCACCGCCGAACGACGGCTCGAGCGCTGGCTCGCCTGGGCCGCCACGAGAGCAGGAGGCGCGGTGCCGGTCCCGGCCCCCACCCCGTTGGTCGTCGGCCTGCGCTCGTCGCTCGCGGACGACCTCGACACGCCCTCGGCCCTCGACGCCGTCGACGCCGTCGTGGCCCGGGGAACCGCCCCGTCCGAGGTCGACGTCGACGCCGTGCAGGCGCTGTTGGGCATCGACCTGCGCGCCTGAACGGCGCCGAGGGCGCCGAGGCGATCGGTCCGCCCCGACACCCGGACGAAACGGGTCGTCCATCCCGTTCTCCATGCGCATGCATGAGTCTTCCTCAATCAGCACGCCCGTCTGCCCTACGATGGTCGGCGTGGAGACGTCGACGACCGCCCCGACCCCGGCCGCGACGCCGGGCGACGCCCGCCGGCCGCTCACCCGACGCGACACCCGCGTCGACCTCTGGATCACCGCCCTCACCGCGGCGCTCGGCCTCGTCACGCTCTGGCTCAGCGCCGTCATCGTCGAGGACGCCGACGGGGCGGGTTCGCCCTCGACCCTCGAGAGCGTGCTGTGGCTCCTGGGCCTCTGCGCCCCGCTCGCCTTCCGACGGCAGCGTCCCGTGGCCGTCCTCGTCGTCGTGTCGGCCGTGTTCCTGGCCGCCCAACTGAGGGGCTACCCCGACACCCTCACCCCGTCGATCGTCGAGTTCGTGGTCATCTTCACCGCGAACGCCTGGGCCGCCCGGCGCGGCCGTGCGCTCGTCGTCAGCGTCGTCGTGACCGCGGTCATGTTCGTCTGGCTCGGCGTGTGGCTGCACTCCGTCTACGTGTCCGACGCCGAGGCACCCGACCCCGTGACCCTCGCCACGATCGCCTACACGCTCGTGTCGAACGGCATCGTCCTCGTCACGGCCATCGCGTTCGGCCGGGCGGCCCGCGTGTCGGCCACCCGGCTCCACGCCCTCGAACGCACGGGGGTCGAGCTCCGCGCCGCCCACGAGCTCGTCGCCGATCGGGCCATCAACGAAGAACGCACCCGCCTCGCCCGTGAGCTGCACGACGTGGTCGCCCACCACGTCGCCGTCATCGGCATCCAGGCGGGCGCCGCCCGGCGGACGCTCGACCGGCCCGACATCGCACGAGGCGCCCTCTCGGCCGTCGAGGGCACGGCGCGGACGACCATCGTCGAGCTCGACCGCCTGCTGTCCGTCCTGCGGTCGCGGGACGGCGAGGCCGGGTCCGGCCCCTCGGGCCTCGGCGCCCTGCCCGAACTCATGGCCGACACGCGGGCACTGGGCCTCGAGGTCCGGTTCTCGGTGCACGGCGACGCCCGCGACGTCCCCGAGAGCATCGGGGTCACCCTGTACCGCATCACCCAGGAGGCCCTGACCAACACCCTCAAGCACGGCAACGCCTCCCTCGCCGAGGTGCACCTCCGCTACGGCGACCGGACGATCGAGGTCGAGGTCGTCGACGACGGTCGTCCCGGCCCCATGCCCTATCCCGGCGCGGGAATCCCGCAGGGATCGACGGCGACCGGCCCCGGACTGGGCCAGCGGGGCATGCGCGAGAGAGTCGACCTGCACGGGGGCGAGCTCCAGCTCGGCCCCCGCCCGCGCGGGGGCTACCGGGTGTGCGCGGTCCTGCCCGTGACCGCCTGCGCCGACGCCCGCCCCCTCGACCACGTCACCGCCGCCGACCCTTCCGAGAGACCATGACCGACACGACCGCCCCCGTCTCCGTCCTGCTCGTCGACGACCAGGACCTCGTCCGCACGGGTTTCCGCATCATCCTCGACACCGCACCCGACGTCCGCGTCGTCGGCGAGGCCTGCGACGGGCTCGAGGCCGTCGACCTCGTCCGGCGGCTCCGCCCCGACGTCGTCGTCATGGACATCGAGATGCCCGTCCTCGACGGACTCGAGGCCACGCGTCGCATCCTCGCGCAGTCACCCGGGGGCGGCCCGGCGGTCCTCGTCCTGACGACCTTCGGCCGGGACGACTACGTCTTCCGGGCCCTGCAGGCGGGGGCGAGCGGCTTCCTGCTCAAGACGGCCACGCCCGAGGACCTGATCGAGGCGATCGCCGTCGTCCACCGCGGAGACGCCCTGCTCTCGCCCCAACTCACCCGTGCCGTGGTCGAACGCGCCGTGGGCGACCCCGCGACGACGCGCGTCGTCGTCCCCAGCCCCGCACTGGCGACCCTTACCGAACGCGAACGCGAGGTGCTCGACCGGTTGGCCTCGGGGGCCTCCAACGCCGAGATCGCCCGCCGGCTGTTCCTGGGCGAGGCCACGGTCAAGACGCACGTCTCCAACGTGCTCGGCAAGCTCGGCCTCCGCGACCGGACGGCGGCCGTGGTGTTCGCCTACGAGAACGGCGTCGCGGTCCCGGGCGGGCCCGCCACCTGACCGGGGCCGTCGTATCGGGCCCCACCCCGCCCCTCCTGACGGGTCGCCGGCGGACCGGTCAGGGGACCGGGGGGTACCGCGGGTCGTCCGGTCGTCCGTCCCCGCCCTTGCCGTCGCGCCGACGGAGGTACCGTTCGAACTCCTGCGCGATGGCCTCACCGCTCGCCTCGGGGCTGTCCACCGTGTCGCGGGCCTGCTCGAGCTGCTCGATGTAACCCGCCATGTCCTCGTCGTCGGCGGCGAGGGCGTCGATGCCGGACTCCCAGGCCGTCGACTCGGCGGCGAGCTCGCCGCGGGGGATCGTCACGCCCGAGAGCTCGTCGAGCTTCTCGATGAGCGCGAGCGTCGCCTTGGGCGACGGGGCGTTGTGGACGTAGTGGGGGACGGAGGCCCAGATCGACAGGGTCGGCACGCCCGCGGCCTCGACGGCGTCGGCGAGGACCGACAAGATGCCCACCGGTCCCTCGTAGGTGCTGCGCTCGAGGGTGTACTCGTCGCGGACGGCCTCGTTCTCGCTGCTGACGAAGACCGAGATGGGCCGCGTGTGGGGGACGTCGGCGAGCATGGCTCCGAGGAACACCACGCCCGTGACGTCGTGCACGTCGATCAGGTCGACGATCTCGGCGGCGAAACCGCGCCAGCTCCGCGACGGTTCGGCGCCGAGCAGCACGAGCACCTCGGTGGTGGGCGACGACGGGTCGCGGGGGAGGACCGTCGCGGCGTCGGCGGCCGCGTGCAGCTGGATGCGCGGCCACACGAGGGTTCGCACCCCGTCGTCGTCGAGCCCCACCTGCGGGCGGTTGAACTGGTAGTCGATGTACCGTTCGCCGTCGAGTTCGGCCACCGGTTCGAGCGAGAGGGTCTCGACCAGGCTGCGCGCGACGCCGCTGGCGGCCTCGCCGGCGTCGTTCCAGCCCTCGAAGGCGACCACCAGCAGGCGTCCCGCAGCGAAATCCGACGTGTTCGTCAACCTGAGTCCTCACCGTGCCGGAAGGGCGTCCGGCGCTTGACCCTCCACGATAGACCGTGACCGCCACCAGGAGGCGCGGGCCGGGAGGCCACGTCGACCAGGCCCGGTAGACTGGTCCGCCGTGACCGAAACCCTGCCTGCCGCCGTCCTGTGGGACATGGACGGAACCCTCGTCGACACCGAACCGTACTGGTTCCTCTGCCAGGTCGAACTGGTCGAGTCGTTCGGCGGCACCTGGAGCCGCGAGGACGGCGACGCCATGATCGGGAGCGGCCTGTGGCAGTCCGCCCGGGTCCTGCAGTCCCACGGGGTCGACCTTACCGAGGACGAGATCATCGACCGCCTGACCACCGCGGTCCTCGAGCGGGCCGCGGTCGAGATCCCGTGGCGTCCCGGGGCGAAGGAACTCCTCGCCGAGCTCCGGCGAGAAGGCGTCCCGACCGCCCTGGTCACCATGTCCATCCGCCGCATGGCCCAGTTCATGGTCGACGCCATCGAGTTCGAGGCCTTCGACGCGATCGTCGCCGGCGACGACGTCGAACACGCCAAGCCGCACCCCGAGGCCTACCTGCGGGGTGCCGCCCTGCTGGGAGTCGACCCCGCCGACTGCATCGCCATCGAGGACAGCACCCCCGGCCTGGCCTCGGCCGTGGCCGCCGGCACCGTCGCGATCGGCGTCGAGCACCACGCACCGCTCGCCGACGACGGCCCCTACATCCGCCGCGACACCCTCGTCGGCACCACGGTCGACGACCTCCGCGCGTTGCACCGGGCCGGCCGTGCCGTCCGCGACCAGGCGACCTCCGACTCCTGACCCCGGTGCGCACGCCGCGCCTCCTGCACCCCTCGGGGTGCGACCCGATCGAAAGCAGCACCCTCGCATGACCGCGTTCCGCCGCCAGTCCGGCCCCTTCGTCGAAGGCGACAAGGTCCAGCTCACGGGCCCCAAGGGCAAGATGAACACCATCGTGCTGACCCCGGGCGCCGTGTTCCACACGCACCGCGGCATGATCGCGCACGACGACGTCGTCGGGTTGCCCGACGGGTCCGTCGTCCCCAGCACGACGGGCGACGAGTACCTCGCCCTCCGTCCGCTGCTGAGCGACTTCGTGATGTCCATGCCCCGGGGCGCGGCCATCGTCTACCCGAAGGACGCCGCCCAGATCGTGGCGTTCGCCGACATCTTCCCCGGCGCGACGGTCGTCGAGGCGGGCGTGGGTTCGGGTGCGCTGTCGCTCTGGCTGCTGCGGGCCGTCGGCCCCGAGGGTCGCCTGGCGTCCTTTGAGCGCCGACAGGAGTTCGCCGACGTCGCCGAGGGCAACGTCGCGAGCTTCTTCGGTGCCGAGCCCGAGAACTGGACGGTCACGGTCGGCGACCTGGCCGACGAGTTGCCCGCGGCGATGCCCGACGGGACGGTCGACCGGGTCGTGCTCGACATGCTCGCGCCGTGGGAGAACGTCGACGTCACGGCCGACGCCCTCAAGCCGGGCGGTCTGGTGATCTGCTACGTCGCCACCGCGACACAGCTCTCGCGCACGGCCGAGGCCCTGCGCGCCTCCGAGGCCTTCACCGAGCCCGACGCGTCCGAGACGCTCGTCCGCGGCTGGCACGTCGAGGGCCTCGCCGTCCGCCCCGACCACCGCATGATCGGGCACACCGGCTTCCTCCTCACCGCCCGCCGGCTGGCACCGGGAGCGGTGCTCCCGCAGCTCAAACGACGCCCCTCCAAGTCCGACTACAGCGATGCCGACGTCGAGGCCTGGACGCCCGGCGCACTCGGCGAGCGGTCGGCCAGCGACAAGAAGCTGCGCAAGACGGCACGCCAGGCCCGGACGGCGGCCGAGGCCGCGATCGCGGCGACCGAGGCCGTCGACGGCACCACCGACGGAGCCGGCGCCGACGGCACGTCGACCGGTTCCACCCCGGCCTGAGCATCGTCGAGGGCTCCGACCACCCCCGCTAAGCTGTCCCCGCATCCGAACGACCCGACCGGTCGCCCCACCCGACCCCCCGGTCGCCTCCACGAAATGAGTCCCCGTGCGCAAGATCCCCGCCCTCGTCGTGACGGTCGGCCTGCTCGCCTCGATGACGGCCTGCTCGAGCACGGCCGGCCCCGGCTCCGCCGGCTGCCCTCCCACGGGTGACGCCGCCTCGGTCGTCACCGCGACCGGCGACTTCGGCACGAAGCCCGACGTCGACGTGCCGACGCCGATCGTGACCAAGAAGACCGAGGTCTCGACGCTCATCGAGGGCGACGGTCAGCGACTCGTCGACGGCACCCCGGTCGTCATCGACTACACCCTGTTCGACGGCAGCACGGGCCAGGAACTCGAGGACAGCGGCTACGACGGCTCGACGAACGTCCCGTTGACGGTGGGCGGGCAGACGCTCGCCCCGCTCGTCGACGCGTTGGAGTGCTCCACGGTGGGGTCGCGCGTCGCGGTCGCCGTCAAGGCCAGCGACCTCTCGGCATCGATCAACGGCGCCGCGTCGACCCCGAACGACGATCCCGACGCCGCCTACGTCGCCGTCGTCGACGTCAAGCGGGCGTTCCTCGCGAAGGCCGACGGGGCCCTCCAGCTCGGCGCGGACGGCCTGCCCGCGGTGGTCACCGCCCCCGACGGTGCACCCGGCATCACGATCCCCGCGGGTGACGCCCCCACCGACGAGGTCGTGCACCTCGTCCGCAAGGGGCACGGTCCGACGTTGACCGCCGACGACTCCGCCGTCGTGCAGTTCACGGCCGTCACCTGGAGCCAGCCGTCCACGGTCGCGGGGTCGACCTGGACCAACGGCGGCTCGGCGACGCCGGTCGACCTCGGCGACGAGCAGATCCCCGACGACATCCGCTCGGCCCTGGTGGGCCAGCAGGTCGGCTCGCAGGTCATGGTCGTGCTCCCCGCGACGTCCGACAGCGGTGGCTCCGCCTACGTGTACGTGTTCGACGTGCTCGGGGCGATCCGATGACCCGGCCCTGCTGAGCCGGTCGCCGTGCCCACTGCCCGCACCCCCCGCGTCCCCGTCGAAGAGCGACTCTTCAGCCTCGTGTTGGCCTTGCTCGCGACGGACTCCGGGTTGAGCAAGACCGAGATCCTGTCGACCGTCCAGGGGTACCGCCAGAGGTACTCGCGCTCGGGTGACAACGCCGCGCTCGAGCGGCAGTTCGAGCGGGACAAGGACGACATCCGCGAACTGGGCGTCCCCCTCGAGACGATCGACGACCCGGCGGCGGCAGGCAACAACCAGGCCCTCCGCTATCGCATCCCGCGGGGCGCGTACGAGCTGCCCGAGGACATCTCGTTCTCGTCCGAGGAGACCGCCCTCCTCACCTTGGCGGCGATGGTGTGGCGCGAGGGGTCGCTCTCGCACGAGTCCCGACGGGCACTCCTCAAGTTGCGCTCGCTCGGCGGCGCGGCGAGCGTTCCCGAGCTCGAGTACGCCCCTCGGCTCCGTTCCCGCGACGCGGCCTTCGAGCCGCTGCGGACGGCTCTCGACCGGGGCGTCGTCGTCCGGTTCGACTACCTGAAGCCCGGTGACGAGTCCGCCCGTCGGCGCGAGGTCGCCCCGGCAGCGCTGGTGCAACACCAGGGCCGGTGGCTGGTGTCGGCGGTCGAGGTCGGCACGGGGGCACTCAAGACCTTCCTCCTGTCCCGTGTCGTCGGCCCCGTCCAGCTGACCACCACCCCGTACACGAGACCCGACGACGCCACGGCCGAGCGCGCCCTGGCCGACCTCGAGCAGGTCTGGCGCGATCGCACCGCGACCGTCCGCGTCGAGCCCTTGTCCGACGCCGAGACCCGACTCGTCAAGCGCCGTGGCACGACCCGTCTCGATCCCGACACGCTCCTCGTCCACTGGACCGACGACAACCTGCTCGCCGACGAGCTGGCCTCCTTCGGTCCCGAGGTCACCGTCGTCGAACCCGACGGTCTCCGTGCCCTGGTGCGCACCCGCCTCGAGGCCGTGCTCGCCGCGCACACCACCGACCCGGTCGACGGGGGTGCCCGTGGCTGAGCCCCGCAGCGCCCTCCACGCCGCCGACAAACTCGCCTTCCTGCTGTCGCTCGTCCCGTGGCTCATGGACCACGAGCGAGTCAGCGTGGCCGAGGCGGCCGCGCACTTCGGCGTGAGCGTGGGCGAGATCCGGCGTGCGGTCGAGCTGATCGCCGTCTCTGGCGTCCCTGGCGAGACGACGCAGTACCAGCACGGCGACCTCTTCGACATCGCGTGGGACGACTTCGAGCAGAACGACGTCATCGTGCTGACCAACCTCGTCGCCATCGACGACTCGCCACGGTTCTCCGCTCGCGAAGCGGCCGCCCTCATCGCGGGCCTGCAGTACCTCTCGTCGCTGCCCGAGAACGCGGACCGCGCGGCCATCGCCACACTGATGAGCAAGCTGTCGCGTGGGGCGTCCAGCGAACCGAGCCAGGTGGCCGTCGACCAGTCCGAGACGAACGAGGTCCTGGGGCTCGTCGGCCGGGCGGTCGAGGCGGGCGTCCAGCTCGAGTTCGACTATCGCGGCACCCGGGGGGTCGCGGAACGACGGCGGGTGGATCCGCTGCGGGTCGAGTCGGTCGACGCCGACTGGTACCTCAGGGCCTGGGACCACCTGCGCGAGGCGCCCCGGACGTTCCGACTCGACCGGATCGCCTCCCCGGCGCTCACCGAGACTCCGATCGCTCACCGGGCCGACGACGTCACCCTGCCCGAGACGCTGTTCGAGGGGTCTCCGGACGACCTGGTCGTGGTGCTCGACCTCGACGCCGCCGCGGCGCCGCTCCTCGCGGACTACGGTCCCGACGAACCCGAACCCCTCCCGCACGACCGCATGCGCCTCAGGTTGCGCGTCAACCGACTCGGCACGCTCTGTCGCCTCGTGGCGGGACTCCCGGGTCACCCCGAGGTCGTCGGGCCCGAGTCGGCGCGCTCGGCCGTGGCCGACTGGGCGCGTCGGGCGATCGAGCGTTACGACGTCGACCCGTCCGTCACTCCCTGAACGTCCGGCTGCGGCACGCCCTGTGCATCGCCTGCGCCGTGCCTGCCGCAGACGAGGCCGCACGGTAGAGTGGACGTCACCCTGCCCCGCAAGGAGACCCCACCATGTTCGGAAACGCGCTCTCAGGCTGGCACCTGATCATCATCCTGGCGATCGTCCTGTTGCTCTTCGGTGCGCCGAAGCTCCCGGCCCTCGCGAAGAGCATCGCCCAGTCGATGCGCATCTTCAAGAACGAGGTCAACAGCGACAAGAAGGAGTCGGCCGTCGACGACGACCTCGACGACCGTCCCGTCCGTCGTCCGGACGACTCGTCCGCCCGGTACACCGACGGTCCGACCGCACGCCGCGTCGACGACTCGTACCCGTCGCCGAACCGCGACGTCCCGCCGAAGTCCTGACGCGTGGCCACGACGACGACTCGTGGCGACAGCACCCAGGGAAGGGGCACGGGCCGCAGCCGAGGCCGCGACGGCAAGATGTCCCTCGGGCAACACCTGCTCGAGTTGCGCAAGCGACTCTTCATCTCCGCCCTGGCCCTCATCCTGGCCGCTGTCGCCGGTTGGTTCCTCGCGCCCTTCGTCCTCGACGCCCTGAGGTCGCCGGTCGAGGCGATCGCGGCGGCACGCACGGGTGAGACCACCCTCAACTACTCGAACATCACGGGCGCCTTCGACCTCAAGCTCCAGATCGCGGTCACCGTCGGGGTCGTCATCTCCAGTCCCGTCTGGCTGTACCAGGTCTGGGCCTTCATCGTCCCCGCCCTCGTGCGCAAAGAGAAGCTCTACGCCGTCGGCTTCATCGGCACCGCCATCCCGCTCTTCCTGGGCGGCTGCCTGGCGGGATGGTACGTGCTGCCCCACATCGTCGAGGTCATGACCGGCTTCGTCGACACCCAGGACGCGACGATCATCGAGTCGAAGGTCTACTACGACTTCGTCCTCAAGCTGGTGCTCGCCGTGGGCATCGCCTTCGTCATGCCGGTGTTCCTGGTGCTGTTGAACTTCGTGGGCGTCGTCTCGGCCGCCGCCATCGTCAAGGGCTGGCGGGTCGCCATCCTCGTCATCGTCCTGTTCACCGCGATCGCGACCCCGTCGGCCGACATCTTCTCGATGTTCCTCCTGGCCATCCCCATGATCGTGCTGTTCTTCCTCGCCGCCGGCGTCGCCTGGCTGCACGACCGCCGGGTCGCGAAGCGGGCGGCCGCGCTCGACGCCGAACTCGCGGCGGGGTGACCCGGTGAGCCCCGACCTCAGTCCCGCGGAACGCTTCGCCGCGGCGAAGACGCGAGACAGGACCCCCAAGCTCCAGGCCTTCCGGTCCCGTCTCGGCTTCGCGCTCGACCCGTTCCAGCTCGCCGCGTGCGCCGCACTCGAAGCGGGCGACAGCGTCCTCGTCGCGGCACCGACCGGCGCCGGCAAGACCCTGGTGGCCGAGTACGCGATCCACCTCGCCATGCAGGACCCGCGGGCCAAGGTGTTCTACACCGCACCCATGAAGGCACTGAGCAACCAGAAGTTCCAAGAACTCGTGGCCGAGTACGGAGCGTCCGAGGTCGGGCTGCTCACCGGTGACACGAACGTGAACTCCCGGGCGCGCATCGTCGTGATGACGACCGAGGTGCTCCGCAACATGATCTACGCCGGGTCCGAGATGTTGACCGACCTGCGGTACGTCGTCCTCGACGAGGTCCACTTCCTGGCCGACCGGTTCCGCGGCGCGGTCTGGGAAGAAGTCATCATCCACCTGCCGCTCGACGTGCGGCTCATCTCGTTGAGCGCCACGGTGTCGAACGCCGAAGAATTCGGCGACTGGCTCCAGACGGTCCGGGGGAGCACCGAGGTCATCGTCTCCGAGGACCGTCCCGTGCCCCTCGACCAACACGTCCTGGTCGGGGGCAAGTTCCTCGACCTCTTCGACTCCTCGGGGCAGGCCGCGACGAACCGGGTCAACCCCGAGCTCCTGCGCGCGACCTCGCTCGGTCGACGCGGCGGGCGGAGCGGTGGTCGTCGAGACGGCCACTCGGTGGGTCGGACCGGCCCCCGGGGCCACGTCGTACCTCCGACGCAGGGCGGTCCCGGTCGCCTCGACCGCTGGAAGATCGTCGAGATGCTCGACGACCAGAACCTGCTCCCCGCCATCTTCTTCGTCTTCAGCCGGGTCGGCTGCGACCAGGCCGTGTCCCAGGTGCTGAGGTCGGGCATCCGTCTCACGACCGCCGACCAGCGTCGTGAGATCCGCGAGATCGTCGAGGCCCGTTGTCGCACCCTGCGCGACGAAGACCTCGCGGTCCTCGGCTACTGGCGGTGGCTCGACGGGCTCGAGCGAGGTGTGGCGGCCCACCACGCCGGCCTGTTGCCGGCCTTCAAGGAAGTCGTCGAAGAGCTCTTCCAGAAGAAGCTCGTCAAGGTCGTGTTCGCGACCGAGACGCTGGCGCTCGGCATCAACATGCCGGCCCGCACGGTCGTGCTCGAGAAGCTCGAGAAGTTCAACGGCGAGGCTCGGGTGCCCATCACGCCCGGCGAGTACACCCAGTTGACCGGTCGTGCCGGTCGCCGGGGCATCGACGTCGAGGGCCACTCGCTCATCCAGTGGCAGCAGGGTCTCGACCCGCAGGCCGTCGCCTCGTTGGCCTCGCGGCGCACCTACCCGATGAACAGCAGCTTCCGGCCCACGTACAACATGGCCGTCAACCTCATCGAGCAGTTCGGACGATCCCGCACCCGCGAGGTGCTCGAGACGTCGTTCGCCCAGTTCCAGGCCGACCGCTCGGTCGTCGACCTGGCCCGCAAGGTGCGATCGCAGCAGCAGTCGCTCGACGGCTACGCCGCGTCGATGGCGTGCCACCTGGGCGACTTCGGCGAGTACACGATGCTGCGTCGCGAGGTCGGCGACCTCGAGAAGCAGGGGGCGGCCCGGGCCGACTCGCAGTCGCGGGCCGAGCGCGACAAGCGTCAGCGCCGCATCGGCGAACTGCGTAAGCAGGTGCGGACGCACCCCTGCCACGCCTGTCCGGAGCGTGAACAGCACGCCCGCTGGTCCGAGCGCTGGTTCAAGCTGAAGAAACAGACCGACCAACTGTCGGCGCAGATCCGCAGTCGGACCGGCGCCGTCGCCAAGGTCTTCGACCGGGTCACCGACGTGCTGCTCGACCGCGGCTACCTCGTCCCCACGGGCACGAACGCAGGAGGGGCGGGTCGCGTCCCGCGGGACGCCGAGGTCACCGTCGCCCCGAGCGGTCGCACGTTGCGTCGCATCTACGGCGATCGCGACCTGCTCGTGGCCGAGAGCCTGCGCCTCGGTGTGTGGAACATGCTCGACGTGCCGTCCATGGCGGCCATGGCGGCCACCCTCGTGTACGAGCCCCGTCGGGACGAAGGCCAGCTCTCCGAGCGGTTCCTGCCTCGCGGCGAGTTCCGTGCCGCGCTCGACGCCACTCAGCTGCTCTGGGCAGAACTCGACGACCTCGAGCACGAGCACCACCTTCCGGGCAGCCAGCCCCCGGCACCGGGTCTCGCCCTCGCGATGCACCGTTGGGCCCGAGGTGCCGCACTCGATTCGGTGCTCGACGACGCCGACCTCGCCGCCGGCGACTTCGTCCGCTGGACGAAGCAGACGATCGACCTGCTCGACCAGCTGTCGGTCGTGGGGGACCTGCCGGTCGGTCCGACGGCCCGGCAGGCGCTCGACGCCGTCCGTCGCGGCATCGTGGCCTACACCGCGGTCGGCCCCTGACCCTCCTCCCCGACGAGGCTGGACGCCCGCCGAGGACGACCGGTCTCCCAGACGCCGCCACCTAGAATCACCGGGTGTCTTCCCGAGCGACCGACGTCCGACTGCCCCTCTGGCTCGCCCTGATCGTCGCCCTCGGTGCCGGCGCCGTCCTCGACGGTGGCTTCCCGGACGGCGACGTCTGGCCGCTGACCTTCGTCGGCATCGGGTTCGTGCTGGTGGCCCTCCGGGGCCGGTCGCTCGGCGGTTCCTTCCTGGTCGGCCTCGTGGCGGGCCTGTCCTTCTACCTGATCCACATCTCGTGGGCGACGCTCTTCCTCGGTGTCGTGCCCTGGGCCGCGCTGTCGACCCTCGAGGCGCTCTTCTTCGCCGCCGGGGCGATGCTCATCACCCTCGCGTACCGCTGGGTCCCGCTCATCTGGCCCGGCACCCTGGGCCGCACGGTCCTCCTGCCCGTCGTCGTCGGGGGGCTCTGGACGCTCCGCGAGTTCGTCGCCGGCAATTGGCCCTACGGCGGCTTCGCCTGGGGTCGCGTGGCCCTGAGCCAGTCCGAGAGCCCGTTCGCCGGTCTCGTCGCCTGGCTCGGCATCTCGGGGCTGTCGTTCCTCATGGTGGCGATCGTCGCCGCACTGATCCAGCTCGCCCTGCAGACGACCGTCCGGGGTTCGACCCGCGTGCTCGCCGCTGCCACGGTCGTGGTCGCCGCCCTCGCGGTGCCGCACTGGCCGACGCACTCCTCCGGCACCGCCACCATCGCCGCCGTCCAGGGCGACGGCGACGCCGGCTACTTCGCCGACCGGCAGTACGGCGACCTGACCAACGCCCAGGTCCTCGCGATGAGCGACTTGCAGGCCCAGCTCGCACGGCTGCCGGAGGACCAGCGCTCCCTCGACATGATCGTGTGGCCCGAGGGAGGCAGCGACCGTGATCCCACCCGCGACGCCACCGGCCAGTACGTCTTCGACGCGATCTCCCGTGGCTACGACGCCCCCCTCGTGTCGGGTGTCATCACCGAGAGCGACGACGGTGAGACCGTCCACAACTCGTCCCTGCTCTGGTCGGGCGGTGGGGTGACGGACCAGTACGACAAGAAGCACCCGGTCCCGTTCGGGGAGTACGTCCCCGATCGCGCCTTCTGGCGGCCCTTCGCTCCCGACCTGATCGACCTCATCGGGCGGGACTACACGCCGGGCACGCGGGACGAGGTCTTCGACCTCGGTGACTTCCGTGCCGGGATCTCGATCTGCTTCGACATCGTCGACGACCAGCTCATCACCAACATGATGGACGAGGGCGCGCAGGTCATCATCGGCCAGACGAACAACGCCGACTTCGGGACCCGTCCCGGGCAGACCGACGAGAACGAGCAACAGCTCGCCATCGCACGCCTGCGGGCGATCGAGACGGCGCGTCCCCTCGTCAACGTCTCAACCGTCGCCTCGACGCGGGCCATCGACGCCTCGGGCCGTACGACGGCGAGCATCCCCGACTACGAGCCCGGAACGATGGTGGCGGTCGTCGACCTCGGCACCGGGACGACGCCCGCCGTCGTGGCGAGTCGGGCGATCGAACTCCTCGTGTCGTTCTTCGGTCTCGCGATGCTGCTGCTGTCGCGCCTCTTCATCGGGACCCGGCGTTCCACTCGTCGACGCCGGCTCGACGAGGCATCCGACCCGATCCTGCCGCGGTGGCGGGTCGTCGACTGACGGTCCGGCCCCGCCGAGACGAGAGAAGGCCCGACCACCGTGAGGTGGTCGGGCCTTCTCGTCGGATCGCTGCCGGACGGGTCGTCAGGCGCCGATCTTGTGCTGGCCCTTGCGGGCCCTGAGGAAGTCGAGTCGTTCTTGGAGGAGCTCCTCGAGCTCGTCGCGGCTGCGTCGCTCGAGCAACATGTCCCAGTGGCTCCGGGGGACCTTCGCGTCTCCGGCGTCGATCTCGACGGGCTTGCCGTCGGCCGAGAGCAAACGACCCTCTTGGCCGCTCTTGGGTGACTGCCAGATGTCCGGGATCTCGGCGTCCGCAGCGAACACCATGTCGAACGTCTGACCGTCGGTCGTCTGGTAAACGGCCTTCTTGCGGGGCGAGAACTCCACGCCCTCTTCGCTCTGCAGGCTCTGGCTGCCGAGCCTCATTCCGCGCAAACTGCGATCTGCCATTGTGTGGTCTCCTCTCGCGTTGCAATCACCCGTTGTAACCCGTTCTGGACCTCCGCCGTTCCGAGCCGTGCGATTTCACAGTCCCTTCACAGTGCTCGGGCAGTCTCGGGCCAGGGTCACACGGCGCGCCGACGCACCTCGTCGAGCGCCAGGTCGGCGCGATCGGTGACGATGCCGTGCACGCCCAGGTCGAGCAGCCTCACCATGTCGGCAGGCTCGTTGACGGTCCACACGTGCGTCTCGACCCCCAGTGCCGCCCACTCGGCCACGCGCGCGGCCGTGACGATGCGGACCGGGCCCTTACGCTCGGGGACCTGGACGGCCCGGCACCCGACGAGGGCGCGCCGCACCAGCGATCGCCGGAGGCGGGGGAGCGGGACGAGGCCTGCGGCCACCGCCGCGACGATGCCCCGGGACGAGGCCGACGTCGCGACTCCCGGCAGCGCCCGGACCGCCCGCCGACGCCTCCGGTGGTCGAACGAGGTCACCAGGACGCGATCCGTCGCCCGGACGCGGGCGATCGCTCGGACGGCCGGCGCGACGGCCTCGTCCGACTTGAGGTCGATGTTGAACCGGGTCTCGGGGAAGGCGTCGAGCGCCTCGTCGAGGGTGGGGATCTCGTGCTCACCGTCGAGCCGGACCGTCTTGACCTCCGCGAGGTCGAGGTCGAGGAGGCGCTGCTCGCGTCCCGCGAGCCGCGTCAGGTCGGGATCGTGGCTGATCACCGCGATGCCGTCGCGCGTGGCGTGCACGTCGGTCTCGACGTACGTCGCCCCGGCCGACACGGCGAGGGCGAACGCCAGCATCGTGTTCTCCGGGGCGTCGACGGCCAGGCCCCGGTGCGCCAACACCCGGGGGCCGGCCGGAGCGAACCAGCCGGCCGAGATCGGGGGAGCGGACGGCACTACGAGGTCGCCGGAGGAGTGGTCGGCCCGGTGTCCGACGCGCCCGCCCCGGGGGCCGGCCGATCGGCGCCGGCCGCACCCGCGCCTCCTGAACCGACACCGGAGCCGGTCTCACCGGGCGTGGTGACGGTCGGGAAGCCGAGGTCCGGTTCGGCCTCGAGGTCGACGGTCGATGCGAGGTCGGGCGTGACGTCCATCTCGGAGACCTTGGGGGCCTCGGTCGGGGTCCACCCCGGGGCGTTCGGGTCGCGCGGGGCGAAGAAGCCCTGCCCGATGCCCTTCAGGGCCTCGGTCAACTCGCTCGGGATGATCCACATCGTGTTGGCCGAGCCGTCCGCGATCTTCGGCAGGGTCTGGAGGTACTGGTACGCGAGCAGCTTCGGGTCGGGGTCGCCGGCGTGGATGGCGTTGAAGACCGTCGCGATGGCCTCGGCTTCGCCCTGTGCCCGCAGCACCTGGGCCTTGGCGTCGCCCTCGGCCTTGAGGATCGACGACTGCCGCGACCCCTCGGCCTCGAGGATCTGGGACTGCTTGGTGCCCTCGGCGGTGAGGATGGCGGCGCGACGGTTGCGCTCGGCACGCATCTGCTGCTCCATCGAGTCCTGGATCGACAGGGGCGGATCGATGGCCTTCAGCTCGACGCGGCCGACCCGGATGCCCCACTTGCCGGTGGCCTCGTCGAGCACGATGCGCAACTGGCCGTTGATGTTGTCGCGACTGGTGAGGGCCTGCTCGAGGTTCAACCCGCCGACCACGTTGCGCAGCGTGGTCGTCGTGAGCTGTTCGACGGCCCCGAGGTAGTTGGCGATCTCGTAGGTGGCCGCCCGGGCGTCGGTCACCTGGAAGTACACGACCGTGTCGATCGAGACGACCAGGTTGTCCTCGGTGATGACGGGCTGCGGCGGGAACGAGACGACCTGCTCGCGCATGTCGATCAGCGGCCGCACGCGGTCGATGAACGGCACCAGCAGGTTGAGCCCGGGGGAGAGGGTCTTGTGGTACCGCCCCAGACGTTCGACCACGCCGGCACTCGCCTGCGGGATGATGCGGACCGAGCGGAAGAGGATGACGAGGACGAGCACGACGACGATCGCGACGACCACGATCGTGACGACGGTTCCGGCACTGATGGTGTCCATGGCTTCAGGACCTCTCTGCGGGGGCGACGAAGGCGGTCGACCCCTCGATGGCGGTCACGACGACCGGGGCCCCGGTGTCGAGTGCGAGGTCGGCGCCTGCCGACGTCGCGGGGGAGGACAGCACGCGGGCCGTCCAGGTCTCGCCGTTCGACAGCTTGACCTGGCCGGGGTCGGAGCCGATGGGCACGACGACCGTGCCGCGCAGCCCGAGCAGCGCCTCGACGTTGCTGGGGGTCGGATCGCCCCCGCGGCGCAGCGCCCGCAGCAACGGCGGCCGCACGGTGAACAGCAACAGGACCGCGAGGACGGCCGCGATGATCGCCTGCAGCCACCACGGGGCACCGAAGAGGCCGGCGAGCAGACCGCCGACGCTGCCGATGGCGAGCATGAGGAAGGTGAATTCGAGCGTCGTCACCTCGACGATGACGAACACCAGGATGAGCGCGATCCACGCGACCCATGCGTAATCGTTCAAGACGTCCACGTCGACCTTCTCTCGTTCCCCTGTTATGAAAACTATCACCCGCCCCTGACGATGACGAGGGGGATTGGTAGGGTCGAGTCCGGTCCACGGGCCGATCGATCCCCGCACAGTCTGGAGCACGCCTTGTCCAACCCCCTCGCCGCAGAGTCCCTCGCCGGAGCCCGAGTCCTGGTCACCGGATCGTCCCGGGGGATCGGTGCCGACACCGTGCGCTACTTCGCCGAGGCCGGAGCGAAGGTCGTCGTGAACTACCGCAACAAGGAGAAGCGCGCACTGCAGCTCGTCTCGACCATCGAGCAGGCGGGCGGCGAGGCGATCGCCATCGGGGCCGACCTCACCGACGAGGCCAGCCTGGCGGCGATGTTCGACACGGTGCGTGACGCCTGGGGCGGCCTCGACGTCCTCGTGATGAACGCCTCGGGCGGCATGGAGACGGGCATGGCCGAGGACTACGCGCTCAAGCTCAACCGCGACGCCCAGGTGGCGCTGTTGACCGCGGCCCTGCCGCTGCTCGCCCCGGGGTCGCGCGTCGTCTTCGTCACGAGCCACCAGGCCCACTTCATCCGCACGACCGAGACGATGCCCGAGTACCTCCCCGTCGCCCTCAGCAAGCGTGCCGGCGAGGACGCCCTGCGCGAGATGCTGCCGCAGCTCGAGACCGCGGGCGTCGAGTTCGTCGTGGTCTCGGGGGACATGATCGAGGGCACGATCACGGCGACCCTGCTCGAACGCTCGAACCCCGGTGCCATCTCGTCGCGGAAAGAGAGCGCGGGCAAGCTGTACAACGTCGCCGAGTTCGCCGCCGAGGTCGCGTCGGCCGCCGTCGATCCCGTCCCGGCCGACCACACCCGCCTGGTGGGCGACACCAGCGACTTCGCCCCGATCGTCTGAGACGGGCCCCTTCGTGACCGAGCGCATCGTCCGACCGACCTCGCGCCTCCTCGTCCTCGACGACGACGACCGCGTGCTGCTGATGAAGACGGTGGCGCCCGACACGAGTCGCTTCGCTCGCTGGATCACGCCGGGTGGCGGGGTCGACCCGGGCGAGACCCATGTCGAGGCGGCGATCCGCGAGTTGCACGAAGAGACCGGTCAGGTGGTCACCGAGGTCGGTGAAGTCGTGCGCGTGGACGACTTCGAGGTGTCCTGGGACGACGCCGACCACACGCACGGTCACGCCGAGTTCTACGTCGTCCGTCTGCCGCACTTCGAGGTCGTCGACGACGACTGGACCGACGACGAGCGCAGCGACATCCTCGAGTCGCGCTGGTTCGCCCTCGACGAGCTGGCGACCACCGACGAGCCGGTCGAACCCGGCGACCTGGCCGAGCTGCTGCGTCGGGTGCTGGCCGAGTCGTCCGGGGCGTGAGGGCGGGGCGCCACCCGAGCCACCGTGCACCCCTTCCGGCGTCATCCCTGCGTGACTGATAATGTACATTATGTCAAGTAACATCGAGAGGGGCGACGGAAGCGCTCCCCGCTGACGCACGCCGCGCCTCCTCGGAGTTTCCTGGTCGCATGACGACCGACACGACCCCCACGCCGCCCGACGACGCGCATCGCCGACCCCAGGGGCTCGACGACGACACCGTCGCTGCCCTCGGTGAACTCTCCGCCGCGCTCGAGATCGTCGAGCAGGCCCGTGGATTCCTCTACGGATTCCACCGACTGACGGGCAAGGCCGACCTCGCCCTCGGCGATGCCGTGGAATCGCTTCGCCGAGCCGGGCACGACGAGATCGCCGACCTGCTGGACCGGGACCTCGTCGGTCGCAACGTCGTCGAGGGACGCTGGACCTACCAACTCGTCGAGGACTACGACGACGGCTACTACGCCGCCTTCCGCGACCATGAGAAGAACGTACGTGATTCCTTGGCGGACGGCAAGAAGCACCTCTTCGAGGCCGAGATGAAGGAGGCGCGGCGCAGCCACGGACGGCGCCACCACGAGGCGCTCCCCCGCGAGACCGCCGTCGACCTCGGGAGCAGCACGGACGGCGCGGTCGGCCCCTCCGCCTGAGAGGATGGTGCGATGACTCCTCCGCCGATCGACGGGCCCCGCATCGAGGCCGCCGTGCTCGAACTGCTCGCCGCGATCGGTGAGGACGTCGACCGGCCCGGGCTCGAGTCGACCCCCCGACGCGTGGCCGACGCCTACGCCGAGTTCTTCTCGGGGCTCACGGTCGACGCGGCCGAACTCGTCCGCCAGGCCACCGTCCCGGCCGAAGCGCACCAGCTGGGCGAGGTCGTGATCGTTCGCGACATCTCGTTCCGGTCGGTGTGCGAGCACCACCTGCTGCCCTTCGTCGGCGTCGCTCACGTGGCCTACGTCCCGGGCGAGACGATCGTCGGCTTGGGTGCGCTCCCCCGCGTGGTCGACGCGGTCGCCTCGCGCCCCCAGCTCCAGGAGCGGCTCGGCGAGGAGATCGCCGAGGCCGTGGAGACCGGCGCCCGCCCCGACGGCGTCCTCGTGGTGCTCGACGCCTCGCACGGATGCGTCACGACCCGGGGCCCCCGTCAGACGGGCAGCACGACGGTGACGCTCGCGAGCCGGGGCGTCCTGTCCACGCCGTCGGCGCGGGTCGAGGCGGTCGCCCTGATCGGCACCTCCCGTGGCTGAGGCGGCCGCTCCCTCCCCCGCGGCCGACCCCGCCGGATTCGCCGTGCCGCCCCTCCTCGTCCCCCGCCGCCGCATCGGGTCGCGGACCTTCGACTTCTCGCACCAGGTCGCCGTGATGGCGATCGTCAACCGCACGCCCGACTCGTTCTTCGACCGTGGCGCCACCTTCGCCCTCGACCGCGCCGTGGAGGCCGCCGTGGACGCGGCCGAGGCGGGCGCCGACTGGGTCGACATCGGGGGCGTCCCCTTCGCGCCCGGGCCCGAGCTGTCCGCCTCCGACGAACTCGACCGGGTGCTGCCCGTGGTCGAGGCGCTCGCGAGCCGGTCCGACGTCGTGATCTCGGTCGACACCTTCCGCCCCGAGGTCGCCGAACGCGTCATCGCCGCCGGGGCGCACGTCGTCAACGACACCACGGGGCTCCACGATCCGCGCCTGGCCGACGTGGTCGCCGACGGCGAGGCCACGCTCGTCGTCACCCACAGCCTGGCGGCACCACGGCGTCCGCACCCCCGTCCGCACTACGGCGACGTCGTGGCCGAGGTCGTCGAGTTCCTCGCACGACGGGTCGACGTCGCCCGTGCCCACGGCGTGCCCGACGACAGACTCGTCGTCGATCCGGGGCACGACCTGAACAAGACGACCCGGCACTCGCTCGAACTCACCCGGCGCCTGTCCGAGGTGGCGGCCCTGGGTCACCCGACGCTCGCCGCGGTGTCGAACAAGGACTTCGTCGGCGAGTCGCTCGGTCGCGACAAGCCCGACCGCCTGGCGGGCTCGCTCGCGGCGGCCACGGTGAGCGTGCTGCAGGGCGCACGCATCGTCCGCATGCACGACGTCCGGGCCAGCGTCGACGCCGTCCGGATGATCGAGGCGATCCTCGGCTGGCGGGACCCCCTCGTCGAGCGCCACAACCTCGACGAGGACGCCCTGTGACCGCGACCACCCTCGTGCAGCTGCACCCCGCTCCCCCGGTCGGCCGCGGCGCACTGACGATCGACGACCTCGTCGAGCTCCACCGGCCCCACGACCGGACGACGCCGTCCGTGCGGGCGAACTTCGTCGCCAGCGTCGACGGATCGGCGACGGCGGCCGGCAGGACGCGCGACCTGGGCGGGCCGGCCGACCTGCTCGTCTTCGACCTGCTGCGCCGACTCTGCGACGTGGTCGTGGTCGGGGCGGGCACGGTCCGCGACGAGGGCTACGGCCCGATGCGACTCGACGACGAGGCCGTCGCCTGGCGTCGAGCCGCGGGCCTGTCCGACCATCCCGTCTTCGCCGTGGTCTCGAGCGGACTCGGCCTCGACCCGGCGAGCGGCGTGTTCGCGGACGCCCCGGTCCGCCCCCTGGTGCTCACCCACGACGCGGCACCTCGCGCGGCTCGGGCCCGACTCGACGAGGTCGCCGACGTCGTGTCGTGCGGTCGCGACCGGGTGGACCCGCGCCTCCTCGTCCGGGTCCTGGTCGAGCGAGGGCTTCCCCAGATCCACACCGAAGGAGGCCCGGCGTTGCTCGGCGACCTCGTCGCCGCCGACGTCGTCGACGAGCTGTGCCTCACCGTGTCGCCCAACCTCGAGGGCGGAGCCGGCCCGCGCATCGTCGCGGCCCGCGACGAGATGGCCCTCCGCGGCCTCGCCCTCGACCACGTCCTGGTGTCGGGCGACATGCTCCTCACGAAATGGTCGCGACGGCGCTAGGTCGCGACGGCGCCAGGTCGCGGCCGCGCGACGCGAGGTCAGGAGGCGCGGGCTCCGCGGGCGATCAGCTCGCCTTCTCGCCGAAACCGCCTTCGATCAAGGCGATGAGGTCGTCCACGGCGGCCGGGGCGTCGGGACCGGTCGCCATGACGGCCACCGTCGAACCGACGCCCACGTTCAACCCCATGATGCGGAGCAGGCTCTTGGCGTCGACGCCGTTGACCGTGACGTCGGCCTGGAACCGAGACGCGTGCGTGACGAGGTCGGCGGCGGGACGGGCGTGCAGCCCCGACGCGTTGACGAGGACGGCCGAGCGCTCGACGGCGTCGCCACCTCGGAGGTCGCGCTCGTCGGCGTGCGCGTCGGCGACTCCGGTGGCCGTCCGGGCGGCCGCCGCCACGGCCTCGAGGTCTCCCCCGGTCTCGGCGGAGACGGCCGCGGCGACCGTTCCCTCGACCAGTGGCGCATCGGCGATGAGCACCCGCTGCTTGTCGGCGTCGTCGAGGAAGTCGACGGCCGTCTCGCTCGTCAGGATGGCGGAACCGAGGTCGCAGAGCACGACCGCCCCGCCGCCCCGCCCGGCCTCGGCCAGGGCGGCGGAGATCTTGTCGAAGCTGGTGCCGATGGACCCGTCGTCCGTCCCTCCGGCGGCCACGAGGGTGGTCGTGGGGGCCATCTGGCGAGCGAGGTCGACCACGCCCTCGGCGATCTTGACACTGTGCGAGACGACGACGATTCCGATGGTGGGCATGCTCAGGACTCCTTGCTCGAGCCGTCCGCGGCGTCGGCCGCGGCGGCGATGATGAGGGACGACGACTGCGCGCCGGGATCGCGGTGACCCACGGCACGCTCGCCGAGGTAGCTGGCTCGGCCCTTGCGGGCGACGAGGGGTTCGGTCGAGGCGGCACCGGTCGCCGCGGCGTCCGCTGCGGCACGGAGGACGCCTGCGGGCGAGGCACCGTCCGCAGCTGCGGCGGCTGCTGCGTCGACGGCCGGGGTCCACGCGTCGATCATGGTCTTGTCGCCGACCTCGGCCTTGCCCCTCAGCACGACACCGTCGCGGGCCGCGGTCAGGAAGGCGACCAGCGCCTCCGCGTCCAGCTCCGTGGCGTCGCCCAGGGCCGCCGACCCTTTCAGGTACGCCGTGCCCAGCAGGGGGCCCGACGCGCCGCCGACCGTCGAGATGAGCGTCGTGGCGACGAGTTTGAGGGCTGCTCCGGGCGTCGCGTCGGCGGGGAGGTCGGCGAGCCGGGCGCGCACGGCGGTGAAGCCGCGGGACAGGTTCTCGCCGTGGTCGCCGTCGCCGATCTGGCGGTCGAGTTCACTGAGGGCCGTGTGGTGGGCGGCGACGACGTCGGCCGTCCGGTCGATCCAGGCCCGGGTCCAGGTGGCGTCGAGTGTCATGCGGTGGTCGTTCCTCTCATCGTGCAGTGGTTCGGTGATGCGGCGCGGCGTGCCCTGCTCTCGGCGTCCACGCGGACGCCTACCGGCCCCGGCGCAGGGCCGCGGTCTCGACCGGGGCGTCCCAGAGCTCGGCCAGCTCGTCGTCGAGGCGGGTCACCGTGGTCGACATGCCCTGCATCTCGAGCGAGGTGACGTACGAACCGACGAGGCTGCGGTACACCTCGACTCCTCGTGCTTCGAGGGCCTCGGCCGCACGACGGTAGGCGATGTAGAGCTCGACGAGCGGCGTGCCGCCCATGCCGTTGACGAAGAGCAGCACCCGCTCGCCGGAGGCGAGTCCCAGATCGTCGGTGACGGCGTCGAGCAGCCGGTCGACGATGGCGTCGACCGGTTCGAGCGGGATGCGCTCCCGCCCCGGTTCGCCGTGGATGCCGATCCCGATCTCGACCTCGTCGTCGGCCAGCGTGAAGCTCGGCTCACCGGCATGGGGGACGGTGCCCGCGGTGAGGGCGACGCCCATCGACCTGGTCGCCGCGTTCGTGCGTCGAGCCACCTCGGCGACGGCGTCGAGGGAATCACCCCGCTCGGCCGCGGCACCGGCGGTCTTCTCGACCACGACCGTGCCGGCGACGCCTCGGCGACCGGCGGTGTAGAGGGAGTCCTTGACCGCGACGTCGTCGTCGACCACCACCGAGCGCACCTGGATGCCCTCGGCCTCCACGAGGTCGGCAGCCGTCTCGAAGTTGAGGACGTCGCCCGTGTAGTTCTTGACGATGTAGAGGACGCCCGCTCCGGCGTCCACCGCCTGCGTGGCGGCGACGATCGGATCGGGCGTGGGCGACGTGAACATCGGACCCGGCACGGCGGCCGAGAGCATGCCGAAGCCGACGAACCCCGCGTGCAACGGTTCGTGACCGCTGCCGCCGCCGCTCACGATCGCGACCTTGCCGGCCACGGGAGCCGCCGATCGGCGGACGAACGTCGGGTCGTGCGAGACGACCACGAGGTCCGCGTGGGCCGCGCCGAAGCCGGCCACGGCCTCGGCGACGACGTCGGACGGATCGTTGATGAGCTTCTTCATCGAAGTCCCTTTCTCGGCGCCGGGAACGGTGCTCTGGTGCACCAGGCTGCCGCTCAACCTACTCCCGGCACCCTCTGATGCACATATGTGCAATCACCGGATCTTTCCTTCTCATCACGTGTGATCACCGCACTAAGGTGTTGACACACGCTCACCGCGGGTGCACTGTCGCCCCGCCGTACGACAAGGAAGGTCGACGTGAACCTGGGATTGATTTTTCTTTCAGAAACGGTGGGCACCGCATTGCTGCTCACCCTCGGTGGCGGAGTCGTCGCCAACGTTGCCCTCACGAAGACGAAGGGCTTCAACGGCGGCACGCTCATGGTCAACTTCGGCTGGGGCCTCGCGGTCTTCGTCGGCATCCTGGCCTCGTACTCGTCCGGGGCGCACCTCAACCCGGCCGTCAGCATCGCCCAGCTGATCCTCGGCAACATCACGTTCGCCGCGTTCCTCGTCTACGTCGCGGCGCAGATGGTCGGTGCGATCATCGGTGCGGTCGTCGTCTGGCTGGCCTACAAGCAGCACTTCGACGAGGAGCCCGACCCCGCCACCAAGCTCGGCGTGTTCTCGACCGGCCCGGCCATCCGCAACTACGGCTGGAACCTCGTCACCGAGATCATCGGCACCTTCGTGCTGGTCTTCACGATCATCGCCATCACCAACGGCGCCTCCCCGAACGCCGCGAACCTCGGCCCGCTCGGCGGCCTGGCCGTCGCACTCCTCGTGGTCGGCATCGGCGCCTCGCTCGGTGGTCCCACGGGCTACGCCATCAACCCGGCCCGCGACCTCGGCCCGCGCATCGCCCACGCCTTCCTGCCCATCAAGGGCAAGGGCGGCAGCGACTGGTCCTACGCCTGGGTGCCGGTCGTCGGCCCCCTCGTCGGCGGTGCCCTCGCGGCGCTGCTGTCCTTCCCGCTCCTCCCCCTGGCCGCCTGACCCGGCGACCTGCTGATCGGCCGAGGCCGGCTCCCCGCGCCGTCCGACGCCCATCGATCCACCCGCTCCCCGCAGAGGCTCGGGCCCGTCCGCTCCACTGGACCGACCCGGGCCTCCGTGCGAGCCGCATCCATCAACGACGAAGGAGTTCCACCCGTGAGCGACACCGACTACATCCTGGCCATCGACCAGGGAACGACCAGCACCCGCGCCATCATCTTCGACCACTCGGGCTCGATCGTGGCCACCGGCCAGAAAGAGCACGAGCAGATCTTCCCCCGTGCCGGCTGGGTCGAGCACGACCCCGCCGAGATCTGGGAGAACACCCGCGAGGTCATCGGCCAGGCCCTCTCCCGGGCCGACATCACGCGCCACAACATCAAGGCCGTCGGCATCACCAACCAGCGCGAGACAGCCGTGGTCTGGGACAAGACCACCGGCAAGGCCGTCTACAACGCCATCGTCTGGCAGGACACCCGCACGCAGTCCATCGTCGACCGCCTGGCCGCCGACGGTGGCGTCGAGCGCTTCAAGCCGATCGTCGGCCTGCCGCTCGCGACCTACTTCTCGGGCACGAAGGTCGTCTGGATCCTCGAGAACGTCGAGGGCGCCCGTGAGAAGGCCGAGGCGGGCGACCTGCTCTTCGGCACGACCGACACCTGGGTCCTCTGGAACCTCACCGGCGGCACCGACGGTGGCGTCCACGTCACCGACGTGACGAACGCCTCGCGCACCCTCTTCATGGACCTCGAGACGCTCGAGTGGCGCGACGACATCCTCGAGGCCTTCGACGTGCCGAGGTCGATGCTCCCCGAGATCAAGAGCTCGTCCGAGGTCTACGGCACGGTCGAGGCCTCGAGCCTGCTGCGCGAGGTGCCCATCGCCGGCATCCTCGGCGACCAGCAGGCCGCCACCTTCGGCCAGGCCGCCTTCGACCAGGGCGAGTCGAAGAACACGTACGGCACCGGCAACTTCCTGATCTTCAACACGGGCGAAGAGATCGTCCACTCGAAGAACGGGTTGCTCACGACGCTCGGCTACAAGCTCGGCGACGCCGCACCCCACTACGCCCTCGAAGGGTCCATCGCGGTCACGGGTTCGCTGATCCAGTGGCTGCGCGACAACCTGGGCATGATCGGCTCCGCCCCCGAGGTCGAGGAGCTCGCCAAGACCGTCGAGGACAACGGCGGAGTGTACTTCGTGCCCGCCTTCTCGGGCCTGTTCGCGCCCTACTGGCGGTCCGACGCGCGTGGTGCCCTCGTCGGCCTCACCCGCTACGTCAACAAGGGCCACATCGCCCGCGCCGCCCTCGAGGCGACCGCGTTCCAGACCCGCGAGGTGCTCGACGCCGTCAACGCCGACTCCGGCGTCGACCTGACCGAGCTCAAGGTCGACGGTGGCATGACCGCCAACGACGCGCTCATGCAGTTCCAGGCCGACATCCTCGACGTCCCGGTCGTCCGTCCCGTGGTCGCCGAGACCACCGCGCTCGGAGCGGCCTACGCGGCCGGTCTCGCGGTCGGCTTCTGGGAGACGCTCGACGACCTCCGTGCCAACTGGCAGGAGGACAAGCGCTGGACGCCGAACATCGACGCCGACGAGCGTGACCGCACGCTGCGTCTCTGGAAGAAGGCCGTCACGAAGACCTTCGACTGGGTCGACGACGACGTCAACTGATCCTCCGCGCGAAGGGCCCGTCCGATCGGACGGGCCCTTCGTCGTCCGCCCGCCCGAGGACGAGGAGGCACGGTTCGTCTCAGGAGGCGCGGGTCGCCGCCACCCACTGGTCCAGTTTCGCGATCGCCGCCCCCGAGTCGACGGCGCGGGCCGCGACGTCCAGCTGCTCCCGGAAGCGGGCGAGGAGCGGCCGTTCGCGCTGGCCCGGGTCCGCGGCCAGCCCGTACGAGACCAGTCCGGCCGCCGCGTTGAGCAGCACGATGTCGCGGACGGGGCCGCGCTCCCCCGCCAGCACCTCGCGGGCGACGGCCGCGTTGTACGCCGCGTCGCCGCCGACGAGGTCGGAGATGCGCGCCCGCGGGATGCCCAACTCGAGCGGGTCGAGGTCGTGCTCGGTCACCGAGCCTCCGGTGACCTCCCAGATGTGGCTGTGACCGGTGGTGGTCAACTCGTCGAGGCCGTCGTCGCCGCGGAACACGAGCGCCGTCGCGCCCCGGGTCTGGAACACGCCCACGATCAGCGGCACCTTGTCGAGCGACGCGACGCCGACCGCACTCGCCTCGGGTCGTGCCGGGTTCACGAGGGGCCCGAGGAAGTTGAAGACCGTCGGGACGCCGATCTCACGCCGCACGGCGGCGGCGTTGCCGAAGCCCGGGTGGAAGGCGGCCGCGAAGGCGAAGGTCAGCCCGGCTTCGCGCAGGACCTCGGCCACACGGTCGGCGCCGATGGTCAGGTCGATGCCGAGGGCCGACAGGACGTCCGAGGAACCGGACGACGAACTCGCCGCCCGGTTGCCGTGCTTGATGACGGGCACGCCGGTGGCCGCCACGACGACGGAGGCCATGGTCGAGACGTTGACCGTCCCGAAACGGTCTCCGCCCGTGCCGACGATGTCGACGGCCATGCTGTCGACCGGCAGGGCCACGGCGTGGGCGAGGACGGCGTCGCGGAATCCCACGATCTCGTCCACCGTCTCCCCCTTGGCCCGCAGGGCCACGAGGAAGGCCCCGAGCTGGGCCGGGGTGACGTCGCCGGTCATGACCTGCTCCATCGACCACGTCGCCTCGCTGATCGAGAGGTCGCGACCGACGAGGAGCGCGTCGATGATCAGGGGCCAGGTGAGCTCGGAGGTCATGCGCCCAGGCTACCGGCGGAGCACGGGCGGCTCCGATGTCTCGGCGTCAAGGGAAATTCCCGACCCGGGGTTTCGAGCGCAAACCCAAAGCGACTTACCAGGCATAATGGACCTCGTGACAAGTACCTCTCTCTCGAGACCTTCTGGCGGCCCCGTCGTCAATCGACCCAGCACGGTTGCCGTGGGCACCATCGTGTGGCTCGGCAGCGAGGTCATGTTCTTCGCCGGCCTCTTCGCGATCTACTTCACGCTCCGCTCGACGTCTCCGGGCCTGTGGGCCGACCAGACGGCGCTGCACAACGTGCCGTTCGCGCTGACCAACACCATCACCCTGGTGCTGTCCTCGGTCGCCTGCCAGTTCGGCGTGTTCGCGGCCGAGCGCATGCAGCCGCACCGTACCGGCCGCCTGTTCCAGGTCGGCCGCTGGGGCATGGTCGAGTGGTTCTTCCTCACCTACGCCATGGGCGCGGTCTTCGTCTGCGGCCAGGTGTTCGAGTACGCGACGCTGATCTCCGAGCACGTCACCCTCAGCTCCAGCGCCTACGGCTCGGCCTTCTACATGACGACCGGCTTCCACGGCGCCCACGTCATCGGTGGCCTCATCGCCTTCCTGCTCACCATCGGTCGTGCCTACGCAGTCAAGAACTTCGGGCACAAAGAGGCCACGACGGCCATCGTCGTGTCGTACTACTGGCACTTCGTCGACGTCGTCTGGATCGGCCTCTTCATCGTCATCTACCTCCTCAAATAGGCATTGGATCGTCTGCACAGCATGTTCTCCAGAACCTCGTCCTCCCGACGCACCAAGAAGGCCGGCCGTCGCGGCCCCGTCGCCACCGCCTCCCTCCTGCTCGTCGGTCTGCTCACCACGGGCGGTGCCTACGCGCTCTTCTCCTCGACCGCCTCGGCAGACGAGAGCAGCGCCACCGCCACGTCGCAGCAGAGCATCGACGAGGGTCAGAAGCTCTTCGCCTCGAACTGTGCGACCTGCCACGGTCTGAGCGCTGCCGGCACCGACAGCGGTCCCAGCCTGATCGGCGTCGGGGCGGCCTCGGTCGACTTCCAGGTCGGCACCGGTCGCATGCCCATGGCCGTGAACGGCCCTCAGGCCGAACAGAAGCCCACGCAGTTCTCGGATGAGCAGGTCGCCGCCATGGCCGCCTACGTCGCCTCCCTCGCCCCGGGTCCGGCCATCCCCGACGAGTCCCTGCTCCAGGCCGACGGCGACACGACCAACGGCGCCGAGCTGTTCCGCATCAACTGCGCCATGTGCCACAACGTGGCCGGTGCGGGTGGCGCACTCACCCAGGGCAAGTTCGCCCCCGCACTCGACGGCGTCACCGCCCACCACATCTACGAGGCCATGCAGACGGGCCCGCAGAACATGCCGGTCTTCAACGACCTCAACCTGTCGCCCCAAGACAAGGCCGACATCATCACGTACCTCAAGTACGTCGAGAACAACCCGTCGCCGGGTGGATTCGAGCTCGGGAGCCTCGGCCCCGTCGCCGAAGGTCTCTTCATCTGGATCTTCGGGCTCGGTGCGATCGTCGCGATCACCATCTGGCTGACCGCCCGGTCGAACTGACCCGCGTTCTCTCCGTACTTCACGAAAGGCAGAATCAATGGCAGAGCACGACGACGAGGCCCCCACGGCGGGCTCGGCTGTCGAGAAGCGCGAGCCTCGACAGGTCTCGGCCGGCACGGCGGTCGTGACGTCCGACGTGTTCCAGAACCCGGGTGAACCGGCCCACCGCGACCGCGTCACCGACATCGACCCCAAGGTCGAGAAGCGTGCGGAGCGCCAGGTCAGCCTGTTCTTCTTCCTGTCGATCGTCGGCAGCATCGCGGCCATCGGCGCGTACGTGGCCTTCCCGATCACGTCGGGTGACTCCGGCTCGGTCCGCCTGAACAACCTGTTCTTGGGCCTCGGGATCGCCCTCGGTCTGTTGTCCGTCGGAATCGGTGCGGTGCACTGGTCCAAGACCCTCATGCCGGCGCGAGAGATCACCGAGATGCGCCACGACACGCGTGGCTCCGAGCCGACGCGTGAGAAGGCCGTCGAGGTCTTCGCACTGGGCAATCACGAGAGCGGCTTCGGTCGTCGTTCGCTGATCCGAAACAGCCTGATCGGCGCTCTCGTCGCGACGCCCCTCCCCGCCGTGGTGCTGTTCCGCGACCTCGCACCTGCGGAAGACCCCAACGCGGTCCTCCGCCACACGCTGTGGGAAGAAGGCATGCATCTCGCCGCCGACCCCTCCGGGACCCGCATCAAGGCGTCGGACGTCACCCTCGGTTCCGTGTTCCACGTCATCCCCGAGAACCTCAACGAATCAGAACACCTGCTCGAAGAGAAAGCCAAAGCGGCCGTCCTTCTCATGCGCCTGAAGCCGGAAGACCTCAACCCGGCCGAGGGACGCGAAGACTGGCAGTACGACGGAATCGTCGCCTACTCGAAGATCTGCACGCACGTCGGGTGCCCCGTGGCCCTCTACGAACAGCAGACACACCACCTGCTCTGCCCCTGCCACCAGTCCACGTTCGACGTGACGAACAACTGCGAAGTCATCTTCGGGCCCGCCAAGCGCCCCCTGCCGCAGCTGCCCATCACTGTCGACGCCGACGGGTACCTCGTCGCGCAGAGCGACTTCCACGAACCTGTGGGCCCGAGCTTCTGGGAGCGCGAAAAGTGATCACCACCACCCCGGCACACGGTGCCGAACCGGCCACGTCCGAGAACATCGGCAAGGCCCCTGCCTTCGCACCGACGAAGACCAACAAATTCCTCGGCGCGACGGCCAACTACATCGACGAGCGCACGAGCATGTCCGGCTTGGTCAAAGAGGTGGGTCGAAAGATCTTCCCTGACCACTGGTCGTTCATGTTGGGCGAGGTCGCTCTCTACTCGTTCGTCGTGATCCTGCTCTCGGGCACGTTCCTCACGTTCTTCTTCCAGCCCTCGATGGCTGAGGTCAACTACAACGGTTCGTACGTTCCGCTCAAGGGCCTCAACATGTCGGCGGCGATGGCCTCGACGCTCGACATCTCGTTCGACATCCGTGGCGGCCTCCTGTTCCGCCAGATCCACCACTGGGCCGCACTGCTGTTCGTGGCCGCGATCATGCTGCACATGCTGCGCGTCTACTTCACCGGCGCATTCCGCAAGCCCCGCGAGATCAACTGGGTCGTGGGCTTCACGCTCTGGATCCTCGCGATGGCCGAGGGCTTCACCGGGTACTCGCTTCCCGACGACCTCCTCTCCGGCAACGGTGCCCGCATCATCGACGGCATGATCAAGGGCATCCCCGTGATCGGCGTCTGGATCTCGTACCTCGTGTTCGGTGGAGAGTTCCCGGGTACCGACATGGTCGGCCGGTTCTACTCGCTGCACATCATGCTGCTCCCCGCACTGTTGATCGCCCTCCTGGGCGTGCACCTGCTGTTGCTCATCATCAACAAGCACACGCAGTTCGCCGGCCCCGGCAAGACGAACCAGAACGTCGTGGGCGTGCCCGTCATGCCCGTGTTCGCGGCGAAGGCCGGTGGATTCTTCTTCATCGTCTTCGGCGTCATCGTGTTGATCGCCTCGCTGTTCACGATCAACCCCATCTGGAACTACGGCCCGTACGACCCCTCCCCCGTGTCGGCAGGTACGCAACCCGACTGGTACATCGGTTTCGCCGACGGCGCCCTCCGTCTCGTTCCTCCGGGCTGGGAGTTCGTCGCCTTCGGTTACACGGTCTCCATGAACATCCTCGTGCCGATCACGGTCCTGGGTCTCTTCATCGTCGTCGTCCTGCTGTACCCGTTCTTCGAGGCCTGGGTGACCGGCGACAAGCGCGAGCACCACATCCTCGACCGGCCTCGCAACGCTCCGACGCGCACCGCGATCGGCGCCGCCGGCATCGTGTTCTACGCCAGCCTCTGGGCAGCGGCGAGCTCCGACATCATGGCGACGCACTTCCACCTGTCGTTGAACTACGTCATCCACGCGTGCCAGGCAGCCCTGATCATCGGGCCCTTCATCGCCTTCTGGGTCACGAAGCGGGTCTGCCTCGCCCTTCAGAAGAAGGACCGTGAGATCGCCCTCCACGGCTACGAGTCGGGACGCATCGTTCGCCTGCCGGGTGGTGAGTACATCGAGGTGCACGAGCAGCTCGACGAGTACGAGCGCTGGCGCTTGCTCGACTTCAACGAGTACGAGCCCCTCATGGTCCGACCGAACGCCAACGGCAAGATCACCGCTCTGCAGCGGGCCCGAGCATCAGCGTCGTCGTTCTTCTTCGAGGACCGCATCGCCCCGGTGAAGCGTTCCGAGATCGAGGCATCGCACCACGACGAAGGACACTGACCTTCGTTAGCCCCTGGGCCCGGTCGCACATCGTGTGCGGCCGGGCCTTCGGCGTTCCCGGGGTGGCGAACGGCAGTTCAGTCGGCCCACGCTCGCGCAGCCGACGAGTCCAACCGTTGGGTGAGATGGGATCTCCGGCGACAACCCTCTGGACGTCATCGGATCGAGTGTCGAGACGCCGCGACAGCATCTCCCTCAGAACCGTCGAGGCTGAGACATCCCGGCCGACCGCACGAGCGGGCCTCCTCCGAAGGATGCTGCGTGGTACGTGACTATGATGACTCCTCCAGTCCTGCACGGAGTTGACACAGTGATCCCGGCCACGGTGATCGGGACATCACCGCGGCCTGCGGCCAGCTTCTCAGCCACGACGACACACCCTCGGTTGAGCGCATATAACGGTCGGCAGTGGCGATCACCGTCCGGACTCTTCCTCGTGTCCTCCCTGTGTCCACTCCACGCGAACCCTAGGATGACTCTGCCTTGCTCGCCCACCACTCGCTCCGGGCGCGAAGGACCGATGTCAGCTCCGTCGAGGGGCGTGCTCACCATCCCCAGCCGGCGACCGCGTGAGTCCGTCACGATCGACCACACAGGCGCTGTCGTCCCCAGCGACAAGGCCCACGTTCCCCGTCAGGACGGCAACCCCCGAGGAAGCCTGTATACGTCCCTGAGCCGCCTCTCCCTGGCCCGGACAGCCGACGATGCATCGGTCGCTTTACGAGATCCAGAGCCACACCCGGCTCGGCGAGAACGTCAACCGTGGTTCGGGCAGCACTCCCCCAGCCTCACTCACGTCGTCCGGAGCCTCAGGGCCATGGCGCCCACCTCCCACTCCTGGCCGCGTCGCCGCGTCTCAGGACCGCGCGTCGACCAGCACCAGGAGCGACCGCAACCCCGGTGGACACCGTGACGACCAAAACCCGGCCCTGCGACCGAACCCAAGCCAGCCGCGTGGAGCAAGGACTCT
Organism: Frigoribacterium sp. NPDC087798; assembly: GCF_044742985.1. Taxonomy (NCBI): domain Bacteria; kingdom Bacillati; phylum Actinomycetota; class Actinomycetes; order Micrococcales; family Microbacteriaceae; genus Frigoribacterium; species Frigoribacterium sp. NPDC087798. The sequence continues at coordinate 86,680 of NZ_JBIUVP010000001.1, read as the reverse complement.
GGTACCGCCGGTGCCGTCGCCACCGGGACGGACGCATACGGAGCCAGAGTGACAGCACAGGCGCAGGCCCGGGCCAGGCCCAGGCACTGCCACGGTAAGGCTACGGCTACCGGCGCTTGTCCACCCGCGCTCGGCACCGACCAGCGGCAATTGGCCGAAGGCAGCGGCCAGCGGCCCATAGAGGCAGCAACCCATGGCCCGTAGCCAGCGGCAGCGGCTCGTGGGCAGCGGCCAGCGGACGGCGGACAGCGGCTGACGCATGGCTCAAACGATCACCAAACTGGTCGTCTGGGCCGGCCCAGGGCGTCCTGTCCCGCACGTGGGAACGAGAGGCCCAGTGGCCACTCATCAGTTCAGATCTGCAGTCCTCGCCTCTGGCCACAACACCCGTGGCGAACACGACGAAGGGCGCCGGCCCGAAGACCGACGCCCTTCACACTCGAGGGAGCAGTGATGTCAGTGTGCGAAGTTTCCGCGGTAGTACTCGTAGACCCAGCCGACCAAGGCAACGGCCGTCAGGGCCGCACCGATGTAGATGATCCACATGCCGACGGCCAGCGCCAGGAAGATCAGGCTGCAACCGGCGGCCAAGATGATGGGCCACCAAGACCAGGGGCTGAAGAAGCCCATCTCGGGGTCACCGTCGTCGATGTTGGCGTCCAGACGGTCCTCGGGAAGCTCGCCTCCCTGGGTCGCGTGCGAGCGACCCATGTAGAACGCCAGGAATGCTCCGAGCATGCCGGCCAGACCGATGCCGAGCGTACCGGCCCATTCGACCTGACCGGTGTCGAGGAGGCTCCAGAGCACGTAGACCGCACACATGAGGAAGAAGAAGATCGCGAGGATCCAGAACAGCGTCGCGTTGGTCTTCATCAGGTCTACTTCACTTTCTCGCTGGACGCGTCGTACGTGGGGGCGTCAGGGGCATCCTTCACCGGCCCGATGCCGACGGGCAGTCCGGCCTCTGGGTGGTTGAGGTCGAATGCCGGCGACTCCGAACGGATGCGCGGGATCGACGTGAAGTTGTGTCGCGGCGGCGGGCACGAGGTGGCCCACTCGAGCGAGCGAGAGTAACCCCAGGGATCGTTGACCTCGACCTTGGGCGCACGCCGAGCCGTGATGTAGACGTTGTAGAGGAACGGCAGGATCGAGACACCGAGCAACATGGCACCGATGGTCGAGAGCTGGTTCATCCACGTGAAGTGGTCTTCGGGCTGGTAGGTGGCGTAGCGACGGGGCATGCCCATCACGCCGAGCCAGTGCTGCACGAGGAACGTGGTGTGGAAGCCGACGAACAGCATCCAGAAGTGGATCTTGCCGAGACGCTCGTTGAGCATCTTGCCGGTCCACTTCGGCCACCAGAAGTAGAACCCGGAGAACATCGCGAAGACGACGGTACCGAAGACCACGTAGTGGAAGTGAGCCACGACGAAGTACGTGTCGGACACGTGGAAGTCGAGCGGGGGCGAGGCCAGGATGACGCCGGTGAGACCACCGAAGGTGAACGTGATGAGGAATCCGATGGCCCAGAGCATGGGCGTCTCGAACGTCACCGAACCGCGCCACATGGTGCCGATCCAGTTGAAGATCTTTACGCCGGTGGGCACCGCGATGAGCATGGTCATCAGCGAGAAGAAGGGCAGCAGGACCGAGCCGGTCACGTACATGTGGTGGGCCCACACGGTGACGGACAGGGCGGCGATCGAGATGGTGGCGTAGACGAGCGTCTTGTACCCGAAGATCGGCTTGCGGCTGAAGACCGGGAACACCTCGGACACGATGCCGAAGAACGGTAGGGCGATGATGTAGACCTCCGGGTGACCGAAGAACCAGAACAGGTGCTGCCAGAGGATGGCGCCACCGTTCGCGGGGTTGAAGACCTGGGCGTCGAAGACGCGGTCGAACCCGAGGCCGAAGAGTGCGGCCGCCAGCACGGGGAACGCCATGATCACCAAGATGGAGGTGATGAGGGTGTTCCAGGTGAAGATCGGCATGCGCCACATCGTCATGCCCGGAGCACGCATCGAGACGATGGTCGTGATGAAGTTCACCGAACCGAGGATCGTGCTGAAGCCGGTGAGGCCGAGGCCGAAGACCCACAGGTTGCCGCCGAGCCCTGGCGAGAACGTCGTGTCACTCAGCGGTGCGTAGGCGAACCAGCCGAACGATGCAGCACCCTGCGGGGTGAGGAAGCCGGCGACGGCGATGATCGAGCCGAACGAGTACAGCCAGAACGCGAAGCCGTTCAGACGGGGGAAGGCGACGTCCGGTGCACCGATCTGCAGCGGCATGAGCACGTTGGCGAATCCCGAGAAGAGCGGGGTCGCGAACATGAGCAACATGATCGTGCCGTGCATGGTGAAGAGCTGGTTGTACTGCTCTTTCGTGGCCACGATCTCGAGGCCCGGTGCGAAGAGCTGGGCACGGATGATGAGCGCCATCACCCCGCCGAGGCAGAAGAAGAGGAACGACGTGATCAGGTACATGTACCCGATCGTCTTGTGGTCGGTCGACGTGATCCAGTTGACGACGACGTTGCCCTTGCGGCCGACCTTCGTGGCGCCGAAGTTCTGACCGGACGAGGTCCCGCCGGTGGTGGGACGGGTGGCGGTGGCTGAGCTCATCGAACCGTGCCTTACTTCTCGGAGTCTTCGGTGCCGGCGGCGTTGGCGGGAGCCTCGGTGCCGGGCTGGTTGGTGTTGGTGTTGTACTGGTCGCCCAGCAGGCCGGTGTTTCCCTCGGCATCGAGCGTCTGGATGTACTGGTCGTACTCGGACTGCGACACGACCTTGACGTTGAACAGCATCAACGAGTGGTACTCGCCGCACAGCTCGGCGCACTTGCCGCTGAACGTGCCCTCTTTCTCGGGCGTGAAGTACATCGAGTTGGTCTTGCCGGGGATCGTGTCCTTCTTGTAGAGGAAGTCGATGATCCAGAAGGAGTGAGCCACGTCGCGGGACTTGAGGTCGATCTGCACCGTCTTGCCGACGGGGAGGTAGAGCTCGGGGAGCTGACTCTCGTCGATCGTGCCGTCACCCAGTTCTTGCGCCTGGATGCCCTGGTAGTAGACGCTCTCGTCTTCGTTCTGCTGGTCGATGTAGTTGAAGTCCCACGCCCAGCGCTTGGCGTAGACGTCGATCTTGACGTCGGGGCTCGCGGTGGGTGCCTCGATGGCGGCCTGGTCGCGGGCCGTGAAGGCGAAGAAGCCCAGCACGAGGATCAGGGGGACGACGGTGTAGAAGATCTCGATCGGCATGTTGTAGCGAAGCTGGACCGGGAGGCCGGTCTGGCCCTTGCGACGCCGGTAAGCGACGCAGACCCAGATGATCAGGCCCCACACGATCACGCCGACGATCAGCAGGACGATCCACGAGGTGACCCAGAGTCCGATCACACGGTCCACGTGGTTGGTCGTGCCCGCGGTGGTGGGCAGCCACCCCTGGAGCTGGTCGGTGGTGCACCCCGCTAGCACGAGAGCCAGGACGACTGCCATGGGGGCGGCAGCCCAACGAAGACGGCGGTTAGAACGCACTGTTACCTCTCGGATGACACGACAGTGGGGGTGTTCCCAGTGTTGACGGGGACCTGCCTAGCTTACTCGCAGGTTCGCCTCCCCAACGCACGGCACGCGCCGGAAGCCTCTCGACGTCGAGCGAGAACCGTCGTGGTACGACCGAGGGGACCACCCTGTCGGATGGTCCCCTCGGTGACGCCGGCTCCCCCACGACGGACGGCCCGGAGTCGTCCTTCGACGACCGGAGCAGCCCCTCGACGATCAGTGGAAGCTGTCGCCGCAGGCGCAGCTGCCCTGTGCGTTGGGGTTGTCGATGGTGAATCCCTGCTTCTGGATGGTGTCCTCGAAGTCGATGGCTGCGCCGTCGAGGTAAGGGACACTCATCTTGTCGACGATGACCTCGACGCCGTCGAAGTCGACGGTGGCGTCCCCGTCGAGCATGCGCTCGTCGAAGTAGAGCTGGTAGATGAGCCCCGAGCAGCCACCGGGCTGGACGGCCACGCGAAGGCGGAGGTCGTCGCGCCCCTCTTGCGTGAGCAGGCTCTTCACCTTGTCCGCGGCGGTGGACGTGATCGTCACGCCGTGCGCCTTCGCGTCGACGGGAGCGGTTGCGATGTCGGTCATGGTGCCTCCTTCGGGCCGGGTCGAGTGCGGGGCACTCGTCGTCGACCAGTGTAAGCAAGCGAAGCCTCGTTTTGTTCCGGACCCGCGCCTCCCCGGGTGTCGCCGGTGGTGGGGAGGCGCGGGCGGACCGGTCAGCCCCTCGCGTCGAGGCGCGCCAACAGGATCGCCTCGCTGAGGACGGCCCGGTGGAGGACTCCGAGGTGCTGGGACTCGTTCGGGCTGTGCGCTCGGGTGTCGGGGTCCTCGACGCCGGTCACGAGGATCTGGGCTTCGGGGAACGTGCGCACGAGGTCGGCTATGAACGGGATCGACCCGCCGATGCCCGTCTGGACCGGGGCCTCGCCCCACCCCTCGGTCATCGCGACGGTCGCGTCGGCGATCGCCGTGCCCGTGGTGTCCACCAGGAAGGGGTCGCCCCGGTCGACGTCGTCGATCTGGACGTGGGCGCCGAACGGTGCGTGCGCGCGCAGGTGCGCGTCCAGGGCGGCGTAGGCGTCCTCGGCGGTCTGCCCGGGAGCGATGCGGGCGCTGATGCGGACGGACACCTCGGGACTCAGGGTGTTCGACGCGTTGGCGACCGACGGAGCGTCGATGCCCGTCACGGTGATCGACGGTTGCGACCACACCCGGCTCAGGATCGGACCCCGACCGATGGGGGTCACCCCCTCGAGCAGGCCGCTCTCGTCGCGCAGCTGCTGCTCGCTCTGCTCCGGGTGGTCGGCCTCGCGGCTCGTCAGCCCGGCGACCGCGACGCTGCCCTCGTCGTCGTGCAGGGTCGCGAGGAGCTTGACCATGGCCAGCATGGCGTCGGGGACGGCGCCGCCGAGCATGCCCGAGTGGGAGGCGTGGGCCAAGGTGCGGACGGTCAGGCGGAAGGTCACGTTGCCGCGCAGGCCCACGGTGATGGCGGGGACGGTCGTGCTCCAGTTGTCGGAGTCGGCGACGACGATGACGTCGGCACGGAGCTCGTCTTCGTGCTGCACGAGGAAGTCGGCGAAGGAGCGGGAACCGAACTCCTCCTCGCCCTCGATGAACAACGAGACGCCGACACCGAGGTCGTCTCCGAGCACCTCGTGCACCGCGCGCAGCGCCGCGACGTGCGTCATCACGCCGGCCTTGTCGTCGGACGCCCCACGCCCGTACAGCCGGTCGCCCTTCACGGTCGGTTCGAACGGAGGGGTGTCCCAGTCGGCGTCGTCGCCCTGCGGCTGCACGTCGTGGTGGGCGTACAGGAGGACGGTCGGCTTGCCCTCGCGGGCCGGGCGTCGGGCGAGCACGGCGGGCTGGCCGAGGGGGCCGCCCTCGCCGATCGGCGCCCGGCTCACGGTCACCTCGTCGAAGAGGCCCGTCCCCTCGACCAGGGCGGCCACGGCCTCGGCACTACGTCTCACGTGCTCGGGGTCGAAGGCGTCCCACGAGACGGAAGGGATGCGCACGAGGGCACCCAGGTCGGCGATCGTCGCGGGCAGACCCGCGTGCACGGCCTCCGCGAGTTCGCTGACAGTACGGGGATCGGTCGGTCGGACGGGATGCTGCGAGTCGCTCATGCAGGTAATCTTAGGAACTCGGACAACCCTGAGGATCTCCCGTGGCCAAGCCAGACAGCAAGACGACCGAGACGACCGCCGTCGCCGAGCCCGAGTCGACCGCGGTCGGCAAGGGTCGCCCGACGCCCACGCGACGCGAGCGCGAAGCCGCCAACCAGAGGCCCCTGGTGGCCTCGGGCAAAGAAGCCCAGAAGGCCCAGCGTGCCCGTCTCGCCGAACAGCGTGACCGCGCCCGCGTCGGCTTGGCGAACGGCGAGGAGCGCTTCCTGCCCGACCGCGACAAGGGGCCGCAGCGCCGCTTCATCCGCGACCACGTCGACGCCCGCTACAGCGTCGGCGAGGCCATGATCCCCATCATGGTCGTCGTCATCGCGATGACGCTCGTGCAGTCTGCGGCCATCCAGTCGATCACCCTGCTCGTGCTGTGGGGATTCTTCGCCCTCGCCGTCGTCGACTGCCTGATCGTCGGCCGGAGCGTCAACCGCAAGCTGGCTGCCAAGTATGGCGCGGAGAACGTCCGGAAGGGCAACCGCTGGTACGCGGCGATGCGGGCGATGCAGCTCAAGCCCATGCGCCTGCCGAAGCCGCAGGTCAAGCGCGGCGAGTACCCGACCGCGTAGCCGACGCGGCTCCCCGTACGACGAACGGCGTCACCCCCGGGGGGTGGCGCCGTTTCGCATTCTCGACCTCGCCGACCGCGTGGTTCGTCAGGTGGCGCGTCGACGCCGATCCAGGGCGACGAGCCCCCGGTTGACCTGTCGTGCCCAGAGGGGCCCTCGGTAGAGGAACGCCGTGTAGCCCTGCACGAGCGTGGCCCCGGCCCGGAGCCTCGCGTCGACGTCGGCGGCGCTCGAGACCCCACCGACCGAGATGACGCACATGCCGCTCGGGACGGACTCACGGACCAGCTTGAGGACCTCCAACGACCGGACGGCGAGCGGGGCACCCGACAGACCGCCGGCTCCGGCGGCCTCGACGACCGCCCCCTCGGTGGCGAGGCCTTCCCTGGACACCGTCGTGTTGGTCGCGATGACGCCCGCGAGGCCGAGCTCGGTGACGAGGGCACCGATCCGACGAACGCCGTCGTCGTCGAGGTCGGGAGCTATCTTGACCAACACCGGAGTGTGCCCGGCGGCGTCGCGCACGGCCTCGAGGAGTGGAGCGAGCCTCTCGAGCTCTTGCAACCCGCGGAGCCCCGGGGTGTTCGGCGAGCTGACGTTCACGGCGAGGTAGTCCGCCAGAGGAGCCAGGAGGCGCGTGCTGGCCAGGTAGTCGTCGATCGCGTCGTCGACGTCGACGACGCGGCTCTTCCCGATGTTGACGCCGATCACCGGCCGCGACGGAGCCGACCGAGCCCGGCTGAGTTCGAGGGCCGCCGCGTGGGCCCCGGAGTTGTTGAACCCCATGCGGTTCACGACCGCGAGGTCGGGAACGAGTCGGAAGAGACGAGGTCGTTCGTTGCCGGGCTGCGGTCGAGCGGTCACCGTCCCCACCTCGACGTGCCCGAACCCGAGAGCGCCGAGGCCGGCGATGCCCTCGGCGTCCTTGTCGAAACCGGCTGCGACACCGAACGGCGAGGGGAAGTGGAGTCCGAGCGCGTCGACCGCCAGGGACGGGGCCGGGGCCGTGAAGCGCCCGACGAGGCCGGCGAGGCCCAGCTTGGGGATCGCCTTGATGACCCGGAAGGCGAGGTGGTGGGCGTCCTCGGGGTCCATCTTCGCGAAGACGACGTCGAAGAGGACGCGGTACGGGGTCCTCACTCGTCGACCGATCGGGTGGAGAGCGGCCGGGACGCGTGCTCTTCGCGCAGCTGTCCGATCGAGGCCTCGAAGTCCTCGAGCGAGTCGAAGGCCTGGTAGACGCTCGCGAACCGGAGGTAGGCCACCTCGTCGAGGTCGCGGAGCGGAGGGAGGATGGCCAGACCTATGTCGTTCGCCTCGATCTGCGACGCACCGCTCGCCCGGACGGCCTCTTCGACCTTCTGTGCCAGCACGGCGAGATCGCCGTCCGTCACCGGGCGCCCTTGGCAGGCCTTGCGGACACCCGAGATGATCTTGTCGCGACTGAACGGTTCGAGGACGCCGTTGCGCTTCTCGACGTTGAGGCTCGCGGTCTCGGTCGTGCTGAACCGACGACCGCAGTTGGGGCATTGCCTCCGACGTCGGATCGACGTGCCGTCGTCGCTGGTCCGGGAGTCGACGACTCGTGAGTCGGGGTGGCGGCAGAAGGGGCAGAACATGGTGGGGCCAGATTATCGGACGGCGGGCTCGACGTCGGACGCCAGGGCCACCCGAGCACCGGATCGCGGAGGCCCCGCCCGGCTCAGGGGCGCGACAACCGAGCCGCGACGGCCTCGCCGTGGGCGGGCAACAGCTCGGCGTTCGACAACGCCACGAGCCGCTCGGCCACGGCACCCAGGGCCTCGGCGTCGTACCGGACGATCTGCTGTGGTCGGAGGAACGTGAACGCCCCGAGCCCCGACGAGAAGCGCGACTGACCGCTGGTGGGCAGGACGTGGTTCGACCCGGCGAGGTAGTCACCCAGGCTGACGGGCGTGTCGGGCCCCACGAAGATCGCTCCGGCATCGGTGATGTCGGCCAGGACCGCGTCGTCGTCACGGGTCTGGACCTCGAGGTGCTCGGGGCCGTAGGCGTTGCTGAAGGCAGCAGCCTGCCGGAGGTCGTCGACGAGGACCACCGCCGACTGCCGACCCGAGAGGGCCGTCCTGACCCGGGCGGCGCTGAGGGTGCGGGGCACGAGCCTGGTCAGTTCGGCGACGACGGCCTCGGCGAAGGGCGCGGAGTCCGTCACGAGGACGGCCGAGGCCTCCTCGTCGTGCTCGGCCTGGCTGATGAGGTCGACGGCGACCAACGTGGCGTCGGCCGAGTCGTCCGCGATGACGAGGATCTCGGTCGCACCGGCCACGGAATCGATGCCGACACGACCGCGAACGAGTTGCTTCGCGGCGGCGACGAAGTTGTTGCCGGGACCGGTGATGACCTGGACCGGCTCGAGCTCGAGCTCGGGCACGCCGTAGGCGAGCGCGCCGATCGCTCCGGCGCCCCCGATCGCGTAGACCTCGTCGATGCCGAGCAGGCCGGCGGCACCCAGGATGACGGGGTGGACTCCCCCGCCGTGTTCGCGCTGCGCCGGGGAGACGAGGGCGATCGACGACACCCCCGCGACCTGCGCCGGGACGACGTTCATCACCACGCTGGAGGGGTACACGGCCTTGCCGCCGGGCACGTACACGCCGGCCCGCGTGACGGGCTGCCACCGCTGCTCGATCGTCGCCCCCGGCGCCGGGCGGGTCGTGGTGGGCGCCGGGACCTGGGCGCGGCTGGCCTGGGTGACGCGCGCGATCGACTCGACCAGCGCCTCCTTGACCAGCGGGTCGAGGGCCGCGACGGCCTCGTCGATGGTCTGCGTCGTGACGCGCAGGGCGTCGGGACGGACGCCGTCGAAGCGCGCGGCCTGGTCCCGCAGTGCGGCGGCGCCCCGCTCGCGGACGTCGTCGACCAGTCGCCGGGCGGCGTCCGTCGCGGCGCCCACGTCGGCGTGGGACCGGGGGACGAGGTCGAGCAGCTGGGCGTGGGTCGGCGCGAGACCGCGCAGATCTGTGGTCTGGATCATGGCTCGTCCAGCCTAGTCAGTAGGGTCGGGAGCATGACGGACGACAACGCGGCTGCTCCGCGGCCCGACGACTCTCTCGAGGTGTTCAAGGAGGCCTTCCGACGACACGCCGCGGGCGTGGCCATCGTCACGGCGCGTGACGGCGAGGGCACACCGGTCGGGTTCACGGCGACGTCGCTGGCGTCGCTGGCCGCCGTGCCGCCCCTCGCGACGTTCAACATGGCCAGGACGGCGAGCTCGTGGCCCGCCGTCTCGGAGACGGACCAGGTCATCGTGCACCTGCTCGGCCTGCGCAACCGCGACCTCGCCCGCCGCATGGCGGGACCCGCCGCCGAACGCTTCGCGGGCGACCACTGGACCGACGGTCCGAACGGGGTACCTCTGCTCACGGGCGTGACCGCGTGGATGACCGGGACGATCGTCGAGCGGGTGCCCGTCCACGGCAACGCCGTCGTGGTCGTGCGCATCGGAACCGGCGGGGTGGGCGAGGACGACGACGCCCTGCTGTACCACGACCGTCGGTACCTGAGACCGGTCCACCTCGAGGACTGACGCCGAACGGGTGCCGGGCGCCGGAACCGGTCGGGGCACCAGGACCCGCCGGAGCACCGGCCACCTCAGACGAGGCAGCCGGGGCCCAGCAGGCTCTTCAGTTCGCCGAACAGGTCGGCCGTGACGTCGACCGGCATGGGGATCTCGAAGACCCGTGCGGCTTCGCCCTTGACGAGTCGGAGACGGACTTCGGTGCCGCCGGCGTGACGCCCGAGCACCGCTGCCAGCTCGGTGACCGTGTCGTGCGTCGCCCGGTGCTCGGGCATCTGCAGGAGCAGCGGCCCGTGGTTCACGCCGACACCGAGGTCGGGCATGAACATGCTCGCGGCGTGCATGTTCATGCCGTCGTCGCGGACGCTGACCCGACCCTTCAGGACGATGATCGAGTCCCCGACGAGCGACGGCCCGAATTCTTGGTAGGTCTTGCCGAGGAACATGGCGGAGATCTCGCCCCCGAAGTCCTCGACGGTGATGATTCCGTAGGGGTTGCCCGAGTTGCGTGCGACCCGGTGCTGCACGCTGGTGATGAGCCCCGCGATCGTGACCGTCTCGCCGTCGATGGTCGCGGGGTCGCTCGCCAGGATGTCGGTGACCGTCGTCTGGGCATGCTTGGCCAAGGGGAGCTCGAGGCCCGCGAGCGGGTGGTCGGAGACGTACAGGCCCAGCATGTCGCGCTCGAAGGCCAGCTTGTCGCGCTTGGACCACTCAGGACGTTCGGGCACGTGCTGGACGTCCTGCGGCTCGTCCCACAGGGAGTCGAAGTCGAAGCCGACCTGACCGTTCGCCTCGGCCCTCTTCTCGCTGACCGCCGCCTCGACGGCGGACTCGTGGATCTCGACGAGGGCACGCCGCGTCGACCCCAGGGAGTCGAATGCACCGGCCTTGACGAGCGACTCGACGGTGCGCTTGTTCGCCACGGGGAGCGGCACCTTGCGCAGGAAGTCGTGGAACGAGGTGAACGCCCCTTCTTTCTTGCGCGCGGCGATGACGTGGTCGACGACGTTGAAGCCGACGTTGCGCACGGCACCCATGCCGAAGCGGATGTCGTCGCCGACGGCCGCGAAGAAGCCGATGGATTCGTTGACGTCGGGCGGCAGCACCTTGATGCCCATGCGGCGACACTCGTTGAGGTAGAGACCCAGCTTGTCGCGGGAGTCCCCCGTGCTGGTGAGCAGGGCGGCCATGTACTCGGCCGGGTAGTGGGCCTTGAGGTAGGCCGTCCAGTACGAGACGACGCCGTACGCCGCGGAGTGCGCCTTGTTGAAGGCGTAGTCCGAGAAGGGCAGCAGGATGTCCCAGAGCATCTTGACGGCATCGGGCGAGAAGCCGTTGTCGAACATGCCCTGCTCGAACCCGGCGTACTGCTTGTCGAGCTCGGACTTCTTCTTCTTGCCCATGGCCCGCCGGAGGATGTCGGCCTGACCGAGCGAGAAGCCGGCGACCTTCTGCGCGATGGCCATGACCTGCTCTTGGTAGATGATCAGCCCGTAGCTGGTCGACAGGATCTCTTTGAGCGGCTCTTCGAGCTCGGGGTGGATCGGGGTGATGTCTTGCGCGCCGTTCTTGCGGAGCGCGTAGTTCGTGTGCGAGTTCGCGCCCATGGGCCCCGGGCGGTACAGCGCGATGACGGCCGAGATGTCTTCGAAGTTGTCGGGCTTCATCAGCCGGAGGAGCCCGCGCATGGGCCCGCCGTCGAGTTGGAACACCCCGAGCGTGTCGCCGCGACCCAGCAACTCGTAGGCCCCCCGGTCGTCGAGCTCGAGGTCTTCGAGCACGAGGTCGAAACCGCGGTTCGTCTTGATGTTGTCGAGGGCGTCGTTGATTATCGTGAGGTTCCGCAACCCCAGGAAGTCCATCTTGATCAGGCCCAGGGACTCGCACGCCGGATAGTCGAACTGCGTGACGATCTGCCCGTCCTGCTCACGCTTCATGATCGGGATGATGTCGATGAGCGGATCGCTGGACATGATGACGCCTGCGGCGTGCACGCCCCACTGACGTTTCAGGCCCTCGAGCCCCAAGGCCGTGTCGAAGACGGTCTTGGCCTCGGGATCGGACTCGACGACAGTCCTGATGTCGCCGGCCTCTTTGTAGCGCTCGTGCTGCTTGTCGAAGATGCCGGTGAGCGGGATGTCCTTGCCCATCACGGCGGGGGGCATGGCCTTGGTGAGCTTCTCACCCATGCCGAAGGGGAACCCGAGCACCCGTGAACTGTCTTTCAAGGCCTGCTTGGCCTTGATGGTGCCGTACGTGACGATCTGGGCGACGCGTTCGTCTCCGTACTTCTCGGTGACGTACTGGATCACCTCGCCGCGACGACGGTCGTCGAAGTCGACGTCGAAGTCGGGCATGGACACGCGATCGGGGTTGAGGAACCGCTCGAAGATCAGACCGTGGCGCAGAGGATCGAGATCGGTGATGCGCATGGCGTAGGCGGCCATCGAGCCGGCCCCCGAACCACGGCCCGGACCGACCCGGATGCCGTTCTCCTTGGACCAGTTGATGAAGTCGGCGACCACGAGGAAGTAGCCGGGGAAGCCCATGCCGGTGATGACGCCGATCTCGTATTCGGCCTGCTTGCGCACGTCGTCCGGGATGCCCGCGGGATAGCGGTACACGAGCCCCTTCTCGACCTCTTTGATGAACCAGGTCTCTTCGGTCTCGCCCTCGGGCACCGGGTAACGCGGCATGTAGTTGGCCGAGGTGTTGAACTGCACGTCGCAGCGCTCGGCGATGAGGAGCGTGTTGTCGCAGGCCTCGGGGTGGTCGCGGAAGAGGTGCCGCATCTGCTGGGCGGACTTGAGGTAGAACTCGTCGGCGTCGAACTTGAACCGGTTGGGGTCGTTCAGCGTCGAGCCGGACTGGACGCAGAGGAGAGCAGCGTGGCTGGTCGCGTCGTGCTCGTGCGTGTAGTGGAGGTCGTTCGTCGCGACGAGGGGCAGGTCGAGGTCTTTCGCCAGGCGCAACAGGTCGCCCATGATCTGCCGCTCGATGCCGAGCCCGTGGTCCATGATCTCGGCGAAGTAGTTCTCGCGGCCGAAGATGTCGCGGAAGTCGGAGGCCGCCTTGAGCGCTTCGTCGTACTGGCCGAGCCGCAGGCGGGTCTGGACCTCGCCGCTCGGGCAGCCGGTCGTCGCGATGAGGCCCTCCGAGTACTGGGAGAGCAGCTCGCGGTCCATGCGCGGCTTGAAGTAGTAGCCCTCGAGCGAGGCCCGGGACGAGAGCCGGAACAGGTTGTGCATGCCCGTGGTGTTCTCGGACAACAGCGTCATGTGCGTGTAGGCACCGGAGCCCGACACGTCGTCTCGTCCACCGTCGCCCCAGCGCACGCGAGTCTTGTCACCCCGGTGCGTGCCCGGTGTGATGTAGGCCTCCGTGCCGATGATGGGTTTGACGCCCGCCTCGGTCGCCGTCTTCCAGAAGTCGTACGCACCGAACACGTTGCCGTGGTCGGTGACCGCCACCGCGGGCATGCCCTGGGCGGCGGCCTCGGTGACCAACGGTTTGACCCGGGCGGCGCCGTCGAGCATCGAGTACTCGCTGTGCACGTGCAGATGGACGAATGAGTCTTTGCTCGAGGCCACGGGGCTCCTCGTCTGGTGGTGGATCTGGCGACTAGGGGAACAGCCTAACCGTGACGGAGGACGTCGAGGGCGTGCTGCAGGTCGCTGGGGTAGGTCGAGCGGTAGACCACCGGCTCACCCGTACCGGGGTGTCGGAATCCGAGCTGGACGGCATGCAGCCACTGCCGCGTGAGACCGAGGGTCGCCGACAGCGTCGGGTCGGCTCCGTAGGTCGCGTCACCGACGCACGGGTGTCGCTGGGCGGCCATGTGGACGCGGATCTGGTGGGTCCGACCCGTCTCGAGGTGGATCTCGAGCAACGACGCCGACGGGAACGCCTCGACGGTCTCGTAGTGGGTGACCGACGGCTTGCCGTCGACGACCACGGCGAACTTCCAGTCGGACGACGGATGCCGCCCGATGGGTGCGTCGATCGTCCCGGTCAACGGGTCGGGGTGGCCCTGGACGACCGCGTTGTAGATCTTCTCGACGGTGCGTTCGCGGAACGCCTGTTTGAGCAGGGTGTAGGCCCGCTCGGTCTTGGCGACGACCATGAGGCCGCTCGTTCCGACGTCGAGGCGGTGCACGACGCCTGCACGCTCGGACGCGCCCGAGGTCGACACGGTGAAGCCCGCGGCGGCGAGTCCGCCGAGCACCGTCGGTCCCGTCCAGCCCACCGACGGGTGTGCTGCGACTCCGACCGGCTTGTCGACGACCACGATCTCGTCGTCGTCGTGGACGACCGCCATGCCGGGCACCTCGACGGCGACCACGGCCGGTGCCTCACGCGGTGACCATGTGACGTCGAGCCACGCACCGGCCTCGAGCCGGTCCGATTTGCCGACCGTGCGCCCGTCGACCGTCACCCCGCCCGAGGCGGCGACCTCGGCCGCGAAGGTCCGGCTGAAGCCGAGCAGCTTGGCCAGGGCGGCGTCGACACGTTCGCCGGCGAGCCCGTCGGGGACCGGGAGAGCGCGCGTCTCGCTCACGAGGCGCTCCGGTGATCGGCAGGAGGCGTCGTGTCGACGGGACCGCCGGGCTCGTCACCGGACGTGCCCGGGTCGCCGACGGCCGTTGAGCCGGCCACTTGAGGGTCGCCGTCGCGACCGTCGCCCGCCGGTCGAGCCGACTTGCCGGCGCTCGGCGTGCGCGTGCCGTCGAGCCCGATGCCCAGCAGCGTGAGCAGGAGGAGCAATCCCATGCTGGACACGATGAAGACGTCGGCGACGTTGAAGATGGCCGGCAGCAGGGAGGGGAAGTAGATGAAGTCGACCACGTGCCCCTGGCCGAACGACGGCTCTCGGAGCAGGCGGTCCGTCAGGTTGCCGAGGGTGCCGCCGAGCAGCATGCCCAGCATGATCGACCAGGCCAGCGATCGGATGCGTCGGGCCACGACCAGGATCGCGACGGCGACGCCGGCGGCGGCGATCGAGAAGATCCACGTCGACCCGCTCGCGAACGAGAAGGCGGCACCGGGGTTCTTGACGAAGTGCAACTGGAAGAACTCGCCGACGACGTCGACGGAACCTCCTTCGACGAGAGTCCGGGTGACCAGCAGTTTGGTGCCCTGGTCGAGGCCGTAGGCCACGACAGCGACGAAGGCCAGCGTCGCGAGAACGCGGACGCTGGCCTTCGTGGCGGGCTTGTCGCTCGACAAGTCCTTAGTTCGAGCCGAAGCCCTGGGCGCTGGCCGGAGTGGGCCGACCGGCCTCGCCGGTGCCCTCGCCGTCGAGCTCGTGCAGCTGACCCTCGATGTAGCTCTTGAGCTTGGAGCGGTAGTCGCGCTCGAACGAGCGCAGGTCGTCGATGCGACGCTCGACGCTCGAACGCTCGGTGTTGAGGCGGTCGAGGATCTCGCGCTGCTGGGTCTCGGCGGCACCGATGATGTCGCGGGACTTCGTCTCGGCCTCGGCGACCACCTCACGCTGGCGGGCCTCGCCCTCGGACACCAGCCGGGCCGCGGTCGCGTGGCCTTCGGCGATGAGCTGGTCGCGCTTCTCGACGCCCTCGCGGACGTGCTCTTCGTGCAGACGGCGAGCGAGCTGCAGCAGGCTGTTGGTGCTGCTGGTCTCGTCGGCCTCGGACACCGCGGGGGCGGAGTAGGCCGGAGCGGACGCGACGGCGGCGGGGGCCGCGACGACGGGCTCGGACTCGACGACCGGCTCGGGCTCGACGGCCTCGGGCGCCGACGCGGGAGCCGGTGCCGACGCAGGAGCCGGCGCGCTGGCCACCGGAGCCGAGACGGGAGCGGCCTGCGCCACGGGGGCGGAGTCGCCGGACGAGAGGCGCTGACGCAGCTCGTCGTTCTCCTGGTTGAGACGTCGCAGCTCGGCGACGACCTCGTCGAGGAAGTCGTCGACCTCGTCTTGGTCGTATCCCTCGCGGAACTTCGTCGGCTGGAACCGCTTGTTGACTACGTCTTCCGGCGTCAAAGCCATTGCCGTCACCTCGTGCATCTGTTGGATCGTGTGATCGTGGTCTGGGTCGTTCTTCTACACCGTAGAGGAGCGGGGCCCGGTCGGGCCGGGATCGTGCCGTTCGGGCGCTGCAGTGAGCCTACCCTGTCGTCCACGGACGACGTGGTCAGCCGAAGGTGCGGAGCCCGGAGGCGACGCTCATCAGGATGATGACGGCCAGCATGATGATGCTCCAGCCGAAGTCGAGCGCGACCGATCCGAGGCGTACGGGGGGCAGGATCTTCCGCACGCGGCGGATGGGCGGGTCGGTCACCGTGTAGGCCACTTCGGCGATGACGAGCACGGGCCCCTTGGGGCGCCACCCGCGGCTGAACGACTGCGCGAGGTCGAGCACGAAGCGGGCCCACATGAGCAGGAAGAAGATCAGCAACGCGTAGTACGCGATCGTGGCGATCAGGTAAGTGATCATCGGGGGGTCATCAGCTCACACGAGTCGGCGCGAGGAGACTCGCGGACGGGCAGGTCGTCACGTCGACGCAGAGGAGCCGCGACGACGGACTCGTCACGACTGGGCGAAGAACGACGCTTCGATGTCGGATTCTACCTCAGCCTGATCACCGCTCACCGCGATGTGCGCCGGCGACAACAGGAAGACCTTGTTGGTCACGCGCTCGATCTTGCCGTACAACCCCTGCGAGAGACCGCTGGCGAAGTCGACCAGACGACGGGCGTCCGCCTCGGTCATCTGCGACAGGTTGATGATCACCGGGATGCCGTCACGGAAGCTCTCGGCGATCGCCTGGGCGTCCTTGTACTCGCGGGGGTGGACCGTCAGGATCTCGTTCATGTCGTGGGGCACCGTGTTCTTCGGGGTCGAGGAGCGACGCAGCGGCGTCACGGGGGCGCGGGTGGGCGCGGGGGCGGCGGGAGCCGAGTGGACCGGGGCGACGGGAGCCGGAGCCTGGGCGGCCGCCTGCGGTCGCGGCGACTGCTGGGGCTGCGCTCGTTCGTGAGGCTGCTCGTCGTACTCGAGCTCTTCGTCGGCGAGGCCCAGATAGACCATCGTCTTGCGCAGCGGGTTGGCCATGGTGTTCCTCCGAGTCAGTGGATCGTCAGGACCGACATTAACGAGCATCGGGGCGAGAACCCGTGATTGCCGTGCCGATCCGTAGGTGTGTCGCGCCCTCGGCGACGGCCTCGACGAAGTCGGGAGACATGCCGGCCGAGATCGCGTCGGCAGTGGTCTCGAGGGACCGCACCCTCTCGGAGACCGCACGGAGGCGCGCGAAGGCCGGACGCGCCTCCTCACCCAGGGGGGCCACGGCCATGACGCCGCGCAGTCGCAGCCCCGGGGTCGAGAGCACCCGCTCGGCGAGCCGCTCGACCTCGTGCTCGGCCACTCCCCCGCGGCCGGGGTCGTCGGTCAGGTTGACCTGGACGAATCCGTCGACGAGGGACCCGGAGTCGTCCGAGAGCGCGTCGACGACCGAGTCACGGTCGAGCGAGTGGACGGCGTCCGCGTAGCGCCGGGCCTGGCGCGCCTTCTTCGACTGCAACTGGCCCACGAAGTGCCACCGGAGTCCGTCGAGGTCGTCCAATTCGACGGCCTTGGTCTGCGCCTCTTGGTGACGGTTCTCGCCGACGTCGCGGACCCCGAGGGCGTACAACGCCCTGATGAGGCCGGGCGGATGGAATTTCGTGACGACGATCGTCGTGAGCTCGCCCGGAGAGCGTCCCACAGCGGTGCAGGCGTCGTCGACGGCCGCGGCGACCCGGGCGAGACGCTCGCCCAGGTCGCCGTCGACACTCGTCGGATCGGTCACTCGTCGTTACTTGAGGAAGTCCGGGACGTCGAGGTCGTCGTCACCGTCGTCGAAGGCCGGGTCGACGGCCTGGGTCGCGGGCTCTTCGGGCCGCTTCCACGCCGCGGGCTCGTGCGTCGCACCGCTGTCGGCGATGGCCGAGACACCGGCGACCGAGGTCGCCGTGGGGCCCTCGGAGTCGACGAAGCTCGACCGGCGATCCTTCACCTTCGTCGAGGGCTCACCACCGTCGAACCCCGCCGCGATGACCGTCACGCGGACCTCGTCACCGAGGGTGTCGTCGATCACGGCACCGAAGATGATGTTGGCCTCGGCGTGGACGGCCTCCTGCACCAGGCGCGCCGCGTCGTTGATCTCGAAGATGCCCAGGTTGGAACCGCCCTGGATGGACAACAAAACCCCGTGTGCGCCGTCGATGCTCGCCTCGAGGAGCGGAGACGCCACGGCCAGCTCGGCCGCCTTGATGGCGCGGTCCGCGCCCCGCGACGATCCGATGCCCATGAGGGCCGAGCCGGCACCCTGCATGACCGACTTGACGTCGGCGAAGTCGAGGTTGATGAGACCGGGCGTGGTGATCAGGTCGGTGATGCCCTGGACACCGGCGAGGAGCACCTGGTCGGCCGTGCCGAAGGCCTCCACCATGCTGATGCCGCGTTCGCTGATCTCGAGCAGGCGGTCGTTGGGGACGACGATGAGGGTGTCGACCTCGTCCTTCAGGGCGGCCACGCCGGCCTCCGCCTGGGCCTGACGGCGCTTGCCCTCGAAGCCGAAGGGCTTGGTGACGACACCGATGGTCAGTGCGCCGATCGACTTCGCGATGCGGGCGACGACCGGGGCCCCGCCCGTGCCGGTGCCGCCGCCCTCGCCGGCCGTGACGAAGACCATGTCGGCACCCGCGAGGGCTTCCTCGATCTCTTCGGCGTGGTCCTCCGCCGCGCGGCGTCCGACCTCGGGGTCGGCACCGGCGCCGAGGCCCCGGGTGAGTTCGCGACCGACGTCGAGTTTGACGTCGGCATCGCTCAACAGCAGCGCCTGCGCGTCCGTGTTGATGGCGATGAACTCCACCCCGCGGAGCCCGAGTTCGATCATGCGGTTGACGGCGTTGACGCCACCGCCGCCGACACCGACGACCTTGATCACGGCTAGGTAGTTATGGTTCGTTGTCACGTCCGGGCCTCCGCTTGAACCTTAACTCTGCAGTTGAAGGTTAAAGTTGTACATGGTATGCAAGTTCTGCAGTCACAAGGTATGGGTGCGCCGCAGGCGCTGTCGCCAGGGTGGCCAGCGTGTCGCGAACACACCCTCTCATCTCGTCCTGATGATCCCGTTGTCAGGCGCGGACACGTCGTACTCGACGCTCGCGCCCGGGTCGCGCCGGGCCTGGTCGGCGATGAGTCCGGTGAGCACCTGGGCCTTCTTCGCCGACTCGTCGGCGCTGCCCCAGACGACCCGCTCACCCGAGGTGAGTTGCAGGGTCACGTCGTCGGCCGTCGACGCCGTCACGGTGTCGACGGTCGAACGCAACGTGACCGGCAAGGCCAGCAGCACCTCGGCCACCGAACGGTACGCGGGGCCGTCGAGGGCTGCTCCCCCGACGTCGACCAGGGGTACTCCCTCTTGCCGGGCGTCGAGCGTCTGGACCACGACGCCGGCCGGGTCGACGAGGTCGAACCCCTCCCCCGCGGCGACCGTGGCGACGGGCTGCCGCTCCTGGATGCGCACGACGAGCGTGTGGGGCGGAGCGGTCTCGGTCACGTAGCTGGCGATCAGGGGGAACGCCCCGAGCTCGCGGGTGACCTCGTCGAAGTCGATGAGGGCGAGGGGCGTGCCGAGCTGCCCGTCGAGGGCGGTCTGCACGGCCGCGGCGTCGACGCGGTCCGTCCCCTCGACACGGATGGTCTGCAACGACAGGAGCGGCGTGAACACGGCGACCGCGACGGACGCGACGAGGAGGAGCACGACGGCCCCGAGCGACACCAGGGTCGCCCGACGGTGTCGGCTGCGACGCGTGAAGCGACGGACCTCGACGCGCTCGACGCGCCTCCGTTCGCTCGATGCCCGACGCGCCTGCCGGCGTGCCGCGACGGCTCGTGCCTTGGCCTCGGCGGCCGTGCCGTCGGGCGCCACGATGCGCGGAGGCTCGGAGCCCCGAGGTGCGACCCGCCCGGGGTGCTCGCTCGCGTCGGAGGTCGAGGGCTTCGTCAGGCGGTCACGCCAGGCCGCGGGGACTCCGGTGATCGACCCGAGGCGGCCCTTGAGCGACGACGGGGACGACGGATCGGATGCGTCGGCGTCGGCCGCCCGCGAATCACCGGCAGCACCTCGGGGAGGCCGCGAGGCACCGACGACGGGGACGGGCCCGGTGGCCTCCGGGTCCCGTCCCCGACGGCGTCGGTTGGGCGCGGCCGGAGGAGTCGGGGTGGGTTCTGGTTCGTCGAATCCGTCGGGCCGCTTCATCGGAGGGCCCCCGACACCACGGACCTGTCGTGACGAGTCACTCCGCGGAGTCCTCCGCGACGGCGACGACGGGTTCGTGGGCCGCGTCGAGTGAGCCGAGCAGTTGCGGCACGATGCGGTAGACGTCGCCACAGCCGAGCGTGATGACGAAGTCGCCCTCTCGAGCGACCTCGGCCGTCCGGTCCGCCGCGGCCTGCCAGTCGGACACGAAGTCGACGCGGTCGGGGTCGGCGAAGCGTTCGGACACCAGCGCGCCGGTGACGCCGGGCTCGGGGTCCTCGCGCGCGCCGTACACGTCGAGCACGATGGTGTGGTCCGCGAGTCGCTCGTAGGTCTCGGCGAACTCGCCGGCCATCATCCGCGTGCGGCTGTAGAGGTGGGGTTGGTGCACGGCGATGAGGCGCCCGTCGCCGACCACGGAACGCGCCGCCTGCAGCGCCGCGGCGACCTCGGTGGGGTGGTGGGCGTAGTCGTCGTACACGCTGACGCCCCGCACGACGCCGTGCAGTTCGAACCGCCGCTCGGTGCCGCCGAAGGTCTCGAGACCCGCGATGGCGGCCTCCGCGTCGACGCCCAGGCCGACGAGGACCGCGAAGGCACCGGCGGCGTTGACGGCGTTGTGCCGCCCGGGCACGCGCAACTGCACGGGCCACGAACGACCCTGGGCGTGCAGGGTGAACGAGACCGGACCGGTCGTGGCGACGTCGCTCAGGCGGACGTCGGCGTCGGCGGCCTCGCCGAAGGTCACGACGCGCGGGTGGTCGAGGCGTTCGGTGACACGGACGGCACCGTCGTCGTCGCTCGAGACGACGACGAACTCGCGCGCTGCCGACGCGAACCGGACGAAGGCGTCGTCGAACGCCTCGTGCGAGCCGTAGTGGTCGAGGTGGTCGGCGTCGACGTTCGTGATCAGGGCGACCGAGGTGTCGTAGAGCAGGAACGAGCCGTCGGACTCGTCGGCCTCGACGACGAACAGGTCGTCGTCACCGCCACGGGCGCTGACGCCCAACGACTGGATGACCCCGCCGTTCACGAAGCTCGGGTCGTGCCCCGCGGCGAGCAGGGCGGTGACGATCATGCCGGTGGACGTGGTCTTCCCGTGCGCCCCGGCGACCGAGACGAGCCGCTGCTGCCCGACGAGCCAGGCGAGCGCCTGCGAGCGGTGCAGGACGGGCAGTCCCTTCGACAGCGCGAGCTGGTACTCGGGGTTGTCCTGCCAGAGGGCGCCGGTCACCACGAGCGTGTCGGCGTCGCCGACGTTGGCCGCGTCGTGGCCGATCGCGATCTCGGCGCCTGCCGCCCGGAGCGACTCGACGGCCGCGCTGTCGCGGGCGTCCGACCCGGTGACACGGTGGCCGGCGGCGAGGAAGACCCGGGCGATGCCGCTCATCCCCGAACCGCCGATGCCGACGAAGTGGACGGCACCGAGTTCGGCGGGGATCGGCTGGTCGAGGTCGGGTTTGATCATGATGTCTCGCTGAGGTCGGGGTTCGGGGATGACGAGGAGGCGCGGCCCACGGCGTCGAGGACGAGGTCGACCGTGCGGTCGGTTCCGTCGCGCACCCCGACCGAGGCGGCGCGGACGGCCATGTCCGCCACGACGGCCCGGTCGAGCAGCAGGGGGACGAGCGTGCGCTCGACCCAGGCGGGCGTGAAGTCGGCGTCGGCGACGAGCAGTGCTCCCCCGGCACCGACGACGTCGGTGGCGTTGTGTCGCTGTTCGCCGTTGCCCACCGGGTACGGGACGAGCACCGCGGGCAACCCGAGCGCGGTGAGCTCGCTGACCGTGGCCGAGCCAGCCCGGGAGACGACGAAGTCCGCCGCCGAGAGCGCGAGGTCCATGCGGTCGCAGTACCGGAGGAGGTGGTGGCCGTCGAGGTCGGTCGAGGTGAGATCGGACTTCTCACCCGTGATGTGCAGGATCTGCCAGCCGGCGCCGAGCACGCTGACGGCCGCCCTCGACATGGTCTCGTTCAGCCGCCGCGCACCGGTCGAACCACCCGTGACGAGCAGGGTCGGCCGCGCCGGGTCGAGGCCGAAGGCCGCGACGGCCTCGTCGCGGTGGGCCCGTCGGTCGAGGGACTCGATCTCGTCGCGCAACGGCATGCCGACCTGCCGTCCGCCCCGGAGTCGGGTGGAGCGGAAGACGACGCCGACGTGGGACGAGAGGAACGAGCCGAGGACGTTCGCCATGCCGGGTTTCGCGTTGGCCTCGTGGACGACCACGGGCACCTTCGACCGCCAGGCCGCGACGTAGGCCGGGGCGGCTGCGTAGCCGCCGAATCCGACGACGACGTCGACGTCGTGCTGTGCGAGCAAGGACCGGATGCCGTCGATCGCGCCGGCGAGTCGGCCGGGGAATCGCAGCGCCGCCGCGGAGGGCTTGCGGGGGAAGGGCAGCCGCGGCACGGTGAGCAGTTCGTACCCGCGTTGCGGGACGAGCCGTGCCTCGAGCCCCTCGGCGGTGCCGAGCACGAGCACGGTCGCGTCGGGCTCGCGCCGACGGAGCCGATCGGCCACGGCGAGGAGGGGGTTCACGTGCCCGGCGGTGCCACCGCCGGCGAGGAGATACGTCGTCACCGCAGAGACCCTACCCGCTGTCGCGGGAGCCCCTGCGGCGTCGCGGACTCTTCGGGCACCCGGGCGAACGAGAGCACGACGCCGATGGCCACGAGCGTGACGATCAACGCCGATCCACCGGCCGAGATGAGCGGCAAGGGGACGCCCAAGACGGGCAGCAGCCCCAGGACGACCGCGATGTTGACGAGCGCCTGACCGATGATCCACGCCGTGATGGCCCCGGTCGTCACACGGACGAAGGGGTCGTTCGTCCGGCGGATGATCTTGACGAAACCGACGGCGAGGACGATGAAGAGGGCCAACACGACCATCGCTCCGATCAATCCGAGCTCTTCGCCGATGATGGCGAAGATGAAGTCGTTGTCGGCCTCGGGCAGCCAGGACCACTTCGACTTCGAGTTGCCGAGACCGACGCCGAAGAGTCCCCCCGAGGCCAGCGCCCACGTTCCGTGCAGGGTCTGCCAGCACTCGGCCTGGTACTGGCTCGAGTCCGAGCAACCCGACAGCCACGCGGCGATGCGTGAGTTGCGCGAACTCGACCCCTGGGCGATCAGGGGCACGACCACCGCGAGGAACGCGAGGGGCGCCAGCAGGTAGCGCAGCCGGACGCCGGCGAACCAGACGGCCGCGAAGACGAGCAGGAGCATGATCATGGTCGTCCCGAGGTCGCCACCGAGCACGACGAGGCCGATCGCGACTCCCGCCACGGGCACGAGTGGGATCGCCAGGTGCTTCCAGTCGTCGAGCAGGTCGCGCTTGACCGAGAGGATCATGCCGAGCCAGATCGCCAACGCGAGCTTGACGGCCTCGGAGGGCTGCGCCGTGAACGAGCCGAGGTCGATCCAGTTGCGGTTGCCGCCGATCTCGTAGCCGAGGGGCGAGAAGACGAGCAGTTGCAGGACGATGGTCGCGCCCAGGACGTGCCACGCCCAGCGCTTGAGGAACGACACCGGCAGCCGGGACACGATGAGCATGAGCGGGATGCCCACGGCCGCGTACGTGCCCTGTCGGATGAACGCGCCGAAGAACGACGTGTGTCGTGACGAGATGTACTGCTCGACCGAGGACGACGAGAGCACCATGACCAGCCCGAGCACGACCATGAACAACGTCGTCCCGAGGATGACGAAGTACGAGCCCGTCTCGGCGGCGAAGAGCTTCTTGACGCGGACGACGGCGCCGGCGGTGCGCTTCGAGGAACCCAGGCCGCTCGAGGCGTCGTCGGTCGGTCGGACGGGCCCGCGGCGCGTGCGGCTCGACTCAGTCGGCCGACGGCGCGGGAGGCTGGACGGCGGGTTGGCCATCGACGTCACCCCTCAAGTGTTCGTGTACGGCCTGGGCGAAGGATCGCCCTCGGGCCGTGTAGTCGGTGAACTGGTCCATGGACGCCGCCGCCGGGGCGAGGAGCACGGTGTCCCCGGGACGGGCCACGCTCGCGGCGAGGCGCACGGCCGTCGGCATCACCTGCCCAGTGTCGGTGGCGTCGACCTCGAAGACGGGGATGCCGGGCGCGTGTCGGGAGAAGGCCCGGCGGAGCGGCTCACGGTCGACGCCGACGAACACGGCCGCCCGGACGGCGTCCGTGGACTCGAGCACGAGTGGCTCGACGTCGACGCCCTTGAACAGGCCTCCGACGATCCAGACGACCGACGGGAAGGACGTCAGGGAGGCGCGCGCGGCGTGCGGGTTCGTCGCCTTGGAGTCGTCGACCCAGGTCACGCCGCCGGACTCGGCCACGACCTCGGTGCGGTGGTGGTCCACCGCGAAGCCGGCGAGGGCGTCGCGGATCGAGACGGGAGCGACGCCCACCGCACGCACGAGCGCGGCGGCCGCGAGCACGTCCTCGACGAGGTGGTCGGCGCCGAGGCCGACGCCCTCGAGGGCCTCCCGGGTGGTCAGTTCGAGCGCTCGCGTGTTGCGCTCGGCGAGGAAGGCGCGGTCGGCCAGGACGGAGACCCCGTCGCCGGTCACGATGCCGACCTCGCTGGGCCCCGGGGCGTCGAGGCCGAAGCCCACGGCGCGGCAGCCCTCCTCGACGTCGGCTTCCTCGACCATGCGCAGGGTCGCCTCGTCCGCCTTGTTGTAGACGCACGCCACGACCGTGTTCTCGTACACCTTGGCCTTCGCGGCACGGTAGGCGTCCGCCCCGCCGTGCCACTCGAGGTGGTCCGCCTCGAGGTTGAGACACACGGAGGCCCGGGGCCTGAGGGCACCGGCTCCCCCGGTCGGCAGGTAGTGCAGTTGGTGGCTCGAGAGCTCGACGACGAACAGGTCGAAGCCGTCGGGGTCGCGCACCGCGTCGAGGACGGGGACGCCGATGTTGCCGCAGGCCGCCACGCGGCGACCGTCGGCGCCGGCCATCGCCGACGCCAGCTGCGTCGTCGTGGTCTTGCCGTTCGTCCCGGTGACGAGCACCCACTCGGCCACGCGCTCGACCTTGTCGCGCACGCGCCAGGCCAACTCGACGTCACCCCACACGGCCCTCCCCGAGTCGACGGCCCAGCGGACCAGGGGGTGGTGCGGGGCGAAGCCCGGGCTGGCCACGACGAGGTGCGCGTCGAAGGCCGTGAGCGTGGCCGACGGTGTGTCGGTGGACTCGACCTCGTCGAGACGGGCCCCGATCAGCTGCAGCAGCTCGGCCTTGTCGGCGTCGACCGCGGGGGCCACGACGAGGACGTCGGCGCCCAGTTCGGCCAGGGTGTCGGCCACCGAGAAACCGGTCGCGCCGAGCCCGAGGACGACCACGCGCAGGCCCGACCAGTCGGCGTGCCAGCTGTCGAGCCCGGCGAGCCGCTCGGCGAGGGGGGCGGTGCTGCCGTCGCTCATGAGGTGCGGAGGATCCATTCGAGGTAGAAGGTGCCGACGCCGGCGGCGACGAAGAGCCCGGCGATGATCCAGAACCGGACCACGACGGTCACCTCGGCCCAGCCCTTGAGCTCGAAGTGGTGGTGCAGGGGGCTCATCAGGAAGATCCGCTTGCCCTTCGTGATCTTGAAGTACGCCCGCTGCAGGATCACCGAGCCGGTGACCACGATGAAGAGACCACCGATCAGCACGAGCAGGAGTTCGGTGCGGCTCAGGATGGCCAGGGCGGCCAGCGCCCCGCCGAGGCCCAGCGAACCGGTGTCGCCCAGGAAGATCTGTGCAGGCGAGGTGTTCCACCAGAGGAACCCGATCAGGCCACCGCAGATGCAGGCGGCGACCACGGCCAGGTCGAGCGGGTCGGCCACCTGGTAGCAGGCCGCCCGCGTGGCCTCGTCGAGGCGCACGCTCGTGCAGAGCTGGTTGTTCTGCCAGAAGCCGATGAAGATGTACGACGCGATCGCGAGGATGGAGGCGCCCGTGGCGAGACCGTCCAGGCCGTCCGCGACGTTCACGCCGTTGGAGGTGCTGACGGTGATCAGGACGACCCAGATCAGGAACAGCCCGCCCCCGACGATGGTGCCGAAGAACATGAAGTCGAGCCAGGGGATGTCGCGCAGGCCCGAGATCATCGTCGACGCGGGGGCGAGCCCGCGATCGTTCGTGAAGGAGAGCGCCAGGACGGCGAACACCGCCCCCACGACGACCTGCCCGGCGATCTTCGCCCACCCGCCGAGCCCGAGGCTGCGCTGGTTGCGCACCTTGAGGAAGTCGTCGAGGAACCCGACCACGCCGAGGCCGACCATCATGAACAGCACGAGCATGCCGCTGAGGGTGAGCTCGTCCCCGCCGACCAGGTGACCGATGAAGTAGCCGAGCACGGTGCCGATGATCAGGACGATGCCGCCCATGGTCGCCGTGCCGCGCTTGGTGTGGTGCGACTGCGGGCCGTCGTCACGGATGAACTGGCCCCACCCGAGACGGTGGAAGAGCTTGATGAACGCCGGCGTCATCAGCAGCGTGAAGGCGAGGGAGAACCCGCCGCCGATCAGCAGCGCGATCATGCGGTCACCCCGGCCAGGCGGTCACCCAGGAGGCGCAGGCCGGCCGATTTGGACGACTTCACGAGGACGACGTCCCCGGCTCGCAGGGTGCCCTGCAAGAAGTCGTACGCCTCGTCGATCGTGTCGACCAGCACGCTTTCTCCGTCCCACGAGCCTTCGAGGCCCGCCGCCATGTGGATGTGTCGTGCCTCGTGGCCGACGACCACGAGCTGGCCGACGTTGAGCCGGACGACCAAGCGGCCGACGCGGTCGTGCTCGTCACGCGCGTACTCGCCGAGCTCGGCCATCTCGCCGAGCACGGCCACCGAGCGGTGGTCGGGGCCGGTGATCTGGGCGAGGGTCTTCAACGCCGCGGCGACCGAGTCGGGACTCGCGTTGTAGGCGTCGTTCACGACCGTCACGCCGCCGGGCGCGTCCAGGACCTCCATGCGCCAGCGCTCGGCCCGTGTCACGCCCTCGAGGACCGTCACGGCCCGATCGAGGTCGACGCCCCATTCGCCGACGACGCTGAGGGCCGCCAAGGCGTTCATCACGTGGTGCTCGCCCAGGATGCGCAGCGACACCCGGCGGCTCGCGTCGCCGTGCTCGAAGGTGAACGAGGTGCCCGACGCCGAGACGTCGATGTCGGACGCCCGGTAGTCGGCCGAGGCACCCTGACCGAAGGTGACGACCCGTGCGGCCGTCACGGCCGCCATGCCGGCGACGCGGTCGTCGTCGGCGTTGAGGACGGCCGTCCCCGTGGCGGGCAGGTCGGTCACCATCTCGGCCTTCGCCGCACGGGTGCCCTCGATGCCGCCGAAGCCGCCCGCGTGGGCGAGGCCGACCTTGAGCACGACCCCGGTGTCGGGACGGGCGATGTCGACGAGCCGGGCGATCTCGCCCGGGCCGCTCGCGCCCATCTCGACGACGAGGTACTCGGTGGTCTCGTCGATGCGCAGCATCGAGATCGGGGCACCGACGTGGTTGTTGAACGACCCCTGGGGGGCGACGGTCGGCGCGACGTCGCCCAGTACCGCGCGGAGCATGTTCTTGGTGCTCGTCTTGCCGTTGGAACCCGTGACGCCGACGACCTTCAAGCGTCCGAGGCGCCGGACGTGTTCGACGACGGCGGCGGCGAGTCGGGACAGCGCGACGACCCCGTCGTCGACGACGACGAGCGGTGCGGTCGTCTCGAGTTCGCGCTCGGCGACCACGAGGGCGGCGCCGTTCGACGTGGCGGCCTCGACGAAGAGGTGCCCGTCGGTGACCTCACCGCGCAGGGCGAAGAAGATCGACCCCGGGGTGACCAGACGCGAGTCGGTCTCGACCGTGCCGTCGACCGGGGTCGCGACCCGCGCCTCCTCGGGGTGGACCAGGCGCCCGCCGGTGATGTCGGCGATCTGGCGAGGCGTGAGCGCGATCACTCGGACCACCCGGCCTCGCGCAGGGCGGCACGGGCCTCGTCGCGAGCGGAGTACGGGGTGCGCTCACCACGGATGTCGCGGTAGTCCTGGTGGCCTGGACCGGCCCAGAGGATCGAGTCGCCTTCTCGGGCCAGGGCCACGGCCGCCCGGATGGCCGCCTCGGGCGGGCTCACCTCGTGGATCTCGTGCTCGGGGTACGCCTCGCGGGCGGCGTCGACGAGCGTCTTGCGGATGGAGGCCGGGTCTTCGAAACGGGGGTGGTGGTCGGTCACGACGAGGATGTCGGAACCGGCCGCGGCCACCCGGGCCATCTCGCCGCGTTTCGTCGTGTCGCGGTCGCCGTCCGCGCCGAACAGCATGATGACCTTGCCGGGTGTGAAGGTGCGCACCGCGGCCAGGGTGGTCAGGAACGCGTCGGGGCTGTGGCCGAAGTCGACGTAGACGCTCGGGCCGGTGTCGCCGGACACCCGCTCGGTACGCCCGGGCAGGTACGCGACGATGCCGCCGTCGGCGTCGAGCGCCTGGCCGATGGCCTCGAGCTCGAAGCCCGCCTCGACCAGCATGACGATCGCCAGGGCCGCGTTCGCGACCATGTGCCACCCGATCAGCGGGACGCGCGTCACGAGCGAACGCTGCTCGGGGCCCGACAGACGGAACTCGGTGTAGGCGGCCTGCTCGTCCAGGATCTGGACCGTCCAGTCGGCCTCGACGTCGGGGAGGATCGTGATCGTCGTCAGGGGGATGCGTGCGTTGTCCACCACGCGCTGTCCGTAGGGAGAGTCGAGCGAGACCACGGCACGACGGGCACGGTCGGGCTGGAAGAGCGGCAACTTCGCCTGGAAGTACTCCTCCATGTCGGCGTAGTCGTCGAGGTGGTCGTGGCTCAGGTTCGTGAAGGCGGCGACGTCGAAGACGAGGCCGTCGACGCGGTTGCGGCTGAGTGCCTGGGCACTGACCTCGACGGCCACCGCGCGCACCTCGCTCTCGCGCATGCGGGCCAGCAGGGCGTGCATCTCGCTGGCCTCGGGGGTGGTGAGGCGGCTGACGACGGTGAGGTCGCCGATGTGGCGCTCGGCCGTGCTGCTGAGGCCGGTGACGAGGCCCAGCTGTCGCAGGACGCCTTCGAGCAGGTACGAGGTGCTGGTCTTGCCGTTGGTGCCGGTGACCGCGAGGAGGAGGGGTGCGTCGTCGCTGTCCGTGCGGTAGATCCATGCCGAGAGCTCGCCGAGGGCCGCCCGGGGCGAGTCGACGAGGACGACGGGGAGACCGCTGGACCGGGCCAGCTCGGCCCCCGCGGCGTCGGTCAGCAGCGCGACCGCGCCGCCGTCACGTGCCTGGTCGGCGAACTCGGCTCCGTGCCGGTGCGCGCCGGGCACGCCCACGTACAGGTCGCCGGGGTGGAGGTCCGCCGTGCTCAGCGTGATGCCGGTGATCTCGATGCCGTCGAGGGAACCCTCGTGCTCGAGTCCGAACTCGCTGACCAGTTGGGCGAGTGACCTCGCCGACGGATGTTCCGGTCGAAGGACCGGGGGGATCCGGGCGCTCAAAGAATCCTCTTCTCTCACCAGGTCTCGGGCAGGCTGGGTGCCGGCTCCGTCGACGGAGGGACCCGATACATCTCGAGGACCTGGGACATGATCTTGTTGAAGGTCGGCGCCGCAGCGGCCGACGTCTTGATGGTACTGGGCTTGGTGAAGGTCACGACGACGACGTACTGCGGGTTCTCGGCCGGAGCGATGCCCGCCACCGAGACGATGCGGTCAGAACCGTAGCCGGTTCCGTCGGACCGCGCGACCTCGGCGGTGCCGGTCTTGGCCGCGACGCGGTAGCCGGGGATCGACAGGACGTCCTTGAGGTCGCCGTCGCTGACGACCTTCTCGAGCATGTTGACGGTCGTGTCGGCGGCCCACGGCGAGACGACGCTCGTGCCCTCGGCGGAGGGCGCGTCGGTGACGGTGCCGTCGGGGGCGGTGCACCCGGCGACGAGGTTGACGGGCAACCGGGTGCCGTGGTTGGCCAGCGTCTGGTAGATGCTCGCGATGTGGATGGCGGTCGTCGAGACGCCCTGTCCGAACATCGTGTTGATGCTCGTCTGCTGGTCCCACTGGGAGGCCGGCCGGATGCCCGTCGTGGGTTCACCGAGGAAGGCCACGCCGGTCGGGTCGTTCAGACCGAACTTCACCATGTAGTCGTGACGTTGCTGGGCCGAGAGCGACTGGCCGAGCAGGGAGATGCCGACGTTCGACGAGTCGCGCAGGATGCCCGTCAGCGTGAGGTTCTCGGTCGGGTGGAAGGTGGCGTCGTGGATCTCGCCGCCCCAGGGGAACGTGCGGGAGTACGGCACCGTCGCCCGCGTCGCGGGATCGGCCTTGCCCGAGTCGAGCAGCATGGCGGCGGTCATCGCCTTGAAGGTCGAACCCGGCTCGTACGAGTAGGTGAAGGCCTTGCTGCCGAGGTCGTCGACGGCGGTGCCGTTGACGTCGTTGGGGTCGACGGCCGGGTAGTCGGCCACCGCGAGCAGCGAGGCGTCGCTCGCCTTCATGACGACGGCCGTCGCCGACTCGGCTCCGATGGCCTCGGCCTGTTCGCCCAGCGCCTGCTGGGTCATGTACTGGAGGTCGCTGTCGACCGTGAGACGGAGCGTGCCCCCGGCGACCGCCTTCTTGGTCGTGACGGTGCTGCCGGGCAACTGGACGCCGTCGGCTCCGCGCTCGTAGGTCTCCGAGCCGTCGGTGCCCGCCAGGCACGCGTCCTGGCTAAGTTCGAGTCCGGCCTGCGGCCCGTCGGTGCCGATGAAGCCCGTGAGGTTGCCCGCCACCGCGCCGTTGGGGTAGGTGCGCGCGGCCTGGCGCTGGAAGTACACCCACGACACGTCCATCTCGCGGACCTCGCGGAAGGCGTCGACGTCGACGCCCTTGACCAGGTACGCGAAGTTCGCCTCGGGGTCGGTGGTCAACGCCTTCGTCATGGTCGCGGCGTCACCCCCGGTGATCTCGGAGATGCGCTCGACCACCTGGTCGACCGTCAGCTCGGTGGTCGTGCCGTCGTCGCCCTTGACCTTGGCCGTCGTGGCGAAGGCCGGAGCGGCCGTGATGTTGTACCGGGTGACGCTGCCGGCGAGCACGGTGCCGTCGACGTCGGTGATGTCGCCACGATCGCCGTAGGTCGTCTGCACGATCTCGCGCTTGTTCTGGGACTGCTCGTTGAGCTCGGCCGCCTGCACGAGCTGGATGTCCGCCAGGCGCACCACGAACACGCCGACGAGCGCGATGATCAGCGCCATCGCCAGCGTCGCGCGGAGACGGCGGCTTCGGGGAGCTGCTTTCACGAGAGGTTCCTCACCGCGGCCGGGCGCCTGCCCGACCCGCTGTCGTCGTTCGATGTACCGGTGACGGCACGCCGCTAGCGGGTCTGCGGAGCCGCCAGCTCATTCGCGCCCGACGCTACCGACT
This sequence comes from Frigoribacterium sp. NPDC087798, assembly GCF_044742985.1. Classification (NCBI taxonomy): domain Bacteria; kingdom Bacillati; phylum Actinomycetota; class Actinomycetes; order Micrococcales; family Microbacteriaceae; genus Frigoribacterium; species Frigoribacterium sp. NPDC087798. The sequence goes on along the minus strand of NZ_JBIUVP010000001.1, from coordinate 55,189 downwards.
CGCCGGCTGATCCCTCGTCCGCCGCGCCTGCGTCGGTCGGAACGGCCACCGCGCCCGCCGTGGTCGGAGCACCGACCGACGAGGCGGAGGGGTCGGTGGTCGCCGTGCCGTCGGCGGCGGTCGCGGGGGCCTTGGTCGTGAGCGGGACGCCCTCGAGCAGGGTGTTGGGGATCAGGTTGCCGGACGTCGCCTCGCCCGCCCCCGCCGCGGGGGCGGGCGAGCCGTGGACCGCGCCCGTGGCCAGATCGAGGTAGACGGGGTTCGAGTTGCGGACCATGCCGAGTTCGTCGGCGTTGGCGGCGAGGTTCTGCGGCGAGGACAGCACGTCGCGCTGCTCGCTGAACTTCTGCTGGTCGCGGACGAGCTCGGTCTTCGCGGCCTGCAGGTCGGAGATCTTGTAGGCGCCGTCGCTCAAGGCGATGCTGATAGCGAGCTGGGCCAGCAGGAGGACGAACAGCGCCGCCGTCGCGATGAGCGCGTAGGCGATCTTCGGACGGGCCCGTCGCTGCGACCGACTCGTGACGATCTCGACCGGGCGCGCCGTCGGGGTCGACGACGGCTGAGGACGGCTCGACGGGGTCGCGATGGCCAGGTTGCTGCTCATGCTTGTCTCCGGATTCGTTCGGCGGCGCGCAGTCTCACGGGCTTGGCTCGGGGGTTGAGGTCGCGTTCGGCGTCGGAAGCCAGCTCGGCCCCTCGGACGAGGAGGCGGAAGTCGGGACGGTGCTCCGGCAACTCCACCGGGAGGCCCTGCGGCGCCGTTGAGGTCGTCCGAGCGGCGAGTTCCCGCTTGACGAAACGGTCTTCGAGGGACTGATAGGCGAGGACGACGATCCGCCCGTCGACGGCGAGACGGTCGAGGGCGACCGGGACGGCCGCCTCGAGCGAGGCCAGCTCGCCGTTCACCTCGATGCGGAGCGCTTGGAACACGCGCTTGGCGGGGTGACCGGCACGTTGCAGGGCCATGGGCGTCGCCGCGATCAGGAGGTCGACCAACTCACCGCTGCGGGTGAGCGGCGAGTCGGCCCGGTGCTCGACGATCCGCCGGGCGTAGCGCGGAGCCAGCTTCTCTTCGCCGTACTGGTAGAAGATGCGCCGGAGCTCGCTCTCGGGGTACTCGGCGAGGACGCGCTCCGCCGTGACGGGCGAGGTGGGGTCCATGCGCATGTCGAGGGGCGCGTCCTTCGAGTACGAGAAACCGCGCTCGACCCGGTCCAGCTGCAGCGACGACACGCCGAGGTCGAAGAGCACGCCGTCGACCGTGTCGAGATCGAGGTCGTCGAGCGCGTCGGCGATGCCGTCGTACGTCGTGTGCACGAGGCGAGCCCGGTCGCCGAAGGGTGCGAGCCGCTCGCCGGCGAGGGCGAGTGCCTCGGTGTCGCGATCGAGGCCGACGACGGTGAGCTCGGGAAAGGCCTGCAGCATCGCTTCGCTGTGGCCACCCATGCCGAGGGTGCAGTCGACGACGACGGCGCCGGGACGCGAGACGGCCGGGGCGAGGAGTTCGAGGGTCCGCTCGAGGAGGACGGGGGTGTGGATCTGATCGGCCATGACGACACGGGCTGTGCTCGTCGGCCCTGATCCCCATCCGTCGGGACCTGGCACCGGGGAAGGTGCGCCAGGGCTGACGGCTGAGGGTCGGGGCCCACGGGCTAGAAGAGCCCGGGGATCACCTCCTCGGTGGTGTTGGCGAACTCGGCCTCCTGGGCCTCGTAGTAGGTGTTCCAGGCGTCGGTGGCCCAGATCTCGGCACGGTTTCCCGCGCCGATGACGGTGAGGTCACGGCCGAGGCCGGCGTACTCGCGCAGTGTCGCCGGGATGGTGACCCGGTGCTGCTTGTCGGGGATCTCGTCGCTCGCGCCCGAGAGGAAGAGGCGCATGTAGTCGCGGGCCTGCTTGCTCGTGACGGGTGCCTGACGGATGCGCGAGTGCATGTCTTCGAACTCGCGCTGGCTGAAGACGTAGACGCACCGCTCTTGCCCACGGGTCATGACGAGGCCCGAAGCCAGTTCGTCACGGAATTTCGCGGGGAGGATGATGCGCCCTTTCTCGTCGAGCTTGGGCGAATAGGTGCCGAGGAACATGCGCCCGTCTCCCCTCGCCCCGCACCCCGTCTGTGGCACGTACCTCCACTTTACTCCACAACCCACCACCAGACAATGAAACAGCGGGTCCTCGGGCGCGTGTTCGGCCTTCGATCCGCTCCAGTTCGGGGGGCACACGGGTGGAGGACGGTGGAGGGAAAGGACCACGGGGAGGCGCGTCCTGCGTGTCGCGCGCCTCCCGCAGGATGGATGGGCGCACGAAAAAGGGGCCGGCCCGAAGGCCGACCCCTGTGGTCGTGGTGCTGGTGGCGCCTAGGAGCGCTCGTCGCCGTCCTGGCGGCGGTCCCACCGGTCGTTGAGTCGATCCATCAGGCCCCCCTTGGCGGGATGCGCGGGGCGGGAGGTGGAGGAACGGGGAGCCGACGGCATCGAGGCCGTCGAGGACCCCTTCCGCTTGGGAGGCGCGATGGCGAACAGCACGCCGGCGAGCATGACCACGAACCCCGCCACGCCGATCAAGGGCTGGCGGAAGATGACGCCCGCGACGATCACGGCGATGCCGACGAGCGCCCCGAGGACCCCGACCACGACCAGCGTGTAGTTGGGTCTGGCGCCGCGGGTCCCGACCGTCGCCACGAAGTCGGAGTCGTTGTTGTAGAGACTCCGCTCCATCTCTTCGAGGAGCCGCTGCTCCTGTTCGGAAAGTGGCATCTTGGTGTTCCCTTCGAGCACGGGCTCTCAAGCGCGAGGCGGGAGCCTCGGGATCGACGCGATGAGTAGCTGCGAGTGTATGCCCGACAGCTATCGCTAGGCTAGGCAGCGTGGCTGAGAGTACGCGGTTAGTGGACGTCGTTCAAGAGCGCATCGATCGGTTCCTCGAGCGTCAGCGACCGGCCCTCATGGGCATCGCTCCCGACCTCGATTCCTTCTCCCTCTACTCGGGCGATCTGCTCCGCGGCGGGAAACGCTTCCGGGCTCTCTTCTGCTACTGGGGCTGGCAGTCCGTCGCCGGGCTCGACACCGGGTTCGATCCCCTCGGGGAGCCCCGCGACGAACGCGAGATCGACGCCGTCATGACCGCTTCGGCGGGGCTCGAGTTCTTCCACGCCGCCGCGCTCGTGCACGACGACATCATGGACAACTCGGACACGCGCCGCGGACTCCCGGCGGCGCATCGGCGCTTCGAGTCCCTGCACCGCGAGGGGGCCTGGCTCGGGTCCCCCGAGGCGTTCGGTCGCTCGGGAGCCCTCCTCATGGGAGACCTCCTCCTGGCGTGGAGCGACGAGCTGCTGAGCGAGGCCCTGGACTCCCTCCCGTCCCGTGACGCCGCCCGCGCGGCCCGCCTCGAGCTCAACCGGATGCGGACCGAGGTCACGGTGGGCCAGTACCTCGACATCCTCGAGGAGAACGCGTGGCGGACGGTCGACGAGGTGCAGCTGTTGCCGCGTGCCCAGCGCGTCATCGTCTACAAGTCGGCGAAGTACAGCGTCGAAGCCCCGCTGACCGTCGGCGCGGCCATGGCCGGGGCCGACCGGCCAGCCCTCGAGTCCCTGCGGCACTTCGGGCTGCCCCTCGGCATCGCCTACCAGCTGCGTGACGACCTCCTCGGCGTCTTCGGCGATCCCTCGGTCACGGGAAAGCCCGCGGGCGACGACCTCCGAGAGGGCAAGCGCACGGTCCTCGTGGCGACGGCCCGCCGAGCCCTGCCCCCCGGGGCCGTCCGCCTGCTCGACGAACTCCTCGGTGACCCCGAACTCGACGACGACCAGATCAGCATGCTCCAGGCGACGCTCCGCGACAGCGGTGCCGTCGACGCCGTCGAGCAGACGATCACCGATCAGGTGGAGCGTGCCGTCCACGCGCTCGAGAGGTCGGGACTCGCGCCGTCGGCCCGGACGCAGTTGACGCGACTCGCCGAGACCGTCACGCGCCGCGCCTCCTGACGCCCTCTGCGCCAGGGCGGCCGAGGACCGGCAGCCGCCAGAGGCGCGGATCGGGGCTAGAGGAGGCTCTGCGCGATGCGCCGGACCTCGGCTTTGCGTCCGGCCTGGAGGGCGGCGACGGGGCTCGTGCCGAGGGCCTCGTCGTGCGACAGCATCCAGTCGAGGGCCTCGTCGTCGTCGAACCCGTTGTCCGACAGGACCGTCAGGGTGCCCCGGAGGTCGTGCCTCGGCTCCGAGCCGTCGAGGAAGACGGCCGGCACCTTCGTGACGCCGTCCACGCGTGTCCCGACGAGGACGTGCTCCTCGAGGAGGCGCCGGACACGGCTGACGCCGAGGCCGAGCCGCTCGACGAGGTCGGGCACGGTGAGCCATTCGGTGTCGGCGAACCAGGGGCGTTGAGAGAGATCGGTCACGCCACAACCTTGCCACGGGTTCGTGGCCCTCGCTGCGCCTCCTCGTCTCCCTCACGTGGGTCGAGTCACATGCGCAACATCCGTCACGCTGATTGACTTGGATATCCACGTGTGCCAACTTTGGACGACGTGGCACCGCGGCTCACCGATCACCCAGCGACCGTGTCCCCGCCCCCGAACCGAGGATCAGCCCATGAACGACGTCAGTTCCGCCCGCCCCGACTCCGAGTCCGTGACGACCCAGGACGCCCGGTCGACCAGCGCCTTCGGCCCCCTCGGTGGCGGAGACGAGCGCAAGCCCCTCTCCCGCATGGCCCGGTCGATGCTCAACACCGTCCCGATCGTCCTGGCGGGCTCGATGGCCCTCAGCATGGGCGTCACGGGCCCCGTGTTCGCCCTCGACCAGAACCCGACGAAGAAGCCCGACGCGTCACCGCGTCCCGTGCTGCCTCCTCGACTGTCCGCGCCCGAGCAGAAGACCGCGGCCACGGTCGAGACGGCCGCGACCTCTGCCACGGTCTTCGGCGCGGCCCCCGCCACGTACACCGTCAAGTCGGGCGACACGGTCGCGAGCATCGCCGGCTCGTTCGGCCTGAGCACCGCGTCGGTGCTCGCCCTCAACGGCCTCAGCTGGAAGTCCACCATCTTCCCGGGCCAGACCCTGAGCCTGAGCGCCGCCACGAGCGCCGCAGCCAAGCCGTCCGCCGCGCCCGCCCCGGCCAAGGCGACGGGCGGCCGGTACGTCATCGTCCGTGGGGACACGCTGAGTTCCATCGCGCGTGCGCACGGCGTCACGACCAGCGCGCTCATCCAGGCGAACGGGCTGGGACTGTCGAGCATCATCTACCCGGGCCAGACCCTGACCGTCCCGACGGGCGCCTCCGCCGCCGCCCCGACACCGGCCCCCGCCGGGGGGCCCGCGGTGGGCAGCTACGTCATCCAGCGGGGTGACACCATCGCCTCGATCGCCTCGAAGTCGGGGACGAGCGTCAAGGCCCTCCTCGCCGCGAACGGCCTCTCGTTCACCAGCACCATCTACGCCGGCAAGACCCTCACCCTCCCCGGCGCCTCCGCGCCGACCGCCACGACCGTCGTCGCGTCGACGTCGGCCGCACCCCTGGGCGTCAGCGCGACGTTGACCGCCGAGCAGGCCGCCAACGCCCGGATCATCATCTCGGTCGGACGCCAGCTCGGGGTGGGAGACCGTGCGATCGTGATCGCCCTGGCCGCGGCCGCCCAGGAGAGCAGCCTGCGCAACCTCGACCACGGCGACCGTGACTCCCTCGGCCTCTTCCAACAGCGTCCGAGCACGGGGTGGGGCACCCCCGCCCAGCTGCGCGACCCGGTGCACGCGACCAAGCTCTTCTTCGGTGGCGCGAGCAACCCCAACACGGGCAAGACGCGCGGCCTCCTGGACGTCAAGGGGTGGCAGTCGATGTCCCTGACGAAGGCGGCCCAGGCCGTCCAGTACTCGGCGTTCCCGGATGCCTACGCCAAGTGGGAAGCTCCGGCCACCACCTGGCTCGCGACCCTGCGCTGAACCCCGGACGACCCACATGCCGGGCGGTTTCCCGCCGTGCGGTGAGTTGGGACACCCGCACGGCCCTCGGTCCGTAAAATCACGAAGGTGAGCGTGAACCAGACTGACCCGATGATCGGCCGTCTCATCGAGGGCCGGTACGAGGTCCGTTCGCGCATCGCCCGAGGTGGCATGGCCACCGTCTACCTGGCCACCGACCTGCGACTCGAACGTCGCGTCGCGATCAAGATCATGCACGGCCACCTGGCCGACGACGCGTCGTTCAAGGAGCGCTTCATCCAGGAGGCGCGCTCGGCCGCCCGCCTGGCCCACCCCAACGTCGTCAACGTCTTCGACCAGGGCCAGGACGACGAGTCGGCCTACCTGGTGATGGAGTACCTGCCCGGCATCACGTTGCGCGAACTCCTGCAGGACCACAAGGTGCTGACGCCCGAGCAGGCGATGGACATCCTCGAAGCCGTCCTCGCCGGTCTCGCCGCCGCCCACCGCGCCGGCATCGTGCACCGCGACCTCAAGCCCGAGAACGTCCTCCTCGCCGACGACGGACGCATCAAGATCGGCGACTTCGGCCTGGCGCGGGCCGCGACGGCCAACACCGCCACGGGTGCCGCGCTGTTGGGGACGATCGCGTACCTCTCCCCCGAGCTCGTGACCCGCGGCATCGCCGACACCCGCAGCGACATCTACGCGCTCGGCATCATGATGTACGAGATGCTCACGGGCGAGCAGCCCTACAAGGGCGACCAGCCCATGCAGATCGCCTACCAGCACGCCAACGACACGGTCCCCACCCCGAGCTCCGCCAACCCCCGCGTGCCGGTCGAGCTGGACGAGCTCGTCCTCTGGGCGACCGCTCGCGATCCAGAACAGCGACCGAGGGACGCCCGGGCCCTGCTCGACCAACTCCTCGACGTGCAACGGGTCCTGGCCGATCCCTCGGGACCACCCGCGAACCGGACGATGGTGCTCCCTGCCGCGGGCGCGACCTCCGTCCTGCCGTCCGGCGGCACGGGCGAGACGCAGATCCTGCCCAAGGCGCGACACCGGACCGGGCCGGTCCAGGCCGCACCCGACGACGCCGCCACGACGCTCGCGGCCGTCGCCGACCGTCGTCGGCGGCGGGGACGGGTGCTCATGGCCGTCGTCGTCGCGGTCGCGCTGCTCGCCGGAGGGACCGGCTGGTGGTTCGGCTCGGGTCCCGGGGCGCAGGCGTCCGTCCCCGACGTGTCAGGACGGGCACCGGACGCGGCGACGGCCGCCCTCACGTCGGCCGGCTTCGTGGTCGCCCCCGATCCCCAGACGGACTTCTCCCCGGTGGTGCCCTCGGGCCAGGTCGCGCGCACGGACCCCGACGCCACGACCCGTGTGCAGAAGGGGTCCACGATCACCCTGGTCGTCTCCCAGGGGCCCCGGCAACTCCCGGTCCCGACCGTCGTCGGCGACACCGAGACCGCGGCCACCGAAGCGCTCTCGGACTTCACACTGCAGCCGACGTCGAGCCAGTTCGACGAGTCGGCCGCCGGCACCGTCCTCGGGATCAGTGGCGTGGACGACGCGGACACGCCGGTCGATCTCGCCGGAGCAGCCCAGTACGGAGAACGACGACCCGTGACGCTCACCGTCTCGCTCGGCCCCGTCCCGGACGTGGCGGGCCTCTCGGTGGCGGACGCGCAGGGCGCTCTCGCGGGGGCACAGTTGACGGGTGTGGAGAGCGGAACGGAATTCAGCGATGCGGTCGCCTCCGGGGAGGTCATCCGGTACGAACAGCAGGCCGAGGGGCCGCTCCGACACGGCGACACGGTCAACCTCGTCGTGTCGAAGGGTCCGCCGCCCATCACCATCCCGGACGTCCGAGGCAAGACCATCGACGCGGCCACGTCCCAGTTGCAGGGTCTCGGCTTCCGGGTGAGCTACCCGACCTGCACGGCCTTCACGTGTGCGTTCTACGACTGGGAGGCCCGCCTGCCGGTCACCGAGACGAACCCCGTCGCCGGCCTGACCGCGACCAAGGGTGCGACGATCACGCTCACGTACCGGGTGGAATGAGTCCCGGCCTCCCCTGAGGCCGAGGGCACCGACGAGCTCCGAGGTCGAGGGCACCGACAGGGCGACGGCCCCGGGACCGAGGGTCCCGGGGCCGTCGCCGTGTCGACCGGGCTCAGTCGGCCGCGAGTTCCTCGGCCACCAGGAAGGCCAGTTCGAGTGACTGCATGTGGTTGAGGCGGGGGTCGCAGAGCGACTCGTAGCGGGTGGCGAGCGTCGCCTCGTCGATGTGCTCGGAACCACCCAGGCACTCGGTGACGTCGTCGCCGGTCAGCTCGATGTGGATTCCGCCCGGGTGGGTGCCCGCGGCACGGTGTGCCTCGAAGAACCCCTTGACCTCGTCCATGATCTCTTCGAAGCGCCGGGTCTTGTAGCCCGTAGGCGTCGTCAGACCGTTGCCGTGCATCGGATCGCTGACCCACAGGGGCGTCGCGTCGGCCTTCTTGATGGCCTCGAGGAGGGGAGGCAGGGCATCCCGGATGGTGCCTGCCCCCATGCGGGTGATGAAGGTCAGGCGCCCGGGCTCACGCTCGGGATCGAGCTTGTCGATGAGGCGCAACATGTCGTCGGCCGTCGTCGTCGGGCCGAGCTTGACGCCGATCGGGTTGCGCACCCGGGAGAGGAAGTCGACGTGGGCACCGTCGAGGTCGCGGGTCCGCTCGCCGATCCACACGAAGTGCGACGACAGCACGTACGGCGTACCCGTGCGCGAGTCGATGCGGGTCAGGGGGCGCTCGTAGTCCATGAGCAGGCCCTCGTGGCTGGTGTAGAACTCGACGCGCTTGAGTTCGTCGAAGTCGGCCCCCGCCGCCTCCATGAACCGGATCGCCTTGTCGATCTCACGGGCGAGGTGCTCGTACTCGGCGTTGGCCGGGTTGCGGGCGAAGCCTTGGTTCCAGCTGTGCACCTGGCGGAGGTCGGCGAACCCGCCTTGCGTGAAGGCCCGGATCAGATTGATGGTCGAGGCGGAGGTGTGGTAGCCCTTCACGAGCCGCGAGGCATCCGCACGTCGGGACTCGGGGGTGAAGTCGTAGCCGTTCACGATGTCACCGCGGTAGGCCGGCAGGGTGACGCCGTCCCGGGTCTCGGTGTCGCTCGAGCGCGGCTTGGCGAACTGGCCGGCCATGCGGCCCATCTTGATCACGGGGACGGACGCGCCGTACGTGAGGACGACGGCCATCTGCAGGATGGTCTTGACGCGGTCGCGGATCTGGTCCGCGGTCGCTCCCGCGAAGGTCTCGGCGCAGTCGCCACCCTGCAGCAGGAACGCCTCGCCCCGGGCCGCCGACGCCAGCCTGGTGCGCAACGTGTCGACCTCGCCGGCGAAGACGAGCGGAGGCAGGGTGGACAGCTCGGTCGAGGCGGCCTCGACGGCTGCACCGTCGTGCCAGGTGGGCTGCTGCTTGATGGGGAGCGTGCGCCAATGGTCGAGACCGTCGATCACGTCGGGATCGGTGACGACGAACGGTTCGGTGAGCTGGGCCACGGTCTTCCTTGCCACTTGACGGTCTCGAGGCCGAACGACCTCGACAGGCGAGCCTACCGTGAAAGGGTCGGGCGCTTCTCTTTGACGCTGGTCGCGTAGACGTCGCTGTACTGCTGGCCACTGAGGGCGTTGAGCTCGTACATGATCTCGTCGGTGATGGACCGCAGGATGAAGCGGTCGCCTTCCATGCCCTCGAAGCGGCTGAAGTCGAGGGGTTCACCGAACACGATCCCGACCCGGTGCAGGCGAGGGATCTTGGTACCGGTCTTCATCACCTTCTCGGTTCCGATCATGGCGACGGGGATCACGGGCACGTGACCCTCGAGGATCATGCGCGCCACGCCCGTCCGACCGCGGTACAGCTTGCCGTCGGGGCTGCGGGTGCCCTCGGGGTAGATGCCGAGTTGCTCGCCGCGACGGAGGACGGACAGGCCCGTCGCCAGCGACGCCTCGGAGGCCTTGCCCCCGGATCGGTCGATGGAGAGCTGACCCGTGGCCGTGAAGAACAGACGGATGGCCCACCCCTTGACGCCCTTGCCGGTGAAGTAGTCGCTCTTGGCGAGGAAGGAGATGCGCCGATCGAGGGCGAGCGGCAGGAAGATCGAGTCGACGAACGAGAGGTGGTTGCTCGCGAAGATGACGGCACCCGAGGCCGGGACGTGCTCACGACCGCTGACCCACGGTCGGAAGATCGACAGGACGAGCGGACTCGCGACCATCGTCTTCAGGAACCAGTAGAGCATCGGTGCTCCTCTCGTCGGGGCGTCGGGAGTCTAGCGGTCGCCGGCGTGCAGGCGGGCGAGGTCGGCGGCGCCCACGACCCCCGCGTCGTTCACCAGCTCGGCGATCACGAACTCGGGCTCGGGGTGGTAACCGCGAGCGGGCAGGTGCTCGAGGTAGGCCGCGCGGACGGGTGCCAGCAGCAGTTCGCCCGATTGCGCGACCCCGCCGCCGAAGACGAACACCTGCGGATCGAGGATCGCGCTCAGCGACGCGGCGGCTTGTCCGAGCCAGGTCCCGAGGCGGCGCAGGGCCTCGACGGCACCGTCGTCACCGGACTGCAGCAACAAGCTGACGTCGTGACCGGAGAGCTCGCCGCCGTTCGCCGTGCGGACGTCCGCGAGACCGCGGCCGAGGCCGCCCTCGTCGGCCACCTCACCGGCGATGCGCAGCAGCGCGCGCCCCGAGCCGTACTGCTCGATGCACCCACGGGCCCCGCAGCCGCAGGGCAGACCATCGGGCACGATGCGCATGTGGCCGAGTTCGCCACCCGTGCCGAATCCTCCGCGCAGGAGGCGATCCTGCGCCACGATGGCACCGCCCACCCCCGTGCCGATGGTGAGCATGGTCATGTCGCTGGCGAGACGACCGGCCCCGAACCGGAACTCGGCCCAGCCGGCGGCGTTGGCGTCGTTGTCGATGGTGATGTGCAGGTCGAGACGTTCGGACAGCCGCGCCCGGAGGGGCTCGTTGCGCCACGCGATGTTGGGCGTGTAGTACACGGTCGACTGTGCGGCGTCGATGAAGCCGGGCGCCGCGACACCGGCGGCGGCGACGTCGGGGTGGCGTGCCTGCAAGGAGGTGACCATCTCGACGACCGCGTCGACGATCGCACCCGCGTCGCCCGCGGGCGTCGCCACGCGCTCTTCGTCGACGATCTCGCCGAACTCGGTGACCACCCCGCCCGCGATCTTCGTCCCACCGATGTCGATTCCGATTGCCTGCACGAGGATCGAGTCTATCCTCGACGACCCACCACCTCGGGCACCCGCTCCTGCGAGGCCGCGTTAGGGTGGTCGGACCATCGTTCGGTACCGAAGGAGCTGCCGTGAACGAACACATCGTCCCCCCCGCCGTCCCCGCCGACCCGTCGGCGAACGCCACCGACCTGTTGCTCGCGCGGGCGGCGGCCACGCCCGACGAACCACTCTTCTCCGTGCCGGACGGACGAGGCGGCTGGCGCGACATCACGGCGGCTCGGTTCCTCGAGCAGGTGCGCGCACTCGCGAAGGGCCTGATCGCCGCGGGCGTCGAACCGGGCGACAAGATCGGCCTGATGTGCCGCACGCGCTACGAGTGGACGCTCATCGACTTCGCGACCTGGTTCGCAGGCGCCCTGCTCGTGCCCGTCTACGAGACGTCGTCGCCGGCACAGGTCCACTGGAACCTCAGCGACTCCGAGGCCGTGGCCGTCATCGTCGAGACCGCGGACCACTTCTCGCGGTTCGACGAGGTGCACCCCGAGTTGCCCGCCGTGACACGGGTCTGGCAGGTCGACCTCGGAGACCTCGACAAGCTGGCCGCGTCCGGTGTCGACGTCTCCGACGACGAACTCGAACGCCGCCGCAGCGCGGCCGTCGCCGGGGACGTCGCGACGATCATCTACACGTCGGGCACCACCGGCCGGCCCAAGGGCTGCGTGCTCACCCACGCCAACTTCGTCGAGACGAGCCGGAACGCCGCCGTCGCCATGAGCGACGTCGTGGCACCCGGCTCCTCCACCCTCTTGTTCGTGACGACCGCGCACGTCTTCGCGCGCTTCATCGCCGTGATGTCGGTCCACGCCGGCGTGAAGGTCGGCCACCAGGCGGACACCAAGCAGTTGTTGCCGTCGCTGGCCTCGTTCAAGCCGAGCTTCCTGCTCGCGGTCCCCCGCGTCTTCGAGAAGGTCTACAACTCGGCCGAGCAGAAAGCCGAGGCAGGGGGCAAGGGCGGCATCTTCCGGCAGGCCGTGGCCGTCGCGATCGCCCACAGTCGCGCGCTCGACGAGGGCACCGTGCCCCTGGGACTCAAGCTCCGCTTCGCACTGTTCGACCGCCTGGTCTACAGCAAGCTCAAGAAGGCCATGGGCGGCAACATCCGCTACGCCGTCTCGGGTTCGGCTCCGCTCGGCACGCGACTCGGTCACTTCTTCCGGAGTCTCGACATCCGCATCCTCGAGGGGTACGGACTGACCGAGACCACGGCGCCTGCGGCCGTCAACCTCGTCTCCAAGTTCAAGATCGGAACGGTGGGCCCGGCACTCCCCGGCGTCGGCATCACGATCGCCGCCGACGGAGAAGTGCTCGTCAAGGGCGTCAACGTCTTCGCGGGGTACTGGAAGGCCGACGAGGCCACGGCCGAGGTCCTCGACGACGGCTGGTTCCGCACCGGCGATCTCGGCTCGCTCGACGCCGACGGTTACTTGACGATCACCGGTCGCAAGAAGGAGATCATCGTCACCGCCGGAGGCAAGAACGTCTCCCCTGCGGCCCTCGAGGACCCGATCAGGGCCAATCCGCTGGTCGGCCAGGTCGTCGTCGTGGGCGACCAGCGGCCGTTCGTCGCGGCCCTCGTCACCCTCGACACGGAGATGCTGCCGGTGTGGTTGAACAATGCCGGTGAGGCAGCCGACATGCCGTTGGCCGAGGCCGCCCGGCACCCCAAGGTCCGCGCCGAGGTCCAACGAGCCGTCGACGGTGCGAACGCCGCCGTGTCGCGCGCCGAGTCGATCCGCAAGTTCGAGATCCTGCCGGTCGAGTTCACCGAGGCCGGCGGGCATCTCACGCCCAAGATGAGCGTCAAGCGTGCCGTCGTCCTGAACGACTTCGCCCAGCAGATCGCCGACATCTACACCGCCCACCCCGACACCGAGTCGGTGCGCACGGTCACCGCACGGGGACGGTGATCAGGCGCGCCACCAGTCGGCGGCGCGGATCTCTCGCATGGCCTCGCGCTTCGTCTCGGGTTCGAGGGTGAGCACGTAGAGCGTGCCGTCGAGGTGGTCCGTCTCGTGCTGGAGGGCCTGGGCCATGAGTCCGGTGCCCTCGAGTACGACCTCCTGGCCGTCGAGGTCGACCCCTTCGACACGGGCGTACTCATAGCGGGGGGTGGGGAACCAGAACCCCGGCACGGAGAGGCACCCCTCGTCGACGAGGGTCTTCTCTCCGGACACCTCGACGACGACGGGGTTGAGGACGTATCCGACCTCACCGTCGACGTTGTAGCTGAAGGCTCGGAGCGACACGCCGATCTGGGCGGCCGCGACCCCGGCTCGTCCCGGCTCGCGAACGGTGTCGAGGAGGTCCTCGACCAGGGACGCGAGCCGAGGATCACCGACCGTCACGGGGTCGGACGCCGATCGAAGGACGGGATCGCCGAACAGGCGGATGGGTCTCACGCTCACGGCGCGCCTCCTGGGGTGGGTCGGGGTGTGGTGCGGACGACGGGTCGCGACACCGTGACGACGACGGGTGGGCTGGTGCTGTCGCTTCGCAGAAGTCGACGCACGCCGCATCGACGTGGCTGTTGGGTGATTCAACAGTAGTGAAGGTATCGTCTGTGTCGTGCATGTACTCAGCGTCAGCTCTCTCAAAGGGGGCGTCGGCAAGACGACGGTGACGCTCGGACTCACGTCGGCCGCCTTCGCCAAAGGTCTCAGGACCCTCGTCGTCGACCTCGATCCCCAGTCCGACGTCTCGACCGGCCTCGACATCACGGTCTCGGGCCACCTCAACGTCGCGGACGTCCTCGCGTCGCCCAAAGAGAAGACGGTCCGGGCGGCGATCGCCCCCAGCGGGTGGACCAAGGGCCGCCAGGGCAAGGTCGACGTCATGATCGGCAGCCCCTCGGCCATCAACTTCGACGGTCCGCACCCGTCGATCCGAGACATCTGGAAGCTCGAAGAGGCCCTCGCCAACGTCGAGGCCGACTACGACCTCGTCCTGATCGACTGCGCCCCGTCGCTCAACGCCCTCACGCGCACGGCCTGGGCCGCATCCGACCGCGTGACGGTCGTCACCGAACCGGGTCTGTTCAGCGTGGCCGCCGCCGACCGGGCGCTCCGGGCGATCGAGGAGATCCGTCGAGGCCTGTCACCGCGCCTCCAGCCCCTCGGCATCATCGTCAACCGGGCCCGGGTGCAGTCCCTCGAGCACCAGTTCCGCATCAAGGAGCTGCGCGACATGTTCGGCCCCCTCGTCCTGTCACCCCAGCTGCCCGAGCGTACGTCGCTACAACAGGCACAGGGTGCCGCCAAGCCGCTGCACGCCTGGCCCGGTGAGAGCGCCCAGGAGATGGCCCGCAACTTCGACCAGCTCCTCGAACGCATCATGCGGACGGCCAAGATCGGCGACTACGCCGAGCCTGCTGCCCGCTGACCTCCGCGGTCCCAGCTGCACACGACGAAGGCCCCGCACGATCTCATGCGGGGCCTTCGTCGTCCTCGACCGCCACTCGCGGTCGAGGTGTGGTCAGCTGGCTCGGGTGCCGCGTCGCGCCGCGAGCTCGTCGGAGGGATCCGCGGCGGGGGTGCTGTCGATCTCGACGAGACTCGACTCGACCTCGCGGAGGACCTTGCCCACGGCGATGCCGAACACGCCCTGACCGCGGCTGACGAGGTCGATGACCTCGTCGTCCGACGTGCACAGGTAGACGCTCGCACCGTCGCTCATCAGGGTCGTCTGGGCGAGGTCGTTCACCCCGGCCTCACGGAGCTGGTTGACGGCCGTGCGGATCTGCTGGAGCGAGATGCCCGTGTCGAGGAGGCGCTTGACGAGTTTGAGGACGAGGATGTCGCGGAACCCGTAGAGGCGTTGCGAACCGGAGCCGGCCGCGCCGCGGATGGTCGGCTCGACGAGTTCGGTGCGGGCCCAGTAGTCGAGCTGGCGGTAGCTGATGCCGGCGGCCTTGGCCGCGACGGTACCGCGGTAGCCGCTGTCGGCGTCGTGTTCGGGCAGGCCGTCCGTGAAGAGCAGACCCAGCTCGTAGCGGGATTCCTCGGAGGAACCTGACTCACTCATGCTGTTGCCTTCCACGTTCTACTTCCGGAGCTCAACGTTCAACATCGGGTTGATGGTTGTACAGGACTCACGGTACCCACAACGGGGAGCTGCCTGGGCGACATTCGCATCGACGGGTCGGCGTGTCGAGGATATTCGCCCGGAGGGCAGACGTCTAGGCGTCGAGTCGCCCGAGAGCCGACCGGACGAGCCCCGACCGGACGACGTCGACCTGCGCCGCGAGCTCACGGGAGAGCTCGGCGACCCGCGCCCGGGAGGCCGCGTCGTGCTTCCGGGCGAGTGGCGCGAGGGCCGTCTCGATGAGGCCGAGTTCGCGGTCGACCGAGGCCCGGACCGTCCGGAGGTGACGAGGCTCGATGCCCGACCTGCCCAGCTCGACCAGGGCCGACAACACCGAGATCGACTCGTCGCCGTAGTGCCCCGCCGACGGGAGGAGAGACGCCGAGACGGCCTCGTCGAGCAGGGCGGGCGTGGCGCCGGTCTCGCGGAGCAACTCGTCGCGACCGAGTCGCCGACCGTGGGTCAGGATCGAGACGGGCGCCGCCCCGGACGGGAGGGACGCAGGCCGGCCCGCGTCGAGGTCGGCGAGGTGTTGCCTGATGACCTTGAGCGGCAGGTAGTGGTCGCGCTGCAGACCGAGGATGAAGCGGAGTCGCTCGACGTCCGCCGGGGAGAACTTGCGGTAGCCGGACGGGGTGCGCACCGGGGTGACCAACTCGCGCTCTTCGAGGAAGCGCAGCTTGCTGTTCGACAGGTCGGGGAACTCGGGCTTGAGCCGTGAGAGGACCTGCCCGATCGTCAGCAGGTCGGACGGCCCGGTCTGCGACGACCGGGCGGCGGCGGTGCGGGGCACGACTACTTGATCGCCAGGTTCGCGAGGTCGACCCGCGATGCGTAGAACGTGAGGCGGAACTTGCCGACCTGGACCTCGGCTCCGTCGGAGAGCCGGGCCTCGTCGATGCGGACGCCGTCGAAGTAGGTGCCGTTCAGCGACCCGAGATCGCGCACGCTGAAGGTGCTGCCCTCGCGACGGAACTCGGCGTGCTTGCGGCTGACCGTGACGTCGTCGAGGAAGATGCCGGCCTCGGGGTGACGTCCGGCGACCGTGACGTCCGAGTCGAGGAGGAACCGGGCGCCGATGTTGGGGCCACGACGGACCACGAGCAGCGCGGAGCCCGAAGGCAGTGCGGCGACGGCGTCACGCTCGTCGGTGGACACGCCGCTCTCGAGAGCGGCCAGTTGCGCCTGGAACTCTTCGTTGAAGCTGAGGGTCGTGTCGACCTCGCGAGGGGCGCCGGGAGCGCGGTCCTGCTCGCCGGGTGCCGGGTTGGCGGGCTCTGCCATCGTGGACCTCCTTTGGCGTCCCAGCGTATCGGAACTCCGACCCTCGTCGGGAACCGATTTCGGGGACCGACCCCTGCAGATCGCGGTGCGAGTGATGGTGAGGCGATCTCGGCTCCGTTCACCGCGCCTCCTCATGGGACTCCCCACCGCCTCACGGTCCGGTCATAGGGATCTCTTGGGGTCACGCCGTTCCATGGACCCCACGTCACCACCACCGCCACAGGAGGCACACCATGAACGACCGAGACGGCGACAACACGACCGGCACCCCGAACGACGCCACGCCCGTGACGCCCTCCCCGTCGACCGCCCCGCCTGCCGGCGAGGGCGTCGAGCAGCCCGCCGAGGCCCACACGCTCCCCCACGTCACCGGCGCGTCATACGCACGCTACGTGTCGGCGGCTCCCACCTGGATGGCCCGCGACGACGCCCACCAGGCCTACGACGCGGCGGCCGGCGCGTCGACGGTGCGGAGTGGCGACGGCGCGGACGGCACGGTGCCCCCGGCCTTCGGCGGCGCCCCGAGACCGCGCCGCTCGAAGAAGTGGCTCGCCCTCACCGGCGCGGCCGCCGCCGTCGTCATCGTCGCGGGTGCGGCGGGCGGCGGCGCCTACGCCGCCGGTCGCTCCGCCGGCACCGCGGCGGCCCAGGCGGCGAGCGAACGCCAGGCGCTCGAGCTGCTCCCCCAGCTCACGCGGCCGGGAGGTGGATCGAGCGACCCGGCATCGCCCTTCGGGGGTTCGAGCCCCCAGGACGGGTCGTCGCAGGACGGTTCGTCGCAGGGCACCTCGACCCAGACCAGCGCCACCGCGGCCACCGCCGAGGAGACGGCCGGCGTCGTGACCATCGTGTCGACGCTGAACTACGACGCCTCGTACAAATCCGCCGGCACGGGCATGATCCTGACCTCCGGAGGGCTCATCCTGACGAACAACCACGTCGTGCAGGGCGCGACCAGCATCCAGGTGACCGTCGAGTCGACCGGTACGACCTACACGGCCGACGTCGTCGGCACGGATGCCACGAACGACGTGGCCGTGCTGAAGCTGCAGGACGCGACGGGCCTCACCCCGGTGAGCTTCGACGCGTCCGGCGACGTCGCCACGGGGGACGTCGTCCACTCGACGGGCAACGCCGAGGGCACGGGCGACCTCGTCACCGCCCAGGGCACCGTCCTCGCCACGGACCAGTCGATCACGGTGCAGAGCGAGTCGGGATCGGGGACCGAGTCGCTGTCCGGTCTCATCGAGGTCGATGCGGACGTGGTGTCGGGCGACTCCGGCGGTCCCCTCCGCGACGGTGACGGCGACGTCGTCGGCATCGTCACGGCCGCAGCGCAGGGATCGTCGACGGTGACCGGTTACGCCATCCCGATCGACCACGCCCTGGCCATCGCCAAGCAGATCCAGTCGGGTACGGGGAGCTCGACCGTGCAGATCGGCCTGCCCGCCTTCCTCGGGGCTCAGATCTCGAGCACGGCGACCGGCACCGCGGGCGGCGTCACGATCGCCGGCACCGTCGAGGGCAGCGCGGCGGCGTCGGCCGGCCTGGTCGCCGGCGACGTGATCACCGCGATCGACGGCACGGCCGTGGCGGACGCGTCCGCACTCACCGCCGCGATCCAGGCGCACGACTCGGGTGACCAGGTCTCGGTCACCTGGACCGCCACGACGGGCGCGTCCCACACCGCGACCGTCACGCTGGGCGACGGCCCCGCCGCCTGACCCGGGACCGGACGCGAACGGCCCGCTCCACCGACCGGTGGAGCGGGCCGTTCGTCCGTGTCAGTCGAGGCCGACCGCGCGGCGGAGGGCGCCTGGACGCACGAGGGTGGCCCCGAGGGCTTGGACCCGGTCGGCGAGGCCCCGGTCGGCGGTGACGACGACGACGCGCGGCGGCACGCCGGACACGTCCCGCAGGTCGTGCACGCGGGCCACGATCGCCGAGTCGCCGTCGGCCTCGGCCCGGACGACGGTCAGGCCGGGGAACGATCCACCGACGGCACGGGCCTCGCCCTCGACCACGGCCGTCACGTCCGGCCACCGCCAGGTGGGCGCGCCGGGAGGCTCGCCGGTGGAGCCGTCCGCGAACGCCGCGGCGTCCGTCGGCGAGTCGTCGGCGTCCGGCCGACCCGTCGCCGCGGGGGTCCCGCCGCCACCGGGTGCGACGAGCGCCTCGGCCACTCCGTCCCGGGCACCCCGCGAGAGGGACTCCAGGAACCGAGTCGTGGCACCGACCCGATCGCGCCACCATCCGTCGGGACGTGAGCCGAGGACGTTCGCGACGTCGACGACGACGTGCACCCGGCCCCCGAGTTCGGACCGGAGCCTCGCCCAAGACGCGGCGAATCCAGGATGGAGCGGGAGGTCGGACACCTCGTCGACGGGCACCCAGCTCAGGGCGATGCTCTCGGCGTCCGAGACGACGGGCTCGAACGGGCGCACGGCCCGGGCCACGACGGTCGTGTACGACCAGAAGCCGAGGTCGAGCTCCGCGGCGAACAGCAGACGCAGCGCGTCGGCCGGCACCGCCGCCTCTTCGCCGCTCTCGCGCAGAGCGCCCTGTACCGCGCTCTCGTCGTGGTGGCGGGCTCCGCCGGGGAGCCCCCAGGTGCCGCCGAAGTGGCTCCAGTCGGCCCGGTGCTGCAACAGCACCCGGTCGTCCTGGTCGACGACGAGCAGGCCCGCGGCACCGGCACGGCCCCAGAACCGACGCCCGTCGGGGGCCTCGACCCAGCCGTCCGCGGGCTCGTGCGTGTTCACACGGTCGAGCTTGCCACAGGGACGAGGAGGCGGTGGCCGCGTCGTGCGCACGACGTCACGTCGACGGGTCGACCCGATGGCGGGCGACCAAACCGATGGGTGCGGCAGTTCCGAAGGCACACCTGGGGCTGGCCCGGAACCCGATGTCGGGCCAGCCCTCCCCCGGGTCCGGCACCGCGCCTCCCCGGCTCGCGCGTCGGACCGGGCGATCAGGGCTGCTGGACGGAGAAGACGTTGCCCGCCGGGTCGGTGAACCAGGCGATGTCGGGGCCCAGGTCGACGCTGCGCCCCCGCATGACGCCCCGCTCGTCGGAGTACCCGCCGAGGTGGAGCGGTTCGAGGCCCCGCTCGGCCAGCGCGTCGAGGGCGGCGTCGACGTCGTCGACGACGAGGTTGAGGACGGTGTACGACGCGGGGGCGTGGTCGGGCTTGCCGTAGACGAACACCCACGCCGCGCCTCCCGGGAGGCGGAGCCGGAACATCTGACCGTCGACGAGGACCTCGATCTCGAGGCCGAGGACGTCGCGGTAGAAGGACGTGGCGGCCGCCACGTCGTCGACGCTGAACCCGGAGTAGCCGGACCGAGGACGGAACACGGGTGGCCCCTCTCTGACGCGGGACGGCCGACGGACGCCGGCGTCTCGCCCCCAGCGTGGACCCTGCCGGGCCCGGGCGCCAGCCCCGGTCAGACGAACCGGATGGCCTGCTGCAGCCGGGCCCGGACCTCGAAGACGTCCGAGATGCTCGTGCGGTCGCCGAGCTCGGGACCGTGACGCAGGACCTGCGGCAGCAGCGAGCGACGCACGACCCAGGTGCCCCCGGCACGACGCCCGACCTTCTCGAGGGCGGGCCCGAAGTCGTCGTCGGGCACCACGATCAACTGGGCCGTGAACGACACGCGGGTCTCCCGTCGCACGGCGCGGGCCTGACGCGTGAGGTCGCGGACGGGCTCCTCGTCGGCGGGGATGCCCCTGCCGACGAGCTCGCCGCGCGACACCTGCACCTCGCTGCCCCAGTCGGAGGACTGGATGGCGAAGAGGCCCGACGGCCCCAGCACGACGTGGTCGAGCTTGCCCTCGACACCCGCGTCGACGTCGCTCCAGATGGTGAAGCCGATGCCGAGTTCGGTGACGGCCGCGACGGTGGCCTCTTCGGCCATCGCGTCGGCGAGCACGTGACGGATCTCGGGAGGCGCGCTCCGGACGAGGCGCTCGTCGTACGGATCGTCGAGCGGGACTCCCCGACCGACCCACTCACGCATCAGGCCGAGGTACCGCTCGCGGTTCGCACCACCGGGGTGGCCGTGCACCCGGGCCTTGGGCTTCGAATCGGTGCGAGCCGGCTCCCGGGGCGGCGGTGACCAGCCGGGGGCATTCGAACCCGCGGACCGCGCGCTGCCCGAGGGGGCGGTGCTCTGGGACGCCGACCCCTGGTCGTAGGAGGCGCGGGCCTCGGGCGTGCCCACCTGCTGCCACGCGTGCTGCACGTCGCGGAACGCCTGCGCGGTGCCGCCGAGGTCGGGGTGGGTCTGGCGGGCCAGCCGTCGATAGGCGCGACGGAGGTCGTCGGTCGACGCCGTCGACGGCACGCCGAGCACCTCGTAGGGCGTGGCGGAGGCGGGACTGGGCGTCACGACGGCGACTTTACCGAACGTGCGCTGGACGTCCGGTCGACGGCCGCCGGGACCGTGTGGGCCCGATGGTTCACCGCGACGGGGCGGCCGAGGGCTTCACGGTCGACGCCCGCCGCGCCGACCGGGCGACCCGCCACGCCCGCCACCGGAGACGGGCGCGGCCGACGAGTCGACGCACCCACAGGGTGATGCGGTGGGCGGCCGGGAACTCCGTGCCCAGCACGGCGACCCCGAGGAAGACGACGAGCCAACCGGGTCCGGGCAGCGGGACCAGGATGAGGCCTACGACGACGATCAGGGCTCCGAGCACCCCGACGCCGATCTTGTAGAGCAACCGGAGCCGAGGGTGCGCGTCGAGCCTCAGGCGCATCTTCGCGTGACCGTCGCGCAGTGCACGGCGCCGAGCACCGCGGTGCGGACCGGCCCCGCGACGCTCGTCGAGGGGCACGCCGTCCGGGCTCTCGGGCTGCTCGTCCATGACGGCGACGTTAGGGGGCGTTCCTGTGAGCAGCACGGCCCGGGAGGGGGTAGCCAGGGAACATGGATTACACACACCTCGGACGCACAGGGTTGTCCGTCTCACGGGCCGTCCTCGGCACGATGAACTTCGGGCCCCAGACCACGGAAGACGACTCCCACGCGATCATGGACCGGGCCCACGAGCTCGGCGTCAACTTCTTCGACACGGCCAACGTCTACGGCTGGGAGAAGGGCGAAGGCATCACCGAGCAGATCATCGGTCGGTGGTTCGCCCGTGGGGGCGGGCGACGGGAGAAGACCGTCCTCGCCACGAAGCTGTACGGCGACATGGGCGACTGGCCCAACGACGGCAAGCTCAGCGCCCTGAACATCCGTCGAGCGCTGGACGCGAGCCTGACGCGTCTGCAGACCGACCACATCGACCTCTACCAGTTCCACCACGTCGATCGCGAGACGCCGTGGGACGAGATCTGGCAGGCGATGGAGGTCGCGGTCCAGCAGGGCAAGGTCCTCTACGTCGGCAGCAGCAACTTCGCCGGCTGGCACATCGCGCAGGCCCAGGAAGCCGCCAAGGCACGTCACTTCAGCGGCCTCGTGAGCGAACAGTCGATCTACAACCTGATCGTGCGGGACGTCGAGCGCGAGACCCTGCCCGCCGCCCGTCACTACGGTCTCGGGATGATCCCGTGGTCGCCGCTCAACGGCGGTCTGCTCGGCGGCGTCATCGAGAAGACCGAAGAGGGCTCACGACGACTCGAGGGGCGGAGCGCGGAATACGTCGCCGAACACCGCGACCAGCTCGAGGCCTACGAGGCGTTCGCCCGCGAGTTGGGCCACGCGCCCGGCGAGGTCGCCCTCGCCTGGCTGCTGCACCAGCCGGGCGTCACCGGGCCGATCACGGGCCCGCGGACGATGGCGCAACTGGAGTCGGCGGTCGCCGCCGTCGACGTCGAGCTTGACGAGGCCGCGCTGGCGCGGCTGGACGAGATCTTCCCCGGGCACGAGACGTCGCCCGAGGACTACGCGTGGTGAACCGGAGGACGACATGAAGACCAGGACAATCGGAGACGTGACGGTCAGTGCGATCGGCCTGGGCGGCATGCCCCTGTCGATCGAGGGCCGACCCGACGAGAAGCAGGGCATCGCGACCATCCACGCCGCACTCGAGCAGGGCATCACCCTGATCGACACGGCCGACGCCTACCACCAGGCGGGAAAGGACGAGGTCGGGCACAACGAGTTGCTCATCGCCAAGGCGCTGAAGAGCTACCACGCCGACACCGACCAGGTGCTCGTCGCCACGAAGGGTGGACACCTCCGCCCCGAGGCGGGGGCGTGGGCGCAGAACGGCGACCCGGCCTACCTCAAGGAGGCCGCCAAGGCCTCGGCGAAACGGCTGGGCGTCGAGACGATCGGGCTGTACCAGTTCCACCGACCGGACCCGGCGGTGCCCTACGCCGACTCGATCGGCGCCCTGGTGGAGCTGCTCGACGAGGGCGTCATCCGCATGGCGGGCATCTCGAACGCCACGCCCGACCAGATCCGCGAAGCGAACGAGGTGCTGGACGACCGACTCGTGTCGGTGCAGAACCAGTACTCGCCCGCGTTCCGGTCGAGTGAGGTGGAGCTCGCGCTGTGCGACGAGATGGGCATCGCGTTCCTGCCGTGGAGCCCCCTCGGCGGCATCACGAACGCCGGTGAGCTCGGAGCGAAGCACGCCGTGTTCGCCGAGATCGCCAACGCCCGACGGGTCACGCCGCAGGTGCTGACGCTCGCCTGGGAGCTCGCCAAGTCCGAACTCGTCATCCCGATCCCGGGGTCGACCCGACCGCAGACGATCATGAACTCGGCGACGGCGACGTCGATCAAGCTCTCGACCGACGAGATCCAGCGGCTCGACGCCGCCTGATCGCACACCCGGTGCGCCCGCCCCTCGGGGCGGGCGCACCGTCACGACCATCCCGACGAACAGGAGACAGCCATGGCCGACGCCAACCTGACCCGCCCCTACGACATCATCGGCATCGTGCCCGGGTTCGAGCTCTCGAGCACGGACCTCACCGACGGGGGTGAACTGCAGCGCGCGCAGGTGAGCGGCATCATGGGCCCGGGCGGAGACGACGCCAGCCCCCAGCTGAGCTGGTCCGGCGCCCCCGAGGGCACCAAGAGCTATGCCGTGACGGTCTACGACCCCTACGCCCCGACGGGCTCGGGCTTCTGGCACTGGGCCGTGGCCGACGTCCCCGCCGACACGACGTCGTTGCCCTCCGGTGCGGGTGACGACCAAGGCTCGGGCCTGCCCGAGGGGGCCCTCCAGCTGAAGAACGACGGTGGGCTCGCCCGCTACGTCGGTGCGGCACCGCCCGAGGGCCACGGACCGCACACGTACTTCGTCGCGGTGCACGCCCTCGACGTCGAGAAGATCGGGGTGGACGAGACCGCCAGCCCGGCGTACCTCGGCTTCAACCTGCACTTCCACACGCTGGCCCGCGCGGTGATCTCCGCGACGTTCGAGGTCCCCGGGGCCTGAGCGGTCGCACGCCGAGTCGACGCACGACGACGCCCCGCCACGATCTCGTGGCGGGGCGTCGTCGCGTCGGGCGACGGCCGATCAGGCTTCGCGGCCGGCCGGCATCTGCGTCTTGCGCGGGTCCGTCTCGGCGAGACCGTCGAAGATCGACTCGATGCGCGACAGGACGTCGGCCTCGAGGGTGACGCCCGACGCCTTCGCGTTCGACTCGACCTGTTCGGGACGCGACGCCCCGATGATCGCCGAGGCGACGTTCTCGTTCGACAGCACCCACGCCAGCGACAGCTGCGCCTGGGTCAGCCCCAGGTCGGACGCGATCGGCTCGAGCTGGGCCACGGCGTCGAGGACGTCGTCGCGCATCCAGCGTTCGATCATGCCCGCACCGCCCTTCTGGTCGGTGGCCCGGCTGCCCGCGGGCAGCTCGGCACCGACGGTGTACTTGCCGGTCAGGACGCCCTGGGCGACGGGAGACCAGACGATCTGCGAGATGCCGAGTTCGGCCGAGGCCGGGACGACCTCGTCCTCGATGACGCGCCAGAGCAGGGAGTACTCGGGCTGGTTCGAGACGAGCTGGATCTTCAGCTCGCGAGCCAGGGCGTGCGCCTCGCGCAGCTGCTCGGCGTTCCACTCCGAGACGCCGATGTAGAGCACCTTGCCCTGGCGGACCAGGTCGGCGAAGGTCTCCATCGTCTCCTCGAGGGGCGTCTCGACGTCGTACCGGTGGGCCTGGTAGAGGTCGACGTAGTCGGTCTGCAGGCGCTTCAGCGACCCGTTGATCGACTCGGTGACGTGCTTGCGGCTGAGGCCCGTGTCGTTGTGGCCCTTGGGCCCGGTGGGACCGTAGACCTTGGTGAAGATCTCGAGAGACTCGCGCCGCTCGCCCTTCAGCGCCTCACCGAGCACCGTCTCGGCCTGCGTGTTCGCGTAGACGTCGGCCGTGTCGAACGAGCTGATGCCGACGTCGAGCGCCGCACGGACGCAGCGCGTCGCCGTGTCGTTCTCCACCTGGGACCCGTGGGTGAGCCAGTTGCCGTAGGTGAGCTCGCTGACCTTGAGCCCGCTGTTGCCGAGGTACCTGAACTTCATGGACGACCTTTCTCGGTGGTGCCGCCTCGATGCGGCACGCCGTCGACGCTACGCGCCGCCCCCGCGCCGTGACGCGTCGTCCGACCGCACCCGCGCCTCCGGCACTCGGTACGCTCGCCCCGTGTCGGTGATCGGGGAGTTCTTCGGCGGGGTGGGCCTGCTCGGCCGGGGCCTGCGCCTGTGGGCGACCTCCCCGCGGCTCATGCTGCTGGGCGCGGTGCCCGCCCTCGTCGTGGGTGCGGTCTTCGCCGCGGCCCTCGTGGGCGTGGGGCTCGCCGCCGACGACCTGGCCCGCACCCTGACGCCGTTCGCCGACGGGTGGCCCGAGTGGTCCCGCACCCTCGTGCGTCTCGGCGGCGGCCTGGCCGTCGCGGCCCTGGCCGTGCTGCTCGCGGTCGTCGCGTTCACCGCCGTCACGCTCCTCGTCGGCGATCCCTTCTACGAGCGCATCTGGCGTCGCGTCGAGGAGCGAGAGGGCGACCCGCCGGCCGACGTCGACCGGGGCTTCTGGCGCGGGCTCGCCCGGAGTGCCGGCGACTCGCTCCGACTGCTGCTGGCCACGGCCGGCGTGGGCGTCCTCCTGTTCGTCGGCGGGTTCGTCCCGGTGCTCGGCCAGACGGTCGTCCCGGTGCTCGGCGCCCTGACCGGCGGATGGTTCCTGGCGGTCGAGCTCACCGGGTACGCCTTCGACGCCCGGGGCCGCTCGCTCGCCGAGCGCCGCCGTGGCCTCGCCGTCAACCGGGCGCGCACCCTGGGGCTGGGCACCGCCACCTACCTCCTGTTCTTCGTCCCCCTCGGGGCCGTGCTCGTGATGCCGGCCGCCGTCGCCGCGGCCACCCTGCTGGCCCGCGAGGTCACGACGGGGCCGAGCACGGCGGGCCCGACCACGGTGGGCCCGACCACGACGGGGCCGAGCACGGCGGGCCTGAGCGCGGCGGGGCCGGCCACACCCTCCCCGCGCGACGACTACCATCTCCCGGCATGACCACCCCCGCGACACCGACCAATCCCGCCGTCGCCCTGCCCGACGGGCGCGTCGTCCCGGCCCTCGGCCAGGGCACCTGGAACATCGGCGACGACCCGCGGCGCCGCGCCGACGAGGTCGCCGCCCTACGGGCCGGCCTCGACGCCGGCCTGACCATGATCGACACCGCCGAGATGTACGGCGGCGGGCGGTCCGAACAGCTGGTCGGCGAGGCGATCGCGGGCCGGCGCGACGAGGTGTTCCTGGTGAGCAAGGTGCTGCCGGGCAACGCCTCGCGCCGGGGCACGGTCGAGGCCTGCCACGCCAGCCTCGGGCGCCTGGGCACCGACCGCCTCGACCTCTACCTGCTTCACTGGCGGGGGCGCCACCCGCTCGCCGAGACCGTCGAGGCCCTGGAGGCGCTGGTCGCCGAGGGCGCGATCGGAGGCTGGGGCGTCAGCAACTTCGACGTCGAGGACCTGCACGAGCTGCTCTCGGTGCCCGGTGGCAAGAACGTCCAGACGAACCAGGTCCTGTACAACCTGGCCCGTCGCGGACCCGAGCTCGACCTGCTGCCCTGGGCGCGGGAGCACGGCGTGCCGCTCACCTCGTACTCCCCCGTCGACGGCGGCGAACTGCTCGGTCACCCCGTGCTCGAGCAGGTCGCGACCGATCTCGGCGTCTCGTCGGCGCAGCTCGCCCTCGCCTGGGTGCTGCGCCTCGTGCCCGACATCATGGTCGCCGTCAAGGCGGGCACGGCCGGGCACACCCTCGAGAACGCGGCCGCACTGGCCGTCGACCTCGACGACCAGGCGTTCGTGCAGCTCGAGCGCGCGTTCCCCGCGCCGACGACCAGGGTGCCGCTCGAGATGCGCTGACCCGCGCCTCCCGGGCTCGCCTCGCGCCCGCGCATGCGCCCGACGGGCTCGCCTCGCGCTCGCGCATGCGCCAGAGTGGAGGGACCAGCCCGGGTGACATCGACGTCACCCGGACGCGAGCTCCAGAGGACACCGCATGATCATCGACAGAGCCGACGTGATCGTCACCAGCCCCGACCGCAACTTCGTGACGCTGAAGATCACGACCTCCGACGGCGTCACCGGCCTCGGCGACGCCACCCTGAACGGGCGCGAACTCGCCGTCGTCGCCTACCTGACCGAACACGTCGTGCCCCTGCTGATCGGGCGCGACCCGGCCCGCATCGAGGACACCTGGCAGTTCCTCTACCGCAGCGCGTACTGGCGGCGCGGGCCGGTCACGATGGCCGCCATCGCCGCGGTCGACGTCGCCCTCTGGGACATCAAGGCCAAGGTCGCCGGCCTGCCCCTCTACCAGCTGCTCGGCGGGGCCTCGCGCACGGGGTTGCTGACCTACGGCCACGCCTCGGGGAAGGACCTCGAGGAGCTCTTCGACAGCGTCCGCTACCACCAGGAACAGGGCTACAAGGCCATCCGCGTGCAGACCGGGGTGCCCGGCCTCGAGTCGATCTACGGCATCGCCTCGAACGCCACCTTCGACGCCAACAGCGGCGTGCGCTACGACCACGAGCCCGCCCAACGCGGGGCCCTGCCGAACGAGGAGGACTGGGACACCCGCTCGTACCTGCGGCACGTGCCCACCGTGTTCGAGGCGGTGCGGAACGAGTTCGGCCCCGAGATCCCCCTGCTGCACGACGGTCACCACCGCATGACGCCGATCCAGGCGGCGAGGCTCGGCAAGAGCCTGGAGCCCTTCGACCTCTTCTGGCTCGAGGACGTCACCCCGGCCGAGAACCCCGAGGCCCTGCGACTCGTCCGGCAGCACACGACGACCCCGCTGGCCATCGGCGAGATCTTCAACACCGTGTGGGACTACCAGCAGATCATCCGCGAGCAGTTGATCGACTACGTCCGCAGCGCCGTCACGCACACGGGCGGCATCACCCACCTCAAGAAGGTGCTCGAGTACGCCTCGCAGTACCAGATCAAGTCGGGCATGCACGGTCCGACCGACATCTCACCGGTCGGCATGGCGGCCGCGATGCACCTCGGACTCGCGATCCACAACTTCGGCATCCAGGAGTACATGAAGCACGGCGCGAGGACGGACGAGGTCTTCCAGCAGAGCTTCACGTTCGAGGACGGCATGCTGCACCCGGGTGAGCAGCCCGGCATCGGGGTCGAGCTGGACGAGCGGGCCGCCGCGGCGTACCCCTACGCGCAGGCCTACCTGCCCTACAACCGCCTCGCGGACGGGACCGTCCACGACTGGTGACGAGGAGGCGCGGCGCGGGCGAGCGCGTCGGTCACCCCTCGTAGGCCGCCGCCAGCTCGGCGATGACCAACCGCGTCATGCCCATCATCGCGGTCATGGCCCGGGCGGCACCCTCGGGGTCGGGCCCGCCGAGGTAGCGGTCCATCACCGACGGGACGACCTGCCAGGAGAAGCCCCAGCGGTCCGTCACCCAGCCGCACCGCCCCTCCTGTCCGCCGTCGGCCGCGAAGGCGTCCCAGTAGTGGTCGAGCTCGTCCTGGGACTCGACCGAGATCGAGAACGACGTGGCCTCGGTCGGCCTCGGCCCTCCGTCGCCGCCGTTCAGCAGGCGGTAGGGCTGGCCGTCGAGTTCGAGGTCGACGACGAGGGCCTGACCGGCCATCGCTTCGTCGGGGAAGTCGTCGGGATAGCGCGACACGTCGGTGACGCGCGACGACGGGAACAGGGTGACGTAGAAGTCCGCTGCGGTCTCGACGTCACGACCGAACCAGAGCGTGGGGGTGATGCGGGGCATGACGCGCCTCCTCGGGGTGGGCAGGCGGCGCCGTCGCCGCCTGCTGCCGGTCAGCGTACTGCGGAGCGGATCGCCGCACGAGACCTCACGACGTGCCGCGCGCCCGGAACGCCGAGCGGCCCGTCGTGACGTCCCGGTGGACGCCTAGCCGATCAGCGCCTCGATCGGGCCGCGCACGAAGTAGACCAGGAACCCCGCCGCGACGATCCAGAGCAGCGGGCTGATCGTGCGCGCCCTGCCCGCGAACGCCCGCACGACCACCCAGCTGACGAAGCCGACGCCGATGCCGTTCGCGATCGAGTAGGTCAGCGGCATGGTGATGATCGTCAGGAACACCGGCAGGGCGACCGAGAAGTCGGTCCAGTCGATCTGGCTGATCTGCGACACCATGAGCGCGCCGACGATCACGAGCGCCGAGGCGGCGACCTCGAGCGGGACGACCTGGGTCAGCGGCGTGAAGAACATGGCGAGCAGGAACAGCGCACCGGTGACGACCGAGGCGAAGCCCGTCCGGGCGCCCTCACCGATGCCCGAGGCCGACTCGACGAACACGGTGTTGGACGACGAACTCGTCGCACCGCCCGCGACCGCGCCGACCCCCTCGACGATCAGGGCCGAGCGGAGGCGGGGGAAGGTGCCGTCGGCGTCCGCGACGTCGCCGGCCTTGGCCAGGCCGGTCATCGTGCCCATGGCGTCGAAGAAGTTGGTGAAGACGAGCGT
Source organism: Frigoribacterium sp. NPDC087798 (assembly GCF_044742985.1). NCBI lineage: Bacteria > Bacillati > Actinomycetota > Actinomycetes > Micrococcales > Microbacteriaceae > Frigoribacterium > Frigoribacterium sp. NPDC087798. Next base: position 25,653 of record NZ_JBIUVP010000001.1, on the reverse strand, counting down.
GAAGACCAGCATGACCGCCGACAGCACGCCGATGCGGGCGAAGGCCCCGAAGCTGAACTGGCCGACCAGCGAAAGGTCGGGCAGGGCCACGATCTGGGTGGGCAGCACGGGGGCGTTGAGGTTCCAGTCGTCGAGGTTCTGGCCGTTCGACGGCGGCACCTGGAAGATCGCCTGCAGGGCGATGGCGATGACGGTGGACGCGACGATGCCGATGAAGATCGCCCCCCGCACCTTGCGGGCCATCAGCACGCCGATGACGAGCAGGCCGATGACGAAGGTGATGGTCGGGAGGGTCGCCACCGAGCCGGAGTCGCCGAGCTGCAGGGGCGGCGACGACGTCCCGCTGGTGCGCACGAAGCCCGAGTCGACCAGGCCGATGAACGCGATGAACAGGCCGATGCCGACCGTGATCGCGGTCTTGAGCGCGGCGGGCACCGCGGTGAAGATCATGCTGCGCAGACCGGTCACGGCGAGGATCGTGATGACGAGCCCGTTGATCACCACGAGACCCATGGCCTCGGGCCAGGTGACGTCCTGCACGACGTTGACGGCCAGGAACGAGTTGATGCCGAGTCCGGCGGCGAACGCGAACGGGAGGCGCGCGACGGTTCCGAAGAGGATCGTCATGACGCCGGCGGTGAGGGCCGTGACCGCGCCCACCTGACCGTTCTGCAGCCAGTTGCCGGCGACGTCCTTGGCGGCCTGGTCGGCGCTGAAGCCGCCGAGGATCAACGGGTTCAGGATGACGATGTACGCCATCGTGACGAAGGTGACGACGCCGCCCCGGATCTCGCGGGCCCAGGTCGAGCCGCGATGGGTGATCTCGAAGAACCGGTCGAGGGTGCCCCCGACTCCGGGTCTCGGCGGGGTGGTGACGGGGGCGTTCGTGGCCATGGCGATGCGTCTCCGGTGAGATCGGATGTCGAGGGGGAAGAGAACAGGATAGGGCGCGCCCAGGGTGCACCCAGCAACGACCCCGCCCCGTGACCGCCGACGCGCCCGGACGCCTAGGAAGCGCGGTGCACGCCGAGCGCGCGCGTCACCAGGGGCACCTGCAACGGCAGCCGCACGAGGGTGACGGCCCGGCGAGCCGTCGTGGCCCGCTCGCTCGTCAGGGCGCGGAGGGCCATCGAGACGTTGGCCGGGAAGACGGCGACGAAGAGCGCGGCGGCGGCGAGCCCGCCGACCGGACGCGTGCGCGGGGCGAGGAGGGTGGCGGCGATGCCGACCTCGGCGAGACCCGAGCCGATCGTCCAGAACCGCGCGGGGCCCGGGACGCTCCTCGGGACGACCGCGTCGAAGACCGCGGGTGTGGCGAGGTGCAGGAGGCCGGAACCGCCCAGGATCGCGGCGAGGACGCGGGCGTCCCGACGGGCGGCGGACTTCTGACGGCGTGTGGGGCGGTGACTCATGCGACCATCTTGCGCGCGCCTCCCGGGGTCGGGCGGGGGCGGCGCGCCGGAGCGGTCGGACGACGCTGCCGGACCGGGTCAGACGGCGCGGCTGACGCCCCGGCTGGTGATGGCCGACATGAGGGCGTCGACGGGCTCACGGGCGGCACCCGGGTTGGCGACGAGCACGTAGTCGACGTCGCCGAGGGTGGGCAGCGAGAACCGGTCGCTGACCTTGACGAGGTCGGTGGGGATCAGCGAGAAGGGGAACACGGCGACCCCCATGCCGGCTCGCACGGCGGCGAGGACGCCGTTGACGTCACGGGTGTTGCAGGTGATCCGCCAGGTGCGCCCGGCGCGCTCGAGGGCGTCGATGGCCATCTGGCGGCTCAGGCTGGGCGCCTGGTAGGCGATGAGCGGCACGGGCTGGCCGGGTTCGACGACCAGCTTCTCCTGGCCGATCCAGACCATGGCGTCGCCCGCGACCCGCGTGCCCTCGTCGGACTCGCCCGCGGTCTGCTTCACGAAGATGAGGTCGAGGTGGCCTGCGGCCAGACGACGGCGCAGCGGCGCGGACTGGTTGACGGTGAGCTCGAGGTTGATCTGCGGATAGAGCTGGCGGAAGTGGCGCAGGATGCGCGGCAGCTGGGTGATGGCGAGGTCGTCGGCGGCGCCGAAGCGAAGGCGGCCCCGCATGGCCGAGCCGCTGAAGTAGCTCTCGGCCGCGGCGTGCGCGGCGAGGATCGTGCGCGCGAAGCCGGCCATGGCGTCGCCGTTGTCGGTCAGGCGGACGTCCCGGGTGTCGCGGGCGACGAGCGTGCGGCCCGCGGCCTTCTCGAGCCGGCCGACCTGCTGGCTGACCGTCGGCTGGCTGATGCCTAGGCGCTGCGCGGCCCGGGTGAAACTGCGCGTCTCGGCCACGACGAGGAACGTCGCGAGCAGCGTGGGGTCGTACACCGCGCCTCCTCCGTCGAAAAGGTCTCGGGCCTCGTCATTCACGAAGCCAATGTGATTGATCATCCCCCACCGGGGTCCGAATGACCAGGCCGGCCCTACCGTTGGTGCAGACCGTGAACCGAACCACCAGCGCAGGAACGTGATGTCCGCCCCGCCCCGCACCGACTTCCCCCCGACCGCCCCGCTCCCGATCAGCACGACCCGCCCGCCGTGGCGGCACACCTTCATCGCCCTCAGCGTGCCGAACTTCCGTCTCTGGACGGCCGGCAACGTCGTCGCGATGACCGCCGGCTGGATGCAGCGCATCGCCCAGGACTGGCTCGTGCTCGAACTGACCGGCAGCGCGACCGCCGTGGGCATCACCGTGGCGATGCAGTTCGCCCCGATGCTCTTCTTCGGCCTGCTCGGCGGGGTCATCGTCGACCGCTTCTCGAAGCGCGCCCTCATGCTCGTCACGCAGAGCCTGTTCGCCGTGCTCAGCCTGGGGCTCGCCGCCCTGACCCTGGCGGGCGTCGTCGAGGCCTGGCACGTCTTCGCCATCGCCTTCGCCACGGGCCTCGTCACCGTGGTCGACAACCCGGCCCGACAGGTGATCGTCACCGAGCTCGTCGGCCACACCCACCTCCGCAACGCCATCAGCGTCAACTCGAGCGTGTTCCAGCTGGGCGGCATGGTCGGCCCCGCGATCGCCGGCGTGCTGCTGCTGGCGGTCGGCGCGGGGTGGGCGTTCGTCGTCAACGGCGTCGCCTGCCTGGTCGTGGTCGTGATGCTGACGATGCTGCGGACCGCGCAGATGACGCGGGTCGCCTCGTCGGCACGAGGCCGCGGCCAGCTGCGGCAGGGCCTCTCCTACGCCCGCTCGAAGCCGACGATCGTCGTGCCCGTGCTGCTCGTCGGCGTCTACGCCGTGTTCGGCCTCACGATGCCCGTGCTGCTCGCGTCGTTCGCGGCGGACGTCTACGACGTGGGCCCCGGCGGGTACGGCCTGTTCAACTCGATGATCGCCGTCGGGGCCCTGACCGGCGCCCTGCTGTCGACGCGGCGCGCGACGATCCGGCTGCGCACCATCGTGCTGGGCGTGCTCGTCACCGGCGTGCTGCAGGCCGTCGCCGGCTCGATGCCCTCGCTCGTGCCGTTCGCCGTCGTCCTCGTCGGCGTCGGGCTCGCGTCGTTGCTGTTCTTGACGGCCGCGAACCAGCTGGTGCAGATGTCGAGCAACATCGCGATCCGGGGGCGCGTGATGTCGCTGTACATCCTCGTGCTGCTCGGCGGCCAGGCGATCGGCGGACCGCTGATGGGCGTGATCGTCGAGACCTTCGGCACGCACGTCGGCATGATCGTCTCGGGCGGCGTGCCGGCCGTCGCCGCCGCCGTGACGGCCTTGGTGCTCGCCCGGCGGGGTCAGCTGACCCTGCAGGTGCGGACCCGCGGGCACGTGCCCGTCGTCACGATCGAGCAGCGCTAGGCCGGGCGGGCGTCAGGCCGTCACGCCGCGGGTGAGGGCGGCGACGACGTCGCCCATGAGGTCGCCGGCCGCCTGCTCACCCGTGGCGGGCCAGTCGAAGGCGACGCCCAGCGTGATGCAGATGAGGACGCGGGCGAGCGTCCGCGACTCGAGACCGGTCACGGGGACGGTCTGCCCCTGGAAGACCTCCTCGACGAGGCCGTGCAGGGCGTCGAGCACCTCGCGGCGCTGACGGACGAAGTCCGCCATCACCTCGGGGTGCGAGAGGGCGTGCGCGCGGAACTCGCTCATCAGCGCGAAGTCCTCGACCTGCCCGGGGCCGTAGGGCGCGAACGCCGTGCCGATCTTCTCGGGCAGCTGGTCGAGCGAGGTGCCCGGGAAGAACATGCCCTCGAGTGCGCCGAGCGCGCCGTCGGTCTCGCGACGCATGAGGCTGCGGACCAGGTCGTCCTTCGACGAGAAGTTCGAGTAGACCGCACCCTTGCTGAACCCGGCGGCCCGCGCGACGTCGTCCAGGGTGGTCGCGTGCACCCCGCGTCGGGAGAACAGCTCAGCCGCCGCGTCGAGCAGCCGCTGCTTGACCTCGGCTCGTGGGATGCGGGGAATCGGAGCCCCGGAGGTGGTGGCCATGCTGCGACCCTAACGGGTGCGGGTGATCCTCAGAAGTCACCCGCGCCGCCCTCGCAGAAGGCGCATACCGACGGGTATCCAGGCGCTACCATCGTGATCGCCTGGTGAACCCGAAGCATCAGGAGAACGCGCGGGTGCGCGACCGTCCGACCCTCACCACGTCCCCAGGCCGGTCGCGCACCCCGCACCCCACTCCCGGTCGGAGGCCGTCGAAGGGGCACGACCCGCGCCTCCCGGCGTCGACCGCGAGCCGCGTCAGATCGCGGTGCGCCGCGCCGATCCGCCGAAGCCGATCGAGACGTCGAGGCGCCAGGCCTTCGGCTCGCCCGAGACGTGCGTGGTGCCCACGAAGCGCAGCCGGTCGCCGGCACCGAGGCTGAGCACCCCGTGCACGTCGAGGTTCTCGCCGAGCCGGAAGACGATCTCGTGCTCGTCGAGCAGGTCGTCGTCGACCGTGGCACCGAAGGTGGCACCGTCGAACTTCACGGGCACGTCACGGAACACCAGCGACGGCGGCTCGTCGGACCAGTCCGCGACCTCGGGCACCCGACCCGCGACGATGCGGGCGTCCACGACGCCGTCGTCTCCGAGCGTGACCGAGGAGGCGCGCAGGTCGATGCCGAGGTCGTCACCGTCGATGCGAAAGCGGTTCTCCACGGCACCACGCTACCCAGCACGGCCGCCCGGCGGAATGGCCGGGCGACGTCGGGGGTTCGCCCGGTCATGAAGAAGCGCATCGGGTTCCTGTCGTTCGGCCATTACCAGGACGTGCGGGGCTCGGCGACGCCGACCGCCCGGGAGGCGCTGGTCCAGTCGATCGAGCTGGCCGAGGCCGCGGAGGAGATCGGCGTCGACGTGGCCGCCGTGCGCGTGCACCACTACGTGCGCCAGGCCGCCAACCCGTTCCCGCTGCTCGCGGCGATGGCCGCGCGGACGACCCGCATCGAGCTCGGCACCGGCGTGATCGACATGCGCTACGAGAACCCGCTCTCGATGGCCGAGCAGGCGGCGGCCGCCGACCTGATCAGCGCGGGGCGCCTGCAGCTCGGCGTCAGCCGCGGATCACCCGAGCCCGCCCTGCGCGGCTGGGAGGCCTTCGGCCACGTCCCCCTCGACGGCGAGAGCGACGCCGACCTCGCCCGCCGGCACACCGAGGCGTTCCGGGCGGCGATCGACGGCGCAGACGTCGCCGAGTCGGACCCCAAGATGACCGGCTGGTCGCACGGGCTCTCGGTCGAGCCGCACTCCCCCGGCCTCGGCGAGCGCATCTGGTGGGGTTCCGGCAGCCGGTCGACGGCCGTCTGGACCGGCGAGCAGGGCATGAACCTGATGAGCAGCACCCTCTTGACGGAGGACACGGGGGTGCCCTTCGACGAGCTGCAGGCCGAGCAGATCGCGCTGTACCGGGAGGCCTACCGCGCCGCCGGGCACGCCCGTGAGCCGAGGGTGTCCGTCAGCCGCAGCGTGATCCCGATCACCACCGACGAGGACCGTCGCTACTTCGGCGTCCGCGCCCAGGCCGACTCGCAGGACCAGGTCGGTCTGCTCGACGGCGTGCAGTCACGCTTCGGCAAGAGCTACGTGGGCGAACCCGACGTCATCGCCGAGCAGTTGGCCGCCGACGCCGCGGTCCGGGGCGCCGACACGATCCTGCTGACGGTGCCCAACCAGTTGGGGGTCGCCTACAACGCCCGTCTGCTGCAGACGGTGGCGGACCACGTCGCCCCGGCGTTCGGCTGGGTGCCGAACCTGGCCCGCGCGAGCTGAGCCGCGCCTCCTGCACCGCGCCTCCTCGGCTGTCGTCACGGGCTGCGGTAGACAAGGGGGCATGTTCACCGACCTGCCCGAACCCGCCCTGCGGGAGTACCGCAGCACCCAGACCGACCCCGACGACTTCGACGAGTTCTGGGCGACGACGCTCGCCGAGACGCGGGCGCACCCGCTCGACCTGCGGGTCGACCGGGTCGACACGGGGCTGACGACGGTCGACGTCTACGACGTGACGTTCTCCGGGTGGGCGGGTCAGCCCGTGCGGGCCTGGTTGCGCGTGCCGGCCGCAGCGGAGGGACCGTTGCCGGCGGTCGTGCAGTTCGTCGGCTACGGCGGCGGTCGCGGCGCCGCCGTCGAGAACCTCTTCTGGTCGTCGGCCGGCTTCGCTCACCTGCAGATGGACACCCGCGGCCAGGGCTCGGGGTGGAGCCTCGGCGCCACCCCCGACCCGGACGGCTCGGGCCCGGCGCACCCCGGCGTCATGACGCGGGGCATCGACTCGCGCGAGACCTACTACTACCGCCGGGTGTTCGCCGACGCCGTTCGCGCCGTCGAGGCCGCGCGCGGACTCGACGTCGTCGACGCCTCCCGGGTGTCCGTCGTCGGCGGCAGCCAGGGCGGCGGCATCGCCCTCGCCGTCGCGGGACTCGTCCCCGACCTCGCCGCCGTCGCGGCGTACGTGCCGTTCCTCTGCGACTTCCGGCGCGCGACCGTCATCACCGACGCCGACCCGTACAAGGAGATCGGACGCTACCTGGCGGTCCACCGACACCGTGCCTCCTCGGTGCACGACGTCCTCGCGTACTTCGACGGCGTCAACTTCGCGAGGCGGGCCACGGCCCCGGCCCTGTTCACGACGGCGCTGATGGACCCGACCTGCCCGCCGTCGACGGTGTTCGGCGCGTTCCACGCGTACGCCGGGGCGGCCGACGTCACGGTCTGGCCGTACAACGGACACGAGGGCGGCGGGTTCGAGGACGACCTGCTGGCGCTCGCCCTGTTCCGCGGCGCCGGGGCCTGAGCCGGCCCGCGCACCACACGACGCCGTCGAGTGGGCACGACACCGTGACGTGCAGCGGTGCCGTGTCCACTCGGTGGCGTCCCGGAGGGAACACGGCGGGGCCGGGTCTGGTTGGCTCCGGGCATGAAGTCGATCGTGTACTCCGAGACCGGACCCGCCCCCACCGTGCTGCAGCTCGTCGACCGCGACCTGCCCGAACCCGCCGCCGGCGAGGTGCGGGTGCGCGTCGTGTTCTCGGGCGTCAACCCCACCGACTGGAAGTCCCGCGCGGGCGGCGGGCCCGGCGAGTCGCTGCCGTTCCCCGAGGTCACGCCCAACCAGGACGGCTCGGGCGTCGTGGACGCCGTCGGCGAGGGCGTCACCGGCCTGTCGGTCGGCGACCGCGTCTGGACCTACCTCTCGGCCCACCAGCGCCCGACCGGCACCGCGCAGGAGTTCACCGTCCTGCCCGCGTCCCGCGTCGTCTCGCTGCCCGAGGGCGTCGGCCTGGACGTCGGTGCGAGCCTCGGCGTCCCCGCCATGACCGCCCACCGCGCGCTCACCGTGTGGGAGGACGGCCCGAGCCGCCTGACCGCCGGCAGCCTCGACGGTGCCGTCGTCCTCGTCGCCGGAGGCGCGGGTGCGGTCGGTCACGCCGCCATCCAGCTCGCCCGCTGGGCCGGGGCCACCGTCGTCACGACCATCAGCAGCGACGAGAAGGCCGCCCTTGCCGCGGCCGCCGGTGCCCACCACGTCGTCAACTACCGCACGGACGACGCCGCCGCCCGCATCCGCGAGATCGCCCCCGCCGGCGTCGACGTCGTCGTCGAGGTCGCCATCTCGCAGAACGCCGACCTGCTGGCCGACGTCGTCGCCCACCGCGCCTCCGTGGCGATCTACGCCGACAACGGCGGCGACACGACGACCATCCCGATCCGGGCGAACATGATCACGAACACCCGGTTCCAGTTCGTCCTGCTCTACACCGTGGGCGAGGAGGCGCTGCAGGCCGCCGTGGAGGACGTCACCGCGGCCCTGCGCGACGGCGTGCTGCCGGTCGGCGAGGCCGCCGGCCTTCCGCTGCACACCTTCCCGCTCGCCGACACGGCCGCCGCCCACGAGGCCGTCGAGGGCGACGTGGTCGGCAAGGTGCTGATCGAGGTCTCCGCCGAGTAGACGACGGGCGCCGCGTAGTCCGGCGCCGCGTCGACGACGGGCTCCGCATGGCCCGGCGCCGCCTCCGCGGACGCGGGGCGGCGCGGGCGGCGCTGGCTAGGCTCGCGGGGTGAGCGACGCCACCAGCCGACCCGAGCCTCCTGCCCCTCCCGTCCCGCTCAGCCCCGTGCAGGCCGAGGCCGTCCGTCGCGGCGCGCTGCCGCCCGTGGAGGAGGTCCGGCACGGCGTCTGGTCGGTCGCGTTCGAGTTCGGCGACGGCATCGACGACCACTCGTTGGGCTACGTCGTCGAGGGCTCCGACGGCGCCCTGACGGTCATCGATCCCGGGTGGGGAGTCGAGGCCAACCTCGACCGCCTCGAGAGCGCCCTCGCCGACGTCGACCACTCGCTGGCCGACGTCGACCTGATCGCCGTGACCCACCTGCACGCCGACCACCTGGGCGGAGCCGAGGCACTGCGTCGGGCCTCCGGCGCCCGGATCGCCCTGCACGCCGCCGAGCAGCGCGCGCTGGGCGAACGGCCGTCCGACGCCGCGGCCGCCGACGCCGACATCGCCCGGTGGGGCGCGCCCCGGGACGACCAGGAGGCGCTGGTCGCGTCGTGGGGGTCGGGTCGCCACCTGCCCGCGCTCACCGCCGACCTGCTGCTCGGCGACGGCGACGTGCTGCCCGTCGCGGGACGGCTGTTGCGGGCCGTGCACACCCCGGGGCACACGGCGGGCCACCTCTGCTTCGTCGAGCCCGAGCAGCGACTCGTCTTCACGGGCGACCACGTGCTGCCGCGGATCAACCCCGGCATCGGCCTCGGCGGGCGCACGGGAGCGAACCCGCTGACCGACTACCTCGCCTCGCTCGACCGCATGGTGGCGCTCGACGTCGCGGGCCCCGACGCCCTCGAGGTGTGCCCCGGCCACGAGTACCGCTTCGTCGGCCTCCGCGCGCGGGCCGAGGCCCTGATCGCGCACCGCACCGACCGCAGCCGTGACGCGGCCGCCGCCCTGGACGCGCTCGAGCGGCCGACGGTGTGGCAGGTCGCCGAGCGGATGTCGTGGAGCGGCGGCATCGCCTCGTTGCACGGCTACCGGCTCGGCTCCGCCCTCGCACAGACCGAGTGGCACGTGCAGGACCTCGGCCGCGCCGACGAGCTGCGCGCCGCCTGACACCCGCCCGAGGACGTGGCGAGGTGACCGGCCTAGTGTCGAGCGCGGCCCCGGGGGACGCGCCGCGCCTCCTGCCCGGACCGCCACCACGACCGAGGAGAGACATGAGCACGACCACGACCCCCACCCGCACCGCCCTCGTCCTGGGCGGTGGCGGCATCACCGGCATCGCCTGGGAGCTCGGCGTGCTGTCGAGGTTGCTCGAGGCGGGCGTGCCCGTGGACGAGGCCGACCTCGTCGTCGGCACCTCGGCCGGATCGGTCGTCGGGACGATGGTGCGGCTCGGCCGCGTCGACGAGGGCCTGCGGGAGCAGTTCGAGGCCGTGACCGAACTTCCGTCGGGCTCGATCGACCCCGAGGTGTTCCAGCAGACCCTCGGGCAGGCCCTCGCCGGGGCGACCGACCAGCAGGAGGCGCGGGCCCGCATCGGCGCCCTGGCGCGCGAGACGCCCGTGGTCGCGGACGAACCCGAACTCGTCACCGCCATGCGGGAGCGCTTCGGAGGCCTGGCCTGGCCCGACGCCGCCCTGACCGTCTGCACCGTGGACGCCACCGACGGCTCGTTCCGTCCGCTGGACGCGGGCTCGGACGTCGACCTGTACCGGGCCGTGGCCGCGAGCTGCTCGGTGCCCGTCGTCTGGCCCACCGTCGACGTCGACGGCCGCCCGACCATGGACGGCGGCGTGCGCTCGGGCACCAACGCCGACCTCGCCGACGACTACGACCGGGTGCTCGTGCTGTCGTGCGGACCCGAGCTCGACTTGTCGCCGCTCGGACCGACGCTGCCGCAGGTCGTCGAGGCGCGCCGCACCGCCGGCCGGGACGTCCTGGTCGTCCAGGCGGACGCCGAGTCCCTGCAGGCGTTCGGCACCGACGTCCTCGCGACGACCACCCGTCGCCCCGCGGCGGAGGCCGGTCGCCGACAGGCCGAGGCCGTGCTCGACGACGTCCGGGCCTTCTGGGCGGGCGGGGTCGCCTGACCGGCGACGCGCAGACCGCGGGGGCGGTGGGCCGGTACCCTCGGGAAGTGACCACCGCCTCCTCCCCGCTCCGCATCGCCCTCGTGTCGTTGCACACGTCCCCCGGTGCCGAGCCCGGGTCGGGCGACGTCGGCGGCATGAACGTCGTCGTCCGCAACCAGGCCGAGGCGCTCGGCGCCGCGGGCCACGAGGTCGAGATCCTGACCCGCCGGTCCTCGCCCGACGAGCCGGCGAGCCTGGCCCTCGCCCCCGGCGTCACGCTGCGGTTCCTCGACGCCGGCCCGGCCGAACCGGTCACGAAGGGGCGCAACGAGCTCTACGTCGACGAGTTCCGCGACCGGCTCGCCGAGCTCGGCCCGTGGGACGTCCTCCACTCGCACCACTGGTTCTCGGGCATGGCCGCGCTTCCCGTCGCCCGTGCCCTCGGCGTGCCCCACCTGCAGAGCTTCCACTCGATCGCCGCCCACGACTCCACCCCCCTCTCGCACGGCGAACGCGCCGAGTCCCCCGGCAGGATCGGCGGCGAAGAACGGCTCGCCCGCGAGTCCGACGCCGTGGTCGCGATCAGCCACGCCGAGGCCGGGACCGTCACCTCCCGTCTCGGCGGCTCGCCCGACCGCGTCCACGTCGTCCTGCCGGGCGTCGACGGCGAGCTCTTCCACCCGGCGGAGGCGGGCCGGACCGCCCCGGGCCGCCCGTACGTCGTCGTGGCGGGGCGACTCGAACCGCTCAAGGCACCCGACCTCGCCCTGCGCGCGGTGGCGGCGGTCCCCGCCGAGGTGCGCCCCGACCTCGTCATCGCCGGCGGCGCCTCGACCGAGTTCGCCGGGTACGAGTCCGAGTTGAGCGCCCTGAGCGACGACCTCGACCTCACCGTGCACTTCCTGGGCCCGCGATCGCGGCCCGGCCTCGCCGCACTGCTGCGCGACGCTGCCCTCGTGCTCGTGCCCTCCCACTCCGAGACCTACGGGCTCATCGCTCTCGAGGCCGCGGCCAGCGGGGTCCCGGTGATCGCCGCGGCGTCGGGCGGCCTCCGCGAATCGGTGGTCGACGGCGTCACGGGCATCGTGCTGCCGCAGCGCGACCCGCAGGCCTGGGCCCGGGCGATGACGCAGGTGCTCGCGGACGCCGGGCTGCGCGACCGGCTCTCGCGCGCCTCCCGGTCCCACGCCCTCGACCACCCGTGGTCGCGTTCGGCCGACGACCTCGTGGGCGTCTACTGCGGGTCGCTCGCCCGCCAGGGGTCGCCCTGCGCCGCGGCCTCGGCCTGACCCCTCTCGGCGCCACCAGCCCGTTGACGGGGGCCGGGCCTAGGCTCGGGTCGTCCCGCGACGGCGCGCCGCCGCGCGCCCGTGCCGACCCACCAGCTCGCCCGACCACCCCAGGAGGCCACCGATGACCGACGACACCCTGCTCCAGACCCTCATCGAACAAGAAGAGCGCCTCGTCTTCCGGCGGTTCACCCTCGACGTCGCCCTCGACCTGGGCGCCCACCTCCTGGCCGAGGCCCGACGCCGCGACCTCGCCGTCGCGGTCACCGTGCGGCACGGTCGGCAGCGGGCGTTCCACGCGGCCCTGCCCGGCAGCAGCCTCGACAACGACGAGTGGCTCGACCGCAAGGCCCGCGTGGTCGAGCGCTACGGGCAGAGTTCGTACCGGGTGGGCGAGTCGTTCCGGGTGCAGGGCGGCACGTTCGACGAGAAGTCGCGCCTCGACACCGGCCTCTACGCGGCGCACGGCGGGCTGTTCCCCGTGCGGGTCACGGGCGTCGGCGTCGTCGGCTCCGCCGGCGTCTCCGGCCTGCCGCAGGCCGACGACCACGCGTTCGTCGTCGACGTGATCGAGGACTTCCTCGACCACGGCTACGACGCCTGAGCCCACCGCCCGAGCATCACGTGGACGACCCGACGGCAGGAGGCGCGGTGCCGGCCCCCGAATTCCCCTCCGACGACGAGGCGGCCGCCTCGCTCCGCGCCCTCGTCGAGCAGGCGGCCGCCGACCTGGCCGCGCGCGGGGCGCGCACCGAGGCCCTCGCCCGCCACAAGCCCGCCCGGCGCATCGTCGTGGTGAAGACCGCCGAGTCGCTCGAGCCCGCCGGGCGCGCCTGGCGACTCGGCGTGCTGCTGCTCGGCACCGACGGCCGCGTCTTCGAGACCGGACGCATCACCCGGGCGGTCACGCCGACCCGTTCCCAGCACCTGTCCGCCCAGGTCGAGCAGCGCAAGGCCGAACGGCGGGCGGCCGTGCGCGGCCACTTCGCCGAGGGCGAGGTCGTCAACTACGGGTACGAGCCGGTGGACCTGTCGACCGCGGCGTTGCAGGGCGGCGAGCAGCGCCTCCTCGTCCGCGACGGGCACGCCCTCGTGCGGTGGGGCACGGCGACCGGCGAGGTCCGCGATCTCGCCGCGTACCTCGCCGATCGGGCCGAACTGCTCTAACGCACGGTCCCCCGCGAGGGCGACGCAGCGGACGCGGTCGTCGCCGCGGACTCGTCAGGCTCGGCGCGGTCGACGGGCTGGGCGGGCTCGGCGGGCTCGGCGTCGAGGAAGGGCAGGTCGCCGAGGTCGATGTTCGGGTTGGCGTCCTGCGTCTCGACGAGCTCGTGCGCCTCGGCCTCGGTGGCCACGCTCGGCATCGAGCCGGGCAGCGGGCGCTGCGACGACTCCTTCATGAACCACACCGCGACGGCTCCGACCAGCGAGGTCGCCATCAGGAAGAACGCCGGCACGAGCTCGTTGCCGGTCGCCTGCAGCAGCGCCTGGATGATCAGGGGCGTCGTCCCGCCGAACACGGCGATCGCGACGTTGTACGACACGCCCATCGCGCCGTAGCGGCTCGCCGTCGGGAAGAGCGCGGGCAGCGACGACGCCTGGCTCGACACCCAGAGCGCGACGCTCACGGCGAGCAGCGACAGCCCGGCGAGGGTCGTGACGATGCTGCCGACGCCGATCAGGAGGAACGCGGGCAGGGCGAGCAGCAGCACCGATGCGGCACCGAGCCACATGACGGGACGTCGACCGATGCGGTCGCTGAGGCGCCCGGCGACGGGCAGCAGCAGGGCGAGCAGCACGAGCACCGGGATGGTCAGCAGCGTGCCGTGCAGCGGGTCGTAGCCGAGCGAGTCGGTCAGGTAGGTCGGCATGTAGCTGGTCAGCGCGTAGCCGACGGTGTTGGAGGCGGCGACGAGGCCGATCGCGATGACGATCGGACGCCAGTGCTGCCGGACGAGGGCGAGGGTGTTGCGCGGACGGCCCTGCGCGTCGGCGATCTCGCCGACCTTGTTCTCTTGAGCGTCCTGCGTCGCCTGGAACGCGGGCGATTCCTCGATCTTCAGGCGAAAGTAGATCGCGACGACGCCGAGCACGCCGGCCAGCAGGAAGGGCAGGCGCCAGGCCCAGTCGAGCATCTGCTGCTCGGTGGTCAGCAACTGCAGCACCGACACGACCGCGGCGCCGAGCGCGAAGCCCAGGTAGCTGCCGAGGTCGAGGATGCTCGCGAAGAATCCGCGCCGTCTGTCGGGTGCGTACTCGCTGACGAACGTCGTCGCCCCGGCGTACTCCCCACCGGTCGAGAAGCCCTGCAGCAGCTTGAGCACGACGAGGGCGATCGGGGCGAGGGCACCGATCGCGGCGAAGTCGGGCAGCACGCCGATCAGGAAGGTCGCGCCCGCCATCAGGATGAGCGTGGTCGCGAGCACCTTCTGACGTCCGACCCGGTCACCGAGGCGGCCGAAGACGACCCCGCCGAGCGGACGCGCGACGTAGGTCGAGGCGAAGACGCCGAGGCTGAAGAGGATCTGCAGCGACGGGTCGGCCTCGGGCAGGAAGACCCGGCCCATCGTGACGGCGAGGTAGCCGTAGACGCCGACGTCGTACCACTCCATGGTGTTGCCGACGACGGTGCCGCCGATGGCGCGCTTCATCATCGCGGGGTCGACGACGGTGACGTCGTCGACGCGCAGACGCCGCGGGCGCCTCCGTCCGGAGGCGCGGGTCGGGCGGTCGGGACGGGTCTCGCGGACAGGGGTGGGTGGGGTTCCCATGAACGACGTTCCTCTGGATCTCGGGCGCCGGTCGCAGGAACGGGCGCCGCGGCGATCGAGCTGCGGAGGGGCGGTGCCCGGCTGCCGCGGCCCGAGTGGTCGGGTCGACGGCGGGCAACGTTACCGGCATGTCGGCGGCGGATTGCCAGGGCATTCGGAGGGAGGCACACCCACCCCCCAGCCGACGCGGGACGAACTGCCGAGCGGATCGCCTATCCTCGACGACGACTTCCGTGCCGGTCGCCGCCCGCTGATCGCCACCCCACCCGACCCCCAGGAGGCCCGCCGTGCGCCGCGTGCTGATCGCCGTCTCCGTCGTGTTCGGCGTGGGGCTCGTCGCCTTCGTCGTCGCCGTCGCGATGGTCGTCTCGGCGCTCACGGCACCCCGCGACGAGGACGTCACGGCGATCACGTCGACGCCCGTGCCGGCCTGCCCCGAGGTCGACCCGGTGATGGTCGGCGACATCGAGGTGCCGGCCGGGCCGGTCGCCGGGTACTGCCAGGACCGGCTGGTGAACGCCGCGTACATCATGCTGGCCGCCCGGGCGCAGGGCATCGGGGAGCACACCCAGGCCATCGGGGTGATGACCGCGATGGGTGAGTCGAGCCTCCGCAACATCGACTACGGCGACGCCGTCGGGCCCGACAGCCGAGGGCTCTTCCAGCAACGGGACAACGGCCAGTGGGGCACCTACGAGCAGCGGATGGACCCCTACACGGCGGCGACCAGCTTCTTCACGAAGCTCGTGGCCATCCCGGGCTGGAAGGACCTGACGCCGACCCAGGCGGCGCACGCCGTCCAGGTCAACGCCGACCCCGACCACTACACGAAGTGGTTCCCCGACGCCGAGGTGGTCGTGGCGGCGCTGTCGAGCTGAGCCGCGCCTCCTCGGGTCGGGGCCGGTCGGCCCGTCGGGGCCCGTCGGGGCCCACCGTGACTACTTGGCGCGACGGCCGATGCTGCGACGGTCGCGCCAGGCGCCCGTCGACCAGAGCGACAGCAGGACGAGCAGCGGCTGGAAGACCAGGCGGAAGGCGCGCTTGCCGTCGGTGTCGAGGCCGAACGCGTCGGTGTGCGTGACGAGCTGCGAGATGTTGCCGGGGAAGATCGCGGTGAAGAACGCCGCGGCGACCCATCCGACGGTCACGCGGTGCTTGGGGGCGACGACGAGGGCCGCGCCGATGCCGATCTCGACGACGCCGGAGGCGAGCACGACGAAGTCGTCGTCGAGCGGCAACCACTCGGGCACCTGGGCCTGGAACGGCTCGCGGGCGAACGTGAGGTGGCTCGTGCCGGCGAAGACCAGGGCGCCACCGAGGGCGATGCGGCCCAGGGTGCGGGCGAGGGACGTGGGGCGGGGGCGGGGTCGTCTGGACATCCGTCCAGTCTCCTCCTGTCGGGGCCCTCGTCCCTACCAGCCCATCGTGCCGGGTGCGCCCTTGAACGGACCGACCAGGTTCGCGGTGATCCAGCCGCCGTAGAAGTCGCCCTCCTGCGCCTGGACCACCTCGCCGTCGATCTCGCAGGAGTCCATGGCGCCCGGGTACAGCGCGACGTGGTCGACGAGGGACTCGTAGCCGGGCCAGGGCTCGGCGTAGGACCAGCCGGCGCGGCGCGCGACGACTCCCCCGCCGGTCACGTCGAGGTAGCCGGCCTGGCCCTTGAACTCGCAGAGGCTTCGCCCCTCGGCGCGCGACAGGGCTCCAGCGGCGAAGTCCGAGCGGGGCAGGTAGTAGACGGGCGGGTGGCTCGTCTCGAGCACGCGGATCGCGGCCGTCGTGTCGGCCACCACGACGCCGCCGAGACGGACGACGACGCGCTCGGTGCGGGGTTCGACGCGTGGCGGGCGGGGGTAGTCCCAGACGGACTCCTGCCCGGGGCCGGGCTCGACGCGGACGGGGTGGGACGGACGGGAGGGGCGGCGGAAGGCGGGCATGGCCTCATGATGCGCCGCGGGGCTGGGACGCCGCACCGGGTCGCCCGCAGCCGTCGCCCCCGTGGCCGATTGGGGTGGCCGGACGAGCCCCGACTCCACCACGAGGCTGATGCTCGACGGCCGAACCGCACCTACCCCCGCTGGACGATCGACTGACGGACGCCCTCGTGCCGCTGTGCCACGGGAGCGACGACGGCTTCCCAGAGGATCTCGTCGTCGACGACCGTCGACGTGGGTACGAGCCCGAGCCGACGGGCCACCCGGGCTGACGCCTCGTGGTCGGGGTGGACGTAGGCCTGAAGGCGCCCGACACCCAGCGAGGTCAGCCACGTCACGACGGCTGTCGCCGCCTCCCCGGCGAGACCGCGACCCTGTTCCGAGGCCGTGACCAGCCACGCGAGATCAGCGATGAGGTCAGCGCCCTCGCGTAAGAGCGTCACCTGGACGAATCCGACGGCCGGCCCACCGCCAGCAGATCGGATGATCCAGTTCAGCCGCCCGGCACGTCCCTCTTCGGACTGACCCGTCGACTGACGGCGGTAACGCGCTTCGAGTTCCCATCGACACGCTGTGGCTACCCGCTCGTCGCCTCATCCGTGGCGGCACGGGAGAGGGGATAGGCGCGGTCCAGGCGGGGGCTGAGGACGACGAGGAACAAGAACATCGACAGCAACCACCCGGCGATCCAGTAGGCGGGAATCGAGAAGATCACGACGTTCGGCACGATGTCGGTGGCGACTGCGACGACCACGGTGATCGTGAAGAGCACGCCCACGCCGTAGTACAGGGCTCGGAAGCCGTCCTCGACCCGGCCTCGCCGATCCTGCTGGCGAGTCGTCCGCTCGTCGAGAGCGGTGACCGAGCGGCCGTAGTCGTCCTCGGTGACGGTGACGAAGAGGTCACGGACTGGTACGCCGAAGGCCTTCGCCACCCGCGACAGCGTGTCGAGGCTCCCGTCATTGCCCGCCTCGAGCCTCTGGACGGTGCGGACGGTCACGCCGCTCGCGTCTGCGAGGCGTTCCTGGGTCCAACCCATCTGGGTCCGGAGATCGACGATCCGTGTCTCGTTCATGCACCTCACACTAAGAACGACCAGCCCCGAGGTCCACGAAACGGACCCGACAAACAGCCGACACCCTCACGACAGAGCACCTCCGGGCACCCCGTCCCAATCATCACCTCCACCGCAGCAGTCCTCGGTCTCAGATGGGGTCCGATGAACGACCGTCCATCCGGACGGCTGGTCGCCCGGTCAGAGCTGCACGTGAGCCAGTCAGCTGTCGAGCGCGAGGACCCAGAGGGCCAGTACGACACCGGTCACGACGAGCAACCCGATTCCGGACCAGAACCACGGAGCGCTCGGACCGCGTTCCGCCCTGGCCCCCGCGATGCCGTCTCGGCGAACGGCCATCACACAGGCGCGTCCGATCAGCCCGAGTCCCCCGAGGGCGACGATCACGAGCCCCGACCAGGTCCACCACGAGAACTGCATGTGATGAGGATGCCGGATACGACGAACTACTGCGCGCGGGCCGCTGACCGGCAACCACTGTCTCACCGACCGATCGTCTATCGGGACAGGCCGGCCTCACTGGGAATGGACGATGCGAACGCTAATCAGCCCATTCGAGCCGAGTTCGGGCAGGGTTCTCCGCCACGAGGCGACTGACCGCCTGTGTGGTCAGCGGGGCGACACAACGAGGTGACCGCGGAGCAGCGTGCTGCCCTCGGGCACGGTCGGATCTTCAACGGCCGACCACGAAGCTGACGGCCCTCCGCTCATGGAGATCGTGAGCGTGCCCCCATCGCCCGGGCTGCAGCCGGACATCATGTCATCAGGTTCGCCCGCGACAACCTGCGTGAGGACGCAGAACTCGTCATCCGCGTTCCGGGCCGCCCAATACCGAGTCCCTTCAGCCTCGCCGAGATACCGCGCCGACTCCGGGTCCAGATCGTCGAGGACCACACTCTCGACTTGCGGCAGGGCATCAGAACTGACCTGTTCCTCAGCCAACACGTCATTCGTTGTGGCCACCGAGCAACCCGCTAGTGCGCCGGCACCTAGAAGCACTACCGCCAGTCGTGCCCACTGCCCCGTGGTCATGTCCTCATCCTGGCCGAGCGATGAAGCCAGCACCAGGGCGGCCCCCTACCCGCCTCTCGAGTTGCCGACCCAACCGTCGCAGGGAACGATCGGCTATCGGACACCCTGCAGTGCCGCTCAAGGTCCAAACGCGCTCCCAAGATCCGATTAGATACCTACAGGGCCCGGTCCTCTTACCTCGCTGAGCGAAAAGCTGCCGTGCACTTCTCCCGGCAGGCGAGACCCTGAACACGACAAACACGACAGAAGTGCCAGCCCTCATCGTTGCTTCGCTGGGCATCAGCGGCGGGATCCTCCTCGTCATCTTTCACCGGCCCTTTTCGAGACGAACCAGGAGTGAACGCGAACGACTAGGAGTTCACGTGGGTTCCGAAAGCCACCCGCCCACGTTTCTGCTCGTAGGTCTCATATTCGTGGTCATCGCCATCGTCATCCTGGTCGGCACGTTCAGCAACGCGTTCTCCGGGTCACCTGGGGTCTAGAGCAGCCCAGTAGCCGATCCCCTATCGGGCGGCGGTCGAAAATGCAGAACATCTGAATTGAACGTAATTGCGTTCTGTGCGGGCAGGATGAGGCTAGCTGTAGGCGCGGAAGTGGAGACGTTGGGGCCGGAATGGCAGCCTCGGCCCCGGAATCGGCCCTGAGAAGTAGTCACCGTGTTCGTCGAGCAAGGTGACGCCTCGCCACGTGCGTCTGATGCTGCCGCCGTAGAGCACGACCTGTTCCATCAGGTCCTTCGCTGCCGCCATGCCGTCATCGTCAGTGCGTCCGGCGCCGAAGGTCCACCAGTGAAGTTGCGAGCCCTCGACCACAACATTGCCGTCATGCCGCACGTGAACGTAGAAGGGCAAAGCGGAACCCCGGTCAGGAACCACCCGCATCTCCAGGTCGAACTCAGCGACGGGAGCGTGGACCGTCACCCGGCCGTGAGTGCCGACGAGTGCCTCGATCCAGCCTGGCAGGCCCTCTGGGGCGGTCTTGTCGATGGTCATCCTCAGCTGCCGTCGTTCGAGCAGACTGAATGCCCGGCCGACACCGGCTACGTTCCACTCGAGTTCTAGTCTTCGGCCGCCGGCGAATTCGACGACGATCCATTGCTCGCCGATGAATGACAGTCCGGGGACTTCCAGAAACGGCAGGCGATCCGTGTCGGGATCGAGCAGGGTCGCGGAGACGTGGTCCGTCCCGAACGTCCTCCTGGCTGCGTCGGTCAGCCGCCCGAATGTGGCTTCGTGATGGGGCGGGATCGGCACGACCTCAGTATGCCGATTCCCGATAGAGACGGCGAGGGCGCTTGACCGAAACTCAAAGTAGAGAGCAAGACCCTACGTCTGCTCAGCTCCCGGTGACCGATCCCCTTTTGGGACGCCGGGCCCTCGGACTTTTGCGTGTTTCAGGTAAACGCGAGATCCGATCCGTCGATGCAGTCGTAACTGTGCCGTGGGCTCCAGAAACGCTTCGGAAGATGGCCGTCTTTGGCCTCGGCGGGATGACGGTAGGCCACTTCGTCGATGAACTCGTCGAGACCCGCCAGGGGGTCCTGTCCTTCTTCGATCTCCTCCCGCACCATGGCCGGGGTCATCTCGCGCCCTTCGCCCGTGAAGTCGTCCACGACGAGGCCCGGCGCATCAGTAGCGAGCACTCGGAGGCGCTGCCCCTGCTCTCGAGAGAGGGCCAGCTTGTGATCGTCTCGAGGATCAACGAGGCGTCCACCTGCTGGCCATTCCAGAAGCCCCTGGGTCTCTGCCATGTCCAGGATGCGCGAAGCAGTCCGCTCGTCAAGATACGAGAAATCGATCTGCCAGTCGCGTTGATCTTCCAAGCGGGCATTCGATGGCCTCACGTGGGTTGCCCGCCCGACCCATTCAGGGAACTGAGCCACCAATTCGGCAGCTCTGTCCCCGTCAGTCCGGACAAAGGCCCCGTCCTCCTTTTGGGTGAACACCCACGAGGCATCTGACGGGTAGATCGCCAACGATTCCCCATCCATCCCTGAGGACAGCGCCAACGCGGCAGCAAGGCCAGGATCGTCTAGTCCGAGCTGGGTGACGTACGTGTGCTCGTAGATGGGGAGCTCTTCGGCAAAGTTTGGATCGGCCATCCACGTCACGCTGATGTTCGACTGCCATAGGCGTGCCGGGAGGAAACGCTGGAGCCACGAGTCACGATCCTCAGGCTCCGGTCCACGAGACCACGCAAAAGTCGAGACGAAGACGCTGGCGTCGGATGCGCCTTGCCTCAGGGCTCGAAGAAGCGTCAGGTCGCGGAAGATGATCTCGGCGTATTGCATGGCCTGCTCGGCATGCTGATGCAAGGTCGGGAGCCTGTCGAACTCTAAGAGGACCCCACTGCCGAAGCGGTAGTCCTCCACCGAACCAGGCGGCGCCGGCGACCAACGCTGACCCCAATGCGTGGATATCTCCGCGAGTGTTTCCATCGAAGGGAGGTCAGCCATGCCGCAACACTAGAGAATCCAAGCAATCCCCTGGGCCACCGAACCTGACTCCTTCGCGTCCATCACGCGTCGAAACGGCCGCTGCACCATCCCCCATCGGGCACTAACTCAGGTCGACGCAAAGCGCGTTTGTCAGGGACTCAGTCGTCATCCCACTCGTCGCGCATCTCTTTTGTAAGAACTGCGACCTGAACCGTCAGGGCCCCCAGCAGTTCTTCGCGGTTGAGCCTGTTTGTCGTTCTGTAGGCCCACGTCGCTTCCCCCACGGCATTTAGGGTCTTCACAAGCACGAACGCCTCAATGGCCGTCTCGCCTTCCTCCAGTGGATGGACTTCTAAGCCCGCCAGAGCCTGCTCGATCGGGACACGCTGCTCGCCTGATGCCGGATCCCCGGAGTGACTACCCATGCCACGAGTAAAACCCATTCTTCGACCCGAGCAGTCGCGACCGATGGCCTATTCCCTATCGGGCACCAAGACGAGGCGCATCAGACGCCTTGCCGACTTGTCGGCGGCGTGACCGCTCCACAAGGGAGTCACCACCGACCGCAGCGACACCGAAGAACAAACCGATGGTCCCCACGACCCATCCGTTCCAGCCCAAGGCGAAGCCAGCGACGCCGACGAAGAGCACGACAGGGACTATGGCTATGCGCGAGATCATGGGCAGATCCTGACAGACGATGGCCGATGGCCGATGGCCGATGGCCGATGGCCGATCCCCTAACGGGCGCATAGCCAGAGGTGACCTTGAGTTGTGCCACGCTTGCCAGCGTGAGCGAAGTTGTGCCCTCAGAAATGGATGATGGGTTCTATAGCCCAAGACACCGGCGCCCTGACAGAACTTGCCACCGTTCGGGCCCCTGGACGCGCGCCTGGCATCTCATGGTCTACGCCGGGGCCGCTCTAGCAGCGCTGGTCGTCGCTCTACTTCTCGCCTCAGCCGTCCACGACTCGACTCAGGCGCATGTGGCAGGCACGTTCACCGAGGAGAGTTGCGAAGGCGATGGCCGGTACGGCTGCCAGAGCGTCGGCACGTGGACGAGCGACGACGGTCAGTTGACCTACCGCAGCGTCGGACTCGACGGGGCAGTGGGAACGGACGGCACCTCCCGTTCCTACGCGATACCCGATGCCATCCTCGGCGGCACCGACACCGTCCACGACAGCACCAGCAGCCCCCTCATCGGAGTCCTCGTCGCCACCATCTTGCTCGTCGTGCTCGCTCTCGGCGTCCTGCGTGCAGCCGAAAAGTGGGGCGACTTAGCGCGTCTGAGAAATTCGTGGAGACGCCGCAAAGCGTCCAGGCCCTGAAGTCTGACCGACGAAAAGACGAAAGCCACGTGGCCCGTGAGATTCCCGTGACCAAGAGTGGGCTTGCCCTATCGCCGATCGTCTAACGGGCACCTTCTTGTGAAGCTCTACGGGGCTGTCGGCGACATTGACGAGCCGTCTAGTCTCGGGTCATGAGCACCGCCGAGCCGCTGGCGCCGCCGCGAATCTCAGCCAGGGTCGACGCGGGAGCGATCATGGTCCTGATCGTCGGCTTCGCAGCGACCTTGGTCGTCATCGACGTTGCAGTTCTCTGGCGCGACATCATGGGCGACGTCTTCCTGTGGGCTAGGCCAATTCTGGTAGGCGTGCAGTTGTCGCTGTGGCTCCTGGCGTGCGCACTTTCTGGGCGCCGCATGCTACGTGACCACCGCGCACTTGTTCCGGCGCTCTGGCTGACTGGCGCTGCTGCTGTGGCCTCCCACGCGAGCATGTTCCTGCTCACAGCCAGCCTCCCCTGCCCGTCTCTCTGTTAGGGGCCTGAGCCGGAGGGACGATCCGTGGGACGGGCCCCTAGGGCCTCGACCGCTGACCGATCGCCTATCGGGCACCACTTTGGCTCCACTACGGTGCAGATACAGGTCACGGAAGGAACGCCCTTGAACGTCACAGTCGAAGTGGGCGACTGGGAGCACGAATGCTGCGGTGCGGCGATCGAACGCAACGAGACAGTCGACCTGGGCTGCCTCCGATGGCGGGACGCGGACGGACAAGTGCGGCTGATCGAGGCGCACCACGACTCCCCCATTGAAACTCGTGTGCGCGGTCGAGTCGTGGACATCGTCGTGGTCGCCGAGGATGGTTCCTCGACACCAATTCTTCGCGTTCCCAGTGGAGTTGCCCTGCGCGGCTTTGACGACGAGGACGACGGGCACCTTGAAGCACCGTGGTCGGGCGAGGTCGTCGACGAACTCAACAGGCGCTTTCTCATCACAGTGAAGCCACAGCCACAGGTACCAAAGTCACGCCCCTGAACGCCGCACCTAAGCCAGAGTTTGATTCGATGAGCGATCCCCTATCGGGCACTGCTTTGTGGGCTGGCTCCGTGGAGCAACGCAACGTGGAGCAGACGGTCCCTCCTGGGGTTGACGGATGCTCGAAGCCGGTACGTGCATCGCGGTATGGCACGCTGACCTGGTGCCTCCACTGCGCCCCGCCCGACCACGTGGACCCTTCTTCTTCCGACTACAGCGCTGGGGTCAACTGGCCGCGTATGTCTCTTGCATTGCCTTGGCGGCGTTCTTCATCGTCATCTCCGCATTCGCCGCGCATGATCGAGGTGAGCCCAAGATCTGGGGCACGTTCACGGAGGAGAGACGGGAATTGGCCGGCCGCCGTGGCGGTGACGTCATCATCGGCCGGTGGATTTCCGCTGACGCGCACGTAACGCTTGACGACGTCGTCTTGACAGGTTCCACCGGGCCGGACGGACACGCCTATGCCTACGCCCAGCCCACCGCCTACCTCGGCCCCAACGAAACAGTCAACGATGGCCAGTCCGAATGGGTGGGTTACGTCCTTCCACCGGTGTTCGCAGTGCTGTCGATCGCATTCCTTGTCCTTTTGCTCTGGGCCTGGGGCGACCTCGCTGCCGTGGCGTCTTGGCTCCGAGGGCTTCGACGGACTTAGCCTGCGTCACGGCGGTTGGGGACCCCACGGTTCGTCCTAGATGTCGATCCCCTATCGGGCACCGACCGGCGCGACAGAAAGGTCAGACGGGGTGCAAATTCGGTTGGC
Source organism: Frigoribacterium sp. NPDC087798 (assembly GCF_044742985.1). Lineage (NCBI taxonomy): Bacteria > Bacillati > Actinomycetota > Actinomycetes > Micrococcales > Microbacteriaceae > Frigoribacterium > Frigoribacterium sp. NPDC087798. The sequence goes on along the minus strand of NZ_JBIUVP010000001.1, from coordinate 1,519 downwards.
TAGGAGAGGGTCGCATCTAAGCACGACCCAGAAGGAGACGGTCATGAGCCTGACGATTCTCGAAGATCGAAAAATTTGGGGGTCCATACCTCGCGAGATCACGTACCTGGGTGCGACCGCGGCTGGCCTCTGCACCGGCTTGCTCGTCTTTGCTGCGATTGTCACGGGCATCTGGATCTTCTGGCTCGGCGTAGGGGCAGGCGCCATCTCCGGCGCCATGCTCCTCAAGGTCACGTTCTACCTGCGAGCCCTCCCTTACGAGGCCTACGAAGATCCAACCCCACCAGAGGTATCCAACTAACAACCGCGGCCGGTGACCGATCGTCTATCGGGACACCTTCATCCTGCCGGTCCGAGCTCGGCGCACCTGACCGAGTGTTCTGCTGCCAACATAAAGCCGCCGACGGGTACCGGCCCTTCGGACCTTCTCCAGTCCCATGCAGAAGCGCCGGCCGCTCGACGGGATGCGACCACAGCCCGGTCACGGTCCGCGAGCAGCTCACGCCCCTCTGGCGAGCGAGGTGGCATCAGTTCCGCGAGGCGGTACAGAGCACGTTCATGCTCGACCTCTACGCCCGCCCGCGCGGCGGCAACCCTGGCAGTCGCTCCCCCCGACACCGCGAGGCGGCGCCGGTGACCCCGTGACCACATTGCCAATGCCGATCCCGCAAGCACGAGGAGCATCAACGACCACGTGCCGAGCCACGGTGCGATGTGCTCGTTGACTGCCGTGCCTTCATCGAACACACCGATGACCGCAGACGGCATCGACAGCGCCGCCGCCCCTCCGAGCAGGTATGGCGGCCGCGACCGATCTGCCGCCATGACCCCGATGAAAGCGCCGAGCAGCGCCACCCCAGCCCACGCAGCGGCCCAGATGTCGAGAGGATGCGGGATGGGGGCCGTAATGTTCGAGAACGGGACAGCCCGCGGCTGATACCTGCCACCACTCAGGTTTTCGAAGACCAAGAACGTTGCGAGGAGAGAGACGGCACCGGGAATACCTCGCACATTCAGCCAGCGGACCGAGCGAACGTCTCTGACTTTGTCCGCATCCCCTGGTTGGAGCCGCTGCTTAATGATCCTCGACGTCGTGGTCCCGTACTCGTCGATGACTCCAACAACACGCTGGGACAGATCCGGGTGCTCCGAGAGGACGCTCCGTTCGGCAGCCGCCGCCATCTCGTCCCTGCTACGGAATTTCGATCTCCGCAGCGGGGGCGATTCCTCGGGGACCGTCATGCGTCCATCATCCAGCACACACGCTCGCGAGATGGGACCACGTTCAAGCCATCGAGTAGGCCGGCAGGCGATCCCCTACCGGGCAGATCTTCTGGGTCTGCATCCGGTAAACCCTGGCTATGGCTCAAACTATGACCATGGGGAACACTGGGGACAATGCGTGGGCAGAACTTAGCGACCTTATCTCAGCATCACCCCTTGATGTCGCCGTTCTGCCACGGGACGCAAATGCGCGTACGGCGTCAGCGCTGGAACTTGGGCCGAGCTCATACCTTGG